>NZ_JBEZYZ010000006.1:0-542350 GCF_040638895.1 Streptomyces sp. NPDC024017 | reverse complement strand
CTTGCGTTTCCGACTCTATCAGATCTTTCCGATCCGATTTCCTCGGTGCTTTCCAGGTTCCCGCTTCCGCGTTTCCCTTTCCGGCGGTTCCGACTTTATCAGAAGTTTCGAGCCGGACTGACCGGCCGCTCATTTCCGATTCATCGGGAGAGGCTTCATTGAAATCAGAGTTTCAAGAAGCAGATAGATGATCACTCTCGCTGGTCCGGGACTAGAGCCCATCTCCAGACAACTGTTCAAATCTACCTCCACACACTCGCCGTGTCAACGGCTCCTGTGGGGCGAAGAGGACACTAGCAGTTGAACGGCGGTGGTCGCACATCCGGCGGTCGCGGGGGTGATCAGGCGGCTGTGGGGACGGTCGCGCTGCGTTCCGCTGCCTCGACGTCACCGGTCTCTCCCGCACGGGCGGACCGGCCGCCCAGGACGTAGACGTAGGCCAGGAAGGCCGCTTCGGCGGCGACCCCGATGCTGATGCGGGCCCAGGTGGGGAGGCCGGACGGGGTGACGAAGCCTTCGATGGCGCCGGAGATGAAGAGGACGAGGGCGAGGCCGATGGCCATGCCTATGGCGGCGCGGCCCTCTTCGGCGAGAGCCGTGCGCCTCGTCCGGGGGCCGGGGTCGATGAGGGTCCAGCCCAGACGCAGGCCGGTGCCGGCTGCTACGAAGACGGCGGTCAGTTCGAGGAGGCCGTGCGGGAGGATCAGGCCGAGGAACGTGTCGAGGCGACCGGCCGAGGACATCAGGCCCACGCCGATGCCGAGGTTGAGCATGTTCTGGAAGAGGATCCAGAGGACCGGGAGTCCGAGGAAGACCCCCAGGATGAGGCACAGGGCGGCGGCCCAGGCGTTGTTCGTCCAGACCTGGGCGGCGAAGCTGGCGGCCGGGTGGCTGGAGTAGTACGTCTCGTACTGGCCGCCGGGGCGGGTGAGCTCGCGCAGTTCGCCGGGAGCCGCGATCGAGCCCTGTACAGCGGGGTGGGTGCCGATCCACCAGCCCAGGAGAGCCGCCACGGCTGTGGAAAGGAGCGCGGTGGGCACCCACCAGTGCCGTGACTTGTAGACGGCGGCGGGGAAGCCGTGGGCGAGGAAGCGCGTGACGTCTCTCCAGGAGGCGCGTCGGGTGCCTGTCACGGCATGGCGCGCGCGTGCCACGAGTTGGCTGAGCCGGCCGGTCAGCTGCGGGTCGGGGGCGCTGGACTGGATCAGGGAGAGGTGCGTCGCGGTGCGCTGGTAGAGGGTGACGAGTTCGTCGGCTTCGGCGCCGTTGAGTCGGCGCTGGCGGCGGAGCAGGGCTTCGAGGCGATCCCATTCCGCTCGGTGGGCGGAGACGAAGACGTCGAGGTCCATCGGTGTGCCTGCTCCTCGGCTGGTCGTCGGAGGCTCGTCGTGGATCAGCTTGTCGTACTACGGTGCGATGCGCCCTCAGCTTGGCAGACTGGCCCTGTCGGGGGCAGGGCAGGGGAAGGACGGCGTGCGTGAGTGAGCTGGTGACGGGCGAGGCTGTGGCGTTGGAGCTGCGCCCCGCGAGGCTGCCCAGCAGGGCGCTGGCCGTGTTGCTCGATCTGGTGGCGGCCATGGCGGTCTACGTCGCGGTGACCATCGCGCTGGTCGTCTCCACGGCCTCCCTCGACGAGGCGGCGCAGACGGCGCTGTCGATCGCGACGTTCGTGCTCGTACTGGTGGGCGGGCCGATCGCGGTGGAGACGCTCAGTCACGGGCGGTCGCTCGGGAAGATGGCGTGCGGGCTGCGTGTGGTGCGGGACGACGGAGGTCCGATCCGGTTCCGGCATGCGCTGGTGAGGGGCCTGATCGGCGTGATCGAGATCCTCATGACTTTCGGGGTCGTCGCCTGTATCGCCTCGTTCGTGTCGGCGCGTGGGCGGCGGCTGGGGGATGTGTTCGCGGGGACGCTCGTCGTGCGGGAGCGGATCCCGGTCACGCGGACTGGATTTGTGCCGCCTCCTCCGCCCTGGCTGGCGGGACGGTTCTCGGGGCTCGATCTGTCCGCGGTGCCGGACGGGTTGTGGCTCGCCGTCCGGCAGTACCTGACGCGCATGCAGCAGCTGGATCCGCAGGTGGGCTGGTCGATGGCGGAGCGGTTGGCGTCGGATCTGGCGGAGCGTACGGGGGCTCCGGTGCCGCAAGGTGTGCCGCCGGCGGCGTATCTGGCGGCGGTCGTGCAGGAACGGCAGGCGCGGGAAGCCAGGCGAGCTTTCGGGAGCGATGCGGCCCAGGCGGCCGCGTCGGCCGCGGCTCCGGTGACGAACGGCCCGGTCCCTACGGCCGAGACTCAGGCGGTGGGCGGTGCCCCGGCTGCCCACGAGCCGCCGGGCGGGGCGCCCGGGGTGGTGTCCGAGCCGTCCGACCAGGGCCGGCCTGGGGAGTCGCCGGGGGTTTCGGCGGGTGAGCGGCCCGGCACCGGGTTCGTGCCGCCGGCGTAGTGGAGGGCGGGGCCGGCCGGCCCCAGCGCGGTTGCCTGCTCAGGTGAACACCGACGGCGGTGATTCCAGGTCTTCGAGCTCGATGCCGGGGGCCGCGAGCACCACGTCCCCGGCGATGTGCACGGTGTGCTGCTCGCCTGTGTCCAGGGCTGTGACCTGGTATTCGTCCACGGTCAGGGGGCCGTTGTCAGTGGCGTGTGCTTCGCTTTTCAGCAAGGCCCAGGACTGGTCGACGGTGCGCGGGGCGAGGACCGGGTCCGTGAAGGCGACGAGGCGTACGCGGGTGGCGGCTGCGGAGGGGGTGAGGCGCAGGAGACGGGTGGTGGCGACGAGGAATGCCGGGGACGTGCCGGTGAAGGCGTGGGCGCGCACATTGCCTTCGGTGGCCTCGGTCCCGGTGGGGTCGGTGCGGACCCAGGTGACGCCGTCGAGGGCGGCGCCGCGGACCTGCCAGGCGGCGGCGTGGAGTTCGAGGCGGAGGGGGCGGCCGAGTTCGTCGAGGGTGAGGTCGACGGAGCCGTGGTGATCGCCCGAGGGGGTGGTCAGCTGGGAGACGTAGCGCCAGCCGGAGGGGCCGGGGGCGCACTGGAAGTGTTCTTCCGCGAGGGGGGTGTGATCGTGCGGATCGTGGAGCGAATATCGGCCGCGGGGCATGGGGGTCCTGGGTCCTGACGGGCTGGGCCGGTCGCTGGTCGGTCGAACGGGGCAGGCCCCCGGCACGGGGGTGCGGGGGCCTGCCTCGGAGATCTGACCGGCAGCGGTGCTGGTCGGCTCAGTAGCGGTAGTGGTCCGGCTTGAACGGGCCGTCGACCTGCACGCCGATGTACTCGGCCTGCTCCGGGCGCAGCTTGGTGAGCTTCACGCCGAGCGCGTCCAGGTGGAGGGCGGCGACCTTCTCGTCGAGGTGCTTGGGCAGCACGTAGACGCCGGTCGGGTACTCGTCGGGCTTGGTGAACAGCTCGATCTGGGCCAGGGTCTGGTCCGCGAAAGAGTTGGACATCACGAACGACGGGTGGCCGGTGGCGTTGCCCAGGTTCAGCAGGCGACCCTCGGACAGGACGATGAGCACCTTGCCGTCGGGGAACGTCCAGGTGTGAACCTGCGGCTTGACCTCGTCCTTGACGATGCCGGGGATCTGGGCCAGGCCGGCCATGTCGATCTCGTTGTCGAAGTGGCCGATGTTGCCGACGATGGCCTGGTGCTTCATCTTGGCCATGTCCGAGGCCATGATGATGTCCTTGTTGCCGGTCGTGGTGATGAAGATGTCGGCCTTGTCGACGACCTCGTCGAGGGTCGTGACCTGGAAGCCGTCCATCGCGGCCTGGAGGGCGCAGATCGGGTCGATCTCGGTGACGATCACGCGGGCGCCCTGTCCGCGCAGGGACTCCGCGCAGCCCTTGCCCACGTCGCCGTAACCGAAGACGACCGCGGTCTTGCCGCCGATGAGGACGTCGGTGGCGCGGTTGATGCCGTCGATGAGCGAGTGGCGGCAGCCGTACTTGTTGTCGAACTTCGACTTGGTGACGGCGTCGTTGACGTTGATCGCCGGGAAGAGGAGGACGCCGTCGCGCTGCATCTCGTACAGGCGGTGGACGCCGGTCGTGGTCTCCTCGGTGACGCCGCGGATCTCCGAGGCCAGCTGGGTCCACTTCTGCGAACCGTCCGTGATGGTGCGGTTCAGCAGCTCGAGGATGACGCGGTGCTCGTCGGACTCGGCGGTGTCGGGCGAGGGGACCTTGCCGTCCTTCTCGTACTCGACGCCCTTGTGGACGAGGAGGGTGGCGTCGCCGCCGTCGTCCAGGATCATGTTGGGGCCGCCGGTGGGGCTGTCCGGCCAGGTCAGGGCCTGCTCGGTGCACCACCAGTACTCGTCCAGGGTCTCGCCCTTCCAGGCGAAGACCGGGACGCCCTGGGGGTTGTCCACGGTGCCGTTCGGGCCGACGGCGATGGCGGCGGCCGCGTGGTCCTGGGTGGAGAAGATGTTGCAGGAGGCCCAGCGGACCTGCGCGCCGAGGGCGACCAGGGTCTCGATGAGCACGGCGGTCTGCACGGTCATGTGCAGGGAGCCGGTGACACGGGCGCCGGCCAGGGGCTGCGCCTCGGCGTACTCCCTGCGGATCGCCATCAGGCCCGGCATCTCGTGCTCGGCGAGGGTGATCTCCTTGCGGCCGAACTCGGCCAGGGAGAGGTCGGCGACCTTGAAGTCCTGTCGGTTGTCGACAGTCGTCATTGCGAGCTGCTCCTCGGGGGTTGGGTCGAGGTGGGTACGGCTGGTCTGCGCGGCGGCGGACACAGGGGTGCCCGAAAGAGGACACAGGCATGCCCGCGTACGCGCAGCGCAGTCCGTCGGAGGCCCTCTCTCCCTCGGCCGGTCCGCGGTGGGACCGCCCGACCGCCATCAGCAGCGACGTCTGGCTCCGTCCCAAGCTACACCGGGGGCGGGTGCGATCCCCAGTCCGCCGGGAAACACATCGAGCCGATCATGTGACGGATCGGAGGACGGGGTGGGCGGCCGAGGGTGCCGGAGAGGGGCGGGTGGTAGGGCCCGGAAGCCGGACGGGGCCCGCCGAGTGGTTCGGCGGGCCCCGTGGGCCGGAGAAGAAGGGGTCAGTGCTCGGTGGAGTCGGGGACCGGGCCGCCCGGGGAGGCCTCGGGGTCGGGGCCCTTGGCGGCTTCCTTCTCGCTGTAGACGTCCGGCTCGAGGTAGATCACGCGGGCGATCGGAACGGCGTCGCGGATGCGGGCCTCCGCGGCGTCGATGGCGGCGGCGATCTCAGTCGCCGTGTCGTCGTGCTGGACGGCGATCTTGGCGGCGACGAGGAGCTCCTCGGGGCCGAGGTGGAGCGTGCGCATGTGGATGATGCGGGTGACCGTGTCGCCGTCGACGATGGCGGCCTCGATCTTCTGGGTCTCCTCGACGCCCGCCGACTCGCCGAGCAGCAGCGACTTGGTCTCGGCCGCGAGGACCAGGGCGATCAGGATGAGCAGGATGCCGATGCAGAGGGTGCCGATGCCGTCCCAGACGCTGTCGCCGGTGAGCAGGGCGAGGCCGACGCCGCCGAGGGCGAGGATCAGGCCGACGAGGGCGCCGAGGTCCTCCAGCAGGACGACCGGGAGCTCGGGGGCCTTGGCGTGGCGGACGAACTCCTTCCAGGAGCGCTTGCCGCGCAGGAGGTTGGACTCCTTGATGGCCGTGCGGAAGGAGAAGGTCTCGGCGATGATCGCGAAGACCAGGACGCCGACCGGCCAGTACCAGTTCGTCAGCTCGTGCGGGTGCTTGATCTTCTCGTAGCCCTCGTAGAGGGCGAACATGCCACCGACGGAGAAGAGGACGATGGAGACGAGGAAGGCGTAGATGTAGCGCTCGCGGCCGTAGCCGAAGGGGTGTTGCGGGGTGGCCTCGCGCTTCGCCTTCTTGCCGCCGACCAGGAGCAGCGCCTGGTTGCCGGAGTCGGCGAGCGAGTGGACGGACTCGGCGAGCATCGACGACGAGTTGCTGAAGAGGAACGCCACGAACTTCGCTACCGCGATCGCGAGGTTCGCGGCCAGTGCCGCCACGATCGCCTTGGTGCCGCCTGACGCGCTCATGTGTTCGCGATGTCCCTTCGTACGCCGTTCCAGGGCCGGGACGCCGCCGTGTGCGGCGCCCGTGGCTTTGCCCGTGCTTGACGGTGGGCCATTGTTGCAGCCCGTTCGGGCCGCGGTGTCTCAGGTCACCAGCACGGGGGGCATCGAAACGGTCAGGCGACGACGGTGGCCCGGAAAAGCGTTCCCGTTCCGGACACTTCGGTCTTTTCGCCGGCCGGGACGAAGACGGACGCGCCGGGCGTCAGGTCGTGCTCGCCGGCGCGGACCGTGCCGGCCGTGCAGAGCAGGATCTGCGGGGTGGGGCGGGTGAGGTCATGGGCGGCGCCCGCCTCGGGGAGGACGTAGCGGGAGAGGCGGAACTCGTCGATGGGGGTCTCGTAGACCTCCTCGCCGTCCGGGGAGGCCTCGGGGCGCAGGACGCCGGGGTCGCTGGGGCGGAAGCGGACGATGCGCAGGAGTTCCGGGACGTCGACGTGCTTGGGGGTCAGGCCGCAGCGCAGGACGTTGTCGGAGTTGGCCATGATCTCCACGCCGAGGCCGTTCAGGTAGGCGTGCGGGATGCCGGCCCCGAGGTAGAGGGCCTCGCCGGGCTGGAGCCGGACGTGGTTCAGCAGCATCGCGGCGATGACGCCGGGGTCGCCCGGGTAGTGGTGGGCGATGTCGGCGTAGGCGGCATAGGCGCCGCCGAGTCGGGTGCAGGCGGTCGCCGCCTCCGCGACCGTGCGGGACATCTCGTCGGGGTCGGCGGTGAGGATCGCCGTGAGGACCTCGCGCAGGGCGGCGTCCTCGGGGTGGGCGTGCAGCAGGTCGACGTAGGGCTTGAGGGAGTCGACTCCGAGGTCGTCGAGCAGGGCCGCGGCCTCCAGCGGGTCGCGGAAGCCGCACAGGCCGTCGAACTCGGTGAGGGCGCAGATCAGTTCGGGCTTGTGGTTGGCGTCCTTGTAGTTGCGGTGCGGGGCGTCCACGGGGATGCCGCGGCGCTCCTCGTCCGCGTAGCCCTCTTGCGCCTGTGCGAGGTCGGGGTGGACCTGGAGGGAGAGCGGGGCGCCCGCGGCGAGGAGCTTGAGGAGGAACGGCAGCCGGGGGCCGAACTTGGCGACGGCGGCGGGCCCGAGTTCCTTCTCGGGGTCGGCGTCGACGACCTCGACGAGCGTGCCCCGGCCGGTGCGCGAGGGTGCGCCCGGGTGGGCGCCCATCCACATCTCCGCCTGCGGCTCGCCGGTCGGTTCGACGCCGAGCAGCTGCGGGATGGCGGTCGGGGAACCCCAGGCGTAGGGGCGGATGGTGTTGTCGAGGCGGTCCATGGGGTTCTCTCTGCGTGGTACGGGGCGCGGGCGCGTCAGGGTGTCCCAGGCAAGATCAGGCCCTCGAAGCGAGCGCCAGGTAAACGGCGGCGAAATCCGTGATGGCGATCAGTTCCGCGAGGGTCTCCAGTTCGCCGCCCTCCTCCGGTTCCAGCTCGCTGATCGGTGTGTCGTGGCTGAGCGCGAGGTCGCGGGCGCCGGGGGCGGCGGTGAGGCCGCCGATGGGACGGTCGCGCAGCAGCACCACGCGCGCGTGCAGGGCGGGCGGTTCCTCGACGCGGTCGCGGAAGAAGTCGTCGGGGTCGGCGCTGGCGGCCAGCGGGCCGGCGAGCAGGGCGCCGTGGGCGGCGAGGGCCTCGGGGAGTTCGGCGACGACCGCGGGGGTGCCGGACAGTTCGGCGAGGGCGGCGGCGAAGCGGCGGCCGGCCGGGCCGGCCGAGGTGCCCTCGGTCCAGACGACCGGGAGCGCGTCGGCGAGTTCGGCGGCCAGGGTCTTGGCGGCGTTGCTGTACGTGGCGATGGCCGGGCCGCAGCGTTCGGCGACGCGGTCGAGGCGGTCGGCGACCTTGCCGAGGGCGTCCGGCGGGGCGGCGAGCACGCCCGTGCGGTCCAGGAGCGCGAGCAGCGGGGTGAGCAGGGCCCACAGGACGCCGGGGGCGGACGCGGCGAGGGGCTCGTCCTGGTCGTACGGGGCGGTCGCCATGGGCACGAACAGGCCGTGCGAGCCCTGGACGGCGTCGGCGAGCGGGGTACGGGCGGGGGCCACGGCGACGACGGCGCAGCCCCGGCGGTAGGCCTGCTCGGCGAGGAGGGACAGGCCGGGTTCGGTGCCGTCCGGGGTGGTGATCAGCAGGAGGTCGACGGAGCCGACCCAGCCGGGCAGTTCCCAGCGCAGGGCGCCCGCGGCGGGGGCGACGCCGGTGGGGGCGAGGCGGGTGACCGGACTGCCGGCGCCGGCGAGCGTGCCGATGAAGTCGGCGGCATGGGTGGCCGCGGCACCCGGGCCGGCGATGAGCACCGCGCGGGGGCGGCCGTCCGGCTTGAGGTCGCCCACGCCCGCCTCGGCGGCGTGGCGGGCGGCCGTGCGGACGCGGGCGCCGGCTTCTGCGGCGCCGCGGAGCAGGCCGCGGTGGTCGGCCTCGGCGAGGCCCTCCGGGGAGTCGAGCAGCGATTCGTCGAGCATGGGCGGCAGCTTCCCATCGCCGGGGTCCGTTGTCAGGGTGTCCTGGATCGTGCCCGCTGTGCCGGGGGCTATGTGCACCGAAGTGTCACGCGGGTGCCTGAGCCCCCGCTGGTCATGCGGGGCGGCGGGCCTCGTCGACCAGCAGGACGGGGATGCCGTCGCGGACGGGGTAGGCCAGGCCGCAGCTGGTGTCGGTGCAGATCAGTTCGCTGTCCTGCTCCGTGAGGGGGGAGTGGCAGGCGGGGCAGGCGAGGATCTCGAGGAGGCCGGATTCCAGGGGCATAGGGGTTTCCTTCGAGGTGCGGGCGCTTGGGTCGTGCCTGGTCAGGTTACCGCCGGTGGGGGCGGGGTCTCAGCCCCTGATGATCCCCAGTACCTCGTCCCTGACCCGGGCCATCGTCTCGGCGTCCCTCGCCTCCGCGTTCAGGCGCAGCAGGGGTTCCGTGTTGGACGGGCGGACGTTGAACCACCAGTCGGCGGAGGAGACCGTGAGCCCGTCGAGCTCGTCGAGGGTGATGCCCTCGCGGGCGCCGTACGCGGAGCGGATCGCGGCGAGGCTGGCCTGCTGGTCGGCGACCGTGGAGTTGATCTCCCCGGAGCCCGCGTAGCGGTCGTACTCGGCCACGAGGGAGGAGAGAGGGCCGTCCTGGCCGCCCAGGGCCGCCAGGACGTGGAGGGCGGCCAGCATGCCCGTGTCGGCGTTCCAGAAGTCGCGGAAGTAGTAGTGCGCGGAGTGCTCGCCGCCGAAGATCGCGCCGGTGCGGGCCATCTCGGCCTTGATGAAGGAGTGGCCCACGCGGGTGCGGACCGGGCTGCCGCCGTTCTCCTCGACGACCTCGGGGACCGACCAGGACGTGATCAGGTTGTGGATGATCGTGCCCCTGCCGCCGTGCCGGGCCAGTTCGCGGGAGGCGACCAGGGCGGTGATCGCCGACGGGGAGACCGGCTCGCCGCGCTCGTCGACCACGAAGCAGCGGTCGGCGTCGCCGTCGAAGGCGAGGCCCAGGTCGGCGCCCTCCTCGCGGACCCGCTTCTGCAGGTCGACGAGGTTGGCGGGGTCCAGGGGGTTGGCCTCGTGGTTGGGGAAGGTGCCGTCGAGCTCGAAGTACATCGGGACCAGCGTCAGGGGCAGGCCGGCGAAGACCTCGGGGACCGTGTGCCCGCCCATGCCGTTGCCCGCGTCGACGACGACCTTCAGGGGGCGGATGGAGGTCAGGTCGACCAGGGAGCGCAGATGTGCCGCGTAGTCCGACAACGTGTCACGGCCGGTGATCGTGCCCGCCTGCGCGGCCGGCTCCGGGGCTCCCGACTCGCTCCAGCGCTCGACCAGTTCGCGGATCTCCGCGAGGCCGGTGTCCTGGCCGACCGGGGCGGCGCCCGAGCGGCACATCTTGATGCCGTTGTACTGCGCCGGGTTGTGGGAGGCGGTGAACATGGCGCCCGGCAGGTTCAGCGCGCCCGAGGCGTAGTACAGCTGGTCCGTCGAGGCGAGGCCGATCTCCGTGACGTCCGCGCCCAGCGCGGCCGCCCCGCGCGCGAAGGCCCGCGACAGGCCTGGTGAGGAGGGCCGCATGTCATGCCCCGTCGCGATGGCGCTCGCGCCGGTGACCCGTACGAAGGCCGCCCCGAAGAGCTCGGCCAGGGACTCGTCCCACTGGTCGGGGACGACTCCGCGTACGTCGTACGCCTTCACGACCTGCGACAGATCAGCAGCCACGGCCAACCTTCCTGAAAAAGTACTGTCGGTCCGCCCAAACTACCCCCGCCCACCGACAGCGCGCTGGGCGGATGCCGAGAGGACTCCCAGCCGTAACCTCAGGTCAGGGCAGCATCCAGCCCAGGACCTGGGTGCTCTGGCCCACCACGATCAGGCACATCACCAGCAGCAGGCCCAGGCTCCACGGCAGCACCTTGCGCAGCACGTCGCCCTCGCGGCCCGCCAGTCCGACGGCGGCGCAGGCGATGGTGAGGTTCTGCGGGGAGATCATCTTGCCGAGGACGCCGCCGGAGCTGTTGGCGGCGGCCAGGAGCTCGGGCGAGAGTCCCGACTCGCGGGCGGCGGTCACCTGGAGGGCGCCGAAGAGGGCGTTGGCGGAGGTGTCCGAGCCGGTCACGGCGACGCCGAACCAGCCGAGGACGGGTGACAGGAACGCGAGCCCGGCTCCGGCCGCCGCCACGAAGTGGCCGATGGTCGCCGCCTGCCCGGAGAGGTTCATGACGTACGCGAGTGCGAGGACGGACGTCACGGTCAGGATCGCGAAGCGCAGTTCGTGGACGGTCGCGAGCCATTCCCTGACCGCCACGCGCGCGTGGACGCCGATGACGACGGCCGTGCAGACCCCGGCGAGCAGGACGAGGGTGCCGCCGGTCGACACGACGGGCCAGCTGAAGACGTTGCCGCCGACCGATTCGCCGTCGGGTCCCACGACGTTCAGGAAGGGCCAGTCGTAGGTCTGGGTGGTCCTGGCGAGCCAGTCCTTGACGGCCGGGATCTGCGCGACGGAGAAGATCACGACGATCAGCGCGTAGGGGGCGTACGCGCGCAGGACCTCGCGCGGCGGGTCCTCCTCGTCCAGTTCCTCGCTGCGGGCGCCGGTCAGCACGGAGGCCCGTACGGACTCGGCGGCGGGCACGCGCGCGCGTGGAACGGCGACCAGGGCGCCCGCGCCGGCCAGGGCGGCGCCGATGTCGGCGAGTTGGGCGGAGACGTAGTTGGAGGCGGCGAACTGGGCGACGGCGAAGGCGACTCCGCACGCCAGGGCGGGCACCCAGGTCTCGCGCAGGCCACGTCGGCCGTCCACGAGCCAGACCAGCACGAGCGGCACCACGAGGGCCAGCAGCGGTGTCTGACGGCCCACCACGGACGCCACGGAGTCCAGCGGCAGCCCGGTCACCGAGGCGAGCGTGACGACCGGCGTGCCCATCGCACCGAAGGCCACGGGCGCGGTGTTGGCGACCAGGGCGACGACGGCGGCGCGCACCGGTTCGAAGCCCAGGGCGACGAGCATGACCGCGCTGATCGCGACGGGCGCCCCGAAGCCGGCGAGCGCCTCCAGCAGCGCCCCGAAGCAGAAGGCGATGACGAGCGCCTGGATGCGCGGATCGTCGGACAGCCGCCCGAAGGACCGGCGCAGGATGTCGAAGTGCCGGGTGCGGACGGTCATCCGGTACACCCACAGGGCGTTGACGACGATCCACAGGATGGGGAAGAGACCGAAGGCGGCTCCCTGGGCGCCGCTGGAGAGGGTCTGCCCGAGCGGCATGCCGTAGGCGAGCCGGGCGACGAGGACGGCGGCGAGGAGGCCTGTCAGGCCTGCCAGGTGCGCCTTCATGCGGACGCCGCCGAGCAGGACCAGGACGATCACGAGGGGCAGGGCCGCCACCAGGGCGGACAGGCCGAGTGAGCCGGCGACGGGTTCCAGTTCCTGGACGTACACGGGCGCCTCCCCGGATTCCGTCATGCGAAAGCGATTTCTCGCTGCCTCAAAACGGAATGGTCATGTCCGCGCCAAGCTCGCGTCAATGGGTGCGCGTGTGGAGAAACCGGGGGGTGCGGTCAGTTGTCGGGCGAGCGCAGGACCCGCAGGTGCCCGCGTCGCGCGACCTCCCGCGGGTCGGCCCCGCGGCCTCCACCGCCGGCCCCGGCCGCCCGCTCCTGGGGACGGGCCGCCTCACGCACGGCGTTCGCAAGCGCTTCCAGGTCGTCACCGCTGGGACGGGCCGGGGCCGAAGCGTCGAGGAGCCGGACGACCTCCCAGCCGCGCGGGGCGGTGAGGCGCTCGGAGTGCTCGGCGCACAGGTCGTAGCAGTGGGGTTCGGCGTAGGTGGCGAGCGGGCCGAGGACCGCGGTCGAGTCGGCGTAGACGTACGTCAGCGTCGCGACGGCGGGACGGCCGCAGGCGGTGCGCGAACAGCGACGTACAGGGCTCACGACGTTGGACGGTACCGCACTCTTGAGCGGGCCGCGACGACTCTCCACCAGGTCACTCCCCCGTGTCGTGTTGTGAAACGCCCCACACACCCCTTTGGGCACACCTTGCTGACCTGCCAGGACATCGACGTCCAAGGTGTCGAACGACCCCGCAAGCGGTCAAGAGTCGTCACAAAACCCTCAAGTGCCGTGAGGTCACCGGTCTCAACGGGGTACGGATTTGAGTCCAACCTTGGCTTGAATGGTCATGTGACGACATGCCGCGCGGCGCGGCCGGAACCCGTCCGTGCCGCCGTGCGGTGCCGGGCACAGGGACGCGGCGGGGACTACCCTTCAGCAGTGATGGACAAGCCCGTAACGCCCCGTGCCGCCGCCCCCGGGCCCCGCCGTCGTGATCGCCACGGACGGGGCATGCGCGGCCCGATCGCACCGCCGCAGGTGCCGCTCGCCGCGAGCCGCGCGGAGGCGTTCGCCGATCTGGTGCAGGACTCCGTGGAGCGCCTGGAGCGGCGGTGGCCGCAGCTCGCCGACATCGACTTCCTGGTCCTCGAGGTGCCGCGGCTCGACGGGCCCGGCCAGGCCTGGAACGACGAGGCGGTTCCGCTCGGCGGCACGATCAGCGCGCGCGAGGGCCGCCCCGCGCGTGTGGTCGTCTACCGGCGGCCGGTCGAGATCCGCACCAAGGGGCGCGACGAGCGGGCGGCGCTGGTGCACGAGGTCGTCGTGGAGCAGGTCGCCGAGCTCCTCGGGCTGACGCCCGAGACGGTGGATCCGCGGTACGGCGAGGACCAGGGCTGAGGCCGGCGCCGGCCGGCAGACCTACTTCTGGAGTACCGACAGGTCCTCGTCCGCCTCGGGCACGGCCACCGTCCCCCGGTCGTCCGGCAGGGTCTGCACGGTGAAGGCGGGGACGCCGTCCTCGCCGGCCGCCAGGGTGCGGGCCCCGTAGACCGGGCCGCCGGAGACCGGCTCGACCGTGAGCGCGTAGGTGCCCTTCAGGCCGCTCGGGGCCGGGGGCTCGATGTCCTGGGTCGTGCCGGCCTTGATCGTGTACGTCTTCGACACCGGTGTGCCGCCCTCGCTGCCGGCCGACGCGGTGACCTTGACCGTGGCAGCGGCGCCGGGCGCCGTCAGGGACAGGGTGCTGCCCTTGCCGCTGTTGCCCGCGGACGTCGCGCGCGTGCCGACGGGGCGGGTGGCCGGGATGAACGCCGTCTCCTGCTTGTCGCCCTTGCCGCGTACGACCCGCAGGGCCGCCACGACCGGCACGGACCGGTCCGTCGGCGTCAGCACCAGGGAGCCGGCCTCGCCGCGGGTGACGTCGCCCAGGTCGACGGCCGTCGTCATGCCGCCCTTGACGTGCACCGTCTCGTGCCCGGCCGGGGTGATCAGCCCGGAGGGTGAGGCGAGCCGCACCTTCAGGTCCGCGTCGGCGTCGCCGGGGGTGAAGGCGACCAGGCGTACGGAGGTGGCGTCCTTGGGGATGCCGGGCAGGACCAGGCTGCCCGACGGGTCCGTGGACGCGGCCAGCCAGTCGCCGCCGAGCTTGTCGTCCAGGGCCTGCACGGCGGCGCCGACGCGTCCGCTGCGGACGTTGACGTGCACGGTGAGGTTGGTCTGCCGCGCGTCGCTGAGGGTGGACAGCAGGACCGGCTCGCTGGAGTGCGGCTGGATGGTGATGCCCTCCCCCACCGCGGACTTCAGGGCGCCGTCCTTGCCGTAGAGCTCGATGTCGACCACGGCGGCGGAGTCGTCGGGGTTCGTCAGGTGGACGTAGTCGGTGCGGTCGGCGTCCGTGCTGGCGCCGGGGAACCAGAAGTCGGTGTCCGGAGCGGTGCAGTTGACGCCCTGCAGGCCGCGCCCGGTCCCCGCGGCGACCTCGGTCGTCTCCTGGACGGTCCAGCCGGGCGCGAACCTGCCGTCCGCGGTACCGACCAGCGCGGGCGCGTCACCGCCGGAGCTGTCGCCGGTCACCGGCTTGCCGGGCTCCTTGGGGGCCGGCACGGGTTGTGCGGGCTTGTCCTTGCCGGACTTCCCGTCGTCCTTGCGTTTGCCCTCGTCCTTGCCGTCGGCCGAGGTGTCGGCCGACTGCTCGGTGGCCGCCTGGAGTTCGGCCTTGCCGCCGCTCCCGGTGCCCTTGGTGACGGGCGTGAAGGAGGTGTAGGCCGTCTCGGCGAGGTCGGACGTGCTGGGCGCGGGGCACAGCAGGCTCGTGCGCTCCACGGGCAGTTGGGCGGCCGCCTTGGCGGCGGTGTCCGTGCCCGGGGCGTCCGGGGCGGACAGCGCGGCGAAGCCGGTGACGGCGGCGAGCGCGGTCGTGCCGGCGATCAGGGACAGGGTGGTGCGGTTCACTGCTGGCTCCCGTCGGGACGCTCACTGCCCGTGCCGTGGGGGTGGTGCTGCTGCGCCGGGTCGTACGGCGTGCCGTAGCCCTGCTGGTAGGCCTGGTCGTAGCCCTGCTGGTCGTGCGGGTCGTACGAGGGGGGCTGGCCCTGGCCGCCGTAGGCGTACGGGTCGTACTGGCCGCCCTGGTACGGGTCCGCCTGGTACTGCTGCCCGTAGGCATCCGCCGGGTACTGGGCGTTCTGGTACTGGTCGCCGTGGCCCGCGTACTCGCCGCCCTGGTAGGCGGCGTTGTCCCACTCCCCGTAGTTCTGCTGCTGGGGGACGGGCGCCGGCGGCTGCTCCGGCTGCGGGGGCGGGAACTCCTCTGGTCCGGCGGCCTCTTCGGCCTCGGCCTCCGCCTGGGCGCGCAGGCGCCGGGCGCGGCGGCCCTCGCCGGCGACGGCCTGGGCCGGGACGGCCGGCTCGTCGGGGAGGTCGTCGTCGATGTCGCGGCGCCGGCCGGGCAGGGCGAGCACCACGAGGACGACGGCGAGGAGGCCCTGGGCCCACAGCCAGGCCGTGTGGCCGACCGGGTCGTCGTAGGTGACGTCCAGGTTGCCGCCGGTGCTGGGGAGTTCGAAGCCCTGGGCCCAGCCGTCGACCGTGGTGCGGGTCAGCGGCTTGCCGTCGAGCGTGGCGGACCAGCCGTCGGAGGCGGAGTCGGCGAGGCGCAGCACGCGTCCGCCGGCGCCGGCCGGGATCGTGGTGTGGATGTCGACGGGCCCGGCGGCGACGGGCTGGGGAGTGCCGGAGCCGGAGGCCGGGACGATGGTGGCGCGCGCGACCTCCTGGTCGATGCGCCACAGTGCGCCGCCGTCCTGCTGGCTGAGCCGGGTCAGACCGGGCGTGGCGTCCAGGACGCGGGTGACCTCGCGCGGCGCGCCCTGGTGGACGAGGACGTAGCGCACGGCGAAGCCGCCGAGCTGGTCGGCCTGGTCGGCGCCGGAGCCCGCGACCAGGTTGGCGACGACCTTGTCGAGCCTGCTGTTCTCGCCGTCGGCCGCGGCGATCTCGGCGTCGCCGAGGCGGGCGCCGGAGCCGCGGACCAGCATGTAGCCGACGTGGGCGCCGGAGTCGCTGTCGAGGACGAGGGTGCGGGCCTGGTCGCGGCTGCCGCTCTCCTCGGCGACGAATGCGGGAACCTGGGTCGGGTCGCGCCGCTCCAGAGGGCTGTCGGCGCCGCGGATCATCCAGCCCGCGGCGATGAGCAGCGGGCCCGCGGCCGAGGCGAAGGCGATCAGCACGGCGACCGGCTGGCGCCAGCCGAAGCTCTGCTCGGCCACGCGCGCGCGTGCCCCGTCGGCGCCGAGCGCGGCGGCCGCCAGGAGGGCGATGCCGTAGACGAGGGTCGCCGGGCCGGCCCAGGTGGAGCTGTTGGACAGGACCGCGAAGACGAAGCCGACCAGGGCGATCGCCCAGGCCGTCCAGATGCCCGACTGGCGTTCCGAGCGCACCAGGGCGGCGAGCGCGGCCAGCACGATGCCGATGAGCATGAGGCCGCTGACGGTGCCGGGGCCGCCCGGGCTGGCGCCGAGCAGGTCGACGGCGGAGGCGGCCGAGGGGCCGTACTCGAGGCCGGCCTCCTGGAGGAAGCCGAACGGCAGCAGCGTCAGCGACCAGGGTGCGAGGAGCAGCAGGGGCGTGCCGAGCTGGGCGAGGAACCGCAGCCCGTAGGCCGTGATGTCGGACCGGCGCAGCACCAGCAGCCCGACGCCGAGGAGCAGCGCGATGGGCCACACGATCGGCGTGAAGGCGGTGGTGATGGTCAGCAGCAGCGCGTACGCCCAGGTGGCACGCCAGCTGCCGCGGGTTCCGGCGGAGTGCGTCAGGCCGCCGGCCGCGATGCCCGCGCGCGCGATGAGCGGCAGCAGCACGGCCAGGACGGCGGTGCCGATGCGGCCGCCGGCGAGGGCGCCGGTGGCGGCGGGCAGGAAGGCGTAGACGACGGCCGCCCAGGCGCGCAGCAGCCGGGACTCGACGAGCGGGCGGGAGGCGAAGTAGGCGGCGACGCCGGCCAGCGGCACCGAGCCGACGAGCAGGACCGTGACGGCGAGGCCGGTCGAACCGAACAGCAGGGACGCCAGCATCGCCACGAGCGCGATGTACGGCGGCGCGGACGAGGTGCCGCCGGCGCCGACCGGGTGCCAGGCGTCCAGGTAGCGCGACCAGAGCTCGGCGGAGTCGGCCGGGGCGGGCAGCAGGGCGCCGCCCGCGAGCGCGCCGCCGCCGAGGAGCTGGCGGCAGGCGACCAGGGAGACCAGCAGCAGCACCAGGAAGAGCACCGGGCCGGGCTTGCGCGCGATGCGCTTGAGCCGGGCGAACTGCTCGATCTCCAGGAAGTCGGCGTCGTCGCCGCCGGGGCCCGACTCGACGGCGCCGCCGTGCCGTCCGGCGCCGGCCGCGACCTCCGGGTCGGAGCGGCCGACGAGGCTGCTCGCGACCTGCTCGACGGTGACGCGGACGGTCGCGCCGGGCGGTGGGAAGAGGGCCCGCAGCTCGGCCTTGTCGATCTGGGGTGCGCCCCTGCCACGCCGTCCGGCGAGGATCCGCTCGGGCCGGAGCAGCGTGCCCATCAGGCCGCGGATCTCGTCGACGGCCTGTCCGGGGACCTTGCCGACGAGGTAGGCCACGGTGCGCAGCAGGGTGCCGAGCACGATCCGCAGCATCACCCAGGGGAGCACGGCCGTACGCGAGTTGACGAGCAGGGTGTAGACGGCGCCGGCCTTGTCGACCTTGTGCGGGGAGGCCGCCGTACGGCCCACGCAGTCGACCGTGCGGCGCTCGCGGCTGGACGCCTCGGCGTGCCGGACGACCGCCTCGGGGGCGACCAGGACGCGGTAGCCGGCCGCTTGGGCGCGCCAGCACAGGTCGACGTCGTCGCGCATGAGGGGCAGGTGGCGGTCGAAGCCGCCGAGCTGCTCGAAGACGTCGCGGCGGACGAGCATGCCGGCGGTGGACACCGACAGCACGGTCCGGACGTGGTCGTGCTGGCCCTGGTCCTGCTCGCGGCGGTCGAGGCCGGTCCAGCGGCGGCCGGAGTTGGCGATGGAGACGCCGACCTCCAGCAGCTGCCGCCGGTCGTACCAGCCGCGAAGCTTGGGGCCCACCACGGCGACGTCGTCGCGGCCCAGCTCGTACTCGTTGTCCACGACCCGCAGCAGCTGGGCCAGGGCGTCGGGGTCCGGGGCGCAGTCGTCGTGGAGCAGCCACAGCCACTGCACCGGCTCGCCGTGCGGGAGCTCGGGCAGGTCGTAGGCGTCGTCGCGCCATGAGCGGGTGACCGGGTCCCAGCCGCTGGGCCGCTTCAGGTACGGGAGCTGCTCGGGGGTGAGGACCGGGGCGGTGCGGCCGCACTCCTCGACGGCCTGGCCGAAGCCGGTGCGGCGGGCGAGGTGCAGCACGCGGTCGGGGCCGAGGGCGTCGGTGACCAGCTGGGCGGAGGCGTCCGCGCTGCCGGTGTCGGCCCCCATCGCGTACTGGACGGGCCGCTCCTGGCCGAGCAGCCCGGCCAGCGCGTCGGGCAGCCAGCGGGCGCCGTCGTGGGAGACGAGGACCGCGGTCACCACATGACGCGGGAACTCAGGTGCGGCAGCGGAGTCGTGATGAGCTGCCGGGTGGCTGTGCACGGACATCGAGGTACGGGCCCCGGTTCGGTGGACTGCGGTGGACGCCTGCGCCCGGTGAGGGCGGGGGCGTCTCGGACGAGCGACCACACTATCGGCTGCGCAGCAAGGCGGCCCGCCGCCTGTGGACAACCCACGGGCGACGGGCCGTTCGCGAAGAGGGGTCGGTCAGACGGCCGCTTTCTTCAGCCGGCGGCGCTCCCGCTCGGACAGGCCGCCCCAGATGCCGAATCGCTCGTCGTTGGCGAGGGCGTACTCGAGGCACTCGGAGCGGACCTCGCAGGCGAGGCAGACCTTCTTGGCCTCCCTGGTCGAGCCGCCCTTCTCGGGGAAGAAGGACTCGGGGTCGGTCTGGGCGCACAGCGCGCGCTCCTGCCAGCCGAGTTCCTCGTCCGCGTCGTCGACCAGCAGTTGCTGCACCGTCTCGGTCATGTGCGCCCCTCGTCTGTCTTTCGCGTCCCCGTGATCTAGCCGTTACCGATTCCGGCTGAACGACACGAGTGAAATTACAAGTGTGCTGCTCCGGGCGAGTCAAGCCGAGATCTGCTATTGGGCCCCTTATTCACTCTGCGGAACCAAGCCCATGCGGAAAGTGTTCAAATCACCATAAAACCTGACACACGGATGGAGCCCCTGAGGGCTCACACCTTCCGCCGGACCCCTCGCGGACCTGTACGGAGGAGGACGCCCAGGAGTTCGATCTCGTTCCGACACGCACGTCGAAGCGAAACGGATCACAGTCGGATCACGAGTACGCAACGGGGTTTGTGCGCCCGGTTGGACGCCATGTGTCCCGGGCGGGCCATGAACAAACCTTTCATCTGAGCGATCGACCGGATGAGGTGAACCACATCCCACATACCGGGTGTCGAGTTGACAGTGAGGGTGTGAACCGGTGTCCTTGTGGGCATGCTCGCGAACTTGGCATCCACCTCGACCCGCACCGCCGGGTCCCACGGTGCTGCCCGCGCTCGCTGTAGCTGTTGCTGTTCCAGCTGTTGAGCCACACCTGCTCCAGCTGAAGGCCGAGCCACCCGTATCTCGGCTCCTGTTCCCTCTGACCTTCCTTCACTGAGGAACCACGCACCCCATGAACAGCGACAGCGACCTCCAGATCGCCGGCGACATCCTCGAAGTCACGCACCTCCTCCAGACCCCGCGCGAGCACCCGGCCACCGTCGCCGAGTTCGTCGGACTGGCCCGCACCCTCGCCGAAGACCGCTCCCAGTGGGAGCACCTCGTCCGCTACGACGCGACCAGCCGCTGGTACCACCGGCTGCGCACCGGTCCGGGCTACGAGGTGTGGCTGCTGTCCTGGGTGCCCGGGCAGGGCAGCGGGCTGCACGACCACGGCCGCTCCTCCGGTGTGCTCACCGTGCTGGACGGCACGCTGACCGAGCGCACGGAGCGGGGCACGCGCGCATTGCGGGCGGGCGCGCAGCGCGTGTTCGCGCCGGGGTACGTGCACGAGGTCGTGAACGACGCACTGGAGCCGGCGGTGAGCCTGCACATCTACTACCCGGGCCTCACCGAGATGCCGATGCACACGGCCCCGCACTGCGAAGCACGGAGCGCACCGGGTGTCGTGACTGCCTGACCGGCTGCCGTAGCCGCCGACCGGTTGTCGTAGGCGCCGACCGGTTGTCGTAGGCGCCTGCAAGACTGGCTCCCATGCGCATTGTGGTTCTGGCAGGCGGCATCGGCGGTGCCCGGTTCCTGCGTGGTCTGAAGCGGGCCGTCCCGGACGCGGACATCACGGTCATCGGCAACACCGGGGACGACATCCACCTCTTCGGGCTGAAGGTCTGCCCGGACCTCGACACGGTGATGTACACCCTCGGCGGCGGTATCAACGAGGAGCAGGGCTGGGGTCGTGCCGACGAGACCTTCCACCTCAAGGAGGAGCTCGGGGCGTACGGCGTCGGGCCCGAGTGGTTCGGCCTCGGCGACCGGGACTTCGCCACGCACATCGTGCGGACGCAGATGATCGGCGCCGGATACCCGCTGAGCGCGGTGACGGAGGCGCTGTGCGACCGCTGGAAGCCGGGCGTGCGGCTCATCCCCATGTCCGACGACCGCGTCGAGACCCATGTGGCCGTCGAGATCGACGGCGAGACCAAGGCGATCCACTTCCAGGAGTACTGGGTGCGGCTGCGCGCCTCGGTGCCCGCCCGGGCGATCGTGCCGGTGGGTGCCGACCAGGCGAAGCCCGCGCCGGGCGTCCTGGAGGCCATCGCCGAGGCGGACGTGATCCTCTTCCCGCCGTCCAACCCGGTCGTGTCGATCGGCACGATCCTCGCCGTGCCCGGCATCCGGGAGGCGATCGCCGACGCCGGGGTGCCGGTCATCGGCCTCTCCCCCATCGTCGGTGACGCGCCCGTGCGGGGCATGGCCGACAAGGTGCTCGCCGCCGTGGGCGTCGAGTCGACCGCCTCGGCGGTGGCCGAGCACTACGGCTCGGGCCTGCTGGACGGCTGGCTCGTCGATTCGGTGGACGCGGGCGCGGTGGAGCAGGTCGAGGCGGCCGGGATCCGCTGCCGGGCCGTGCCGCTGATGATGAGCGACACCGACGCCACCGCGCGGATGGCCCAGGAGGCGCTGGCGCTGGCCGAGGAGGTGCGGGGAGCGTGAGCGGCGAGGTCACCGGCGCGGAGCCGGTTGCCCCCGGGTACCGGGTGTGGGCCCTGGGCGGGCTGCCCGAGGTCGCGGCCGGGGACGACCTGGCGAAGCTGATCGCGGCCGCCGAGCCCGGGCTGGCCGACGGGGACGTGCTGCTCGTCACCTCGAAGATCGTGTCCAAGGCGGAGGGCCGGATCGTCCGGGCCGCCGACCGGGAGGCCGCGATCGACGCGGAGACCGTCCGGGTGGTGGCCCGGCGCGGGGCCCTGCGGATCGTCGAGAACCGGCAGGGTCTCGTCATGGCCGCGGCCGGGGTCGACGCGTCCAACACCCCGTCCGGGACGGTGCTGTTGCTGCCCGAGGACCCGGACGCCTCCGCCCGCGCCATCCGCGACGGACTGCGCGACGCCCTCGGCGTCGACGTCGGGGTCGTGGTCACCGACACGTCCGGGCGGCCCTGGCGCTCCGGGCTCACGGACGTCGCGATCGGCGCCGCCGGGGTGCGCGTGCTCGACGATCTGCGCGGCGGCACGGACGCGTACGGCAATCCGCTCAGCGCCACCGTCGTGGCCACGGCCGACGAACTCGCCGCCGCCGGCGACCTGGTCAAGGGCAAGGCCGCGGGGCTGCCCGTCGCCGTGGCGCGCGGGCTCCCGCACCTGGTGGCGGAGGGCGACGACGGCGAGGGAGCGCGGGCCATGGTCCGCGGCGCACGCGACGACATGTTCCGCCTCGGCACCTCGGAGGCGATACGGCTGGCCGTGACCCAGCGGCGTACGGTCCGCTCCTTCACGGACGAGCCCGTCGACGCGGACGCCGTACGGCGGGCCGTGGCCGCGGCCGTGACGGCTCCGGCCCCGCACCACACGACACCGTGGCGGTTCGTCCTGCTGGAGTCGGAGGCGTCGCGGACCCGCCTGCTCGACGCCATGCGGGACGCGTGGATCGCCGACCTGCGGCGGGACGGCAAGACGGAGGAGTCCATCGCCAAGCGGGTCCGGCGCGGGGACGTCCTGCGCAACGCGCCCTACCTCGTCGTCCCCTGCCTGGTCATGGACGGCTCGCACACCTACGGCGACCAGCGGCGCGACGGTGCCGAGCGGGAGATGTTCGTGGTCGCCGCCGGTGCCGGCGTGCAGAACTTCCTGGTCGCGCTGGCCGGGGAGCGGCTGGGGTCGGCATGGGTGTCGTCGACGATGTTCTGCCGGGACGTGGTGCGCGCGGTGCTGGATCTGCCGGCGGACTGGGACCCGATGGGCGCGGTGGCGGTCGGGCATCCGGCGGAGGAACCACGGCCGCGGCCCGAGCGGGACGCGGGGGCGTTCATCGAGGTGCGGTGACAGGTGCCGGGCGGCGCCTACTCTCGTAGGGCTGCTCCTCACGGATCCCAGGGACGTCATTCATGGCAGGACGGTTCGCTCCGCGACCCACGCTCCCCCACAGCCCGCAAGGCGTGGGAGGTACCCCCATGCCCGGGCGCGGTGGGCATGTCGCCGTGCCCGGAGGGGTGCCGCGGCAGGCGGCGGGGCCGGGCCGGGTGCGGGAGTGGGTGCCGGACGGGCCGCTGGATCTCGGCCTGGTGCTCGGGCCGTTGCGGCGCGGGCCCGGCGATCCGACCTTCCGGGCGACACCGGACGGGTCCGTCTGGCGCACCAGTCTCACTCCGGCCGGGCCCGGGACGCTGCGGGTGCGCGCGTACGGCGGTGGGGTGCGCGGGGAGGCCTGGGGGCCGGGGACGGAGTGGCTGCTGGAGCGGTTGCCGGAGCTGCTCGGGGCCGCCGACGATCCGTCGGCGTTCGTGCCGCGGCACCGGCTGCTGGCGTCGGCCCGGCATCGGCGGCCGGGGTTGCGGCTGACGCGGAGCGGGCTCGTGCTGGAGTCGCTGATTCCGTCGATCCTGGAGCAGAAGGTCACGACCGATGAGGCGTATCGGGCGTGGCGGCTGCTGGTACGGAAGTTCGGGGAACCGGCGCCGGGGCCCGCGCCCGAGCGGATGTACGTGATGCCGGCTCCCCGGACGTGGGCGTTGATTCCGTCGTGGGAGTGGCATCGGGCCGGGGTCGACAACAAGCGGGCATCGACGATTCTGCGCGCGGTACGGGTCGCTGCGCGGCTTGAGCAGGCGGTGGGGATGGAGCCCGGGGCGGCTCGGGCGCGGCTGGAGGTCGTTCCGGGGGTCGGGCCGTGGACCTCTGCGGAGACGGTGCAGCGCAGTCATGGGGCTGCGGACGAGGTGACGGTGGGGGATCTGCATCTGCCCGGGATCGTGGGGTGGGCGCTGGCCGGGGACCGGGATGCGGATGATGCGGTGATGCTGGAGCTGCTTGAGCCGTATGCGGGGCAGCGGCATCGGGCGGCTCGGTTGATTCTGCTGAGCGGGAGGGTGCCGGGGCGTAGGGCGCCGAAGATGCCGCGGTGGGATATCGGGCAGTTGTGAGCCGTTGGGTTCAGGTGCTCGGCGGTGGTGCCGGCGTCGGGGCGTTGCGCAGCCCGGCGGAGCGGGGTGCCGCTGCGCCCACCCGTGCCGCCCTTAGCGGCACGATTGCCCGCAGCTAGGCGGGACGGGGCGCCCGCACCTAGGCGGGACGGGGACCGCGTCCCGGGCGGGACGGGACCCCCCAGCTAGGCGGCCCAGGGGGCCCGCAGCTAGGCGGGGCACGGCCCCCGCAGCTAGGCGGGGCAGGCCGCCCGTAGTTGGGTGGGGCGCGGCCCCCGTTGCTGGGCGGGGCAGGCCGCCCGTAGTTAGGCGGGGCGCGGCCCCCGTTGCTGGGCGGGGGCCGCCCCCTGCGCTCCTGTGTCCTACTGGTCCGACGAGAAGCGGACCGCTCCTGCTGGGATGCGGGCGTCGCACCATATGCGGGCGCCCTCCAGGAGTTCGTTGTCGGGGCCGATCACCGCGCCGTCGCCTATGACCGTGCCCGTGAGGACCGAGCGCCGGCCGACGCGGGCGCGGGTGCCGATCAGGGAGTCGGTGATGACCGCGCCCGGTTCGATGACCGCGCCGGGCAGGATCGTGCTGCCGAAGATCCGCGCGCCCTCCGCGACGAAGGCACCCTCTCCCACCACCGTGCCGCCCGACAGCTTCGCGTCGGACGCGACCTGAGCCGTGGGCAGGACCAGGCGATCGCCGCAGCGGCCGGGGACGGCGGGCGACGGGGCCCGGCCGAGGACCAGGTCCGCCGAGCCGCGGACGAAGGCCGCCGGGGTGCCCAGGTCCAGCCAGTACGTCGAGTCGACCATGCCCTGGAGGTGCGCGCCGGCCGAGAGGAGACCGGGGAAGGTCTCCCGTTCCACCGATACCGGCCTGCCCAGCGGGATCGAGTCGATGACCGAGCGGCGGAAGACGTACGCCCCCGCGTTGATCTGGTCGGTGACGATCTCCTCGGGGGTCTGCGGCTTCTCCAGGAACGCCAGGACCCTGCCCGTGTCGTCCGTGGGGACGAGGCCGTAGGCGCGCGGGTCCGTGACCTTGGTGAGGTGCAGGGAGACGTCCGCCCCTGTCGTCTCGTGGGTGTCGACCAGGGCCCGGATGTCCAGGCCCGTCAGGATGTCGCCGTTGAAGATCAGGATCGGGTCGTCGGGGCCGGAGTGCAGCCGCGAGGCCACGTTGCGGATGGCGCCGCCGGTGCCGAGCGGCTCCTCCTCCGTGACGTACTCGAGGTGAAGCCCGAGCGCGGAGCCGTCGCCGAAGTACGGCTCGAAGACCTCGGCCAGGTAGGACGTGGCCAGGACGATGTGCTCGACACCCGCCGCTCTCGCTCTCGCCAGCTGGTGCGTGAGGAAGGGCACCCCGGCCGCCGGGACCATGGGCTTGGGCGTGTGCACCGTGAGCGGGCGCAGCCGGGTGCCCTTGCCGCCGACCAGGAGGATCGCTTCTGTCACGTGTCGTCTCTGCTTCCTGCCGGGACCGGCCGAACTGTCTTTCGGCCGGTCAGTGTATGCAGACCGTTCCGTGGCGCCTTCGTTGGCCGTGCGGCATTCCGCCCCCCTGCCCCCCGTAGGCGGTGAACGTGTACTCAGCGGCCCTGGTAGCGGGCCGCCTTGGAGCGGGCCGAGCCGAGCTTTCCGTAGAGCTTGCGTCCCGGGCACTCCGTGATGAAGCCGTCCCGGTGACCCGAGATCACGTTCAGTCGCACCTTCTTACCTTTGCGGTGGAGATTGCTGCCGGCCGACTTCAGGTATGTCTTCCCCTTCGGATTCACCCGGTACAGCCCCAGCTTCCACGCGGTCAGCCGGGCCACGGCCTTGACCGCGGACTTCGACGGCTTCGTGGCGCCGTACGACCCGAGGACGGCGATCCCCATGCTGTTGCTGTTGAAACCAAGCGTGTGCGCGCCGAGGACCGGTTTCGCCACGCCCCCGGCCCGGCCCTCGTAGATCTTTCCGCACTTGTCGATGAGGAAGTTGTAGCCGATGTCCCGCCACCCCATGCTCTTGACGTGGTAGCGGTAGATACTGCGGATGAGTGACGGGACCTGCGAGCAGCGGTAGTTGTTGCCGCTGGCCGTGTGGTGCACGAAGGCCGCCTTGATCTTCTTCGTGTACTTGAAGCCGCTCTCCCGCAGCCCCTCGTTCGCACCCCAGCCGCGCCGCGTGACGATACCCGGGCGCGGACCGATGTACGGCTTGGCCTGCCGCTGCTGCTCCGTCAGCTCGCCGACGTTGAGGGCGAGGTACTCCTGCTCGGTCTGGGCGCGGCTCAGTGCCGCGATCTCGGTGGCACCGAGGGGGGCCAGGTCGGCGTTGACGGCTGAGGCTTCGGTGAGTGCGGAGGCCTCGGAGAGGGCGGCGGCCTCGGCGGTCAGGCCACTGGTGCGGGGGCCGTCCGCGGCGGCATCGGGGAGTGAGTCGTCGTCCTCGCCGGGGTCGACGAGTTCGAGGCGCAGGCCCGAGGGCAGCGGGGGCGCGGCGGGCAGGTTGCGGGTGCCCGAGGTGTGCTCGGCGGAGTCGGGCTCGGATTCGGAACGGACGCGGAGTTCCACGCCGTCGGAGTCGCCCACCCACAGCGGGGCCGTGGCACCGCGGACGCGGCCCGAGGTTCTCTCGGCGGTGTCCGGGTCGGCGGCGTGGTCGGCGTTGTGGGTCTCCACGTCCTGCCAGCCCGACCAGGTGCCGGTGCCGGCGGCGCGGGTGCGGACCTGGACGCGGCCGTGCAGTTCGGCGTCGGGGTCGTCCCAGACGACGCCGACGAGGGAGAAGTGGCGTACGGCTCGGCGGGGCAGGCCCTGTTCGGTGGAGGGGGCGGAGGGGGTGGCTCGGTTGCGGGTGAGGGGTTCGAGGGGGAGGGACTGGGTGCTGCCGGCGGCGTGCGGTTCGGTCGCGCGCCGGTCGGTCGGGGTGGCGGCCGGGGTCCCCGCGCGGGGCGAGGGTCTCGCCGTCGTGGCGGCTTCCGCGGCCGACACCGGTCCCGCCGTCGCCGCGAGGGCGGGAGGGGTGAGGGGAAGGGCCAGGGCGGCCGCACAGGTGACACCGATCGAGGAGGCAAGGAATCCACGCATGCCCCTGATCTTGGACATGGTCATACAAGTCTGTCTATTTGGGATTTGACGGACTGTCGGCCGGGTTCGGCCGAACCGGTGGCGGATTCGTGGCGGGGCGATGGCCCGGCCGTTGGGTGCAGGGGCGTGCGCCGCGTACGCTTGCGCGGGTGAACGCCACCGATCGCACCCCCGCCGACCTGCTGGGTTCCGCGCTCGCCGCGGATCCGGGACGTCCCCTGGTGACCTTCTACGACGACGCCACGGGCGAACGTGTCGAACTGTCCGTGGCCACCTTCGCCAATTGGGTGGCCAAGACCGCCAACCTCCTCCAGGACGAGCTGTCCGTCGAGCCCGGGGACCGGGTGGCGCTGCTGCTGCCCGCGCACTGGCAGACGGCGGTGTGGCTGCTGGCGTGTGCGTCGGTGGGAGTCGTCGCGGACGTGTCCGGGGACGTCCGGTCGGCCGACGTCGCGGTGAGCGGGCCGGACCGGCTGGAGGAGGCACGGGCCTGCTCCGGGGCGCGGATCGCGATGGCGCTGCGGCCGCTCGGGGGGCGCTTCCCACAGGCTCCCGAGGGGTTCGCCGACTACGCGGTGGAGGTGCCGGGGCAGGGTGACCGGTTCGTGCCGTACGCCCCGGTGGATCCGGAGGGGCCCGCGCTGATCGTGGCCGGGCGGGAGTTCAGCGGGGCCGAGGTGGTCGAGCGGGCCCGGGCCGAGGCGACGGGGCTCGGCCTGACCGGGCCCGGGTCGCGGATCCTGTCGGACCTGCCGTACGACACGTGGGACGGGCTGAACGCCGGGCTGTACGGGCCGCTGGCCACCGGTGGTTCCGTGGTGCTGTGCCGGAACCTGGAGCAGGCCGGGGACGGAGTGCTGGACAAGCGCGTGGAGAGCGAGCGCGTCACGACCATCGCCCGCGGCACAGGGGGCCGGTAGCCGCGCCGCTCCCTCGTTCGGCCCATCCCCACCCACCCCCCGCCCGCCATCCGCGCCATGGTCGTAGGAGCAGTGTGCGCGGGGCGTTCCTACGTCAGGAGGGGTGGTTGCCGCCGTGGGCTACAGGGTCGGTCCGGGCATGGGGGCGTCCGCCAGCGGGCGGGGGCTGGTGCGGCGGCGCCGACGGCGATGGGTGCGGATCACGGCGTTCGGGGTCACGGCCCTCGTCGTGGCGGCCGGAGGAGTCGGCTGGGCCGTGTACGCGAAGCTCAGCGGGAACATCACGCCCGACGAGGCGGCCGCCGCCGAGCTCGCGCGGTACGACAAGGAGCGGCCCACCTCCCTGGTCAAGGACGCGCGGAACATCCTGCTGATCGGGTCGGACTCGCGCGAGGGGACCGACAACGCCCGCTACGGGCGGGACTCCGGCACCGAGCGGTCCGACACCACGATCCTGCTGCACCTGTCCGGGGGCCGGGGCAGCGCCACCGCCGTCTCCCTCCCCCGGGACCTGATGGTGGACCTGCCGGGCTGCCGACGCCCGGACGGGTCCCGGAGCGCGCCCCGGTTCGCCATGTTCAACCAGGCCTTCCAGATGGGCGGGTCGGCCTGCACCATCCGGACCGTGGAGAAGCTGACCGACATCCGCATCGACCATCACGTCGTCGTCGACTTCCACGGCTTCAAGAAGATGGTCGACGCGGTCGACGGCGTCGAGGTGTGCCTGCGGGAACCGATCGACGACCGGGCCGCCAAGCTGCGGCTGCCCGCCGGACGCGTGACGCTGAACGGCGAGCAGGCCCTCGGCTACGTCCGCGCCCGCAAGACCCTCGGCGACGGCAGCGACACCGAGCGGATGGAGCGCCAGCAGCGATTCCTCGGGGCACTCGTCAACAAGGTGCGCAGCAATGACGTCCTGCTGAATCCGGCGAAGCTGTATCCCGTGCTGGATGCCGCCACGTCGGCTCTCACCACCGACCCGGAATTGGCGAGCTTGCGTGGTTTGTACGAACTCGTGCGCGGCCTGCGCGACATCCCCATGGAACAAGTGCAATTCCTGACCGTCCCCCGGGAGTCGTATACGTACGACGCCAATCGCGACCAACTCGTGGAACCTGCGGCGGAGCGGCTGTTCGAGCGGCTCCGTACGGACACGCCCGTGGTCGTGGAGGGGAACGGGCCGCGAAGTTCCGCCCCGCTGCGGCTCGCCGATACGCGTGACGGGTCGTACGGGGATTCGCATCCGGGTCCTTACCGACAGCCCTCCGTCACCGTTTCTCCTCCACCGACGTTTCGGGGGAACACGGCAGCCGAGGACACCTGCGAGTAAAGCGGGCACCAAGGTCACTCCAAGGCAATGAACTCTTCACCCGGGAAATGGGCGAATTGCCCAGGTGTAGGGACGTGGAATGGGTCACCGTCGTCGCTAGGCGCCGAAAGGGGCGGTTAGTGTGAGCGATCCGGTGCGCCCGGCTCTGAGGGACGGTCCTGAGGTCGCGCACTGTGTGACCGAGACCCGAGCGCCTTGGAGGGGAAGGCGCCGCGTGCCCCGACGGAGGAAACAGGCAACCGTGGACGCGCAAGGCCGTGGGCGGGCGGACGACATCGATCCCGCAGATCAGTGGGTGCTCAACCCGAACACCGGCGAATACGAAATGCGACTGGGGCCTTCCGCACCGCAGTCGGGCGTCCCCGCGCCGCGCAGGCCGCGGGCCTCCGAGGCGGCCCCGTCGGCGCGCGGCCGCAGGGAGGCGTCCGGCCGGTCACGGCCCGAGACGCCCGGCCGTGCGGTGCCGCCGCCGCGCAGGCGCCGCGGGGCACCGGAGGAGCCGCTGCCGGGGCGGCGCGGACGCCGTCCGGCGAAGGCCTCGAAGAGCAAGAAGGCCCTGCTGTGGACCGGCGGCGCGATGGCGTTCGTGCTGGTCGCCGGCGCGGGTGCCGCGTACTTCTACATCGAGCACCTGAACGACAACATCGCGTCCGTCTCCGACGACGGCGCGAGCACCGGTGGCTTCCAGAAGGACAAGGCCATCAACATCCTGCTGATCGGCACCGACAAGCGCACCGGCAAGGGCAACGACAGCTACGGCGACGCGGGCAGCGCCGGGCACGCCGACACCACGATCCTGCTGCACGTCTCCAAGGACCGTTCGAACGCGACGGCGCTGAGCATCCCGCGTGACCTGATCGTCGACGTGCCGGACTGCCCGACGACGCAGGAGGACGGCACGCAGAAGATCATCCCCGGCACGCAGCAGGCCCGCTTCAACACCAGCCTCGGCCAGGACGGCCGTACGCCCAGCTGCACCATGCGGACCGTGACCGAGCTGACCGGGGTCAAGCCGGACAACTTCATGGTCGCCGACTTCAACGCGGTCAAGACGCTGACCAGCGCGGTCGGCGGGGTCGAGGTCTGCCTGGGCAAGGACATCGACGACCCGGACTCGCACCTGAAGCTGTCCAAGGGCACGCACACGATCGAGGGCGAGCAGGCCCTGGCGTTCGTGCGCACCCGGCACGCCGTGGGCTTCGGCGGCGACCTGAGCCGGATCGGACTGCAGCAGCAGTTCCTGAGCGCGCTGATGCGCAAGCTCAAGGACAACGACACGCTCACCAGCCCGTCGAAGATGCTCGACCTGGCCGAGGCCGGCACCAAGGCGCTGACCGTCGACTCGCAGCTGGACAGCATCGGCAAGCTGAAGGACCTCGGTCTGGAGCTGGGCAAGCTCAACACCAAGAACCTGACGTTCGCCACCACACCGGTGATCGACAACCCGGCGGAGAAGGTCAAGACCACGGTCGTGCTCAACGAGTCGACGGCCCCGCAGGTCTTCGACATGATCAGGAACGACGTCTCCTTCACCGCCGTCAAAGAGCAGAAGAAGAAGGAGGCCGCCGCGGTCGCCGCCCGGCTGAAGGGCACCAAGGCCCCGGCCTCCGAGGTGCGGGTGCGGATCCTCAACGGCGGTGCCGTCGCGGGCAGCGCGCAGGAGACGCTGAGCTGGCTGCAGAACGAGGAGGGCGTGGTCAAGTCGGAGAACGCCGGCAACGCGCCCGCCTCGCTGTCGAAGACCACGCTCGAGTACGCCCCCGACCAGGCCGCCCAGGCCCGCCGCCTCGCCGACATCATGGGCCTGTCCGGGTCCGCGATGAAGCCGGGAAAGAGCGTGACCAACTCCCAGGGCGTGCCCGCGATGACGCTGACCCTCGGCAAGGACTTCAAGGGGGCCGGGGTCTCCCTCACCGCGCCCACAAAGGCACCGGAGGGGGTGCAGAAGTCCACCGCCGACAAGGTGGAGTGCGCCAAGTAGCGGTTAATTCCCCCGCGTTCACCGAACTTCCTTCAAACAAATGGGCGGGATTGCCCAGTTGTGAGAACGTGCAATTTCTCACCCACGTCGCTTGACGCCGAAGTGTGCGGATAGTGTGTGCGATCCAGTGCTCTCACCCATGAGGTCCGTCCTGGGGGGTGCACTGCTTGACCAGCACCGTGCGTCTTCCGGGGGAGGGCGCCGCGTGGCCCGACGGAGGAATCAGGCAACCGTGGACGCGCAAGGCCGTGGGCGGGCGGACGACATCGACCCCGCAGACCAGTGGGTACTCAACCCGAACACCGGCGAATACGAACTGCGACTGGCCCCTTCCGCAGCGCAATCGTCCGTTCCCGGCCCTAGGGGTTCCGGTGGCCGTGGCGCGACCGGAACGGGCGGTGCGGCACGTGCCCGCCGGACCGCCCCCGCCCGGCGTTCCGGAGCGCCGGCATCCGACGGTGAGGCTCCCTCTCCGCGCAGACGCCCGAGCGCCCCGGCCGAGGCCGCGGGACGGCGCGGACGCCGTCCCGTGCCGAAGAAGGCGAAGGGCAAGAAGGTCCTGCTGTGGACCGGCGGCTCGCTGGCCTTCGTACTGGTCGGGGCGAGCGCGACCGCGTACCTCTACTACGAGCACCTCAACAACAACATCACGTCCGTCTCCGACGACGGCGCGGGCACCGGCGGGTTCAGCAAGGACCGCGCGATCAACATCCTGCTGGTCGGCACCGACAAGCGCACCGGCAAGGGCAACGAGGGCTACGGCGACAAGGACAGCGCCGGGCACGCGGACACCACGCTGGTGCTGCACGTCTCCAAGGACCGTACGAACGCGACGGTGCTGAGCATCCCGCGCGACCTGATCACCGACATCCCGGACTGTCCGACGACGCAGGAGGACGGCTCGGAGAAGGTCATCCCGGGCAAGCAGCGCACCCGCTTCAACAACAGCCTCGGGCAGGAGGACCGGACGCCGAGCTGCACCATGCGTACGATCACCGAGCTCACCGGGCTGAAGATGGACCACTTCATGGTGGCCGACTTCAACGCGGTCAAGACGCTGACCAGCGCGGTCGGCGGGGTCGACGTCTGTCTGGCCAAGGACATCAAGGACCCCGACTCCAAGCTCGACCTGCCCAAGGGCGAGCACACGATCGAGGGCGAGGAGGCGCTGGCCTTCGTCCGCACCCGGCACTCCGTGGGCTTCGGCGGTGACCTGAGCCGGATCGAGCTGCAACAGCAGTTCCTGGGCTCGATGCTGCGCAAGCTGAAGTCCAACGACACCCTCACCAGCCCGTCGAAGATGATCAAGCTGGCGGAGGCGGGCACCAAGGCGCTGACCGTCGACTCCCAGATCAGCACGATCAAGAAGCTGGCCGATCTCGGGGCCGAGCTGGGCAAGTTCGACGCCAAGAACCTCACGTTCGCCACCGTGCCCGTCGTCGACAACCCCGCGGAGAAGATCAAGGCCACGGTGGTCCTGAAGGAGCCCCAGGCCCAGCAGCTGTTCGCGATGGTCCGGGACGACGTGTCGCTGACCGACGTGAAGCAGGAGAAGAAGAAGGAGAAGGCCGCCGAGGCCGCCCGGCTGAAGGGCACCAAGGCGCCGGCCTCCGAGGTGCGGGTGCGGATCCTCAACGGCGGTGCCGTCGCGGGCAGCGCCCAGGAGACCCTCAGCTGGCTGCAGGTCCAGGAGGGTGTGACCAAGTCCGAGAACGCGGGCAACGCCGAGCAGCCGCTGGCGAAGACCACGCTGGAGTACGCGCCCGACCAGGCAGCCCAGGCCCGCCGGCTCGCGGACATCATGGGTCTGTCCGGGGCCGCGCTGAAGCCGGGAGAGAGCGTGACCAACTCCCAGGGGGTGCCCGCGATGACGCTGACCCTCGGCAAGGACTTCAAGGGCGCGGGCGTGCCGCTCACCACTCCGGCGAAGGTGCCGGACGACGTGCAGAAGGCCACGGCCGACAAGGTCGAGTGCGCGAAGTGACCTGACCGTCCCTTCCTGCGTCTAACAGGTGGACGGAGCATGCCCGGACGAATCGCCCGGGTGTACATCCGACCGGGCATGTCAGTGGTCCAACCAGTAGCGGGGACGACCGTGCTCCGGCGGAGCACCGGGGGAACCCGTGGTCCGGACGGACACGGGTCACCCGTGATCCGAACACGACGGCGGGGCGGACCCGTAGGTCGGCCATAGGGGTGGGGAGGCAGGGGTATGGCGCAGAGTGACGTGCGCGGAGGCGGCACACGGCACGATTCGGGCGGCCTGGCCCAGGACGAGCGTCCGGGGACGGCGACGCCCGCCGCGGGCGGGGGCGAGGGGGGCAGGAGCGGCCATGGCCGTCGGCGCGGCCGGCGGCGCGGCGGCGGACGCCGGATATTGCGCTGGTCCGCGATCGTGCTGTCCCTGCTGATACTCGGGACGGCCGGCGCCGGATACCTCTACTACCGCCATCTCAACGGCAACATCGACAAGGGCAAACGCAACAGCGGCGAGTCCGACGTCAAGAAGACCGGGCCCAACGCGGCGGGCCAGACCCCGCTCAACATCCTGCTGATCGGTTCCGACAGCCGGAACTCCGCGGAGAACGTCAAGCTCGGCGGCGGCAGGGACAACGTCGGCAGCAAGCCCCTGGCGGATGTGCAGATGCTCCTGCACGTCTCGGCGGACCGCGAGAGCGCGTCCGTGGTGAGCATCCCGCGGGACACCCGGGTGGACATCCCCAAGTGCATCGACCCCGACTCCGGGGAGACCTACCCGGCCAAGAACACGATCATCAACGAGTCGCTCCAGCGCGGCGGTCCGGGCTGCACCCTCGCCACCTGGCAGAACCTGACCGGCGTGTACATCGACCACTGGATGATGGTCGACTTCGCCGGAGTGGTGGACATGGCGGACGCCATCGGCGGCGTCCCGGTCTGCGTCAACCAGAACGTGTGGGACCGGCCGCTGCCCCGCCAGCGCGGCGGCTCCGGACTGAAGTTGAAGGCCGGCACGCACAAGGTGCAGGGCAAGCAGGCGCTGCAGTGGCTGCGCACCCGCCACGCCTGGGGCAGCGACCCGCTGCGCGCCAAGGCGCAGCACATGTACATGAACGCGATGATCCGGACGCTGAAGCAGCAGAACGTCTTCACCGACACGGGCCGGCTGATGGGCCTGGCCGAGGCGGGCACGAAGGCGCTGAAGGTGTCCGAGGAGATCGGCACCGTCAAGGAGCTGTACGACGTGGGCATGCAGCTGAAGTCGGTCCCGACGAGCCGCATCACGATGACGACGATGCCGTGGATCGAGGATCCCCTGGACCGCAACCACCTGGTGCCCAAGCCGGAGGACGCGGACAAGATGTGGGCGATGCTCCGCGACGACGTCTCCTTCGACAAGGGCGGGAAGGCGCGTGCGGCCACGGCCTCGGGACCGTCCCCGGCGTCGGTGAAGGCCACGGGTCCCGCCGCCGCACCGGCCGCGGGGCTGTCGGTCACCGTCGTCAACGGGACGGCCAGTGACGAGCAGGCCGCCGTCCCCCAGCGGGCCGCCGCGATCGTGGCCGCGCTGCAGCAGGAGGGCTTCACCCGGGCCGTCGCCTCCGGCCAGCAGGATCCGCATGGCCGGACCCAGGTGACGTACCCGAAGAGCACGGGGGAGCAGGGCCGGGCCAACGCGCTGTCGGTGGCGGAGGCGGTCGGCATCCCGAGCAGCCAGGTGCGGGCCACGGACGACGTGACCACCACGCTGACCGTCGGCAGCGACTGGCGGGAGGGCACGACCTACCCGAAGCAGAAGGCTCCCGAGGCGGGCGACCTGCCCGACTCCGCGGACGCGCTGACCGCGGACAAGAAGGAGTGCATGGACGTGTACCCGCCCTACCGGTGGTGAACAGGTCCGCGGCATGAGAGAGCGGGGCCCGCTGTCCGGGAGGACGGCGGGCCCCGCTTCGTGTCAGGAGCCAGGCGGGTCAGCGGCGCAGCGCCTCCGCCGGCTGGATGCGGCTGGCGCGCCAGGCCGGGTAGAGACCGGCGAGCACTCCGGTGGCCAGGCCGACCAGGGGGGCGGTCACGACCGTCGCCGGATGGATGACGGGCGTCCACTCGCGGTGGACGGCCATGACGACGACGGTCACCGTGCCGAGGCTCGTGCCGACCAGGCCGCCGAGTGCGCCGAGCGCGCCCGACTCGGCCAGGAACTGGACGGTGATGTGCCGGCCGCGGGCACCGAGCGCGCGGCGCAGGCCGATCTCCCCGGTGCGCTCCAGCACGGCGACGAGCGTGGTGTTGGCGATGCCGACCGCCCCGATGACCAGGCAGATCCCGGCCAGCAGCATGAAGAGCTGGTTCAGGTCGGACGTGACGCTGCCGCGCAGGGTCTTCGGGTCGGGCGGCGGTACGGCCTTGAAGTGCTCGGGGTGGGCCGGGTCGAGGGCGAGTGCCGCCTCGGAGGCGATCTGCCGGGCGGCGCCGAGGTCGGTGGAGATGAGCATCTTGGCCCGCTCGCCGCCCTGCGGTCCGCCCCAGATCTCCTCGGCGGTGGTACGCGGCACCACGACCGACAGCAGCAGGTCGGCCTTGCGCTCCACGTCGTCGACGATGCCGATGACGGTGAAGGCCCGGTCGCCGACGAACACGGCCGGGGAGGTCTCCAGGGTGCTGATGCCCAGCCGGGACGCGAGCCCCGAGCCGATCACGGCGACGTTCTCGCCGTGCCGGTCGTGGTAGGCGTCGAAGGTCCGGCCCTGCGCCAGGCTCGGCTCGGCCGCCGCGAGGACTCCGGGCGAGGCCGCGACGACCTGCGCCTCCTCCCCCGTCGCGCCGGCCGACGTGGGCGCGGCGCCGACGGTGGTGCCGGGGCCCAGCCGTACGGGCCAGTACACGCCGGCCTCGCGGACGCCGCCCAGCGCTTCGATACGGCGGTCCGCGTCCGCCGGGAAGGCGTTGGCGAGGAACTCGGGCTGCTCACCGCCGGTGTCCTCGACGGTCACCTCGGTGGCGGTCAGTTCGTTGAAGCGGGAGTCGATCTGCGAGGACGTGGTCGCCGTCAGTCCGAGGACCGCGACGAACGTGCCGACGCCGAGCACCGTGCCGAGAGCCGTCAGCGCGGAGCGGGCGGGCCGCTGGAGGATGCCGGCGACGGACTCCGCCAGCAGATCCCGCGGGCTGAACCGGGAGCGCTCGCCCGCGAGTGAGCGCCGCGCGGCCTTCGTGCGGCCCCGCACCGGAAGGCTCTTGAGGTTTTTGAGTTTCCCGAGGGTCGGCATCAGACACGCACCTGCTCCGTCAGCACCCCGTCCCGGATGGCGACGGTCCGCCTGCCGCGGGCCGCGACGTCCGGGGCGTGGGTGATCACGACGAGGGTGATGCCGTCCGCGTGCAGTTCGTCGAGGAGGGCGAGGACCGACTCAGCCGTCTGCGTGTCGAGGTTGCCGGTCGGTTCGTCGCACAGCAGCAGGGACGGCCGGGCGACCAGGGCCCGGGCGATGGCGACGCGCTGGCGTTCACCGCCGGACAGCCGGGTGGGCAGTGCGTCGGTGCGGTGGCCGAGGCCCACCCGGTGCAGGGCCTCGCGGGCGCGTTCCCTGCGGCCGCGGCGGGGGCCGCCGTTGTAGACCATGGCCAGCTCGACGTTCTCCAGCGCGGAGCGGTGCGGCAGCAGGTGGAAGCTCTGGAACACGAACCCGATGCGCCGCCCGCGCAGTCCGGTGCGCTCGCCGTCGGCGAGGGGCCCGGTGTCGATGCCGTCGAGGAGGTACCGCCCCTCGGTGGGCGCGTCCAGCAGTCCGGCGATGTTGAGGAACGTCGACTTGCCGGATCCGGACGGGCCCACGACCGTGACGTAGTCGCCCTGCTGCACCGTCAGGTCGCAGGGTTTCAGGGCCGGTACGGGCGGTGGCCCGGGATACGTCAGCCCCACCCCGCGGAACTCGATGACCGGCGGCGCGCCGGCCGTGCTCACTTGGCGGTCCCGTCGCCCGCCGCGGGCCGGACACCCACGACGACCTTGTCGCCGGCCGCGAGCCGGGCGCCGCCCACCGGGGTCACCGCGGTGTAGCCGTCGCCGGAGGTGCCGGGCCGTACCTCCACGCGCCGCCGCTCGCCGGAGGCGTCCAGCACGGTGACGGTGGTGCGCGCGTCGGCGCCGGCGGACAGCGCGGAGACCGGGACGACGAGCACCTTGCCGTCGGAGGAGCCGGCCTCGACGGTGAGCCGTACGTCCTGGCCGGCCAGCCGGGCCGGGAGGGCGGAGTCGGGCTTGACGGTGACCGCGTAGCCCTGTCCGGCGGGTGCGGCGGCGGCCGCGGCGTCGTCGCCGTCCGCCTCGGGGACGGTGGGCGTGTCGGCGACCGTGCCGACGGTGCCGGTGAGTTCCTGGCCGTAGACCTCGGAGAGGACCTTGACCTTCTGGCCGGGGCGGACGAGGTCCTTCTCCTGGGCGCCGAGGAAGCCGGTGACGACGAGCCGGCCGGCGGAGACGGTGGCGAGCTTCTCGCCCGCGGCCGTGCCGACCTTGGCGGTCATGCTGTCGACGCGGGCCGGGAAACCGGAGAGGAAGACGACCTCGGAGGCGGGCACCATCGGGCCCGACACGGCCTCGGCCTCGGCCAGTCGGGCCTTCGCCTCGGTGAGGTCCTCGCGGGCGTAGCGGATCTCGTCGGCGTCGGCCTTGTCGCCGAGCAGTCCGTCGAGGGCGCGCTGGGCGCTCTTCACCTCGTCGCGGGCGCCCTCCAGCGGGTCGGCGCCGTCCTTGCCGCCGCCCGCGGTGACGGGTTCGTAGCCGATGGCGGCGTACAGCGCGCCGACGGCCTGCTTGGTGCCGGGGCCGTAGGTGCCGGGGGCGTCGGCGCCGGTGCCGTGGCCGAGATCGCGCAGTGCCTTCTGCAGCTGCCGTACGTCGTCGCCGCGGGAGCCGGGCTTGAGGTCGCGGTAGACGGGGAGGTCGCCGCGCAGGGCGAAGACCGGGCGGCCGGAGACCTCGAGGAGGACGCGGCCGCCGCGGAAGGTCTGGCCGGAGCGCACCATGACCTTGGTGACGACGGGCCGGGCGACGTCCTCGGCGGCGGTTCCGGCGGGGGCGATGTCCACCGTCTGGGAGGCGGAGACCGTGCCCCGGGTGACGACCGTGTCGGCGAGGACGCGGCGCTCGACGGGCGCGGTGAGCACGTCGGGAGCGGGTGGCCGGGCCTCGGCGGCGGCCTGCGCCGGCGACTTCACGTACGCCGACGTCCACAGTGCGGCACCGACGAGCACGACCGATCCCACGGCCAGCGCGGTCAGCGACCGCCTGCGCCGGGTCAGGCCGGAGCTCTCCCCCTGCTTCGACAACTGACACTCCCCCAACAGCGGACGACATGCGTCGGGTTGGCGCCTTCACAGCGGCCTGCCAGCACCTTCACATCGTCATGGTCACGCCGAGACGACCATTTCCTTTCGATCAAAGTCAAGTTAGTTGTTCCATAAGTCACTTGGCGACCGATTATTTACGGCCACGGTGATCATTTTTGAGTCACAAACGTCACTCGTCTTGCACTTGAGTGCACAACTCATGCAAGGATCCTGCGCCGTTGGTCACACAACCCTCACAGGGAAACGGGGAGACACTGATGAGAGGTCGTTCCTTCTTCGCCGCGGCTGCGATCGCGCTCGGAACGCTCGCGCTGAGCTCGGCACCGGCCCAGGCCGGTTACAACGACGGCCGCTGCGACAGCGGTGAGCTGTGCATGTACTACCACTCGACCCAGTACGGCGCGTCGTCCTACGTCGACTACTACGACGAGGAGCCGAGCCACCACGACGACGTGTTCCTTACCACCGGTGCGGGCAAGGGCCAGGTCGTGGGCAACAACGCGTCGTCCGCGAAGTGCGAAGGCACCCGCTACAACTACGCGATCTTCTTCAACTCCAACTTCAACGGGCAGCGGCACAACCACACCTGCGACGGTGTGCGCCGCAACACCCCGGGCTGGCTGCAGAACAACAACGCCTCCAGCTACGAGCCCTTCTAGGACGCGGACGAACCCATGCCGCGCAGTACCACCGCACGACGGCTCGGGGCGGCGCTGGTGTGCGCCGCCCTCGGGCTGACCGCCTGCTCCTCGGGCTCCGAGGACGACGGCACGCCGGGCTCCCGCTCCAGCGCGGCCCCGCCGGTCGACTTCAAGAACCCCCCGGAGGTCAGCGCCACGCCGAGCATGGCCGCCTCGGTCAATCTCGAACTGCCGCTGGAGGCGTACGCCTGGACCGACGCCGAGTTGCGCACCAGGCGGCAGGGCGAGGACCTGCTCGCCGCCGCGTGCATGCGCGACTTCGGCTTCGACCTGGAACCGCGCCCGCCCTACCGGGGCGACAAGGCCCTGCGGGACGCCGGCCGGTACGGGGCGTCCGACCCGGACAAGGCCTCCCGCTTCGGCTACCACCTGGACCCCGCCGCGCGCGGGCCCAGGCCGCCGAAGGAGAACTACTCCAGCGCCGAGTCGCTGGTGCTGTTCGGCCCGCGGGAGGGGCAGCCCGCCCAGGCGAAGCAGAACGGCAAGGCCATCCCCAAGGGGGGTTGCTGGGGCAAATCCCTGCGCGACCTCGCGTCCAAGGGGCCCAAGGTCCACCCGGACCAGGAGGAGTTCGCCGACCAGCTCGCCGGCTTCACCTACCAGGAGTCCCAGAAGGACTCCCGGGTGAAGAAGGCGTTCACCGCCTGGTCGGCCTGTATGAAGGAGCGGGGCTACTCCTACTCCTCCCCCATGGTCGCCGTGGAGGACAAGCGGTTCACCAAGTCCGCCACCGCCTCGGCCGAGGAGATCCGTGTCGCCCAGGCCGATGTCGCCTGCAAACGCGAGAACAACGTGATCGGTGTCTGGTACGCCGTCGAGGTCGCGTACCAGGAGCGGGCCATCGAGAAGAACGAGCAGTTGCTGAACACGCTCAAGGAACGCAAGAGCTCCATCCTGAAGGCCGCGGCCGCCGCCGGGGCCCGCTGACCCGACGGGACCCACACATGCGGCTCGCCCGCGCCGGTCTGGTCCTCCTCGTCGCCGCCGTCGTCACGTCGTGCGCGTCCCCGGAACCCTCCGGGAACGCCCGCCCGACGGGCCCGGCGGCGAGCGCGGACGCCACCTCCGGCCCGCCCCGGATCACCCTTCCACTCGACCCGTACCAGGTGTCCGACGAGGACTTCGGCACCGTCTCGCGCGCCCTCGCGGAGCTCACCGACCGGTGCATGCGACGCCAGGGCCTCAGCTACGAGGAGCCGGCACCCGAGGAGACCCCCACGTCCCCCACGGGACACGAACGCCGGTACGGCATCACCGTGCTGGAGACGGCCCGCGAGCACGGCTACCACCTGGACGGCGCACCCGCCCGCGAGCCCGAGCGGCAAAAGCGCTCCCAGCGCTACGAACGTGCCCTGAGCGGTACGGGCAAACCGCTGGGCGGATCGGACGGGTTCGACGACGGCTGCACCGGCGAGGCACACCGCGAGCTGGAGTCCGGGATCGACATGGAGGCCGTCGACCTCCCCCAGTGGTACAAGCGCGACTCCTTCCAGCGCTCCCTGGACGATCCCCGGGTGAAGGCCGCCTTCGGTGCCTGGTCGCGCTGCATGGCCGAGGCGGGCCACCGCTACGCCGGCCCGCTGGACCCGCCCGCCGACCCCGGCGTCATGGGCCGGACGGTGACGGAACACGAGCGGTCGGTGGCCGTCGCCGACATCACCTGCAAGCGGCGTACGGGCCTGGTGGGCGCATGGCACCAGGTGGAGACGACGCTCCAGCGGAGCACCGTCACCACCCGTGCCGCACAGCTGAAGAAGGCACGCGCGGAGGCCAAGAGGCTCATCGCGCGGGCCGACAAGATCCTCGCGGCCGACGGCGGATGACCGCCGTGGCCGGCCGCGAGTACGCATTCACGAAAACGAGGGGACCTCACATGAACCGCTGGGCCACGATCGCCGCCGCCGGTGCCGCCGCGCTCACTTCCGTCTTCGGTTTCTCGGGCACCGCGTCCGCCGCCAACGGCGTGTGCTCCGTCCAGGAGACGTGCTTCTACTTCAACTCGAACACCTCGGGCTCGATGATCGACTACGAGGGCAACCAGTACACCCACCACGACGACTACTTCATCACCTCGGGCTCCGGCCAGAACCAGGTCGTGGGCAACAACGCCGCCTCCCTGTTCTGCAACATGGGGCCGCTGTTCACCTGCCAGACCTACTTCAACTCCGGCTACTCCGGCGACTCGTTCAAGACGCTCGGCGGCAAGCGCGTCAACCTGCCGACCTGGCTGAAGAACAACAACGCCTCCAGCGAGTCCTACTACTCCGGCGGCTGCAGCGGCCCCGGCTGCTGATCACCGGCCACCGGCGTCCGCACACACCATGGGCCCCCTCCCCGCACGGGAAGGGGGCCCATGGCCGCGTCAGGTCGGGTCCGGTCAGCTCGCGGTGGCGTCCGCGCGCACCGCGGGGCGCCGGGAGGCGATGACCTTCTTCGCCAGCGACCGCGGACTGGTCAGGAAGCCCCAGCCCCAGGACATGTGCATCGTGGCCAGCGCCACGGGGATCTGCAGCCGCGCCTTCAGCGGCAGGCCCTTGCCCGCCGGGACGGAGCCGAGCAGGATCGCCGCGAGGTAGCCGCCGGGCACCACGAAGCCCCACGGCGTCAGCAGGGCGCCCACCAGGAGCCCGGCCCCGATCGCGCACACGGCGGCCGGCGGGGCGAGGTAGCGCAGGTTGATCGAGCCCTCGTGGAAGCGGGCCACCACGTGCCGCCAGCGGCCGTAGTCCTTGTACTGCTTGGCGAGCGCCTTCACACTCGGCCGCGGCCGGTACGACACCTTCAGCTCGGGCGAGAACCAGATCAGCCCGCCGGCCTCACGGATGCGGAAGTTCAGCTCCCAGTCCTGGGCGCGGATGAACTCCACGTTGTAGCCGCCCTGCTGCTCCAGCGCCTCGCGCCGGAACACACCGAGATAGACGGTCTCGGCCGGACCCGCCTGACCGCCGGTGTGGAAGGCGGCGTTGCCGACCCCGATCTTCGAGGTCATCGCGGCGGCGACCGCGTGCTCCCAGTCGTTCTCGCCCTCGGCGTGCATGATGCCGCCGACGTTCTGCGCGCCGGTCTCCTCCAGGAGCCGTACGGCGGTCGCGATGTAGTTCGGCGAGAGCATGCCGTGCCCGTCGACGCGGACCACGATCGGATGCCGGGAGGCGTTGATCGCCGCGTTCAGCGCCGCGGGCGTACGGCCGGTGGGGTTGGGGACGGTGTGCACGCGCGGGTCTTCGGCCACGAGCTCGGCGGCGATCTCGTCCGTGCGGTCCGTGGACGGACCGAGGGCGATCACGACCTCCATCTCGCCGGCGTACTCCTGCGCGAGGATCGCTTGGACTGCTCCCCGCAGATGCCGCTCCTCGTTGAGGACGGGCATGATCACGGAAACGGCGGGGAGCCGCACGTCGGGATTGGCGTTCATAGGGGCCTCACGTTACCGCGAACGGGGGACAGCATTGCGCGCCGCCGGGGCGGTGGCGCGGGCCGCAGATCGTATCGGCCTACGGTTTCACGGATCCCACGTACGGCCGTCGTCCGGAGGTGTCCCCATGCCCACGCCGCCGCGGTCCCCTCGGTCCACCGCCGGCCCCCGCCGCCCGCAGCCCCCCTCCCCCCGCCGCGCTCCGCGCAGGCCCGCACCACCCGCGCGCAAGCCGCGCTGGGGCATGCGGGCGGTGACCACGCTGTCCGTGGTGGTCCTCGCCTCCGCCGGCATCGGGCACGCGGTGATGACCAGCCTCGACGCGGACATCGCCCGGGTCGACCCCTTCAAGGACATGAAGAACCGCCCGCGGGCGGGCCACGGCATGAACGTCCTGCTGGTCGGCACCGACGGCCGCGAGAAGATCAGCAAGGAGGACCGCCGCAAGTACCGGCTGGGCGGCGCCCCCTGCCACTGCACTGACACGATCATGATCGTGCACATCTCGGAGAACCGGGAACGGGCGAGCGTGGTGAGCCTGCCGCGCGACTCGTACGCGGTGACGCCGGCGCATGTCGACCGGGTGTCGGGCAAGCGGCACCACGGGCACCCCGTCAAGCTGAACGCCGCGTACGCCGAGGGCGGGCCTCAGCTGACCGTGCGCACGGTCGAGGAGATGACGAAGGTGAAGATCGACCACTACCTGGAGGTCGACTTCACCAGCTTCATGAAGACGGTGGACGTGGTCGGGGGCGTGCAGATCTGCACCGCCGATCCCCTGAAGGACAGCTACACCGGCCTGAACCTCCCGGCCGGGCGGCACACGCTCGCGGGCGGGCAGGCGCTCCAGTTCGTCCGCGCCCGTCATGTCGACGGGGCCTCGGACCTGGGCCGCATGAAGCGGCAGCAGCGCTTCATGGCGGCGCTCGTGGAACGGCTCACCTCGTCCGGGATCCTGCTCAACCCGATGAAGTTCCGGGACGTGACGCGGGCGGTGCTGGGCTCGGTACGGGCCGACAAGGGCTTCGGCACGGACGAGATGCTGGACCTGGGCCGCGCCATGCGGAACTTCTCCCCCTCCTCCTCCGAGTTCACCACCGTCCCGATCGGGCGGATGGGGTACGCCGTGAAGGGCGTCGGCTCCACGCTGAAGTGGGACCCGGTGAAGGCGGAGCGCCTCTTCCACGCCCTGCGCCAGGACCAGCCGCTGTCGGTGCACCGGCCGCGCGGCGCGGCCCGGGTCGTCCCGGTCGCCCCGCAGCAGATCCGCGTCCAGGTGGAGAACGGCACCGGCACGCCCGGCCTCGGCCGCCGCGTGGACGCGGCCCTGGCGTCGACGGGCTTCCGGACGACCAAGGCTCCGGTGAACGCCGCGGTACGCAACGTGAAGCGCACGATCGTCGCCCACGACCCCCGCTGGGACCGCTCCGCCAAGTCCCTCGCGGCGGCCCTGCCGGGCAGCGAACTCCGGGCGGTCAAGGGCCTGGGCCCGACCCTGAAGGTGATCGCGGGCCCGGACTTCGAGCGCGTCAGCAAGGTGCGCGCCGAGGACCCGGGTCAGGGCGAGTTCGGTGTGGTGCGGGGCGACGAGGTGGCGTGCTCGTAGGCGCGCGTCAGTCCTCGAACCCCTCCGCCGCCCGCTTCTCCCGCAGGTCCATGATCGCGCGGCGGCGGGCCAGGCGGTGGGTGCGGCGGATCTGGGCCTCCTGGTAGCGGCGCTTGTCGCGTTCGGTCTCCGGGAGGACCGGCGGGACGCGGCGGGGCTTGCCGTCGGCGTCGACCGCGGCGAAGACGAGGTAGGCGGAGCCGACCTGCGTGGGCGGGGCGGACTCGTTCCAGCGTTCGGCCAGGACCCGCACGCCGACCTCCATGGAGGTGCGGCCGGTCCAGTTGACCTGGGCCTTGACGTGCACCAGGTCACCGACGCGGACCGGCTCCAGGAACGCCATCTCGTCCATGGAGGCGGTGACGGCCGGCCCGCCGGAGTGCCGCCCGGCCACGGCCCCCGCCGCGTCGTCCACCAGCTTCATGATCACCCCGCCGTGCACGGTCCCCAGAAGGTTCGTGTCGTTGTGGGTCATGATGTGGCTGAGGGTGGTGCGGGACGCCGAAGTCGGCTTGCCCGGGATATCCGGACTGCCGGAATCCGCAGCTGGGGCCTGGTCTGTCATGGCCCCTACCTTATGCCGAGGCGGTATGGGGGGGGTTTTGTGTCAGCTTCGCCACAGCCGTGCTCTGATTTTCCGACGACTCTTGTATGGCGCACTACCCGGACCTGCACACTGGGGCGCATGAATGATTGGCCCGAGGGATTCTCCGGTGACAACCGCGGCAACCGCTACGGACGCGGCAGCTCGAGCGCACAGCCCGAGAGCGCCCGTGTCATGCGGCAGGTCCGCCGCGGTCCGGCGGCATCGCCCGGGCAGGGCGCCTACGGCGGCGCTCCGCAGTACGCAGGCGGGGTACCGCAGCAGCCGTCGTACGTCGATGGCGGTTACGCGGAGCCGCCGCCCGGCAGCTACGACAGCGGCTACAACACCGGCCAGGTCTACGGCTCCCCCGGTGGCAGAGGCCCCGGCGGCCCGGACGACGGCATGTACTACGAGCCGCGTCCCGCGCCGAACTGGCGCCGCCGCATCAAGGTGACAACCATCACGCTGGTGACGCTGCTGGTCGTGACGAGCGTCGGCACGTACTTCTGGGCCGACTCCAAGCTCAACCGCGACGTCGACCTGTCGAAGGTCATCGACCGTCCGGAGGCGGGCGAGGGCACGAACTACCTGATCGTCGGCTCCGACAGCCGCGCGGGCATGTCGGCCGAGGACAAGAAGAGACTGCGCACCGGCTCCGCCGAGGGCAAGCGCACGGACTCGATGATGATCCTGCACACCGGCGGCGGCGCCCCCACCCTGGTCTCCCTGCCGCGTGACTCGAACGTCACGATCCCCTCGTACAAGGGCTCCGACTCCGGCAAGCTCTACCCGGCCACGGGCCGCCAGACGAAGCTGAACGCGGCGTACTCGGAGGACGGCCCGGAGCTGCTGGTCCGTACCGTCGAGGCCAACACCGGCCTGCACATCGACCACTACGTGGAGATCGGCTTCGGCGGCTTCGCGAACATCGTGGACGCGGTCGGCGGCGTCGAGATGGACATCCCGCAGGACATCAAGGACACCAAGTCGGGCGCGGACCTCAAGAAGGGCAAGCAGACGCTGAACGGCGAGCAGGCCCTCGCCTTCGTCCGCACCCGCTACGCGCTCGCGGGCTCCGACCTGGACCGTACGAAGAACCAGCAGAAGTTCCTCTCGGCCCTGGCCAACCAGGTCGCCACCCCGAGCACCATCCTGAACCCGTTCAAGCTGTACCCGACCATGGGCGCGGGCCTGGACTCCCTCGTGGTCGACAAGGACATGGGCCTGTACGACCTGGCGTCCATGTTCTGGGCGATGAAGGGCGTCAGCGGCGGCGAGGGCAAGTCGATGAACATGCCGATCGCGGGCAACAGCCCCAACGGCAACCTCCAGTGGAACACCGCGAAGGTGAAGACCCTGGTGAACGAGCTGAAGAACGACGACCCGGTCACCGTCTCGGGCAACTGAGAGGGCAGGCAGCACGAAGGGGGCACCCGGGCGGGTGCCCCCTTCGTCGTGAGGCGGTGCTCACATCGAGGCGGCCGACATCGAGCGGCACATCTCGGCACAGCGGCGACACGCCTCGGCGCAGCGCATCATCTGCGCGTCCTCCGGCATGGACATACACGCCTCGGCGCACATGTCACAGGCCCGGGCGCACATCGCACACATCTCGGCCATGAGGGGCGAGCGGCGCATCATCATGTCGGCGCACATGCGCGTCATCTCGGCGCAGTCCATGACCGCGCGCATGATCTGCATCTGGGCCGGGCCGCCCATCTGCAGGCAGGAGCTCATGGTCTCCTCGCACACGCTGTGGCAGGCCATGCACGCCTGGACGCAGTCCTGCATCTCCTTGCTGAGCGGGGTGGTGGTGGCGGGCTGCTGGGTCATGACTTCCTCCAGGGGGACGACGGGAGCCGCGGATCGGCGCCCGCTCCTCTCGTCCTACGCCTGTGGCCCCATGAGCACCACAGGGCGGACCCGCCCGTGTGTGGTCCGCTCCGGCTGTGAGGCACGACGCACCGGCCTCTGCGTGAAACCACCCGCAGCGGCAAAAAGGGGTTGCAGGCGCGCCGGGGCCCGGCGTCGCGAGGGCGGGGCGGCGAGTGAGCGCAGGGGGGAGACCCACACATGACACAACAGACGTACGACGAACGGCGGGCGCCGGGGCCGAGAGGACCGGAGGCGCAGAAGCAGCGGCTGCGCAGGCGGCTGGAGCGGCTGATCGGCATCGCCGCGACCGAGGGCAACGAGCTCGTGCCGCTGCGCAACGGCGACGAGATCTTCCCCGCGATGCTGGCCGCCATCCGCGCCGCGGAGCACACCGTCGACATGATGACGTTCGTGTACTGGCGCGGCGAGATCGCCCACGAGTTCGCCGACGCCCTGGCCGAGCGGGCCCGCGCGGGTGTCCGGGTGCGGCTGCTGCTGGACGGCTTCGGGGCCAAGGAGATAGAGCCGGACCTGCTGGACGCCATGGACGGGGCCGGCGTCCAGGTGGCCTGGTTCCGCAGACCCACGCGCCTGTCGCCGATGCGGCAGAACCACCGCTGCCACCGCAAGGTGCTGGTCACCGACGAGCACACGGCCTTCACCGGAGGCGTGGGCATCGCGCAGGAGTGGTGCGGCGCCGCCCGGAACCCGGACGAGTGGCGCGACACCCATGTACAGGTCCGCGGGCCCGCCGTGGACGGCATCGCCGCGGCCTTCGCCCAGAACTGGGCCGAGTGCCACGACGACCTCTACGACGACCACGACCGCTTCACCGCCCAGGAGCAGCCGGGGCGGGCCACGGTCCAGGTCGTGCGGGGGTCGGCCGCCTTCGGCTGGCAGGACATGCAGACGGTCATGCGGGTCCTGATCACCTCGGCGCAGGAACGCCTGCGGCTGGCCACGGCCTACTTCGCCCCCGACACCTACTTCATCGACCTGCTGGCCGCGGCGACCCGCCGCGGGGTCCGGGTCGAGATCCTGCTGCCCGGTCCGCACACCGACCAGCGGGCCTGCCTGCTGGCGGGGCGGCAGCACTACCAGACGCTCGTCGACGCCGGTGTGGACGTGCGGGAGTACCAGCCGACCATGCTCCACACGAAGATCGTCACGGTGGACGGGGTCTGCTCCCTCATCGGCTCCACCAACTTCAACCGCCGCTCCATGGAGCACGACGAGGAGGTCGTGCTGGCCGTCCTCGACGAGGACTTCACGGCGGAGCTCGACGCCGACTTCGACGCCGACCGGAAGCGGAGCGAGCCGATCGACCCCTCCCGCTGGAAGCGGCGGCCCCTGCCCCAGCGCCTCGCCGAAGCCGCGGTGACCCCGATCCGGCGCTTCCTGTGAGACGCCTCGGCCCCCGGCACGAGCCGGGGGCCGAGGCGTGTCGCGGAGGACGGGGCTACGGCAGGTTGCGCGCCATGACGATGCGCTGGACCTGGTTCGTGCCCTCGTAGATCTGGGTGATCTTGGCGTCGCGCATCATGCGCTCCACGGGGTAGTCCCGGGTGTAGCCGTATCCGCCGAGGAGCTGGACCGCGTCCGTCGTGACCTCCATCGCCACGTCCGAGGCGAAGCACTTGGCGGCGGCGCCGAGGTAGGTGAGGTCGGCGTCGACGCGCTGGGAGGCGGCGGCGGCCTGGTAGGTCAGGGCCCGGGCGGCCGAGATCTTCATGGCCATGTCGGCGAGCATGAACTGGATGCCCTGGAAGTCGGCGATCGGCTTGCCGAACTGCTTGCGCTCCTGGACGTAGCCCTTGGCGTAGTCGAGGGCGCCCTGGGCGATGCCGAGGGCCTGGGCGGCGATGGTGATGCGGGTGTGGTCGAGGGTCTTCATCGCCGTGGCGAAGCCGGTGCCCTCCTCGCCGATCATGCGGTCGGCGGGGATGCGGACGTTGTCGAGGTAGACCTCGCGGGTCGGGGAGCCCTTGATGCCGAGCTTCTTCTCGGGGGCGCCGAAGGAGACGCCCTCGTCGGACTTCTCGACGACGAAGGCGGAGATGCCCTTGGAGCGCTTCTCCGGGTCGGTGACGGCCATCACCGTGTAGTACTCGGACTCGCCGGCGTTGGTGATCCAGCGCTTCACGCCGTTGAGGATCCAGTGGTCGCCGTCGCGGACGGCCTTGGTCTTCATGCCCGCGGCGTCGGAGCCGGCGTCCGGCTCGGAGAGGCAGTAGGAGAACATGCCGTCGCCCTTGGCGAGCGGGGTCATGTACCGCTTCTTCAGGTCCTCGGAGCCGGAGAGGATCACCGGCAGGGAGCCCAGCTTGTTCACGGCCGGGATGAGGGAGGAGGAGGCGCAGACCCGGGCGACTTCCTCGATCACGATGACGGTGGCGAGCGCGTCCGCGCCGGAGCCGCCGTACTCCTCGGGTACGTGCACGGCGTGCAGGTCGTTCGCCACCAGCGCGTCGAGGGCCTCACGCGGGAAGCGGGCCTCCTCGTCCACCGCGGCGGCGTGCGGCGCGATCTTCGCCTCGGCCAGCGAGCGGACGGCGTCACGGAGCATGTCGTGCTCCTCGGACGGGCGGTACAGGTCGAAATCAGCCGATCCGGCCAAGGTCTCTCACGCTCCAAAACGCTGCGACGGTGACGCTAACTACCGTTAAGTAATCAAAAGTTTATGGGGTCGCTCACGGGAGTGATACGTGAGCTAGGCGACAGCGGAGAAGTTGCCCAGTGAAGCGCGCCGCCATGCCCCGGATATGCTCGGGCGCGCACCACATGCCGTAGACCCCTGGAGTACCCATGGCCCTGAAGATCACCGTGATCGGCACCGGTTATCTCGGCGCGACACACGCGGCGGCCATGGCCGAGCTGGGCTTCGAGGTGCTCGCCCTCGACGTCGTGCGCGAGAAGATCGAGAAGCTGGAGCGCGCCGAGGCCCCGATGTACGAGCCGGGGCTCGAGGAGCTGCTGCGCAAGCATGTCGCCGGGATCGAGGGTTCCAGCGGCCGGCTGCGCTTCACCCAGGACTGGGCCGAGATCGGCGCGTTCGGCGATGTGCACTTCGTCTGTGTGAACACCCCGCAGCGGCACGGCGAGTACGCCTGCGACATGAGCTACGTCGACGCCGCGATGGCCTCGCTGGCCCCGCATCTGCACCGTCCGGCGCTGGTCGTCGGCAAGTCGACCGTGCCCGTGGGTTCCGCGGACCGCCTGGCCGCCTACCTGGCCGCGCACGCGCCCGCCGGGGAGGACGCCGAGCTGGCGTGGAACCCGGAGTTCCTGCGCGAGGGCTTCGCCGTGGACGACACGCTGCACCCCGACCGCCTCGTGGTCGGCGTGCGCAGCGAGCGGGCCGAGAAGCTGCTGCGGGAGGTGTACGCGACGCCGATCGCCGAGGGCTCGCCGTTCGTGGTCACGGACTTCCCGACCTCGGAGCTGGTGAAGACCTCCGCGAACTCCTTCCTCGCCACGAAGATCTCCTTCATCAACGCGATGGCGGAGGTGTGCGAGGCCGCGGGCGGGGACGTCGCCAAGCTGGCGGAGGCCATCGGGTACGACGACCGGATCGGCAGGAAGTTCCTGCGGGCCGGGATCGGCTTCGGCGGCGGCTGTCTGCCGAAGGACATCCGGGCGTTCATGGCGCGCGCCGGTGAGCTGGGCGCGGACCAGGCGCTGACGTTCCTGCGGGAGATCGACTCGATCAACATGCGCCAGCGCGGGCAGATGGTGGAGCTGGCCCGGCAGGCGCTGGGCGGCGGGCCGTTCCTGGGCAAGCGGGTGGCGGTGTTGGGCGCGACCTTCAAGCCCGACTCGGACGACGTACGGGACTCGCCCGCGCTCAACGTGGCCGGGCAGATCCACCTCCAGGGCGGCCAGGTCACGGTCTACGACCCGAAGGGCATGGACAACGCCCGCGGTGTGTTCCCGACGCTCGGCTACGCCGACTCGGCGCTGGAGGCCGTGCGCGGGGCCGACATCGTGCTGCATCTGACGGAGTGGCGGGAGTTCCGCGAGCTGGACGCCGAGGCGCTCGGCGAGGTCGCCGCGGCGCGGGTCATCCTGGACGGCCGCAACGCCCTGGACCCGGAGCTGTGGCGCAAGGCCGGCTGGACGTACCGGGCGATGGGTCGCCCGAAGGCCTGAGCGCGAGAAGCGTCACACAGGTGACGCCGGTTCGGCCGAGGCTCAGTCGGCCGAACCGGCGTCTTCTGCATTCTGCACCACCGGGCCGGGGCGCGCGGTGCCCTGTGCGTCCTTGGCCCGGTACCGGCGCATCTTCGCCCGGGCGCCGCAGACCTGCATCGAGCACCAGCGGCCGCGGCCTGCCGGGCTGCGGTCGTAGTAGGCCCAGTGGCAGTCGGCGGCCTCGCAGGCCTTGAGGCGGGTCCAGGTGCCGGCGACCAGGGACTCGGCGACCGCGGCGGCCACGCGCGCGTGGAGGGAACCGGCGTCGGCGGGGACGAGGGCGGCCGAGCCGTCCGCCGGGTCGACCGTGACGACCAGGGGGGCCGAGATCAGGAGGTCGCCGAGCGGGGGCACCGCGCGGTGCGGCGGGTGGCCGGCGTGCGCGAGCAGAACCGCGCGCAGGGACTCGCGCAGGGCCCGGGCCTGCTCGGCCCCCTCGTCCCCGGTGATCGCGAAGCGCGTCCGGCCCTCCGCCGTGTCCAGCGCGTCCGCGCCCGATTCGATGTCCAGCGTGTTCACCAGGGCCTCGACCAGGGCCAGGCCGCCGGGCGCGGGCGATCTCTCCGTCATGGCTGGACCGTACCTCTCGGATTTCCCCTTGCGAGGTTACCGCCCATGGGGGAGCATGCAGTAACGGTTACTGGTAACCCGCCTTTACGGGTAACAGTGAAGGCAACCGCGACTTCGAGGAGTAGGTCATGGCTCTCGCCAAACTGGGTGTCGTCGTCCTGGACTGTCCCGACCCGCAGGCACTGGCCGGTTTCTACGCCGAGGTGCTCGGCGGCACGCCGACGGTGGAGACCGACGGAGAGGACGTGTGGGTCGACCTGAAGGTGCCGGGCGGCACACCGCTGGCCTTCCAGGCCGCTCCCGGCCACGTACCGCCGCAGTGGCCGTCGCCCGACGGCTCGCAGCAGTTCCACCTCGACCTCGTGGTGGACGACCTGGACGCGGCCGAGAAGGGCGTGCTCGCGCTCGGGGCCAAGCCGCTGGACGCCGAGGACCGGGAGCGGACCTTCCGGGTTTACGCCGACCCGGCCGGGCACCCGTTCTGCCTCTGCGCCTGCTGACACCGGGAGGCCCCATGTCCGCCGTGGCACGTTTCCGTTCCGTGGTCGTCGACTGCCCCGACCCCCGCGAGCTGGCCCGCTTCTACGCGCGGGTCGGCGGCGGCACGCCGGAGGACGACGACCCCGACTGGGTGGTGCTGCGCATCCCCGGCGGGCCCCGGCTCGCCTTCCAGCGCTCCCCCGGCCACACCCCGCCGGAGTGGCCGCGGGCCGACCGCAACGCCCAGCAGTTCCACCTGGACTTCGACGCCGGGTCCACCTGGGACGAGATCGACGCGGCCGAGGAACGGGTGCTGGCGCTGGGCGCACGGGTGCTGGACAAGGAGGACGACGAGAAGAAGGACTTCCGCGTCTACGCCGACCCGGCGGGGCATCCGTTCTGCCTGTGCCGGATCGAACACGCCTGATCCGGTCCGGTGCACGCCTGATCGGCCCGCTGCGGGCCTGATCCGGCCGGGTGCAGCCTGAACCGGTCCGGCCGGCGGGTCCGCTACCCGTCCAGCTCCGAGATCGTCGCCGTCGACGGCTCGCGGCGCTGCTGGGCGGCGCGGGCCGTGAAGTCGGCGCCGCGCAGGACGCGCTGGACGTTGCCCCAGGTCAGCAGCGCCACGTCGGCCTCCTCCCAGCCGCGCCGCAGCAGCTCGGCGATCAGCCGCGGATAGCAGGACGTGTCGCCGAGCTCCTGCGGGTGTGCGGCCCCGGAGTCGTAGGTGCCGGACAGTCCGACGCCGTGTGCTCCGGCCACGGCGCGGATGTGGTCGAGGTGGTCGGCGACGTCGCGGACGGTCGGGCCGGTCTGCTCGGCGGTCAGCGGCACCAGGCACAGCCCCTTGGCCGCGCCCAGCTCCGCCAGCAGGTCGTCGGGGAGGTTGGCCGGGTGGGGGCGCAGGCTCCGGGCCGCGGAGCGGCTGCACAGCACCGGTGCCCGGGAGAGGCTCAGGACGCGGCGCAGGGTCTGGGTGGAGGCGCCGCAGAGGTCCGCGATCACGCCGAGGCGGTTCATCTCGCGCACGACCTCCTCGCCGAACCGGGTCAGCCCCGCCTCGCTCGCCCAGGACACCCCGGTCAGCGTGAGGACGCGCAGGCCGAGCAGGTGCAGCTGGCGCAGGATGCCGAGCGAGTCGCCCAGGGCCGGGGCGCCGGCGGGGCCGAGGAGCACGGCGACGCGGCCGCAGTTGCGGGCGTCCGCCACCTGCCCGGCCGTGCAGGCCGGCCGCAGGCCCTGCTCACAGGTCCGGACGACCGTCTTCGCCAGGTCCAGCTGCTCCAGGGTGGCGCCGACGGCCCGGTCGCCGTCGAGGCCCTCCGGCAGGTGCAACGACCAGAACAGCGCGCCCACATGGCCGCTGCGCAGCCGGGGCACATCCGTGTCGACGGTGCTCTCGCCGTCCTCCAGGTCGTACCAGGACAGGCGCTTGAGCGCCCAGGGCAGTCCGTTGTAGCCGTCGGCGACGGGGTGCGCGGCGAGGATGGCGCGGGCCCGGGTCATGGGCGCGTCGTCCGGGTCGGAGACGGGCTCGTAGGACTCCGCCGTGACGACGCCCTCGTCGGGGTACGGCTCGGCCAGCTCGTCGAACTCGCCGGCGGCCGCGGCGGTGGGGCGCAGGTCGTCCTGGAGGTCTGCCATGGCGGCTCCGTACGGTCGTTCGTGAGGTACGGTCACCGTCGCACGGAGCGGGGAGCGGTTCCTGGTGGGCGGGGCGTTCGGAGTACGGCGCCGGCCTCGCACACGGGCCCTCAGGACAGCCGGGCCGCCTCGATCACCTCGTCCAGGGTCTCCCGGGAGCGGACCAGGTCGGCGATCATCCGGTCGATGCGGGCGCGCTCGGCGGTGAGGTCGGCGACCAGCTTCGGCGTGGCGACGACGGAGGGGCCGCCGTCGGTGTCCCGCATGCAGGGCAGCAACTGGACGATCTTCTCGCTGCACAGTCCCGCCGCGAACAGCTCCTGGATCCGGATGACCCGGTCCACGGCCGCCTCCGGGTACTCCCGGTGCCCGCCGGGGGTCCGCTCGGCGGAGAGCATGCCCTGCTTCTCGTAGTAGCGCAGCGACCGCTCGCTCACGTTGGTACGCCGGGCCAGTTCACCGATCCGCACGTGCCACCCCCGGACTTGAATCTGACATGGGTGTCAGGTTCTAGCTTAAGGGCATGACGCAGCACACGACAGCACTCTTCGAACCGGCTCGTCTCCCCGGGCTGGACCTGCCCAACCGTCTGGTGATGGCGCCCCTGACCCGCAACAGGGCCGAGGCCGACGGCACGCCGACCCCCCTCATGGCCACCTACTACGCCCAGCGCGCCTCGGCCGGACTCATCATCGCCGAGGCCGCGACGCCGAACGCGGTCGGGCAGACGTATCCGAACATCACCGCCGTCCACAGCCCGGCGCACGTGGCCGGCTGGCGGCAGGTCACGGACGCGGTGCGGGACGCGGGCGGCCGGATGTTCCTCCAGCTCCAGCACGGCGGCCGGGTCGGACACCCGGCGACCAGCGGGCTGACGCCCCTCGCGCCCTCGCCCGTCCCGCTCCCCGAGACGATCTTCACGCCGGAGGGTCACCGGCCGTCCGTGGTGCCGAGGGAGATGACCGCCGAGGACATCCGGTCCACCGTCGCCGACTTCGCGCAGGCCGCCCGGAACGCGGTCGACGCCGGATTCGAGGGGGTGGAGGTGCACTCCGCCAACGGCCACCTCCTGCACCAGTTCCTGGCCGCGAACACCAACCTCCGCACCGACGGTTACGGCGGATCGATCGCGGCCCGGATCCGGTTCACGGCCGAGGTGACCGAGGCCGTGGCCGCCGGGATCGGCGCCGGGCGCGTCGGCCTCAGGGTCTCCCCCGGGAACACCGTCAACGGCATCGCGGAGGGCGAGACGGAGGAGCTCTACCCGGCGCTCGCCGAGCGGCTCGGCGGTCTGGGGCTCGCCTATCTGCACCTGGGGTACGCCGACCCGGAAACCCCGGTGTTCCGGAAGGTGCGCGCCACGTGGCCCGGCGTGATCGTCGCCAACCCCGTGCTGCGGGAGATCTCCACCGAAGGCGTGCACCGGGCCTCCGAGGCTCTGCTGGCGGCCGGGGCCGATCTGATCGCGCTCGGCCGGCCCTTCCTCGCCAATCCCGACCTGGTGACACGGCTGCGGCTCGGGGCGCCCCTGAACGAGGTGCGCGACCGGTACTTCATGTACGTGGGCGGGGCGACCGGCTACACCGACTACCCCGCCCTCGGCGATCAGCCGGCGGACGCGTCCAGCGACTCGATCGTGGCGTTGGACGGCGGCCGCGTCGCCTGAAGCCCGCGGGCCACGTCCTCCGCCGCGTCCAGCACCCGGACCGCGTTCTTCCAGGTCAGCTTGGCCAGATCGGCCTTGGACCAGCCGCGCTCCAGCAGTTCCGCGAGGAGGTTCGGGTAACCGGAGACGTCGGCGAGGCCGTCGGGGGTGAAGGCCGTGCCGTCGTAGTCGCCGCCGATGCCGAGGTGGTCGATGCCGGCCGCCTCGCGCATGTGGTCCAGGTGGTCGGCGACCGTCGACACCGTCGCGACGGGGCGCGGGAGCCGCTCCTCGAAGGCCCGGTGGACCTTCATCGCCTCCGCTGTGGTGTCGAGGTGGTGGAACCCGTGGGCGCGCATGTTCTCGTCGGCCGCGGCCGTCCAGTCCACGGCCGCCTGGAGCACGAACTTGGGCACGAACGTCACCATCGCGACACCGCCGTTGGCGGGCAGCCGCTGAAGGACGTCGTCCGGGATGTTGCGCGGGTGGTCGCACACGGCCCGGGCCGAGGAGTGGGAGAAGATCACCGGGGCGGAGCTCGCGTCGAGCGCGTCCCGCATGGTCGTCGCCGCCACGTGGGAGAGGTCGACGAGCATGCCGAGCCGGTTCATCTCCCGGACGACCTCACGGCCGAACGCGGTCAGGCCACCGGCCTTCGGCTCGTCGGTCGCGGAGTCCGCCCAGTCGACGTTGTCGTTGTGGGTGAGCGTGAGGTAGCGCACGCCGAGCCCGTACAAGCCGCGCAGGGTGCCCAGGGAGTTGGCGATGGAGTGACCGCCCTCCGCGCCCATGAGCGAGGCGATACGGCCCTCCCCGCGCGCGGCCTCCATGTCGGCCGCGGTGAGCGCGGGACGCAGGTCCTCGGGATGGCGGGTCAGCAACTGCCGTACGCAGTCGATCTGTTCGAGGGTGGCCGCGACCGGGTCGGGCGAGTCCGTGCGGACGTACACCGACCAGTACTGCGCGCCGACCCCGCCCGCGCGCAGCCGGGGGATGTCGGTGTGCAGATGGGCGCTCTGGTCGGCGGCGATGTCCCGCGCGTCGAGGTCGTAGCGGACCTGCTCGCGCAGCGCCCAGGGCAGGTCGTTGTGGCCGTCGACGACCGGGAACTCGCTCAGGAGTTCCCGGGCTGCCTCCTGGGAGGCCATCGTCGTCACTTCCCCGCGCCGAAGCCGAAGCCGCCCGAGCCCTCGACCTTGGAGCGCAGGCGCTTGCCCTTCTCGGTGGCCTGGTCGTTCAGCTCCTGCTGGAACTCGCGCATCCGGCCGCGCAGTTCCTCGTCGTGCGCGGCGAGGATGCGGGCCGCCAGGAGACCGGCGTTGCGGGCACCGGCGACGGAGACCGTGGCGACGGGGACGCCGGCCGGCATCTGCACGATCGACAGGAGGCTGTCCATGCCGTCGAGGTACTTCAGCGGCACGGGCACGCCGATGACCGGCAGCGGGGTCACGGAGGCGAGCATGCCGGGCAGGTGGGCGGCGCCGCCCGCCCCGGCGATGATCACCTTGAGCCCGCGGCCGTCGGCCTGCTCGCCGTAGGCGACCATCTCCCGCGGCATGCGGTGCGCGGAGACGACGTCGACCTCGTAGGCGATCTCGAACTCGTCGAGGGCCTTGGCGGCGGCCTCCATGACGGGCCAGTCGGAGTCCGACCCCATGACGATGCCAACAACAGGGCTCATTCGGTGATGGTGCCTCTCAGGTAGCCGGCTGCGTGACGGGCGCGCTCCAGCACGTCGTCCAGGTCGTCGCCGTAGGTGTTGACGTGACCGACCTTGCGACCGGGCTTCACGTCCTTGCCGTACATGTGGATCTTGAGCTGGGGGTCGCGGGCCATGCAGTGCAGGTACGCGGAGTACATGTCCGGGTAGTCGCCGCCGAGGACGTTGACCATGACCGTCCACGGGGCACGCGGGCGCGGGTCGCCGAGGGGCAGGTCCAGGACCGCCCGGACGTGGTTGGCGAACTGGCTGGTGACGGCGCCGTCCATCGACCAGTGGCCGGAGTTGTGCGGGCGCATCGCGAGCTCGTTGACGAGGATGCGGCCGTCGCGGGTCTGGAACAGCTCGACGGCGAGGTGGCCGACGACGCCGAGTTCCTTGGCGATGTTCAGCGCCATCTCGGAGGCCTCCAGGGCGAGGGCCTCGTCGAGGTCGGGCGCCGGGGCGACGACCGTGTCGCAGACGCCGTTCACCTGGCGGGACTCCACGACCGGGTAGGCCACGGCCTGGCCGTGCGGGGAGCGGACCACGTTGGCGGCGAGCTCGCGCAGGAAGTCGACCTTCTCCTCGGCGAGGACGGGCACACCGGCCTTGAAGGGGTCGGCGGCCTCCTCGACGGAGTCGACGACCCACACGCCCTTGCCGTCGTAGCCCCCGCGGACGGTCTTGAGGACGACCGGGAACCCGTCGCCCTCGGCCGCGAAGGCGGCCACGTCCTGCGGGTCGCTCACGATCCGGTGCCGGGGGCAGGGCACACCGATCGCGTCGAGCTTCGCACGCATCACCCCCTTGTCCTGGGCGTGCACGAGCGCGTCGGGGCCGGGGCGCACGGGGATGCCGTCCGCCTCCAGAGCCCTGAGGTGCTCGGTGGGTACGTGTTCGTGATCGAAGGTGATCACATCGCACCCACGGGCGAACTCGCGCAGCGTGTCGAGATCGCGATAGTCGCCGACGACGACATCGCTCACGACCTGCGCAGCGGAGTCCTGCGGGGTGTCACTGAGGAGCTTGAACCTGATGCCCAGCGGGATGCCCGCCTCGTGTGTCATACGAGCGAGCTGGCCACCGCCGACCATGCCGACTACCGGGAACGTCACGCCCCCAGGGTATCGGCCGCGCCAGAGTGGCCGGTTTCCCGTCCCTCCCCGGCCCTGCCCGGACCATCTCCGGCCGTCCACCGGTATCCGCAGGAAGATCGCGCGGGAGGGTGGTTAGCATGGCTGGGTTGACGCCGACGAACGGACGGGGGCCTGCACGACCATGGGACATGGTGCCTCTCGGCTCCGACGGCTCGTCCGCGAAGTCGCCAAATTCGGTGCGGTGGGCGGTGTCGGGGTGCTGGTCAACCTCGCCGTCTTCAACCTGGTGCGGCACACCACCGACCTCCAGGTGGTGCGCGCGAGCGTGATCGCGACCGTCGTCGCGATCGTCTTCAACTACGTCGGCTTCCGCTACTTCACGTACCGCGACCGCGACAAGAGCCGCCGCACGCGTGAGATGACCCTCTTCCTGCTGTTCAGCGCGATCGGCCTGGTCATCGAGAACGGCGTCCTGTACACGGCCACCTACGGCTTCGGCTGGGACACCCCGCTGCAGAACAACGTCTTCAAGTTCGTGGGCATCGGCATCGCGACCCTGTTCCGCTTCTGGTCCTACCGCTCCTGGGTCTTCCGCGCCCTCCCCACCCGCGAAACGGCGGCGCCCCCGTCCCCGGTCCTGCCGACCGAGCCGACCGGCTCCGCGAAGACGAAGCAGCAGGTGGCGCGGCCCTAGCGGACCGTCGGCTCCCCGTCGTCGTCCACGTTCTTCTGCAAGGGCGTGCGGGACAGGAACAGGCCGAAGATCGGGGGCTTGGTCTGGAGCATTTCCAGGCGGCCGCCGTCGGCCTCCGCCAGGTCGCGGGCCACCGCCAGGCCGATGCCCGTGGAGTTGCGGCCGCTGATCGCCCGTTCGAAGATGCGGGCGCCGAGGTCGGCGGGGACGCCCGGGCCCTCGTCCGTGACCTCGATGACCGCCTGGTTGCCGGTGACGCGGGTGCGCAGGGCCACCGTGCCGCCGCCGTGCATGAGGGAGTTCTCGATCAGCGCGGCCAGGACCTGCGCGACCGCGCCGGGCGTGCCCACCGCCCGCAGATGCCGTTTGCCGGAGCTGACGATCGCCCGCCCCGCGCTGCGGTACGCCGGCCGCCACTCGGCGAGCTGCTGCTGGATGACCTCGTCGAGGTCGAAGGAGACGGCGGAGCCGGTGCGAGGATCGCGGGAGTTCGTCAGCAGCCGCTCCACGACGTCCGTGAGCCGCTCGACCTGCGTCAGCGCGATCGTCGCCTCCTCCTTCACCGTGTCCGGGTCGTCCGTGAGGGTGATCTCCTCCAGCCGCATCGACAGCGCCGTGAGCGGGGTGCGCAGCTGGTGGGAGGCGTCCGCGGCCAGCCGGCGTTCGGCGGTCAGCATGCGGGCGATGCGCTCGGCGGAGCCGTCCAGCACGTCCGCCACCCGGTCCAGCTCGGGCACCCCGTACCGCTTGTGCCGGGGCCGCGGATCGCCCGAGCCGAGCCGCTCGGCCGTCTCCGCGAGGTCGGTCAGCGGCGACGCCAGCCGGTTCGCCTGGCGGACGGCCAGCAGCACCGCGGCCACCACCGCGAGCAGCGCCACCAGCGCGATGATCAGCAGCGTCCGGCCGACCTCACGGGTCACCGAGGAGCGCGGCTCCTGAACGGTGACCGTCTCGCCCTCCTCACCGGGCGCGGTCGCGCTGATGACGTCCCCGACGGGCTTCTTGCCGACCTCGATGGGCGACTCCCCGGGGAGGCGGATCACCGCGTAGTAGCGGTCCTGCGTGACCTGTTCGCGCAGCACCTCCGCGTCGACCTGCTGCGACCCGAAGAGCCGGCTGTCGACGATGCTGGCGAGGCGGACCGCCTCGGACTCCACCCGCTCCTGGGCGCTGTTGCTGATCGTCCGGGTCTCGACGATGACGAGGGAGACGCCGAAGACGGCGATCACGACGAGCACCACGGCGAGCGTGGACTGGATCAGTCGGCGACGCATGTCCTGTTACCCGAGCCCGCCTCGCGGCTCAGCTCTTCTCGAAACGGAAACCCACACCGCGCACGGTGGCGATGTAGCGGGGATTGGCCGCGTCGTCACCGAGCTTCTTGCGCAGCCAGGAGATGTGCATGTCGAGGGTCTTGGTCGACGACCACCAGGTCGTGTCCCAGACCTCCCGCATCAGCTGGTCGCGGGTGACCACCCGGCCCGCGTCGCGCACCAGCACCCGCAGCAGGTCGAACTCCTTGGCGGTGAGCTGGAGCTCCTCCTCGCCCATCCAGGCGCGGTGCGACTCGACGTCGATGCGCACGCCGTGCGTGGCGGGCGGCTGCTGCGGCTCGGCGGCGCCGCGCCGGAGCAGGGCCCGCACTCGCGCGAGCAGCTCGGCGAGCCGGAACGGCTTGGTGACGTAGTCGTCGGCGCCCGCGTCGAGCCCGACGACGGTGTCCACCTCGTCGGCGCGCGCGGTCAGGATGAGGATCGGGATGGCGTGGCCTTCGCCACGCAGGCGGCGGGCCACCTCCAGACCGTCCATGCCGGGCAGACCGAGGTCGAGCACGACCAGGTCGACGCCGCCCTGCAGTCCGGCGTCGAGAGCGGTGGGTCCGTCCTCGCGGACCTCGACCTCGTAGCCCTCCCGGCGCAAGGCGCGGGCCAGCGGCTCCGAGATGGACGCATCGTCCTCGGCGAGCAGTACACGGGTCATGAGGTGATGGTAGACCTGCGACGCCCTGAGCTGGGGTGTGACCGGAATCCTTGATTCTTACCGTTGCCATACCCGGTTCTTACGTACCGGGGGTAGACGTACGAACCTCAGGCTGTGGGGTGCGATCCTGGTAAGGACCTTGGAAACGGTGTGTGCAGTTCCCCCGACACCTGTGATCCGTGTCTCAAGTCCTTCCATATGCGGCGGTGTCCTGCCGTATGGTGAATCGACGCCTGTAGCACCACGGCGACCTTCGGAGGCTGTTTGCCCTGAGGGTCTCTTTTGTGTGCGGGCCGGTTCCCGCCGGCCCCCGACGTGAACGACTGTGGCCGGGCCTCGTAGTGCGGCGACGCGCGTAGAGGCGTGGATCCCGGTGGCGACCGCCCACCGCTCCGTGCCCCGGAGCGGACCCCCGTAGGCGTCGGGCGGACGGACGTACCCACCGGTGCCGGCAGCCCCCACCGGGCGCACCACCGCTGCCGCGGGGCGCGTCCCGAGCAGCAAGGAACGACCATGGCGTCCAGCCTGACGAAGGACTCGGCCCGACCGGGCACCCCCGGTTCCGAGAAGACCTTCTTCGGCCACCCCCGCGGACTGGCCACTCTGTTCATGACCGAGATGTGGGAGCGTTTCTCCTACTACGGCATGAGGGCCCTGCTCCCGCTGTACCTGGTCGCCCCGGGTGGCCTGCACCTCAGCGCGGGCACGGCGACGGCGATCTACGCCGTCTACCTGTCGCTCGTGTACCTGCTCACCCTGCCCGGCGGCTGGTTCGCCGACCGTGTGCTCGGCCCCCGCAAGACGGTCGCCGTCGCGGGCGTGGTCATCATGCTCGGCCACCTGTGCCTGGCGCTGCCCGCCGCCGCGAGCTTCTACGTCGGCCTGGGCCTGGTCGCCATCGGTTCCGGTCTGCTGAAGGCCAACATCTCCACGATGGTCGGCCACCTCTACGACGGTCCTGAGGACCCGCGCCGCGACGGCGGCTTCACGGTCTTCTACATCGGCATCAACCTCGGCGCCTTCATCGCGCCGCTGGTCATCGGCACCGTCGGCGAGAGCGTCGACTGGCACCTGGGCTTCGCGCTGGCCGCGCTCGGCATGGCACTGGGTCTCGTCCAGTTCCTGCTCGGCAGCCGCCACCTGGACGCGAAGAGCAGCGTAGTCCCGACCCCGCTGTCGCCCGCCGAGAAGGCCGCCACCCTGCGCAAGGGCCTGATCTGGCTGGCCGTCGCCGTGGTCTTCTACGGCTTGGTGGGCGGCACCGGCCACTTCACCCTGAACTGGGCGCTGATCCCGCTGACGCTGCTCGGCCTGATCGTGCCGATCCTGGTCATCACCCGCATCCTGCGCGACAAGGACCTGGACTCCGGCGAGCGCTCGAAGGTGTCGGCGTACATCTGGTTCTTCGTCGCCGCCGCCGTGTTCTGGATGATCTACGACCAGGGTGGTTCGACCCTGTCGCTGTTCGCCGAGAAGAGCGCCGACAACACGATCTTCGGCTGGGAGTTCCCGGTCTCGTGGTACCAGTCGGTCAACCCGGTCCTGATCATGGCGCTGGCGCCCGTCTTCGCCTGGCTGTGGCTGTGGCTGAACCGGCGCGGGCAGGAGCCGAGCACCATCGTGAAGTTCGCCTCCGGCCTGGTGCTGGTGGGTGCGTCCTTCTTCCTGTTCCTCGCCCCGCTGTCGATCGCGGAGGGCGGTCACAAGGCCGCGGCGATGTGGCTGGTCGCGATCTACTTCGTGCAGACCGTCGGTGAGCTGACGCTGTCGCCGGTGGGCCTGTCCGTGACCACGAAGATGGCGCCGGCGAAGTACGCCTCGCAGATGATGGGCGTCTGGTTCCTCGCGGTCACCGCGGGCGACTCCGTCACCGCGCTGCTGTCCAACCCGGCCGTCGGCGGGGTCAACCTCGACCGGACGGGCTTCGTGGCGCTGGAGGCGGCGCTGGCCGTGGTCGCCGGCTTCGCGGTGTACATGTACCGCAGGAAGGTCAAGGCCATGATGGGCGACGTCCGCTGATCACCGCCGCCTGACTCTGAGAGAAGGGCCGTCGCACCCCCCGGGGTGCGGCGGCCCTTCCTCATGTCCGGGTCGATCTCGGAGGGTCGGCGTCCGGGGCGAACCAGGGCGGGGCCGCGGCCCGGCGGGTGGCGGGCAGCCGCAGGCGGCGGGCCGGGCGGGCCGCGTGGCCGGGGCGGCGCGGTCGTACGTGGTCGATCACGGCCAGTCCCGCGCGCAGCAGCGCCACCGGTACGACCAGGAGGACGAGGCCCCAGAACAGGGTCACGCCCCAGGGCCGGCCCACGCCCCAGGGGTGTTCGGCGAGCACCTTGCCGCCGTACTTCAGCGACACGGTGTAGTCGCCGTGCGCCCCGGCCCCGAGCTCCACGGGCAACTCGATGCGGGCCTTGCCGCCGGGCCGGATCGTGCCCCGCCAGCGCTGGTCCTGCCATTCGGGGGCGAACACGCCGTGCGAGGTGCCGACCTGGAAGACCGGGTTCTTCACGGGCGAGGTGCCGACGTTGCCGATGGTGATCACGAGGGTCCGGGAGGGCGGGGAGCCGAACCAGGTGAGCAGACCGCCGGAGCCCCGCAGCCGGGTGTCCGCGAGCAGGGACAGCCGTCCGCCGGCCGCTTCCGCGGGCAACGGCTCCACCGCGTGCCCGGCGACTTGGAGGGCCGCGTCGGCCTCGGCCCCGGCTCCCGTCACGGTCGCCACGTGCACCACGCAGGGGCACGGCACCGGCGGCTCCGCGACGGGCAGTTCGCGGCGGAAGCGCCCGTCGGCATCGGTGGTGACGGCCCGGCCGTCGGCGTTGGCACAGGAGTTGGTGCCGCCGGCCACGCCCCGCTTCGGCTCGGCCTGCCCGCACACGAGCAGCGTCAGCAGTGCGCGGGGCCGCCAGCCGCTGCCGCTGACGGTGATCGAACCTCCCGTCCCCGCCTGGGACTTGGACAACTCGACGACGGGCCGGTCCACCGCCCCGACGGGCCCGGCGCCCGCCAGGACCAGCAGCAGCGCCAGCAGAACCGGCAGCGGCACATACGGAAGACGGACGGCGGGCGGCATCGGCGGCTCCAGCGGTCGTACGGTGCGGGCGTACGGCGTCGGCGCCCCGGGCGGCCGAACGGGGCGGGCGTACGGTCTGGCGCTCGGCGGCTTTGGTGCGGCCCGGGGCGCCGGCTGCCGACCGGGCGGGGCGGGCAGCCGTACACCCGGTGGTGCTCAGGCGGCCCGGGGCGCCGGCACCGGTCAGGCGGGCCGCCCGGTCAACGGCCCGCCCGTGCTCCCTGGTGACGTCGCGTCAGCCACAGGGCACCTGCGGCTCCGGCGAGCAGGACGGTGCCGCCGAGGGTGCCGAGGGCGACGGCCGAGTCCTCGGGCCCGGTCTGCGGAAGTCCGGCGCCTGTGTCGGAGCCGGAGCCGCCGCCCTGGGCGGAGCCGGTGCTGCCGCCGCCGCTCGCGGCCGTGACGTCGAGGGTGAGGGACGGGCCCGGGTCGTTCGTCGGGGTGCAGGTGGTCGTCGTGCCGAGCGCCTTGATGGTGAGCACACCGGCGGTGAAGGTGACCTCGCCGCTCTTCTTCGGCGTGTACGTGCCGCTCAGGTCGCTGATCTTGATGGGCGTGTTGGCCGGGAGCGCGGCGTCGTTGGCGGGGCCGGTCACCGACAGGGTGCCGCTGTCGGCGCCGCCCAGGGCGATGGTGGCGCTCGGCGTCATCGCGCCCTTGCCCAGTTCGACCGGGCTGGAGGAGACGCCCTTCTGCCAGGACATGGTGATCCGGTAGCCGCTGCCGCTCTTGACGCCCTTGATGTCGATGGGCGAGACGGCGCTCTTGTCGCCGATCGGCGTCTTGCACTGGTAGTTGACGTCGACGACCTCGGCCCGGGCGACGGGGGCGGCCATCCACACCGCCGAGCCGGCCAGGGCCGCGGCGGACGCGAGCGCGGCGGTTCGTTTCCGGTACGACACGGTGCCGCTCCCCTTCCTGTTCCTGACGGCATATCAGATAGGGCCGTCAAGGTACGCCCGGGGCCTTGAGGAAGGAAGACACAGTGCGCGCCGGATCTGTGGCGATCCGGCGTGCGGTGAGTGACATATGAGGGGATGCGCGGCGGAGATCCCGTGGGGCTTCCTGAGGGGGGCCTCCCGTGGAGGGCTTCCCGTGGGCGGTCACCCGTTCGGACGCACCCCCAGGCGCCACACGGGCCGGGAACCAGGCGGGTACTCCCGGATCAGGCAGGTGCGCCCAGTTCCGCCCACACCGTCTTGCCGGAGACCCCCGGCGTACGGACGACGCCCCAGTCCAGGCACAGACGCTGGACGATGAACATGCCATGACCGCCCGGGCGCCCCGCGCGGTGCGGGGTTCGGGGGGCCGGCTGACCGGTGCCCCGGTCCGCGACCTCGACACGGATCACCTTGTTGTCGCAGGTGATCCGCAGCTGGTCCGGCCCCTCGGCGTGCAGGCAGGCGTTGGTGACCAGCTCGGAGACGACCAGCAGCACATCCTCGGCGGCGGCTCGCTGGTCGGCCGAGGCGGCGGGCAGCCAGCCCCACGCGTACAGCGCCTGGCGCGTGAAGTCGCGGGCCAGCGGAACCACGCCGCTCTCGTCGTCGAAGCTCAGCCGGCGCACCTGCCCGCCCCCCGGCGGCGCCGCGGCTCCGGACGGCGCGTCCACGCCCTCGCCGGACGCACCGGCCGCCGCTACGCCACCCTCGGACGCCCCGGAAGCGCCGCTGGGCTCCGGCCCGCGGTCGCCCGGCGGGTAAGGCCGGGTGGTGCTCATCAGCGCTTCACCTCACCGATTCACCAGTTCACGATTCAAAAAATTCACTACACAGTCAGTCACGCAGCGCGCGGCACGTCGGTTTCGCGGCGCCCCCGCCACCCTGGTGACCGACAGGTTCAGGATGTCTCCTGCCCTGGCGGACCGACTGAACACCCATGTATTCGGCACGAAAGACGTGACGGGGCTGGGACACCGGTCACAGAGGGGTGGCCGAGGCACCGCGCACCGACGCACCGCCGGTCAGCCCGACTCGTCGGCCAGGGCCGCCTCGAGCGAGTCGTGGACGCTGAAGACCGCATCCGCACCCGTGATCTCGAACACGCGTGCCACCACCGGCTGCATACCGGCGAGCGAGACGCCGCCACCGGCGGCCTCCGCCTTCAGCCGCGCCCCGAGGAGCACATTGAGTCCCGTGGAGTCGCAGAACTCCAGGCGCGCGCAATCGATGACCAGGCGCTTGAATCCCTTGGCGAGGCAGTCTTCGAGTGGCTCACGCAACAGATCGGCGGTGTGGTGATCCAACTCACCCGCCGGGGTCACGACGGCGCTGGAGCCCTCTTCCCGCACCTCCACCAGAAGCCGGCCAGACTGTGCGCTGCCGACCGTCCCGCGGTCCATGCCGTCTCTCTCTCCCGACGTCCAGGTGGTTGCTGACGACCTCGAACACTACGCCTTCCCAGCACGCTTCGACACCCGAACAACTACACACAAACGGACATATGCCCACAGAACGCACTTGCGGTGGGCTCAGGAAAGCGGGTAGGCCTAGTAAGGACACGTAACCGACACGGCCGGCTTTGGAGGCGCCGCACACCGCAGTGCACCTAACGGCTCCGGCAGCCATATGCCGAGAACGATGGAGGACATCATGTCACCCCGGCTCGACGCATCGCGTACCCAAAAAGCGACGTCGACACCCCCTCCGGAACATCTGGATCCCATCGAGCAGGTCGAGATGCTCGTCACACCGGACGACCTCCTCGCCGGACTTCCGGACATCCCCCCGTACGAGAAGGTCGACGCGGTCGACGCCCGGGCCCTGTCCAAGACCCTCTTCGAGCGTCTGGAGACGCTGGAGGAAGGGACCCACGAGTACTCGTACGTCCGCAACACGCTCGTCGAACTGAACCTCGCGCTGGTCAAGTTCGCCGCCTCCCGGTTCCGCTCCCGCAGCGAGCCCATGGAGGACATCATCCAGGTCGGCACCATCGGCCTGATCAAGGCGATCGACCGCTTCGAGCTGTCCCGCGGTGTGGAGTTCCCCACGTTCGCGATGCCGACCATCGTCGGCGAGATCAAGCGCTTCTTCCGCGACACCTCGTGGTCCGTGCGCGTTCCGCGGCGGCTGCAGGAGCTGCGGCTCGACCTGGCCAAGGCCGGGGACGAACTGGCCCAGAAGCTCGACCGCGCCCCCACGGTGGCCGAGCTGGCCGAGCGGCTCGGCCTCTCCAACGACGAGGTCGTCGAGGGCATGGCCGCGTCGAACGCCTACACCGCCTCCTCGCTGGACGCCCAGCCGGAGGAGGACGACTCCGAGGGCGCGCTCGCGGACCGCATCGGCTACGAGGACCACGGACTCGAAGGCATCGAGTACGTCGAGTCGTTGAAGCCGCTGATAGCCGAACTCCCGCCGCGCGACCGGAAGATCCTGTCCCTGCGGTTCGTCGCCGGCCTGACCCAGTCGGAGATCGGCGAAGAGCTCGGCATCTCGCAGATGCACGTCTCGCGTCTGCTGTCGCGGACGCTGGTGCGGCTGCGCAAGGGGCTGACCGTCGAGGAGTGATCCTCGGCCAGGAGTGAACGTGTCCTTCGGGGGCGGGCCGGACGGCCCGCCCCGAGGCGCGTGCCAGGGGCGGTCTCCCGGGGATACCGGCGGCCCCTCAGGAGTTGAGGACCAGCGCGGCCGTCGGGAGAAGCGGGCCCGCCAGGCTCAGCAGCCAGTAGGTGTGCGGAGCGAGTGCCGTCCTGCGCCGGAGCGGCATGTTGGCCAGCCACCAGATCAGGCCGTACAGCGTGACCACGGGGACGACGATCACGAGCCAGAGGGCCATGCCGTCGTTCTCGGTCGGCTCCCGCACGGTCCAGCCGAGCTCGGCCAACGGCCAGTTCACCGCGAGGTACCACAGCAGCCAGAACGGCACCACGCCCGGGATCCCGAGCAGCACGTTCACCACGAGTGGTGCCGACCAGTGTCTCGCCATCCGTCCCCGCTCTCCGGTGCTGCCGGCCGTCCGCCGACGCGGCACCGCATTATCGCGGGCCGGTGCTCACACCACGCGCTCTCCGCGCCGCCACACCCCGCTGACCAGCGGGACGCCGGGCCGGTAGGCCAGGTGCACGTGGCTCGGGGCGTCGAGGAGTGTCAGGTCCGCGTAGGCGCCCGGCGTGAGACGGCCCACGTCGTCGCGGCGGAGGGCCGCGGCCCCGCCCGCCGTGGCCGACCACACGGCCTCGTCCGGGGTCATCCCCATGTCCCGCACCGCCAGCGCGACGCAGAACGGGACGGACGAGGTGAAGGACGAACCGGGGTTGCAGTCCGTGGACAGCGCGACCGTGACACCCGCGTCCAGCAGCCGCCGCGCGTCCGGCCACTCGGCCCGCGTGGAGAACTCGGCGCCGGGCAGCAGGGTGGCGACGGTACGGCTGTTGGCCAGGGCGTCCACGTCCGCGTCCGTGAGGTGGGTGCAGTGGTCGGCGCTGGCCGCGTCGAGCTCGACCGCGAGCTGCACGCCGGGGCCGTACGACAGCTGGTTGGCGTGGACACGGGGGTGCAGGCCCCTGGCCTTGCCGGCGGTGAGGATCGCGCGGGCCTGGTCGCCGTCGAAGGCGCCCTTCTCGCAGAACACGTCGATCCAGCGGGCGTGCGGGGCGCAGGCGTCGAGCATCTCGCCGGTGACGAGGGCGACATAGCCGGCCGGGTCCTCGGCGTAGTCCGGCGAGACGATGTGGGCGCCGAGGTAGGTGACCTCGTCGGTGTGGGCGGCGGCGATGCGCAGGGCGCGGACCTCGTCCTCGACGGTCAGGCCGTAGCCGGACTTGGTCTCGAAGGTGGTGGTGCCCTGGCGCAGGGCCTCGGCGAGGTAGTGGGTGAGGTTGCGCTCCAGTTCCTCGTCGCTCGCCGCCCGCGTGGCCGCGACGGTGGTGCGGATGCCGCCCGCGCTGTACGGCCGCCCGGACATCCGGGCGTTGAACTCCTGCGTCCGGTCGCCCGCGAAGACGAGGTGGGAGTGGGAGTCCACGAAGCCGGGCATGACGGCCCGTCCGCCGGCGTCGACCCGATTGTCAGTGGCGGGTGCTTTCCTGTGATCACCGGTCCACGCGATGCGGTCGCCCTCGATGACGACGGCCGCGTCCTGGATCAGTCCGAGGGGGGAATTGTCACCGAGGGAGGGGTCGTTGGTGACCAGGCTGGCGATGTTGGTGATGAGCGTGCTTGCGGTGCTCGCGGAGTGGGCGGGACTGACGGTCGTCGCGTTGCTCATGGCGTCCTTGGTGGCCTGGTCGGCGGTGGGGTCGGGTTCGGGGGCGGAGGCGGGCCGCGCGGGTGGGCGGCCCTGGGTCATCCGCGCAGGGCTTCGACGGCGTCCGCGAGGGCTCGCGGCACATCCGGTACGAGGGAGTGAACCCCGTCCCGTACGACGTGCCGCCCTGCCACGACCGTATGCGACACGTCCGCTGCCGACGCGGCGAATACGGCCGTCTCGGCCCCGAGCCGCGGAAGCGGCCCTGCCGTCCTGACCGAGTCGAGCGCGATGGTGGTGAAGTCGGCGAGCGCGCCGGGCTCCAGGGCGCCCGCGTCGTCCCAGCCGAGGGCCGCGTGGCCGTCGGCCGAGGCAGCCCGCAGGAGGGCCGCCGCCGTCCAGTGACCTCGGGTGCGGGTGCGCAGCCGCTCGTTCAGCTCCATGGCCCGCGCCTCTTCGAACAGGTCGATCACGGCGTGGCTGTCGGAGCCGAGACAGAGCGGTGAGCCCTCGTTCTGGAGGGCGACGGCCGGCCCGATGCCGTCCGCGAGGTCCCGCTCGGTGGTCGGGCACATGCAGGTGCCGGTGCCGCTGCCGCCGATGAGGGAGACGTCCTCGGCGGTGAGGTGGGTGTTGTGGACGCCGGTGGTGCGCGGTCCGAGGACGCCGTGCAGGGCGAGGAGCTGGGTCGGGGTGCAGCCGTGGACGTCCCGGCAGGCCTCGTTCTCGGCGGTCTGCTCCGACAGGTGCACATGCAGCGGGGCCCGCCGCTCCTCGGCCCACCGCGCGACGGTCGGCAACTGCTCGGCGGGCACGGCCCGTACGGAGTGGATCGCCGCGCCGATCCGTGCGTGATCCCGTTCCTTGAGAAGTGAAGAGCGTGCGGCCCAGGCCTCGGCGTCCCCGTCGGAGAAGCGGAGCTGGTGGGTGGTGGGCGGCTGCCCGAAGCCGGAGGAGAGGTAGGCGGTGTCGAGGAGGGTGATGCGGATCCCGGCTTCGGCGGCGGCCGCGATGAGGGCCTCGCCCATCGCGTTGGGGTCGGCGTAGGGGGTGCCGCCGGGGGCGTGGTGGACGTAGTGGAACTCGCCGACGGCCGTGATGCCGGCCAGGGCCATCTCGGCGTACACGGCGCGGGCGAGGGCGTGGTAGCTGTCCGGGGTGAGCCGGGCGGCCGTGGCGTACATGACCTCGCGCCAGGTCCAGAAGGTGCCGGAGCCGACCTGGACGGTGCCGCGCAGGGCGCGGTGGAAGGCGTGGCTGTGGGCGTTGGCCAGGCCGGGCAGGGTGAGCCCGCGCAGGACCTCGGCGCCGGGAGGCGGGGTGGGGGTGCCGGTGCGGACGGCGGTGATGCGGCCGTCCGCGACCTCCACGGCGACACCGGGCTCGACGTGAGTGCCGAGCCAGGCGTGCTCCAGCCAGTACGTCCGCGGGGCTGCTGTCGTCACCTGCACGCCAGTCCTTCCAGTACGTCGGCGAGTGCGAGTACCCCGGCCACGCAGTCGTCCTCGCTCGCGGACTCGGCCGGGGAGTGGGAGACGCCGGTGGGGTTGCGCACGAACAGCATGGCGGTCGGGATGCTCCCCGACAGGATCCCGGCGTCGTGTCCCGCGCCGGTGCCGAGGACGGGGACGGTCAGGTCGGTGTCCGTACCGAGGATGCGGGCGAGTTCGTCGCGCAGGACGTGGTCGAACTCGACGACGGGAGTGAAGGACTCGCGGACGATCTCGAGGTCGATGCCGTGCGCGTCCGCGTACTGCCGGGCCGCCTTCTCGATGCCGCCGACCACGGTGTCGAGGCTCGTCTGGTCCTCGGCACGGGAGTCGAGCCAGCCGCGCACCAGGGAGGGGATGGCGTTGACGCCGTTGGGCTCCACGGCGATCTTGCCGAAGGTGGCCACGGCTCCGGCGAGTTCGGCCTCTCGCCGGGCGGCGAGGACGGTCTCGGCGTAGGACAGCATGGGGTCGTGCCGGTCGGCGAGCCGGGTGGTGCCGGCGTGGTTGGCCTCGCCCCGGAAGTCGAACCGCCACCGGCCGTGCGGCCAGATCGCGCTGGCGATGCCGACCCGGTCGCCGGACAGGTCGAGGGCCCGGCCCTGCTCGACGTGCAGTTCGACGAAGGCGCCGATGCGGGCGAGCCGTTCGGGGTCGGCTCCGATGGTGTCGGGGTCGTATCCGGCGGCTTCCATGGCGCTCGGCAGTGTCACGCCGTCGCCGTCGGTGAGCCGGTGCGCCTGCTCGCGGGTGAGCTGCCCGGCGGTGAGCCGGGACCCGACGCAGGCGAGTCCGAACCGGGCGCCCTCCTCGTCGCCGAAGTTCACGATGCCGAGGGGCCGGGTGAAGCGGGCCTCCCTGCCGCGCAGTTCGTCCAGCGCGGCGAAGGCGGACACGACTCCGAGGGGGCCGTCGAAGGCGCCGCCGTCCGGCACGGAGTCGAGGTGCGACCCGGTGACTACGGCGTTCCCCTCGGCGGGGTCCCCGAGCCAGGCCCACTGGTTGCCGTTCCGGTCGGCCTCGTAGCGCAGCCCGCGGGCAGTGGCCTGCTCCTCGAACCAGGCCCGGCAGTCACCGTCGACGCCGCTCCAGGCGAACCGCCGGTAGCCGCCGGAGGCGGGGTGCCGCCCGATGGGGAGCAGCTCGCGCCACATGTGGTGGAAGGAGCTGCCGCTGTCCTGGGTCACGCCTGGTCACCTTCGCGCATCGGAACGCGGACGCCCCGTTCCCCCGCCACCGACTCCGCGATGTCGTACCCGGCGTCGACGTGCCGGATGACGCCCATGCCGGGGTCGTTCGTGAGCACCCGGCGGATCTTCTCGCCCGCGAGCGCCGTGCCGTCGGCCACCGTCACCTGCCCCGCGTGGATCGACCGGCCCATCCCGACGCCGCCGCCGTGGTGGATCGACACCCAGGACGCCCCGGACGCCACGTTCACCATGGCGTTCAACAGCGGCCAGTCGGCGATCGCGTCGGACCCGTCGAGCATGGCCTCGGTCTCCCGGTAGGGGGACGCGACGGAACCGCAGTCGAGGTGGTCGCGGCCGATGACGACCGGCGCGGCCAGCTCCCCGCTCGCGACCATGTCGTTGAAACGCTCACCGGCCTTGTCGCGCTCGCCGTAGCCGAGCCAGCAGATCCGGGCGGGCAGGCCCTGGAAGTGGACGCGTTCGCCGGCCATCTTGATCCAGCGGGCGAGGGACTCGTTCTCCGGGAAGAGGTCGAGGATGGCCTTGTCGGTCTTGGCGATGTCGGAGGCCTCGCCGGACAGGGCGGCCCAGCGGAACGGTCCCTTGCCCTCGCAGAACAGCGGGCGGATGTAGGCCGGGACGAAGCCGGGGAAGGCGAAGGCCCGGTCATATCCGGCGAGTTGGGCCTCGCCGCGGATGGAGTTGCCGTAGTCGAAGACCTCGGCGCCGGCGTCCATGAAGCCGACCATGGCCTCCACGTGCCGGGCCATGGACTCGCGGGCCCGGGTGGTGAAGCCGGCCGGGTCCTTGGCGGCGGCGTCGGCCATGTCCTCGAAGGCGGTGCCCAGCGGCAGGTAGGCCAGCGGGTCGTGGGCCGAGGTCTGGTCGGTCACGATGTCGACGGGCGCACCCATGGCGAGGAGTTGCGGGACCAGCTCGGCCGCGTTGCCGAGGACGCCGATGGACAGGGGACGGCGGGCGTCGCGCGCCTCGGTCGCCAGCTGGAGCGCGTGGTCCAGGCTGTCGGCCTTCACGTCGAGGTACCGGTGCTCGATGCGCCGCTCGATCGCACGCGGGTCGCAGTCGATGCAGATCGCCACACCGTCGTTCATCGTCACGGCGAGTGGCTGGGCACCGCCCATGCCGCCGAGACCGGCGGTCAGGGTGATGGTGCCCGCCAGCGTCCCGCCGAACTTCTTCGCGGCGACGGCGGCGAAGGTCTCGTAGGTGCCCTGGAGGATGCCCTGGGTGCCGATGTAGATCCAGGAGCCGGCGGTCATCTGGCCGTACATGGTCAGGCCCAGGTGTTCGAGGCGGCGGAACTCCTCCCAGTTGGCCCAGTCGCCGACGAGGTTGGAGTTGGCGATGAGGACGCGCGGGGCCCACTCGTGGGTCTGCATGACGCCGACGGGCCGACCGGACTGGACCAGCATGGTCTCGTCCTGCTTCAGCCCCTTCAGCGTGCGCACCATCGCGTCGAAGGAGCGCCAGTCGCGCGCCGCCTTGCCGGTGCCGCCGTAGACGACGAGCTTGTCGGGGTGCTCGGCGACCTCCGGGTCGAGGTTGTTCTGCAGCATCCGCAGGGCGGCTTCCTGCTGCCATCCCAGGGCGCTCGGTTCCGTGCCGCGCGGTGCTCGGACGGGGCGGGGTCCTGACATGGTCTGCCTCCTGGTGGGTGCTCCCGGCGGAATGTTGCTGCTTCTATTCACATCCTGGCCTCATGAATAGAGCTAGTCAATACGCTGGGGCGTCGGCGCGGCGGTGCCGTGGATGTTTGGCTGGATGCATGGGCACACACATCGAGGCGGAAGAGGCGGGCGACGGCGGGGCCGGGCGGGTGGCCCGGCGGGACGAGGCGGTGCGGGCCGCCGTGGATCAGGGGCTGCTCGGGCCCGGCAGCCCCATCGTCGGGCTGCTGGACGTCACCGGCATCCGGGAGTCGGCGGCGGAGCTGCGGGCGGCGTTCGAGGCGGTGGTGGCGCCGGGCACGCCCGTGCTGCACGCCTTCGCGGTGAAGGCGACCCCGCTGGTGCCGGTACTGCGGCTGCTGCGCGAGGAGGGCCTCGGCGCGGAGGTCGCGAGCCCGGGCGAGCTGGCCCTGGCCCGGGCGGCGGGCACGCCGCCGGAGATGACGGTGCTCGACTCGCCCGCGAAGACGCCGGACGAGCTGCGCGAGGCGCTGTCCCTGGGCATCGCCGTCAACGCGGACAACCCGCAGGAGCTGGCGCGCATCGACGCCCTGATGCGGTCGTCGGCCGGCCGTTCCCCGCTGGGGATCCGGGTGAATCCGCAGGTCGGCGGGGGTTCCATCGAGGCGTTGTCCACGGCGACGGCCACCTCGAAGTTCGGGGTGGCGCTGCGCGACGAGGGGGCCCGGGAGTGGGTGGTCCAGGCGTATCTGGACCGGCCGTGGCTGACCCGCCTGCACGCGCACACCGGGTCCCAGGGCATCCCGCTGGCCCTGATGGCACGGGGCGTGGCGGAGACGTACGCGCTGGCGGAGGAGATCAACCTGCGGGCCGGGCGGCGGCAGGTCGACACGCTCGACATCGGCGGCGGCCTGCCGGTGAACTTCGCGTCGGACGCGACGACCCCGACGTACGCGCAGTACGCGCGGCTGCTGGCCGAGGAGGTGCCGGGGCTGCTCGACGGGCGGTACGGGCTGGTCACCGAGTTCGGGCGGTCGATGCTGGCGAAGCACGGCACGGTGGTGGCGCGGGTCGAGTACGCGAAGGCCTCCGGCGGGCGGGCGGTGGCGGTGACGCACGCCGGGGTGCAGGTGGCCGCGCGGACGGTGTACGCGCCGGGCAGCTGGCCCTTGCGGATCGCCGCGTACGACGCGAAGGGGCGGCCGAAGGAGGGGCCGGTGGTGGTGCAGGACGTTGCGGGGCCGGCCTGTTTCGCGGGGGATCTGCTGGCGGAGGGCCGGTCCATGCCGTTGCTGGAGCAGGGCGACTACGCGGCGGCGCTCGACACCGGGGCGTACTACTTCGCGCATCACTACGGGTACAACTCGCTGGTGCGGCCCGGGGTGTACGGGTTCGGGCCGGGTGGGCGCTTCGCGGTGGTGCGGCGGGCTCAGACCGTGGAGGAGGTCGTCGCCGAGTCGGGTGGGGCGCAGGTGGATGCGTTGACGCAAGCACGGTGGGAGATTCCATAGGGCCCCGGCCGCGGGTGCGTCGTGGCTCGTCGCGCCCACGCGGCGGAGCCGCACATCGACGCGGCCCCGCGCCCCTGAGGCAGTGCGCCGCCGCCGGATCCGGACTCAGGTGCGTCGTGGCCTGTCGCGCCCACGCGGCGGAGCCGCACATCGATACGGCCCCGCGCCCCTGGGTGGGCCAATCACCGCCCGGTCACACCAGTGCCGGCGTTTTCCTTCGCGCGCCTCCCGGCGCGGCGTCCCCCGCCGCGATGCCCGTGCTGCGGTACGCCCTCACCCGCTTGCCCGCCGGGTGGGCCGCTCCCCCGCGCAGCCAGTCCACGCGGACCCACAGCAACGCCTCGCCGGCCCGCTCCCGGCGGCCCAGCCAGGCCGACTTCAGCCACAGGCCCGCGCCGCAGCCGGCCAGGAGCATGCCCCCGGCCGCCGGGGCCGCGAAGGCGCTGCCCAGGGCGGCGAGGAAGGCGAGGAGGAGCCACCAGCGGTGGCCCCGGCGCCAGTTGCGTACCGTGACGGCGCGGTCCTGGAGCACGTCGTGCTTGCCGGCCCGGGACGCGGCGGCGGCCAGGGCCGCGTAGCGCTTGCGGCGGCTGCAGGCGACGATGGCGGTCGCCAGGACGAAGAGGGCCGCTCCGGCCAGGACGCCGATGCGACGTCCGGTCAGGCCCGGTGCGAGCAGGCCGATGCCCGCCGCCGCCACCCCCAGCCACCACATCGGGGCCGCTCCCGCCCGTACTACGACGGCCACCCGGGCCAGTCCCTGTCCTCCGCGCGTCACGTCCAGCCTCCGTCCGGTCTCCGAAGCCTCTGGGAGACGTACGGTAGCGACGCAACGTGAGACGAATCTGAGAATCCCCGCGCGTGGCGTCAGTCGACGAACAGGCCCCGCGCCGCCGCCTTCGTGTCGAACTCCTCCAGGCGGGACTGGGCCTGGGGCAGGTCGTCGCACATGGCCTCCAGCAGGACCCGGCCGAGCAGCATCGGCGCACAGGCCGTGTCGAAGGCGAGGCCGGTGCCGACTGCGGCGGGGAGCAGCAGGTCGGACACCTTGGCGACGGGTGCGAACGCGGAGTCGGCGACCGTGACGACGGTCAGCCCGGCCTCCTTGGCGTAGCCGAGGGTGTCGACGACCTCGCGGGGATGCCGGGGCAGTGCGAAACAGAGCAGTGCGCTCGCGCCGGCGCGGACGGCGGCGTCGATGCGGTCCTGGAGCATCGTGCCGCCCTCACCGAGCAGCCGTACGTCGGGGTGAACCTTGGCGGCGAAGTAGGCGAAACCGTGCGCCTGGGCCGCAGCCGCCCGCAGGCCGAGGACGAGCAGCGGGCGGGAGGCCGCGAGGAGGCGCCCGGCGCGCTGCACGGGAGCGGGGTCGGCCAGCGCCTCCGCCAGGTGCCGCAGGTTCTCGATCTCGGCCTCGACGGCCTGCTGGTACTCGTTGTAGGCCCCGGACTCCGCAGCGGGCTCGGCGGGGGCGACCTCGCGCAGGTGGCGGCGCAGGGCGGGGTAGCCGTCGAAACCGAGGGCGACGGCGAAGCGGGTCACGGACGGCTGGCTGACCCCGGCCAGCTCGGCGAGCTCCACGCTCGACAGGAACGGCACGTCGGCGGCGCGCCGCACCATGCTGTGCGCGATGCGCCGCTGGGTCGGCGTCAGCCGGTGGCCCTCGAAGAGCGCCTGCAGCCGCGCGGCAGGGCTGTCGGTCACGCTCATGACGTGCTTCCCCCTCGCCTATTCAGTAGCTGAGGATTCTGCATGAGCATATGCAGAGCGGCAAGCCGGACCCGAGGACGGCGGCAGTACGACCGGAAACCCCCCTGCGGAACACGGGGGCTAACCCCAGTGCGGCCGGCGGCGGCGCTTTCTACCGTGGACGGCATGACGGGAATGGACGCGCGGGACACCGACCTGAAGAAGGAACTCGACGCCACCCTGCACGCACGCAGGGATCTGGGCGAGGAGTACGAGTCGGCGCTGGTCGACTCGTTCCTGGAGAAGGTCGACCAGCGGATCGACGGCGCGGTGGAGCGCCGGGTGCGCCGCCAGCTCGCCGAGCAGCAGATGCAGACGGCCCGGGACTCCCGGGCGCCGCGGGTCACGGACTCCTGGGGCGAGCGGTTCGGCTTCGGGATCGTCTCCCTGGTCCTCGCGGTGCCGCTGTCCGCGATCGGCGGGGGCGTGGCCCATCTGCCCGGTCTGCTGGTCGCCTGGGCGGGCATCGTCGGCGTCAACGTCGTCCAGGCGGCCCGCAACAACCCGAACCTGTTCGGCCGCCGCCGCAAGTCCTCCCAGGACAGCGACTGGGAGGACTGAGCAGCCGGTCTCAGACCTGCCGGGTCGGCAGTGCGACGATCTGCCGCAGATTGACCCGGCGGGGCCGGCTCGACGCGTAGGCCACCACGTCGGCCAGCTCCTCGGCGGACAGCGCGCCCACCTGCTCGAGCATGCCCTCGACCTGCCGGGACAGTTCCGCGTCGGCGATGTGGGTACGCAGCTCGCTCTCCACGAACCCGGGCTCGATGTTGGTGACCCGGACGTCCCGGGGCCCGAACTCCCCGCGCAGGGCTTCCGACAGATAGGTGACGGCCGCCTTGGTCGCGCCGTACACCGCGTAGTTCGGGAAGCTGACGTGCGAGGCGATGGACGAGATGTTCACGATGTCGGCCGTACGGCCGTCCGCGGCGGCGCTCACCAGGTCGCCGGTGAAGGCGCCGGTCATCCGCAGCACCCCGGCGACGTTGGTGTCCAGCATCCGCTGCCACTCGTCGGCACGCCGGGCGTCGACGGGGTGGGGCAGCATGACGCCGGCGCAGTTCACAACCAGGTCGACGGTCCCGTACTCCGCGTGGACGCGGTCGGCGGCGGCCGCCACGGACGTGTCGTCGGTGACGTCCGCGACGACGGCCAGGGCCTGCCCGCCGTCGGCGCGGATCTTCCCGGCGATCGCCGTCAGCCGTTCCGCACGCCGGGCCACCAGGGCCACCCGGGCCCCCTGCGCGGCCAGCGTCACGGCGACGGCCTCGCCGATCCCGCTCGCGGCTCCGGTGACGACGGCGGTACGGCCGGCCAGGCTGTCGTACGACATGGGATACCCCCTCGGTCCCGGCCGGGGCGTCTCCCCGGCCTCGGACACCACCCTCGGCGGCCCGGGCCGCTCTACCCAGGGCTGCGCTCTTCCTGGGTCTGCCAGTACCAGGTTCGACGGGCCCGGGCGGCCTAGGCTCGGACCCATGGACGGAGAACTGGGAGACTTCCTGCGCTCGCGCCGCGCCCGGATCCGGCCGGAGGAAGTGGGGCTGCCGTCGTACGGCCGCCGCCGCGTCCCGGGTCTGCGCCGTGAGGAGGTCGCGCAGCTGGCCGGGGTGAGCGTCGACTACTACGTCCGCCTCGAGCAGGGCAGGGGACCCGGGGACCCCTCCCGCACCAAGTCCGGAGGAGTCTCGGACGCCGTGCTGGACGCGATCGCACGGGTGCTGCGGCTGGACGATGCCGAGCACGAGTACCTGCGGGCGGTCGCCCGGCCGCGCCGGCAGGACGGGCCCGGGCCGGCCGCACCCCGGGTGCGCCCGGGTGTCCAGCTGCTCCTGGACGGCATGGACCGCAACCCCGCGTACGTCCTGGACCACCGCATGGACGTCCTCGCCTGGAACGCCCTCGCCGACGCCGTGCTCGGCTTCAGCGGCCCGGGCGACCTCAGCCTGCCGCGCCGTCTCTTCCTCGACCCCGCCTCGCACGAGCTGTATCCGGACCGGGCTTCCATCGCCGCCCAGACGGTCGCGCACCTGCGTCTGCAGGCGGGCCACCATCCCGGAGACCCCGCCACGGGGGAGCTCGTCGCCGAACTCGCCCGGGCCAGCGAGGAGTTCCGCCGGCTGTGGGCCGACCACCTGGTCAGGCCCTGCGACCACGGCGTGAAGCTCCTCCGGCACCCGGTCGCGGGGCTGCTGACCCTCCCCTACGAGACCCTCACGATCCCGGCGGCCCCGGACCAGACGATCGTGGTGTACGCGCCCGAGCCGGACTCGGAGACGGCGGAGCGCCTGGCGCTGCTGGGGAGCTGGTCCTCAGTCGTCGTCGAAGCCCCGGAACGTGCCTGAGGGGTCCGCGGCGTCGGCGTACTCGGCGAAGTCCATGTTGGCGATGCTCAGGTTGGCGGATATCTCCGGGTACCAGCGGACCGGGACGCGGAAGGTCCGCCCCGGCTCCGTGAAGAGGTCCACGGCCAGGAGCGGGTGCTCCGGGCCGGCCAGGGCCGCCGCGTCGGCGAGGAAGACCTCGCAGATCCGCTCGTCCTCCCCGGCCGCCGACTCCTCGGCGACCAGCGCCTGAACGCCGGCGCCGGCGAACCGGGGGTCGCTGACGCGGGTGGCACACGGATACGCGTCGGCCCCGTCGAGAGCGGCGCAGAGCGCCTCCCACGCCGCGTCGTCGCCGAAGTCGGTGCGCAGGACGAGCGTGGTCAGGTCGTGGGGCTGGGGCAGAGGCATGCGGGGATCCTGCCATCCGCCACTGACACCCCGCGCCCGGAGGCCCGGGAATGAAAACGCGCGGGGACCGCCGCACCCCCGTGAACGGGGGGCGGGACGACGGCGGTCCCCGCGAAGGACGCGGGCCCGGTCAGGGCCGGGCTTGCGCGCCCAAGGCGTCCGTGGAGGTCCGGGAGCCGCTCCGGAGGTCCGTTGACGCCGTTCGGCGCCGGCCGGGGCGGGGAGCCGCTCCCGCCCTGCCGACACCCACCAATGTGCCGGACGTGTGTTAAGCGGGTGCTGCGCGAACGTGACACCCGCGTACCACTTCCGCGAAGTCCGCGAAGATCACGGACGCCGCAAGTTCACCCGGTTCACGGGCAGTTCACCGGAAGTTGGCCGTCACTTCCCCGTGCGGGCGAGGAAGGACAGCAGGTCCTGCCGGCTGACCACACCGGTCGGCTTGCCCTCGACGAGGACGATCGCCGCGTCCGCCTTGCCCAGCACGGCCATCAGGTCGGCGACCGGCTCGCCGGAGCCGACCTGGGGCAGCGGGTCGGACATGTGCTTCTCCAGCGGGTCGTCGAGCGAGGCGCTCTTGCTGAACAGCGCGTCCAGCAGCTCGCGTTCCACGACCGAGCCGACGACCTCGGCCGCCATCACGTCGGGGTGGCCGGCGCCCGGCTTGACGACCGGCATCTGCGAGACGCCGTACTCGCGCAGTACGTCGATGGCCTGACCGACCGTCTCCTCCGGGTGCATGTGGACGAGGGAGGGCATGCGGTCGCCCTCCTTGTCGTTCAGGACGTCGCCGACGCGGGCGCTGGGGCCCGCGTCCTCCAGGAAGCCGTAGTCGGCCATCCACTCGTCGTTGAAGATCTTGCTGAGGTAGCCGCGGCCGCTGTCCGGCAGCAGGACCACCACGACGTCGTCCGGCCCGAGCCGCTCGGCGACCTCCAGTGCGGCCACGACGGCCATGCCGCAGGAGCCGCCGACGAGCAGGCCCTCCTCCTTGGCGAGGCGGCGGGTCATCTGGAAGGAGTCCTTGTCGGACACCGCGACGATCTCGTCCGCGACGGTCCGGTCGTAGGCGGTCGGCCAGAAGTCCTCACCGACGCCCTCGACGAGATAGGGCCGGCCGGAGCCGCCGGAGTAGACGGAGCCCTCGGGGTCCGCGCCGACGACCTTGACCTTGCCGTCGCTGGCCTCCTTCAGGTAGCGCCCGGTCCCGGAGATGGTGCCGCCGGTGCCCACACCCGTCACGAAGTGGGTGATCCTCCCCTCCGTCTGCTCCCACAGCTCGGGGCCGGTCGAGTGGTAGTGGGAGAGCGGGTTGTGGGGGTTGGAGTACTGGTCGGGCTTCCAGGCGCCCGGCGTCTCACGGACCAGCCGGTCGGAGACGTTGTAGTACGAGTCCGGGTGCTCGGGGTCGACGGCCGTCGGGCACACCACGACCTCGGCGCCGTAGGCGCGCAGCACGTTGATCTTGTCGGTGCTCACCTTGTCGGGGCACACGAAGATGCACTTGTAGCCCTTCTGCTGGGCGACGATGGCGAGCCCGACCCCGGTGTTGCCGCTGGTCGGCTCGACGATCGTGCCGCCGGGCTTGAGCGCGCCGCTCTCCTCCGCCGCCTCGATCATGCGCAGGGCGATACGGTCCTTCACCGAGCCGCCGGGGTTGAAGTACTCCACCTTGGCCAGGACGGTCGCCCTGATGCCCTTGGTCACGCTGTTGAGCCGCACCAGCGGGGTGTTACCGACGAGGCTGATCATCGAGTCGTGGAATTGCACCGTTGTCTCCGGATGCCGCAAAAGAAGTGTCCTGTGGTGCCGCCAGCCTATGACCTCGGCGTGGTCCGTGACGGTCGTTCACTCCCCGTTGAGATTGGGCGACGGGCTGTACGGGGCAAGCACTGGGTGTACGGGTTCGAGGAGGTGGCAGCGACGCATGACGAGCATGTCGAGGGCGAGGGTGGCCCGGCGGATCGCGGCCGGCGCGGCGTACGGCGGCGGCGGGGTCGGTCTGGCCGGGGCGGCCGCAGTGGGGCTGGTGCTTGCCGAGGTGCAGCTGGCGCGACGCCGGGTGGGCAATGGCACATCTCCTCATGTGCCGCACGCGGACGGGCTGTACGGCCGTATGTACGCCGGTCCGGCCGACACACCGCTGAGGCTGACGATGCTGGGTGACTCCACGGCCGCGGGCCAGGGCGTGCACCGGGGCGGGCAGACGCCGGGGGCTCTGCTGGCGTCGGGGCTCGCGGCGCTGGCGGAGCGTCCGGTGGCGCTGCGCACGGTGGCGACCCCCGGGGCCTGTTCGGACGACCTGGACCGCCAGGTGGCCCTGGTGCTGGCCGACCCCGACCCCGTGCCCGACATCTGCGTGATCATGGTCGGCGCGAACGACGTCACGAACCGCATGTCCCCGACCCGCTCGGTCCGTTACCTGTCCTCGGCGGTGCGCCGGCTGCGCACAGCCGGTACGGAGGTCGTGGTCGGCACCTGCCCCGACCTCGGCACGATCGAGCCGGTCCGGCAGCCCTTGCGCTGGCTGGCCCGGCGGGCCTCACGCCAGCTGGCGGCCGCCCAGACGATCGGAGTCGTCGAACAGGGCGGCCGCACCGTGTCGCTGGGCGACCTGCTGGGCCCCGAGTTCGCCGAGAACCCGCGCGAGCTGTTCGGCCCGGACAGCTACCACCCCTCCGCCGAGGGCTACGCGACGGCGGCGATGGCGGTGCTGCCGACCGTGTGCGCCTCCCTGGGCCTGTGGCCGGCCGAGGAGGAGCGCCCGGACGCGTCCCGCCGCGAGGGCTTCCTGCCGGTGGCGCGGGCGGCGGCGGAGGCCGCCTCGGAGGCCGGCACGGAGGTCGCGGCGGCCATGCCGAGCGGGCCGCGCGGCCCGTGGGCCCTGCTGAAGCGCCGGCGGCGTCGGCGGGTCCCCGAGCAGGAACCGGCCCCCGCGGCCCCTTCGAGCTGAGGAGTGCCAAAAAGCAAGCGCTTGGAAACTGCGGCCAGGGTCACACCGCGACACCAGTGACCCAGCCCATACGTACGGGTAACTTCCCAGTCAGCCCTGCCAGACCACCCGGTACGTCAATGGAGCCGTGATGCCCGAAGCCGTGATCGTCTCAGCCGCCCGCTCCCCCATCGGCCGCGCCGTCAAGGGCTCCCTCAAGGACCTCCGCCCGGACGACCTGACCGCCACGATCGTCCAGGCCGCCCTGGCCAAGGTCCCCGAGCTGGACCCGAAGGACATCGACGACCTGATGCTCGGCTGCGGCCTGCCCGGCGGCGAGCAGGGCCACAACCTCGGCCGGATCGTCGCCGTGCAGATGGGCATGGACCACCTGCCGGGCTGCACCGTCACCCGGTACTGCTCCTCGTCCCTGCAGACCTCCCGCATGGCCCTGCACGCCATCAAGGCCGGCGAGGGCGACGTGTTCATCTCGGCGGGTGTGGAGACGGTCTCCCGCTACGCGAAGGGCAGCTCCGACGGCCTGCCCGACACGCACAACCCGCTCTTCGCCGACGCCGAGGCCCGGACCGTCGCCACCGCCCAGTCCGAGGGCTCGACCTGGCACGACCCGCGCGAGGACGGCCTACTGCCCGACCCGTACATCGCGATGGGCCAGACCGCCGAGAATCTGGCCCGCGCCAAGGGCGTCACCCGCCAGGACATGGACGAGTTCGGCGTCCGCTCGCAGAACCTCGCCGAAGAGGCCATCAAGAACGGCTTCTGGGAGCGGGAGATCACCCCGGTCACCCTCCCCGACGGCACGGTCGTCTCCAAGGACGACGGCCCCCGCGCCGGCGTCACCCTGGAGGGCGTGCAGGGCCTCAAGCCGGTCTTCCGCCCCGACGGCATGGTCACGGCCGCCAACTGCTGCCCGCTGAACGACGGTGCCGCGGCCCTCGTGATCATGTCCGACACCAAGGCCCGCGAGCTCGGCCTCACCCCGCTCGCCCGCATCGTGTCGACCGGCGTCTCCGGCCTCTCGCCCGAGATCATGGGCCTCGGCCCGGTGGAGGCCAGCAAGCAGGCCCTGCGCCGCGCCGGGCTGGGCATCGGCGACATCGACCTCGTCGAGATCAACGAGGCGTTCGCCGCCCAGGTGATCCCCTCCTACCGCGACCTGGGCATCCCGCTGGAGAAGCTGAACGTCAACGGCGGTGCCATCGCCGTCGGCCACCCCTTCGGCATGACCGGCGCCCGCATCACCACCACGCTCATCAACTCCCTCCAGTTCCACGACAAGCAGTTCGGTCTGGAGACGATGTGCGTCGGCGGCGGCCAGGGCATGGCCATGGTCATCGAGCGCCTCAGCTGAGCGGCACACCGTAGCCGCCATAGCACCCGCTGTGAGCTTTGGGCCCAGAACCCTGGAAACTCCAGGGTTCTGGGCTGTTTTGTGATCCAATCTCCCCCAGGATGTGACCTATCTCCCTCCGCCAGGGAGAGCCGCAGGTCACAGCAGCCACACCCCCTCCCCCGACACCGAAGCCCTGTCCGTTTCGTGACGTTACGCACTGACAGCTGGTTAGTCCGCCCTTCAAGCTGATGTAGGAAGTCGGGGGTCGACTTTGAACCGGGAGTACGTCAGTGAGCGCCATGCCGATCGCGTTGCTGGTCACCACGGCCGCCACGGGCGCCGTGGGCGTCGCCGTCCTGCGCACCGTCCTGCAGCTGCGCCGACAGGTCGCGGCCCTGCACACGGCGCTGGCCGAGAGCCGCGCCGCCACCACCCGTGCGCTGCTGCCCGCCGCTCGTACCACTGCCGACACCGATGAGATACGTGCCGCCGTGGCGGCGGCACTCGCCGAGGAGCGGGAGCGGGAGCTCGCCGAGGCGCGGGCGTTCTGGGCCGCCCAGGAGGCCCGTGACGCCTCCGACGCGCCCTCTCTGCTGGGCCTGCCCGAGGCCGATCTGTTCCTGCCCCGCCAGGCCGATTTCGCGGGTCTGGAGCCGGTGTCCGAGCCCGCCGCGGACGCCGAGGAGCCTGCCGGTGAGTCCCCGGAGCTGGCCGCGGCCCGCCGCCGCCACCCCTCCCACCCGGACTTCGTGCCGACGCAGTCGCCGGTCGTGAACGACCACGAGCGCACCGTCGCCACCCTGGAGGAGCTGGCCTCGTCCCGTATCGAGCTGACGGACGTCCGTCCCGGCCCCCTGGGCACCCTGGACGTCTACGTCTTCGCCGACGGCACGACCCTGTGCATGACCCCGGGCCACCGCGAGACCGCGGAGCGCCTCGCCGCCGCGCTGCGCACCGGCGTGACTCCGACCCTCCTGGGCGGCTCCGGCGTCTCCGGCGCGTACACCCTGACGTTCGAGTGCGGCGAGGAGAACGTCTACATCCTGGCCGACCGGGTCATCGCGTCCCTCTGAGGGGCGCGGGGCTGTATCAATATGCGGCTCCGCCGCGCGGGCGCGACAAGCGACAGACCACCCACACCCGCGAACGGCGCTAAACCCCCGCCCGCTTCTGCGCCTCCTCAACCAACCGCACCGCTTCCTCGACGTCGGCATCAGCGGGAATCACCACCGCCAGATCATGCCCGGCCACGGTGATCTGATCTGCCGCTGCAAACATCCCCGCATCCGGCATCTCCCGAGGCTCCACGCCCTCGAGGACCTGCGCCCTCCGGGCCAACTCCCTGGCCAGCTCCAGAGCCTCAGCGGCAGCTCCTCGCTGCAACCGGCTCTGGGGCGCAGCCCTCAATCGATCGGCGAAGTGCTCCACCGCACGGGTCAGAGGCGTCGTATCAACCACGCCGCGAGCGTACGCGTCGCACCGGGACTGTTGCCAACGGGCGAACACTCAGGCACGGTGACCTGAAGGACCGGCTTACATCCCAGCGTCCGGAGGCGCCGATGTCCCAAGTCTTCTCCGAAGAGACCCATCGCAACATGCTCGCCCGCATTCCGCACTGCACCGGTCGTGAGATCTCCGACTGGTTGCGCACCGTCGAAGATGGCCCGGCGCTCTTCCGCTTCGAGGAAAAGGTCAGCTGGCTCCGGCACGAACACAATCTCGCGTACGGCCACGCCAAGGCGATCGTCCACGAGTACGACCTGAGGAGGGCCGCGCGCAAACTGCTCTAGGCGCGCACACCGTCCCCTGGACGACGAAGGGCCCCGGCCGGAGCCGGGGCCCTTCGCGCTACGACCGTCGAGGACTAGTCGCTGCTGTTGAGGATCGAGATGAGCCTCAGGAACTCCAGGTAGATCCACACCAGCGTCAGCGTGAGGCCGAAGGCCGCGAGCCAGGCCTCCTCGCGCGGGGCGCCGTAGGCGACGCCGTCCTCGACCTGCTTGAAGTCCAGGGCGAGGAAGCACGCGCCGAGGATGACGCCGATGACGCCGAAGATCACACCGAGGGCACCGCTGCGGAAGCCGAGGCCGTCACCGCCGCCGAACACCGCGAACAGCAGGTTCACGGTCATCAGCAGGATGAAGCCGAGCGCGGCCGCCATCACGAAGCCGTAGAAACGGCGGTTGACGCGGATCCAGCCGGCCTTGTAGGCGATCAGCACACTGGCGAAGACCGCCATGGTGCCGATCACTGCCTGCATGGCCGCACCGTCGGCGATGCGGTTGTCGACGATGTTGGAGATGACGCCGAGGAAGACACCCTCGAACGCGGCGTACGTGAGGATCAGCGCGGGCGAGGCCTTGCGCTTGAAGGACTGCACGAACGCCAGGACCATGCCGATCAGGGCGGCGCCGATACCGATGCCGTAGCTACGGCTGATGTTGGCGTCGTCGACCGGCAGCAGGGCCCAGGAGAGCGCCGCGGTGAGGATGAGCACGCCGAGCGTGCTCGCCGTGCGCAGGACGACGTCGTCGATGGTCATCCGGCCGGTGGTGGCCGGGGCCTGCGGCGGCGCGCCGTACTGCAGGTCCTGCTGGGCGTAAGGGTTCTGGGCGTACGGGTTCTGGGCGTACTGGTCGCCCGTCGGCTGCGCGTACGGGTTGCCCTGGGTGGCGACAGCGGGGCCCCCGGCCTGCGGCGCGGTGTTGAAGCCCGCGTAGCCGTTGTCGCGGCTGAACCCCCGTCGCGAGAAGACCGGGTTTCTGCTCCTCATTTCACTCCTCCATGGCCACCAGGCGTGGCCTTGGCTCAAGAGTAATAGGTAGGCAAAGGAATGACCCTACTGCTTGGGGAGGATCTTTCCCTCGTCGTGCTGCGCAACACGCTACGTGGCTTCGTGATTCCCCTCACCGGAGGGGGTCATTCACCGGCTGGTCCGAAGGGGAAGCCCGTGTACGCCTCCGCCAGGTCCGTCTCGGCGGCGCGGGAGGAGGCGATCCGCTCCAGCCGGGCGAGCTGGAGCCGGTCCTCGAAGGGCGTGGCGTCGGGGGCGCGGTGCAGCAGGGTCGTCATGTCGTAGGAGAACCGCTCGGCCTGCCAGACCCGGCGCAGGCAGGTCGCGGAGTAGGCGTCGAGCAGCTGTGGTGATCCGGTCTCCTGCTGGTGGGTCAGGGCCCGGGCGAAGGTCACGACGTCGCCGACGGCGAGGTTCAACCCCTTCGCGCCGGTCGGCGGCACGATGTGCGCGGCGTCGCCGGCGAGGAAGAGGCGGCCGTGGCGCATGGGCTCGTGGACGTAGGAGCGCATGGGCGTGACCGACTTCTGGGTGATCGGGCCGCGTTCGAGGCGCCAGTCGTCGGCGGTCTCGAAGCGGCGCTCCAGCTCGTCCCAGATCTCCTCGTCGCTCCACTTGTCGGCGTCGGTGCCGTCGGGCACCTGGAGGTAGAGGCGGGAGACGGCCGGCGAGCGCATGGAGAGCAGGGCGAAGCCGCGGTCGTGGCGGGCGTAGACGAGCTCGTCGTGCGAGGGCGGCACGTCGGCGAGGATGCCGAGCCAGCCGAAGGGGTACGTCCGTTCGAAGACCTGGGTCAGCTCGGCGGGGATCGCCTTGCGGGCGACGCCCCAGAATCCGTCGCAGCCGACGACGTAGGCGCACTCCAGGACGTCCTCGCGGCCCTCGTGCCGGAAGCGGATCCGCGGGGCGTCGGTGCCCGCGTCCTCCACGGCCAGCGCCTCCGCCTCGAAGAGCAGGGGTCCGCCCTCCCGGAGCTGGAGGGCGATGAGGTCCTTGCAGACCTCGGTCTGGGCGTAGACCATCACCGACCGGCCGCCGGTGAGGGCGGGGAAGTCGACGCGGTGGCGCCTGCGGTCGAAGCGCAGCTCGATGCCGTCGTGCCGCAGCCCCCCTCGGTCCATGCGCTCCCCGGCGCCGGCCGCGCGCAGCACGTCCGCCGTGCCCTGCTCCAGGATCCCGGCGCGCTGCCGCCGTTCGACGTAGGCGCGGTCGCGGCTCTCCAGGACGACCGAGTCGATGCCGGCGTTGTGGAGCAGCCGGGCGAGGAGGAGGCCGGCAGGGCCCGCTCCGATGATGCCGACGGTGGTGCGCATCGGACGACCTCTTCTCATCCATGTTCGTCAGGTGAAATTTCTTTCACCATGTGCATGTGAGTCTCCGACGGCACGCGCCCGCTGTCAACGGGCACGCCGTGAACTCTTCAATGGACCACGCAGGGATCGGAAGGTGCCCGGAGCCGGACTCGAACCGGCACGCCCGCGAAGGGGCAGCGAGGTTTAAGCTCGCCGTGTCTGCATTCCACCATCCGGGCAGGCCGTGGGCTCCGCATCGAGGTTCCGAGACTATCCGGACGGGTCCCCCGAACAGCGGAAGCGTGGACCGATGTTGTCTTATTTTATTGACGTCTGAGGGTGCATCAGCACACGGAACACGCCATCCGCACTTGCCAATAGCCTTGCGTGCGGCGGTCGGCCGCGTATGCGGAATGACGGAATTTCACCGTCTGAACGAGGGCACTCCACCTGTTCTCGACACCCCGGGCGCATCGGTGCCCGACACCGGGGCCCCTGAGGGGTGTTCGTCATCCCCAGGTATGACAACGCCCCGCGCGGTCAGACTGCAGTCGGCCTTCGGAACCAGAACAACGGGTGACTACACGGCGCCGTGGGACCCGGACGATGGAACACGTCCTTCCCCGAACTCAGCCGTCCGACAGGAGAGCCATCCCGTGACCACCGCTTCCCTCACCGACCGGGCCACCACCGCGGCCGCGCGCGCCACGGATCTGTCGAAGATCTATGGACAGGGTGAGACCCAGGTGGTCGCCCTGGACCGCGTCTCCGTCGACTTCCGGCAGGCAGAGTTCACCGCGATCATGGGCCCCTCCGGCTCCGGCAAGTCCACTCTGATGCACTGCGTGGCCGGTCTCGACTCCTTCTCCTCCGGGTCGGTGCGCATCGGCGACACCGAGCTCGGCTCGCTGAAGGACAAGCAGCTGACCAAGCTGCGCCGGGACAAGATCGGCTTCATCTTCCAGGCGTTCAACCTGCTGCCGACCCTGACCGCCCTGGAGAACATCACCCTTCCGATGGACATCGCGGGCCGCAAGCCGGACCGGAAGTGGCTCGACTCCGTCATCGCGATGGTCGGCCTGGCGGACCGGCTCGGCCACCGGCCGTCCCAGCTGTCCGGCGGTCAGCAGCAGCGCGTCGCCGTGGCCCGGGCGCTGGCCTCCCGGCCCGAGATCATCTTCGGTGACGAGCCCACCGGAAACCTCGACTCGCGCTCCGGTGCCGAGGTGCTGGGCTTCCTGCGCAACTCCGTGCGTGAGCTGGGCCAGACAGTGGTGATGGTGACGCACGACCCGGTCGCCGCCGCCTACGCGGACCGGGTGATCTTCCTCGCGGACGGCCGGATCGTCGACGAGGTGTACGGGCCGACGGCCGACTCCGTGCTCGACCGCATGAAGGCGTTCGACGCCAAGGGCCGCACGAGCTGACGCCCCCTCACCGACGCACCGGCCCGAACCGACTGGACTGAGAAAACCCATGTTCCGAACCGCCTTGCGCAACGTGCTCGCGCACAAGGCCCGGCTCCTGATGACCGTGCTCGCCGTGATGCTCGGCGTGGCCTTCGTGTCGGGGACCCTGGTCTTCACCAACACCATCTCCGACGCCTTCCAGAAGAGTTCCGCGAAGGGCTTCGACCAGGTCGACGTCGCCATGACGGCGGACTACGAGGATGCCGAGGGCGACCGGGTAGGCAAACTCCACGAGCTGAACCAGGCCGTGCTCGACAAGAGCGAGCGGGTGCCCGGGGCCGCGTCCGCCATCGGGGTCGTGCAGAACTTCACCGCCATCGCCGACAAGGACGGCAAGCTGATCGGCGAGGGGTTCCAGTCGCAGGGCGGCAACTACTGGGGCACCAAGGACCCCCGTTACCCGCTGGTCAGCGGACACGCCCCCAAGGGCCGAGGCGAGATCCTCATCGACTCCGAGACGGCGAAGCGCGCCGGCTACAAGGTCGGCGACACCGTGCGGATGTCCGTCGACGGGCCGGTCCTGACCCCGAAGATCACCGGCATCTTCACCACCGACGACGGCAACGTCGCGGCCGGCGGCAGCCTCACCCTGTTCGACACGGCCACCGCCCAGAAGCTGCTGGGCAAGCCGGGCGTGTACGACCAGATCGACGTCAAGGCGAAGCCGGGCGTCACGCAGGCCGCGCTGAAGGCCGAGCTGGACAAGGCGCTGCCGAAGGGCACCGTCTCGACCACCACCGGCAAGCAGCTCGCCGACGACCAGGCGGAAGCGATCTCCCGGTCGATGAGCGGCATGCAGACGGCCCTGCTGGTCTTCGCCGGCATCGCCCTGTTCGTCGGCACGTTCATCATCGCCAACACCTTCACCATGCTGGTCGCCCAGCGCACCAAGGAGCTGGCACTGATGCGGGCGGTCGGCGCCTCGCGCCGGCAGGTGACGCGCTCGGTGCTCATCGAGGCGTTCGTGGTCGGCGCGGTCGCCGCCGTGACCGGGCTGATCGCGGGCATCGGCATCGGGGCCGGACTGCGCTCCCTCATGGGCACGTTCGACGCGACCGTGCCCGACGGGCCGCTGGTCATCACGCCCGGCACGATCGTCGCCGCGCTGGCGGTCGGCATCCTGGTGACCATGCTGGCGGCCTGGCTGCCGGGCCGCCGGGCCGCGAAGATCCCGCCGGTGGCGGCCATGAGCAGCGTGCACGCCAAGGCCACGACCAAGTCGCTGGTGCTGCGCAACACGCTGGGCGCCCTGGTCTCGGCCGCGGGTGTCGCGGTGGTCCTCGTGGCCACGACCATGGACGGTTCGGACGGCCAGATGCCGATGGGCTTCGGCGCGGTGCTGCTGATCATCGGCGTGTTCATCCTGACCCCGCTGCTGTCCCGCCCGCTGATCGCCGCCGCCGCGCCGGTGCTGCGCGCCTTCGGCATCTCCGGCAAGCTGGCCCGGCAGAACTCGGTGCGCAACCCGCGCCGCACGGCCGCCACCGCCTCCGCGCTGATGATCGGCCTGACCCTGATCACCGGCATGACGGTGATGGCGGGCAGCCTGCAGCAGGCCATCGAGAAGATGGCGTCGGCGTCGATCAAGGCCGACTACGTGGTGTCCATGGCGAACGGCAACCCGCTGTCGCCGGACGTCGAGAAGAAGCTGAAGCAGGCCGGTGACGTCACCGCCACCAGCCCGATGCTCAACGCCGAATCCCGGATCGACGGCCAGAGCGAGTACCTGACCGGCGTCAACGGCGCCGCGATCGGCGACCTGGTCGGCCCGAAGGTCGACGAGGGCACCTTCAGGATCGGCGGCAGCAACGTCGTCGTGGACAGCGAGACGGCCAAGTCCTACGGCTGGAAGGCCGGTTCCGCCTTCACCGTCTCCTACGGCGACGGCAAGAAGCAGAAGCTCACGGTCGCCGGGACGTACGAGAGCAACGACTTCCTGCGCGGCATCCTGCTCGATGAGAAGACCCTCGCCCCGCACGAGTCGGACCCGTACAACATGAAGGTCATGGTGAAGACCGCCGACGGCACGTCCGGCGCGGTGCAGGACAAGCTGGAGAAGGCCCTCGGCACCAACCCGGCGATCAAGGTCCAGTCCAAGGACGACATCTCCAACGAGATCGCGCAGATGTTCACGCTGATGCTGAACATGGTCTACGGCCTGCTCGCGATGGCGGTGATCGTGGCGGTCCTGGGCGTCATCAACACCCTGGCCATGTCGGTCTTCGAGCGCTCCCAGGAGATCGGCATGCTCCGCGCGATCGGCCTGGACCGCAAGGGCATCAAGCGGATGGTCCGCATGGAGTCCCTGGTGATCTCCCTGTTCGGCGCGGTGCTGGGCATCGGCCTGGGCGTCTTCTTCGGCTGGGCGGCCGGTGAGCTGCTGGCCTCGAGGATGGCGACGTACGAGCTGGTCCTGCCGTGGGCGCGGATGGGCGTCTTCCTGCTGCTGGCCGCGACGGTGGGTGTCCTCGCGGCGCTGTGGCCGGCCCGGCGGGCGGCACGGCTGAACATGCTGGAGGCCATCAAGGCCGAGTAGCGGACGCGCGAAGGGCCCCTTTCCCCTGCGGGAAAGGGGCCCTTCGCCGTTCTCAGTTCCAGGTGCGGGCGCGCAACGGCAGGTCCGACGCCCCGGACTCGGCGGTGCGCACGGCCAGGACCTGGTTGACGCCGATGCGGTTGCGTTCGAAGGCCAGGGCGGAGGCCGCCATGTACAGGCGCCAGACGCGGGCCCGGCCGGGGCCGGCCAGCTGGACGGCACGCTGCCAGTCGGCTTCCAGGCGGGCGACCCACTGGCGCAGGGTGAGGGCGTAGTGCTCGCGGATCGCCTCGACGTCACGCACCTCGAACCCGGCGCGATCCAGCCGGTCCACGGTGCTGCCGATCGGCTGGAGTTCGCCGTCGGGGAAGACGTAGGAGTCGATGAAGGCGTCGACGCTGTACGTCGTCTCGTCCCGCTGCGGGCGGCGGGCGATCTGGTGGTTCAGGAGCCGCCCGCCGGGCTTGAGCAGGTTGTACAGGTCGGCGGCGTACTCCAGGTACCGCTCGCCGCCCACGTGTTCGGCCATGCCGATGGAGGAGATCGCGTCGTAGGGCCCGTCGCGGACGTCGCGGTAGTCCTGGACGCGGATCTCGACCTTGTCGGTGAGGCCCTCGTCGGCGACGCGCTTGCGGGCGTAGGCGGCCTGCTCCTGGGAGAGCGTGACGCCGACGACGCTCACGCCGTGCTCGCGGGCGGCGTGGATGGCCATGGAGCCCCAGCCGCAGCCGACGTCGAGCAGCCGCCGGCCGGGGCCCAGGCCGAGCTTGCGGCAGACGAGTTCGAGCTTGTCCCGCTGGGCCTGTTCGAGGGTGCTGTCCGGGGTGGGCCAGTAGGCGCAGGAGTACACCATGGACGGGCCGAGGACGATCTCGTAGAAGTCGTTGCCGACGTCGTAGTGGTGGCTGATGGCGCGTCTGTCGGTGCGCTTGGTGTGCAGGTGGCGGCGGGGGCTGCGGGCCTCCTCGCGGGGCGGGGCGGGCGGCAGCGGGGGGCCGGCGAGCTTGACCAGTCCGCGGACGGCGGCGCGGACCTCGGGATCGCGCAGGGCCTGGGCGAGGGTGCGGGCGTCCTCGCCGCGCTCCCAGATGAGACCGGACAGCACATCGAGGGTCGCGTAGAGGTCGCCCTCGATGTCGAGGTCCCCCGCCACCCAGGCGCGGGCCATCCCCAGTTCGCCCGGCTTCCACAACAGTCGGCGCAGCGCGCGGCGGTTGCGTACGACCAGCATCGGCGCGCCCGGCGGGCCGGCCTGCGAACCGTCCCAGGCGCGGATACGCACCGGGAGCGGTGCTCCCAGCAACTGTGTGAAGAGGCCCTGCAGCCGCGTCGCGGCGTCTGCCATGGTGTACACCTCCGTGACGGGGAATCCCGGAATGTCCGACACCACGTAAACACCTGCGGGGCTTCGGCGCAGTCCCCGGCACGCGTCATCTCTGGGCAAAACCGCCGCTTCGCCCGCCCGGACGCGGCTCCCTGACACGCCGAAGGACCCCGGCACGCCGGAGGACCCCGGCACGCCGAAGGGCCTCCCGCACCACGGATGGCGGGAGGCCCTTCGTCAGGCAGATGACCGACCGGAGGTCAGGAGGCCTTGGCCTTCTCCTCGGTCTTCTCCTTCGGCGCGGCGGCGACCGGGGCCGGCTTGGCGGCCTCGTAGAACTCCTCGCGCGGCGTCTCGATGGCGCCGAGCGAGACGACCTCGCGCTTGAGGAACATGCCGAGGGTCCAGTCGGCGAAGACGCGGATCTTGCGGTTCCAGGTCGGCATCGCCAGACCGTGGTAGCCACGGTGCATGTACCAGGCGAGACGGCCCTTGAGCTTGATCTTCATCTTGCCCATGACGATCATCGCGACGCCCTTGTGGAGGCCGAGACCGGCCACCGCGCCCTTGTTGGCGTGCGAGTAGTCCTTCTGCGGGAAGCCCCGCATGCCGGACACCACGTTGTCGCCGAGGACCCGGGCCTGGCGCAGCGCGTGCTGGGCGTTCGGCGGGCACCAGGCGTTCTCGTTGCCCGCCTTGCGGCCGACGAGGTCGGGGACCTGGGCGTTGTCGCCGGCGGCCCAGATGTAGTCGGTGCCCTTGACCTGGAGGGTCGGCTCGCAGTCGACGTGACCGCGGGGGCCGAGGGGCAGGCCGTAGCGGGCCAGGGCCGGGTTGGGCTTGACGCCGGCGGTCCAGACGATGGTGCTGGAGTCGACCTCGAGGCCGTTCTTCAGCACCACGTGGCCGTCGACGCAGGAGTCCATGGAGGTGGACAGGTAGACCTCGACGCCGCGGCCCTCGAGGTGCTCCTTGCCGTACTTGCCGAGCTTGGGGCCGACCTCGGGGAGGATCTTGTCGGCGGCGTCGACGAGGATGAAGCGCATGTCCTCGCGGGACACGTTCTTGTAGTACTTCGAGGCGTCCCGGGCCATGTCCTCGACCTCGCCGATGGTCTCCGCACCGGCGAAACCGCCGCCCACGAAGACGAAGGTGAGCGCCTTGCGGCGGATCTCCTCGTCGGTGGTGGAGTCGGCCTTGTCGAGCTGCTCGAGGACGTGGTTGCGCAGGCCGATGGCCTCCTCGACGCCCTTCATGCCGATGCCCTGCTCGGCGAGGCCGGGGATCGGGAAGGTGCGGGAGACCGCGCCGAGCGCGATCACCAGGTAGTCGAAGGGCAGCTCGTAGGCCTCGCCGACCAGCGGGGAGACCGTGGCGACCTTGCGGTCCTGGTCGATGGTGGTGACCCGGCCGGTGAGAACCTCCGCCTTGGGCAGCACGCGTCGCAGCGGGACGACGACGTGGCGCGGGGAGATGTTGCCGGCGGCGGCTTCGGGGAGGAAGGGCTGGTAGGTCATGTACGACCGGGGGTCGACGACCGTGACGGTCGCCTCGCCGTAGCGCATCTTCTTCTGGATGCGCCGAGCTGCGTACAGGCCTACGTACCCACCGCCTACTACGAGGATCCTGGGACGCTCCGTGGTGCTCATGCCATCGAGTATCCACCCGTCTCAGGGGGGTGGCTCGTGCGCCCCTTCACAAGCTCGGGTGGGGTGTGTGCTATCCTCCGCGGCTCGCGTGATCCACGTCATGGTGACAACCGGGCTCCTTTGTGCACCCCGGAGCGTTGTCAATGCCGCGTGAGCTGCCTCTCTGTGTCCGAAGGGCCTCCGTGAGGCCCTCCTCGAGCGCCGCTCCGAGCGCCTTCCCGGACACCTCCATACCATGCTTCTGAACATGTTCAAGGGCCTGTTCAGCCCCCGGACGGGTCAACGGGACCCCTCTCATCGCCCGGGAGGGCCGAATTCCTTGTGAAGAACTTCACGAACTTTTCCGACGGGCTGTCGCCGGGGGTTCGTCCGAGCCTCCCGGACGCGCTCATTCGTGATCCATGCCTGCTCAGAAGCGGGCTAGGCGACCGACCACGCGATGCCGTCGAGGATGTCGTGCTCGCTCACGACGACCTCCTGCACTCCGATCCGCTCCATGATCGACAGGAGTACCAGGGCGCCCGCCCCGATCACGTCGACCCGGCCCGGGTGCATGGAGGGCACGGCCGCGCGCTCGGCGTGGGTGGAGCGAAGCAGCCACTCGGTGATCTCGCGGACCCGGTCGTGGGAGACGCGGGAGTGGTGGATGGCCTCGGAGTCGTACTCGGGCATCTCCTGCGCGATCGCCGACACGGTCGTCACGGAGCCGGCCAGGCCGACCAGCGTGCGCGCCTCGCGCAGCGGAACGGTCTGCTCGGCGAGGTCGAGCGCGGCCTCGGTGTCGGCCCGCATCGCCGCGATCTGCTCCTCGGACGGCGGGTCGCTCACCACCCCGTCCCGGGCCAGGTGCCGCTCGGTCATGCGGACGCAGCCGATGTCCACCGAGCGGGCCGCCCGGACGCGGTCGTCGCCCACGACGAACTCGGTCGAGCCGCCGCCGATGTCCACCACCAGGTAGGGCTTCGGGAGGTGGTCGCCGCCGGCGAGTTCCTTGGTGGCGCCGGTGAAGGAGAACTCGGCCTCCTGGTCCCCGGTGATCACCTCGGGCTCGACGCCCAGGATGTCCAGCACACCGCGCACGAACTCGTCCCGGTTCTCGGCGTCCCGGGAGGCGGACGTCGCCACGAACCGCAGCCGCTCCGCCCCGTGCTCCTTGATGATCCCGGCGTACTCGCGGCACGCCGCGAAGGTCCGCTGCAGCGCCTCGGGGGCGAGCCGGCCGGTGCGGTCGACACCCTGCCCGAGCCGCACGATCGTCATGCGGCGGTCCAGGTCGACGAGCTCACCGGTGGCAGGGTCCGCGTCGGCGACCAGGAGCCGGATGGAGTTCGTACCGCAGTCCACGGCGGCGACACGGGTCACTGGGCGTCCTCCTCGACGGCCGTCACGCACGGGCCCTTGCGCCACCACTCGGGCAGCATCGCGATCGCCTCGTCCCCGAGCGGGTTCACGCCCGGCCCCGCGGCCAGGGAGTGGGCCACGAGGACGTGCAGGCACTTCACCCGGTCCGGCATGCCGCCCGCGCTCGGGAAGTTCTTCAGCTCCTCGATCTCGTCGCGCCGCCGGATGTAGTCCTCGTGCGCGGCGCGGTACGCCGCCGCCAGCTCCGGGTCCGAGTCCAGCCGCTCGGTCATCTCCTTCATCACGCCGTTGGCCTCCAGCGTGCCGATGGCCGAGTTCGCCTTGGGGCACGTCAGGTAGTACAGCGTGGGGAACGGCGTGCCGTCCGGCAGCCGCGGGGCCGTCTCGACGACGTCCGGCTGTCCGCACGGGCAGCGGTGCGCGATCGCGCGCAGACCGCGCGGGGGCCGACCGAGCTGCTGCTTGAAGGCCTCGACGTCGGCGTCGCTGGGCTCGGTGCGCGGGGTGGTCGGCGGGGGCGTTTCCATGACTGTCTTCAGGCTGTCTTTCTCTGGGTTCAGGTCACTGACTGGGGCTCGGGTCACTGGCCGGAGGCGTCGGCCTTGTCGACCCCGTCCCAGACGTTCGAGTACCAGGGGCGGTCGGCCGCCCCCAGGTCGGTGCGCGACTGCTTCGCCGCGCGCGGGTCGACGACGATGAAGCCCGTCTCCCCCGGCATGACGTAGTGCAACCGCTGCCGGATCTGCTGCTCGGCGTACGCGTCGTCCTGCCAGCGCGCCTTCAGGTCGCGCAGCCGTTCGACGCGCTCTCGGGCCTGCTGCTGTTCGCGCTGGAGGTCCTCGATCTCGGCGCGCTGCGAGACGTACTCCCGCATCGGGTAGGCCAGGGCCACGATCAGCGAGCACATCACCAGGGCGAGCAGCGCGGCCCGGCCGGTCAGCCGCGAGCGGCGGGCCTGGCGCTTGGTCTGGGAGCGGTAGACCCGGGCCGCGGTCTGCTCACCGAGCAGCCGGATCCTGGTCGCGGTGGAGAACCGGTCCCGGTCCTTCACGGCCATCTGTCCGCCTCCCGCTCCACGTCATACGCGCGTACGTCCCCGGACACGGTACGGGACCGAGTACGGGGACGTACGTACGACTGGCGCAAGCCTCGACGGGCCGGGGCTTTTGCTGATCAGCCCTTGAAGCGCGGGAAGGCGCTGCGGCCGGCGTAGACCGCGGCGTCGTCGAGGATCTCCTCGATGCGCAGCAGCTGGTTGTACTTGGCGACGCGCTCGGAGCGGGCCGGGGCGCCGGTCTTGATCTGGCCGCAGTTGGTGGCGACGGCCAGGTCGGCGATGGTGACGTCCTCGGTCTCACCGGAGCGGTGCGACATCATGCACTTGAAGCCGTTGCGCTGGGCCAGCTCGACGGCGTCCAGGGTCTCGGTCAGCGAGCCGATCTGGTTGACCTTGACCAGGAGCGCGTTGGCGGCGCCCTCGTCGATGCCGCGGGCCAGGCGCTCGGGGTTGGTGACGAACAGGTCGTCGCCGACGAGCTGGACCTTGTCACCGAGCTTGGCGGTGATGGTCTTCCAGCCCTCCCAGTCGTCCTCGAACAGCGGGTCCTCGATGGAGACGAGCGGGTACGCGTCGACGAGCTCCGCGTAGTACTCGGTCATCTCGGCGGCCGAGCGCTGCTTGCCCTCGAAGGTGTAGACGCCGTCCTTGTAGAACTCGGAGGCGGCGACGTCGAGCGCCAGGGCGATCTGCTCGCCGGGGGTGTAGCCGGCTTCCTTGACGGCCTCGAGGATGAGGTCGAGGGCCTCGCGGTTGGAGCCGAGGTTCGGGGCGAAGCCGCCCTCGTCGCCGAGGCCGGTGGCCAGGCCCTTGCTCTTCAGGACCTTCTTCAGCGTGTGGTAGACCTCGGCGCCCCAGCGCAGGGCCTCGGAGAAGGACTCCGCGCCGATCGGGGCGATCATGAACTCCTGGATGTCCACGTTGGAGTCGGCGTGCGAGCCGCCGTTCAGGATGTTCATCATCGGCACCGGCAGCAGGTGCGCGTTGGGGCCGCCCAGGTAGCGGAACAGCGGCAGGTCGCTGGCCTCGGAGGCGGCGTGGGCGACGGCGAGGGAGACGCCGAGGATGGCGTTGGCGCCGAGGGAGCCCTTGTTGTCGGTGGCGTCCAGGTCGAACATGGCCTGGTCGATCAGACGCTGCTCGGTGGCGTCGTAGCCGACCAGCTCCGGGCCGATCTGCTCGATGACCGCGAGCACGGCCTTCTCCACACCCTTGCCGAGGTAGCGGTTCGAGTCGCCGTCGCGGAGCTCGATGGCCTCGAAGGCGCCCGTGGAGGCGCCGGACGGGACGGCGGCACGACCGGTGCTGCCGTCGTCGAGGCCGACCTCGACCTCGACCGTGGGGTTGCCTCGGGAGTCCAGGATTTCCCGGGCTACGACGACGTCGATGGACGGCACGAGCATCTCCTTCTTGGTGTGACGCGGTGACGCGGGTCGCGTGGACCCGGCGAGGTGCGGGCCCGGTGGCTCGCGACATGAGCCTAACCGGCTCCGGGCGATCGGCCACCGGGTCGCCCACCCCATGGACAGAACCGAGAGTAAATTGTTTCCGAACGGAACAAAGCCCGTTGCCGAAAAAACCCCGCCCCGGTGCGTACGGGGGATGACGCACCGGGGCGGGGAGACCGTGGACCCTGGGCGGGTCCGGGTGGGCCGCTGCTTACTTCAGGTGCAGCTGCTGGCCCGTGTAGATGAGGTTGGCATCGTCGATGATGTCCTTGTTCAGCTGGTAGAGCTTCTCCCAGCCGCCCTTGACCTTCTTGTCCTCGGCGATCGAGCTGAGGGTGTCACCCTTGACGACCTTGTACTCGCCGTCGCCCTTCTCGACCTTCTTGCCGGTCGGGGTGGTGACGGTCTTCTTGGCCGCCGGACGCTCGTCGGAGCGGGAGGCCGGCTGCTGGGTCTCGCGGGACTCGGTGCTCTGCTCGGAGGAGCTGCCGGAGTCGCTCGAGGAGCCGCCGCCGGTGTAGCCGGCGCTCGACAGGCCCTTGCCGCAGACCGGCCAGGCGCCCTTGCCCTGGCTCGCCAGGACCTTCTCGGCGATCTCGATCTGCTGCTCCTTGGTGGCCTGGTCGGCGGTGGAGGCGTACTTGGTGCCGCCGTAACCGGACCAGGTGGAGGCGGAGAACTGCAGACCGCCGTAGTAGCCGTTGCCGGTGTTGATGGACCAGTTGCCGCCGGACTCGCACTGGGCGACGGTGTCCCACTCGGAGGCGGTGGCGGCGGAGGCGTTGCCGGCCGCCATCAGCGGGGCGGCGACGGCGGCACCGGTGACACCGGCGATGGCGATGACCCGAGAGGCCTTGGACGGACGGCGGTGCGTGCCCTTGCCGGAAAACAGCATGGAGAGATCCCCTCACCGACGCCTGCGAGGTGAGCTGTCGGGTTCGGGCCGGTTGAGTTGCCCGGCCGCGTCCCTCCCGGGACACGGCTTCACCCCAAGCCCTTCCGGCACAACTGGCCGGTCGGGCACCTACCTTGGGTCCCCCGCTCCTGCCTACGGCGCTTGACGCGACGACTGTTCCCGTACGGCCGCTGGCAGGATTCGGCGTTGCGGCAGCCGGGGCTCGTGGTGACGAGCGGTCACGACCGTAGACACGCGATCCGCGGAATTTCAAAGACGATCAGGGCTTCTGAGATCTATCTCTCACGGGCCTCAAACGGGACATTCTCCGCGAATCATGACGCGAACTCGTGCGGTTTGGGGGCGACTTCCGCCAACGTTTCCGCACTGCCCGAACAGCTACTCCTCGTCCCCTTCGCCCTCCACCGTGAGCTTCTGACCGGGGTGGATGAGGTTCGGGTCGGTACCGACGGCCTTCTCGTTGCCGTCGTAGAGCGCGTGCCATCCGCCGCTGACCCGAAGGGCGTCGGCGATGGACCAGAGGCTGTCGCCGACGCCCACGATGTAGGCACCTTCGGACGCGTCAGCGGAGGCCTCGTCACCGCGCGAGGAGTGACGGCCCGTGGACTCGTCCGCACGGCCGCTCTCGGGCGTGCCGGTCTCGTCGGCACTGGGACCGCGATGGCGGCCGGAGCCGGCGTCTGTCGGCGCCGAGGAGTCGTCGCTCTGCTGCGAGTTGCCGGACCGGCCGCTCTCGGGGGTGGCCGACGGAGAACCGTCGGACTGCCGGTCCTGCGACGAGTCGGAGGATGCGGACGACTTGCCCGGCTTGGCGGTTTCGTCATCCGACGATGACGACGTGTCAGGCGACGACGAAGACGAGGAAGGACTCGCGGAAGGAGACGAACCCAGCGAGTCGAGCAGACCGGGCGAGTCCTCAGACCCGGATGATTCAGACGAGTCGGACGAATCCGACCCCTTGTCCTGCTGGAGCCCGGAGAGCAGTCCGCAGGTGCGCCACGCGCCGACCCCCTGGTCGGCGAGGATTCTCTCCGCCACGGCTATCTGCTGGGAGCGGCTGGCCAGGTCGGCGCTCGCGGCGTAGTCGAGGCCGCCGTGGTTCTCCCAGTCCTCCTGGGACAGTTGCAGGCCGCCGTAGTAGCCGTTGCCGCTGTTCTGGCTCCAGGCGCCGCCGGTCTCGCAGTCCGCGACCCGGTCCCAGGTCGTGCCGTCGGCCGCACTGGCACCGGAGGCCCCGAGGAGCGGGATCGCGATGGCGGAGCCGGTCACTCCGGCCGCGACGAGGAGAGCCGGAGCCTGGCGAGGGCGACGGTGCCGACCGTTCCCGGAGAGCATACGGAGACCTTTCACGAGGCATCAGTGACCGACGCGTCCGGAATCCCGGGCCGCGTTGATGGGTGAACGTATCGGCAGACGATCACTTGTCACAAGTTAATGCCGCGCAGATCACGTGAAGATCACAGTCCTGATGTTTCGTCACCTCCCGTCGGTGAGAACTCCACCGGCAGCGTGCGCAGCCCGCGCATGATGAGGCCGCCGCGCCATCTCAGCTCGGCCGGATCCGCCGCGAGCCGGAGGTCCGGGAGACGGGTGAGGAGGGTGGCGAGCGCGGTCTGGCCCTCCAGGCGGGCGAGCGGGGCACCGAGGCAGTAGTGGATGCCGTGGCCGTACCCGAGGTGCTGGTTGTCGCGGCGGGCGAGGTCCAGCACGTCCGGATCGGCGAACCGTTCCGGGTCCCGGTCCGCGGCGGCCAGGACGACGAGGACGGGGTCGCCGGCCTCGATGTGCTGCCCGCCGAGGGTGAGGGGCTGCGTGGCGAAGCGCCAGGTGGCGAGTTCGACGGGGCCGTCGTAGCGGAGGAGTTCCTCGACGCCGGTCTCCAGGAGGCCGGTCTCCCCCGCGGCGAGTGAGGCCTGGAGCCGTGCGCGCTGCTCGGGGTGGGTGAGCAGGGCGTAGGTGCCGTTGCCGATGAGGTTCACGGTTGTCTCGAAACCGGCGAACAGCAGGATGAAGGCCATGGCCGCCGCCTCGTTCTCGGTGAGGTGCTCACCGTGGTCGGAGGCGCGGATGAGACCGGAGATGAGGTCCTCGCCGGCGGCGGGTTCGGCGGGCAGCGCCTCCCGCTTGCGGTGGATGAGGTCGGCGAGGTAGCCGCGCATCTTCTTCACCGACCGCGCGACCCCGCCCCTGGGCCCGCCCTGGTGACGGATCATCATGCCCGCCCAGTCGCGGAAGTCGTCCTGGTCCTCGCGCGGGACACCGAGCAGGTCGCAGATGGCGTAGATGGGGAGCGGGAAGGCGAACTCGTGGATCAGGTCGGCGGATCCCTTGCGCGCGAACCCGTCGATGAGGGTGTCGGTGAGCTCCTGGACCCGTGGCGTGAACTCGGCGACCCGGCGGGGCGTGAAGGCCTTGGACACGAGCCGCCGCAGCCGGGTGTGGTCCGGCGGGTCGATGTTGAGCAGATGCGTCATCAACTCGGCCTTGCGCTCCCCGGGGATCCCGGTCTTGCCCTTGGCGTGCGCCGGTTCGTCGTGATGCGCGGGGTTCTTCGAGAGCCGGCTGTCGGCGAGCGTCTGCTTGGCGTCGGCGTACCGCGTGACCAGCCAGGCCTCCACACCGCTGGGGAGCCGCGTCTTGTGAACGGGGCTGTGCTCGCGGAGCCAGGCGTAGGCGGGGTAGGGGTCGCTCGCGAACTCCCAGGTGAAGAGGTCGGGAGCGGCCGCGGGGGTGCTGGGCTGGGGCTGGTCGGTCACGCCTCGACCGTATCCGGCACCGGGGAGCTCGCCTGCCCCAGGCCGCTCAGCCCTCGGCCTCCCTGATCGCGTCCCGGTACGCGCGGGCCGCGGCTCGCAGGGCCGCCTCCGGGTCGACGCCCTCCGACTCGGCGCGCACGGCCAGGGCCAGGAGGTCGTAGCCGATGCCCTCGACGGGTGGCAGCGGTATGTCCAGGTCCGCTGTGCGGGCGCGGGAGGCCAGCTTGGCGGCGAGGGCCAGGCCGGGCTGGCCGAGGGGGATGCCCTCGGTGATCGAGGTGCGCTGCTTCTCGACCGCCTTGGTGCGCAGCCAGTGTTCCTTGACCTCCTCCGGGGTGGTGGCGGTCGCGTCGCCGAAGACATGGGGATGGCGGTGGATCAGCTTGGCGACGATGCCGCCGGCCACGTCGTCGATGGAGAAGGGGGTCTCCCCTTCCTCCGGGCGGGCTTCCTCGGCGATGCGGGCGTGGAACACGACCTGGAGGAGGACGTCGCCGAGCTCCTCGCGCAGTTCGTCGCGGTCGCCTTCCTCGATCGCCTCGACGAGTTCGTACGCCTCCTCGATGCCGTATTTGGCCAGGCCCTTGTGGGTCTGCTGGGAGGACCAGGGGCACTCGGCGCGGATGCGGTCCATGACCTGGACGAGATCGAGGAGCCGGGCGCCCGGCAGGTCGTAGGAGGCGGGCAGCAGCTCCAGCTCGGGCATGGCGATACGGCCGGTGCCGGCGAGGCGTGCCAGGCCGTCCGTCAGGGCCGGTTCGCCCTCGCCCGTCGCCACCACGACCACCGTGTGTCCCCCGGCGCAGGCGTCGACCAGCTCCTGGGCGGTCGGGGACGCCTCGGCGACGGTGATCCCCGCCTCGCGCAGATACGGCAGCTGCGGATGTGTGCCGTCCGTGCACAGCACCCGGTCCGCCGCGTGGAGGGCCTGCCAGGCGGGCCAGGAGAGCAGACCGGGTGCGACACGGTGGCTGGTGGTGAGCAGGATGATGCGGCCGGGGGCGGCGGCCGCGTCGGGAGCGGTCCGCTCGGGGCCCGGGGTGGCTTCGGGGCTGTTGGCGTTCACGGTTCGAAGCTATCCCACGCCGCCGACAGCGCCCGAAGTCGTCCACAGGGCCCGGCGGGCGGGTGCCCTGCGTGCCGGACCTGCTCTCCGCGCCGGACCCGCTGTCCGTGCCGTACCCGCTCTACATGCCCTGCTGGGGCTGTGCCGCCGCCGTGACGTCCCGCACCCACGGCGTCTTGGCGTCGGCGCGGCTGCTCTTCTGGACGTCCCAGGTGCCGTAGCGCGGGTTGAGGTCGACGTTCAGGTCCTTGGAGGCGTCGGAGAGGGCCTTCCAGAACTCGGGGCGGCCGGTGTCCGTGCCGAGCTTCTCGGCGAGCTTCTGGGCCTCCAGCTGGAGGCGGAGGTTCTCGTCGAGGCGCTGCGGCGGGATGCCGTACTGCTGGAGCCAGGTCGTCTCCAGGGCCTTGGCGCCGCCGGCCTGCTGTTCCAGGCCGGACCGCATCGCCTGGATCTCCTTGCGGGAGACGGTCACTCCGGCGTCCTCGGCGGCGCGGTGCAGCACCCGGTCCAGGACCATGGTCTGCAGGGTGTCGCGGGTGAGGGTGCCGGTTCTGGCGATGGCCTGCTGGTACTGGGCCTCGTCCTGTACGGCCGCCCGCTGGGCCGCGCGTACCTCGCCGACCCGCTCGTCGAGCTGGGCGACGGTGATCCGCTGGCCGCCCACCACGGCTGCGGCGCCGGGATGCGCGTCGTTTCCGCAGGCGGTGAGGAGGGGCGCCGCGGCGGCGATCGCGGCGGTGAGGAGGAGCGCGGTGCGACGGCGGCGGTGCAAGGAAACCTCCCGAGGAGATTGTGCGACGGTGCACAAGGTCTTGCGATGATCGATGGTAGGCAGTGGGCAAGCTCTGGCCAACCCATTCGACCAACGATTCACCGGGACTTCCGGCACCGCCGCGCCACGCCCCGGGGCGGTCGTCAGCCGCGGACCTGCCCCAGCCAGTGCAGCGTCCTGCGGATCTCCGCACCGAGCGGGTGCCCGGGGCCGTGGGTGCGCTCCACGTCGTGCAGCAGCCGGGCCAGGGTGTCGTGGGCGGCGCCGCGGTCGCCGAGGGCGAGCAGGAGATGCCCGATCCGGCGGCGGACGTCGTGCGCGAGCTCGGGGCCGCCGGCGGCGACGTACTGGTTCTCGTAGTACGGCAGCACCGCCCGGTACTCGGCGAGCGCCGCGGCCGGTTCGCCCAGCTGTTCGAGGCACTGGGCGGCCTCGTAGCGGAAGCGCAGGGCCTGCGGGTCGGCCTGGCCCGCCTCGGCGGCGCGCTCGTCGGCGAGCCGGCGCAGCTCGGGCAGGGCGCGCCGGTACTGACCGTCGTCCAGGAGCGTCGCCGCGTACTGCTTGCGCAGGGTGCGGACGACCGGGGAGTGCGCCCCGTGCTGCTCGGCGGCGGCGGGCAGGATTGCTCCGAGGATGTCGACGGCCTGGGTGACGCGGCCCTCGCCGAGGAGCCGTTTGACCTCGTCGACGGCGCGGGCGATGTCGGTCTGCCCCGGTGTGTCGGTGACGGTCGTGGCGGGCGTGGGCTGGGGCGCGGGGGTGCGCGCGCGGTCGGGCCAGGGGGCGTGCGGGCGCAGGAACGGGCGGGTGGGGTCCAGGGCGGCTCCGGTGGGCGTCCCGCGCGCGGGCAGGAGCAGCTCCAGGTGCTCGTAGACCTCCTGCGCCGAGGCGGGCCGGTGCTGCGGGTCCTTGGCGAGGAGGCGCAGGACGAGGGCCTCCAGGGCCTCGGGGACCTCGGGGCGGAGGCGGCGTACGGGCAGCGGGGGCTCGTACAGGTGCCGGTGCAGGACGCCGAGGGCCGTGGAGCCGGAGAAGGGCACGTCGCCGCTGAGCAGTTCGTGCAGGACCACGCCGAGGGCGTACAGGTCGGTGTAGGGGCCGACCGCGCCGCCCATCGCCTGCTCCGGGGCCATGTAGGCGGGCGAGCCGATGGGGGTGCCGGTGTGGGTGAGGCGGGTGGTGTCCGCGTCCATGACGGAGGCGACGCCGAGGTCGAGGACGGTGACCGTGCCGTCCTGCTTCACCATCACGTTGCGCGGTTTGAGGTCACGGTGGACGATCGGCACGGCGTGCACGGCGCTCAGCACGGCGCACAGCTGCGCGGCGACCGCGACCGCCCACTGCCAGGGGTACGGGGCGTGCTCGGCGAGGTGGCCGGCGAGGTCGGCGCCGTCGATGTACTGCATGACGAGGAACAACTCCTCGCCCTCACTGCCCGCGTCGTGCACGGTGACCAGGCCGGGGTGGTCGACCTGCGCGGTCACCCGGCACTCGCGCACGAAACGGCGGCGCAGTTCCTCCGCGTCCTGGCCGGCCACCTTGTCGGGGCGCAGCAGCTTCACCGCCACGCGCCGGTCGAGCCGCTGGTCGTACGCCGTCCAGACCTGGCCCATACCGCCCTGCCCGAGGACCGTGGACAGTTCGTAGCGGCCGGCGACGACACGTCCTGCCGCGCCGGTCACCGTCCGCCCTCGTGATTGCCGTCCCGGTGGCCTTCGCCCTCGTGCCGGCGCAGGTAGTCGCTGAGCTCGTCGAGTTCGGCGCGGACCTGGTCGATGCGGGCGGGGGCGGGGCGCTGGGGGGACGGGGGCGGCTGGATCGGGCCCGGGGCGTGAGGCGTGGCGTCGTGGGGGGCCGGTGTGTGAGGTGCCGGGGGCTGCGGGACGGGCGTGGACGTCGGGGCGTACGGCGGCGCGGGTTGCGGATAGCCGTACGGGGTGTGCGTGACGGTCGGTGCGTGGGGCGAGGCGTAACCGGCGAACTTCCGCTGTTCGCCGTGGTGGCCGATGTCCACGACGAGGAAGTAGATGGCGGCGCCCGCCCCGAGCAGCAGGATCATGGCCAGCGCGATGTCGGTGCGGTAGTCGTCCTCCGGCAGCGCGCCGACCACGGCGAAGCCCGCGATGGACAGCGGCAGGCTCACCCAGGCCAGCACCCAGTCGAGGGCCCGTCCGCGCAGGACCGCGACCCGGAACAGCGGTACGCAGGCCAGCACGCCGCACGTGAGGAAACCGGCTGCGGCGAACAGCACCCGCAGGGAGATGACCGTTGCCGCGCTGCGGGGAGGCGGCGCCGCGCCGTGGCCGTACATGACTGCTCCTGGACCGGTGGCCGATGAGGACGGACGTGCGAGTGACAGACCCTGTTGGGGAATCCGAGCGTATAGCCCGACACGGACAACCGGTCACGGGTTGTACCGAACCGTTGTCATGCTGATCACTTCGTGTGAACAGCCCGCCCCCGGCCCGTCGTAGGCCGTACCGTCCGTCACGCCCTACAACGGGTGCCGCATCCACACGTTGGGCTCGACGTACACCGCGTACCCGCGCTCCACCTCGCAGCGCACCGGCACCAGAGCGCCCGGCACCTCGATGTCGCCGTCGGTGTCGAAGGGCAGGCCCGTCCAGCGGCGCCAGTCCGCGAGCGGGGCGGCCACCGTCATGGACGCCGGTGCCACCGAGTCGATGGTGGCGCCGGCCCTGGCGTGGACGCGCAGCCACGGGTCCTGGGGCAGGCCGTCGGGGCGGACGCGGTGGGCGTACTCCTCCATCGGCGTGTGCGGTTCCAGGTGTTTGGCGTTGGGGCGGACCGGGGCGACGACCTCGCGGAAGCCGCGGGCCCGGGCGTTGTCGCGCATGGCCGAGAGCATCACCGCGGACAGGCCGTGGCCCTGTGCCTGCGGGGCGACGGAGACCGAGATTGCGCTGACGGTGTCGGGCCGGACTCCGCGCCGCAGATCGGAGAAGGCCCACACCAGCGCCGCGTCCCAGCCGTTGGCCGGCAGCCGGCCGCGGTGCGCGGCGTCGAGGGCGAACGGCACGCTGTAGGCGTTCGCCACGATCTCGCCCTGCTCGTCCTCGGCGAACAGGACGTACTCCGGGAGTTCGGTGGCGATCCGCGGGAAGTGGGCTGCGCCCACGAGGTCCTGGATCACGAACTCCGGCCAGCTGTCCGCCATCCCGACGACCCGCTCCAGCATGTCCGGGCGGTCGGCGAGGCTCGATATCTTCGGCTGCATGTGATCACGGTAGACACGGGGGGCGGGCCCCCGGAACCGATTAACGAGCGGGCACCCGGTCCGCCGGCCGGGAAGACCTGGCTCGCTGTGCGGCAACCACCATGACGGCCACGGACATCAGAACGATCCCGGCGCCCACGTAGAGCGGCGCGGTGTAGCCGAGACCCGCGGAGATGGCCAAGCCTCCGAGCCAAGCGCCCAGCGCGTTGCCGACGTTGGAGGCGGACACGTTGGCGCTCGCCGCCAGTGCCGCCCCGTGGGCGAAGTCGGTGACGCGAGTGATCATGCCGGGCACGCTGGCGAACCCGGTCACCCCCATGAGGAAGACGAGGACCACCGAGGCGGTGGCGCTTTCCGCCAGCAGCCCGAACAGGGCCAGGGTGAGGGCGAGTCCGAGCAGGGCGAGGACCAGGGCCCGGTCCCGGTCGCGGTCGGCCGCGCGCCCGCCGACCAGGTTTCCGACGACCAGGCCGATGCCGTAGACCATCAGCAGCCAGGCCACGTCCGCCGGGGCGAAGCCGCTGACCTCGGTGAACGTGTACGCGATGTAGCTGAACGCGCCGAACATCCCGCCGTAGCTCAAAGCGGTGGCCACCAGCGTCAGCCAGACCTGCCAGGACCGGAAGGCCCGGAGCTGCTGCACCAGGCCGCTGGGCGGTATTCGCTCCGCCTCCACAGCGGTCGTCCCCACATCCGTCGCTCCCACCGCGGTCGCTCCGACCGCGGTCGTCTTCGCCGCCTCTGCCACCGGCCGCGCCTGGTCCGCCCGGGCGGGCACCAGCGCGGCGATTCCCGCCAACGCGAGGAGGCCGATCGCCGTGACCGCCCAGAAGGCCGCTCGCCAGCCCCACCGCTCACCGACCAGCGCGCCGAAGGGCACACCCAGCACGTTCGCGACCGTCAGCCCGGCGAACATGATCGCCACGGCCTGGGACTTCTTCTCCGGTGCGACCAGGCTGCGCGCGACCAGGGATCCGATCCCGAAGAACGAGCCGTGGCACAACGCCGCCACGATCCGCCCGAGCAGCATCACCTGGTAGTTCGGTGCGACCGCGGACAGCAGGTTGCCGATGACGAACAGCGCCACCAGGCCGACCAGGATGTGCTTCCGGGGCAGCCGCGCCGTCGCCGCGGTCAGGGCGATCGCGCCGACCGCGACGCTCAGCGCGTACCCCGAGATCAGCCAGCCCGCGGCCGCCTCGGACACCGCGAAACTCGACGCCACCTGCGGCAGCAGCCCGGCGATCAGGAATTCGGTCAGGCCGATACCGAAACCGCCGAGTGCCAGCGCGATGAGTCCACTCGGCATCCGTCACTCCCCGATCGACATCAACTGGCCTCCGGGCAGGGCTCCTACCCGCCGCACTGCTCCAGCATCATCTCCTTGTCGGCCGCCGTCACGGCGAGTTCGTACTTCAGCGACACCTGGGCGAAGCGCACCGAGTAGGCGCAGCGGATCCGCTTGTTCGGGGGCAGCCAGGACGCCGGGCCGGAGTCTCCCTTCGAGCCGTTGGTCGGCCCGTCCACCGGGACGAGGTTGAGCGGGTCGTTGGCGATGGACTCCCGCTTGTCCTTCGTCCAGCGCGAGGCGCCCATCTGCCAGTCGTACGACAGCGGCATGACGTGGTCTATCTGGACCTTGATCGCATGGGACTTGGTCCACTCGATGACCTTCCCGGTGTACGGGTCGTTCAGCGTCAGTGAGGTGACGACGCAGTCCGATCCCGCCCGGAAGCGCAGGTCTTCCCCGTCTCGTTTCAGAAGGTCGTTCCGCGAGTCGCAGCCGTTGCGGGAGAAGGGGACGTCGCGGGGTGCCGAGTCCATCCAGGCGTAGCCGAACTTGTCCCGTTCGTAGCCCGTCTTGGGGCCGCGTCCCTTCGTCGCCACCTTCTCGATCAGGGCACGCGCCCGCTTCTTGTCCGCGCTGGAAGTGATCGCCGCCAGCCCCGGCTTGGTGCCGTCCGGGTTGTCCAGCGGGTTCACGGCCCGTCCGTCGCCGGCGGCCGGGACTCCGGAACCGGAGGCTCCACCACCGTCCGCGGGCGGGGCCAGGCCCTCGCAGCCGGCCAGTGCCGAACCGGTGAACACCATCGCGACAGCCAGTGCCGCCCCGCCCCTCAGACGCGTCACCGTGCGCCCCTCCTCTGTCTGCGTGTTCCGCTCCGGCACGGGCGCCCGTGCCCGGTCCCACGGTAGCGAGGAAGAGGTTCAGACCACATCGGGCCTCAATGCGCATTCTTCGCATCTCGCGCGTATCGTCGGTTCTGAATCACCTCCGGAGGGAGCTTTGCATGGGCATCTTCGACAAGTTCAAGAGCCAGGCGCGGAACAAGGGCAAGCAGGGCTCTGACACCGCGGAAGAGCGGATGAACGAGAGGACCGGCGGCAAGTACGAGGACCAGGTCGACTCCGGCCAGCAGCGCGTCGAGGGCTCGCTGGGTATGGACCGCGACCGCGACCGCAACCGGCCCGAACAGCAGTAAGGCCTCCGATTCCGGGGCCGTCCGCGGAGACACGGACGCATTCTCCTGCGGGCGGCTTCCCATGTCCGGAGCCGGGCCACCCCCTCCGGTCAGACCTTGCCTATGCCCAGCGTCGTCTCCGAGGGCAGCAGGCCCGAGGCCAGGACCGCGACCCAGAAGTCGCCCAGCAGTTCGGCGAGACGGTCGGCACCGACCGGACCGAGGAACTGCCAGGGTCCGGTGGCCAGTTGATCGGTGTGCTGCTCCACGCGGAGGCGCAGGGCTCGGCCCGCCTCCGTCGCCTTACCGTCCGCGTCGACGAGTCCTCTGGCGGCCAGGCGGTCGCGCGCGGCCGTCCACTGCTCAGGACTCCAGCCGCGGCTCTCGAAGCGTTCGACCGACGCGGCGCCTATCGCGGCGAAGGAGACGAGCGCCTCCACGGGATCCAGTCCCGCCATGAGCAGGGCCGCGAGGTGGCCGTCGCCGCGGTGTTCGCGCAGGATCGTCGCCGCGTGCCACAGCTGCAGGTGCGGGGCCTGCGGCCAGTCGAGCGCGGCGTTGGCCGCGGCCAGTGGACGGGCGGCCGTGTCCGCGGCCTCTGCCGCGCGCCGGGCGAGCGCGGCGGCCTCTGCCAGCTCGGGGCCGGCCACCCGGTCGCCGAACAGGGAGCGGTAGGCCCTGTCGACCGCCCGCATCCTCGCTTCCAACACCGCGGCGGGGCTCGCGATCCGCCACGCCGGTTCGACGTACTCGGCGACCATGCGGGGACTGAAGCTGTAGAAGGCCGAGGCCACCTGCTCCGGCCCGACCTGCCCCAACGGGGCGGCGCGATACGGGAAGTAGCTCGGCCAGCGCTCCCTCGTGTCGTATCCGAGAGCGGCCGCCTCCTCGAAGGCCTCCGGCGCGTAGTACACCACCGCGTGCAGGGGCTCCAGCAGGTGCCACATCTGCCGCACGCGGGCCGGCTCCACGCCGCCCTCCCGCGCCCCGGCGCCCCCGCCGATCTCACTGACCTGTTCCGGCATGGCGTTCCTCCACTCGTGCCCGACCCCCGCAGCCCGTGACCCCGTCGCATCCGGCCACGCACAACTTGACACTGACAAGATTGCACGGAGCGAGCCCAACTTGTCAATGACAAGATTCGGCGTACGCTCCTGACCATGAGCTCCAGCAAGGCATCAGCGAACGAAAAGGGCCCCGCGAACCGCCCGTACCACCACGGTGATCTGCGCCGTGCCATCCTCGGCGCCGCCCTCGACGTCATCGCGGCGGACGGTCCGGCCGCGCTGAGTCTGCGCGACCTCGCCCGCCGCGCCGGTGTCTCGCACGCCGCGCCGGCCCACCACTTCAAGGACCGGGCGGGGCTGCTCACGGCGATCGCCGCCGAGGGCTTCGGACTGCTCGCGACCACGCTCAGGGAGGCGGCGGACCTGAAGGAGGCGGGCGTGCGGTACGTGCGTTTCGCGCGCGAGCATCCGGCGCACTTCCAGGTGATGTTCGCGCCCGAGCTGCTGCGCGGCGGCGACCTGGAACTGACCACCGCCCGAGCCCTCGCCTCGGACGCCCTGCGCGACGCCGTCGCCGCCGTGCCGCCGGAGGGCCGCGGCACCGACGCCCGTCTCGCCGGTGTCGCCGCCTGGTCCCTGGCCCATGGCTTCGCCACGCTGCTGCTCAGCCACAACCTCGACGGCCCGGTGGGCGACCAGGACCCCGAGGAGGTGTTCCGCCGGCTGGCGGCGATGCTGTTCCGCCCCGCCGACTAGCGGACCCGGGTGTGGCGCGCGCTTGACCTTGACACTGACGTCAGGGTCGGACGATCCCCGCATGACATCCCCGTATGCGAAGACCAGGCCGCAGAACGCGCGGACGGCCCCGCGCACCGTGCTCGTCACCGGCGCCAGTACCGGCATAGGCCGTGCCACCGCGCACGCCTTCGCCGACGAGGGCGCACACGTCGTGGCGGTGGGCCGCCGCGAGGCTCCGCTCGTCGAGACCGCCGGCCACGCCCCCTCCCGGATCAGCCCGCTCGTAGCCGACATCACGGCCGCCGACGGCCCCGAGACCGTCGTCCGTACGGCACTCGACCGGCACGGCCGTATCGACGTGCTGGTGAACAACGCGGGGATCGTCACGACCCAGTCGCGTGATGTCACGGCCGGGCCCGCCTCCGAGAAGGGGCTGCGGGTGGCCGCCGACCGTCTCGCCGTGCTGGAGGCCCGTATCGCGGCGCAGGTCGCTGTCCGCGACCGGCTGGCGGCAGCGCTGCGTCAGGCCGGCGGCACCGCACCCGCACGACCGGCGGCCCTGCACCAGGCCACCGGTGCACACGTACGACCGGTGGCCTGACGGAGCCTCAGCGGAACCGGGGCGTCAGCCTCGCCCCGGCCCCCGGGGTGAGGCCTCGGCGCGGCCCCGGGGTGAGGCGTCGGCGCCGCCCCGTTCGCCGATGCCTCAGGAGCCCAGAACCGAGGTGAGGAACTCCCCCACCCACGCCAGCAGTTCCCGTCCGACCAGCGGCTTCCCGCCCACCTTCGCGGTCTTCGGGCGCGGCACCAGCACCTGGTGCACCGCCGGCTTGATGACGACCCCGGGGTACAGCCGCTTGACCCGCAGTTCCTGCGACTCGCGCAACTCCACCGGCGCGAACCGGATGTTGTTGCCCTGCAGCACGATCTCGCCGACGCCGCACGCGCGGGCGAACATGCGCAGGCCCGCGACGAGCAGCAGGTTCTCCACGGGCTCGGGCAGCTTGCCGTAGCGGTCGACGAGTTCCTCGCGGACCGCCTTGATGTCCTCCTCCGAGTTGGCGGAGGCGATGGCGCGGTACGCCTGGAGCCTGAGCCGCTCGCCCGGCGCGTAGTCGTGCGGGACGTGCGCGTCGACGGGCAGCTCGATCTTGACCTCGAGCGGCGGCTCCTCCTCGATCTCGCCGGTCTCCAGCTGGCGCCGGTAGTCGGCCACGGCCTCGCCGACCATGCGCACGTACAGGTCGAAGCCGACGCCCGCGATGTGGCCGGACTGCTCGCCGCCGAGGAGGTTGCCCGCGCCGCGGATCTCCAGGTCCTTCATGGCCACGTACATACCGGCGCCCATCTCCGTGTGCTGGGCGATCGTCGCGAGCCGCTCGTGCGCGGTCTCGGTCAGCGGCTTCTCCGGCGGATAGAGGAAGTAGGCGTAGCCGCGCTCGCGGCCACGGCCCACCCGGCCGCGCAGCTGGTGCAGCTGGCTGAGCCCGAAGTTGTCGCCGCGCTCCACGATCAGGGTGTTGGCGTTGGAGATGTCGATGCCGGACTCCACGATCGTGGTGGACACCAGCACGTCGAACTTCTTCTCCCAGAAGTCGACGACGACCTGCTCCAGCGCCGACTCCGACATCTGCCCGTGGGCGGTGGCGATGCGCGCCTCGGGGACGATCTCGCGCAGCCGGCCCGCCGCGCGGTCGATCGACTCGACGCGGTTGTGGATGTAGAAGACCTGGCCCTCGCGCAGCAGTTCACGGCGGATGGCGGCGCCGATCTGCCTCTCCTCGTAGGGGCCGACGAAGGTGAGCACCGGGTGGCGCTCCTCCGGCGGGGTGGTGATCGTCGACATCTCGCGGATGCCGGTGACCGCCATCTCCAGCGTCCTGGGGATCGGGGTCGCCGACATCGTCAGCACGTCGACGTTCGCCCGCAGCTTCTTCAGCTGCTCCTTGTGCTCGACGCCGAAGCGCTGCTCCTCGTCGACGATGACCAGGCCCAGATCCTTGAACTTCGTCTCGGACGAGAACAGCCGGTGCGTGCCGATGACGATGTCGACCGAGCCCTCGCGCAGGCCCTCCAGGACCGCCTTGGCCTCGGTGTCCGTCTGGAAGCGGGACAGGGCCTTCACGTTGACCGGGAACTGCGCGTACCGCTCGCTGAACGTCCCGAAGTGCTGCTGCACCAGCAGGGTCGTGGGCACCAGGACGGCCACCTGCTTGCCGTCCTGGACGGCCTTGAAGGCGGCGCGGACCGCGATCTCGGTCTTGCCGTAGCCGACGTCGCCGCAGATCAGGCGGTCCATCGGGACCGTCTTCTCCATGTCCTCCTTGACCTCGGCAATGGTGGTGAGCTGGTCGGGCGTCTCCGCGTAGGGGAAGGCGTCCTCCAGTTCGCGCTGCCAGGGGGTGTCCGCCCCGAAGGCGTGCCCGGGGGCGGCCATGCGGGCGCTGTACAGCTTGATGAGGTCGGCGGCGATCTCCTTGACCGCCTTCTTCGCGCGGGCCTTCGTCTTCGTCCAGTCGGCGCCGCCCAGGCGGTGCAGGGTGGGGGCCTCGCCGCCGACGTACTTGGTGATCTGCTCCAGCTGGTCGGTGGGGATGTAGAGGCGGTCGCCGGGCTGGCCGCGCTTGGCGGGGGCGTACTCGACGACCAGGTACTCGCGGGTGGCGCCCTGCACGGTGCGCTGCACCATCTCGATGTAGCGGCCCACGCCGTGCTGCTCGTGGACGATGTAGTCGCCCGGCTCCAGAGTGAGCGGGTCGATGGTCTTGCGGCGGCGGGCCGGCATCCGGGCGCCCTCGCGGCCGGACGCCTTCTGGCCGGTCAGGTCGGTCTCGGTCAGGACGGCGAGTCTGAGGGCCGCGTCGACGAAGCCGTGCTCGATCGAGCCGCACGCCACGTGCACGACGGACGGGGAGATCTCGGCGAGGTCGGAGTCGAGGCGGGCCGCGATGCCCTCGCCGCCCAGCACCTCGACCGTACGGGCGGCCGGGCCGTGGCCCTCGGTGACGTACACCGCGCGCCAGCCGTCGGCGAGCCAGCCCTTGGTGTCGGCGAGGGCCTTGGCGGTGTCGCCGCGGTAGGTCTCCGGGGCACGCATGCCGAGCTTGAGGGTGTCCCTGTCCAGTTCCTCGTCCGCGGCGAACGGCGACACTGACCACCACATCATGTCCAGCTCGCGGGCCCGGTCCCGGACGTCCGCGATGGACCACAGGGAGGCCGCGCCGACGTCGATGGGCGCCTCGCCGCCACCGGCGGTGGCCGCCCAGGAGGCCTGCAGGAACTCCTGCGAGGTGGCCACGAGGTCCGACGCGCGCGTGCGGACCCGCTCCGGGTCGCACACGACGGCCATGGCGCCCTTGGGCAGGACGTCGAGCAGCAGCTCCATGTCGTCGACGAGGACCGGCGCGAGGGACTCCATGCCCTCCACCGCGATGCCCTCGGCGATCTTGCCGAGCAGCTCACCGAGCTCCGGGTGCTGTTCGGCCAGGGCACGCGCGCGCGTGCGGACGTCCTCGGTCAGCAGCAGCTCGCGGCACGGCGGCGCCCACAGGCCGTGCTCGGCGACTTCGAGGGAGCGCTGGTCGGCGACCTTGAAGTAGCGGATCTCCTCGACGTCGTCGCCCCAGAACTCGACGCGCAGGGGGTGTTCCTCGGTGGGCGGGAACACGTCGAGGATGCCGCCGCGCACGGCGAACTCGCCGCGCTTCTCGACGAGCTCCACGCGCGCGTACGCCGCGGCCGCGAGGGCACTGACGATCTCCCCCAGATCGGCGCTCTGCCCCGACTTCAGGGAGACCGGCTCCAGGTCGCCGAGGCCCTTGACCTGCGGCTGGAGCACGGAGCGGACAGGCGCCACGACGACCGATACCGGACCGGTCTCGGGGTCGTCGGGGCGAGGATGGGCCAGGCGGCGCAGCACGGCCAGGCGGCGGCCGACGGTGTCGCTGCGGGGGCTGAGCCGCTCGTGCGGGAGCGTCTCCCAGGACGGGTACTCCACGACCTCCTCGGCCGGGAGGAGGGAGCGCAGGGCCGCGGCCAGGTCCTCCGCCTCACGGCCGGTCGCCGTGACCGCCAGCACCGGGCGGCCCGTGTCACGGGCCAGGGCGGCGACCGCGAAGGGGCGGGCCGCAGGGGGGCCGACCAGGTCGACGTGCATGCGGTTGCCGTCTGCGGCCGCCCTGATCGCTTCCGCGAGGGCGGCGTCCTTGACTACGGCGTCGAGCAGACCGTGCAGGCTCATGGGGGCTTTTTCCGTCCAGAGGTGGGCAACACGACGGGCCCGACGCGCGCCGCGGGCCGGGGGGTCTCCAGCGTACGACGATGCGCGCCCGCGCGGCGGGCCTGTGGATAACGCCCGTTCTCCGCGGGGCGGACCCTGGATTCATCCGCCCGACCTTCACAACATCATCCCCACCCGCTGATTTCGCCCCGGCATGATCGGTCGGACGCCGCTTCCGGCCGCTCACCGCACCCCTAAGGCACGGCATGCCTGCCCCCACCCTCCAGGTCTCGCAACCTCACATACCGGCGCCGGTCGCCCACCCCCCGGGTGACCGGCGCCCCGGCCGCGCGCGAGGGGAGCCCTGGGTCCTCGCGGCAGCCCTCTTCATCGGCTACGCGGTCGTCTCCGTGGGCCGTTACCGGCACATGGCCACCCTCTCCTGGGACCTGGGCATCTTCGAGCAGGTCGTGCGCGCCTACGCACAGCTGCGGGCGCCGGTGTCCGACCTCAAGGGGCCGGGGTTCGACATCCTCGGTGACCACTTCAGCCCGGTGACCGCCCTGCTCGCGCCGCTGTACCGGCTCTTCCCGTCGCCGGTCACGCTGCTGGTCGCGCAGGCCGTGCTCTTCGCGCTGTCCGCCGTTCCGGTCACACGGGCCGCCGCCCGGCTCCTGGGCCGTCGCCGCGGGCTCGCGCTCGGTCTCGGGTACGGACTGTCCTGGGGCGTCCAGCGCGCGGTCGACTTCGACTTCCACGAGATCTGCTTCGCCGTCCCGCTGATCGCCTTCTCCCTGGAGGCGCTCCTCGCGCGGCGCCCCCGCGCGGCCCTGTGGTGGGCGCTTCCCCTGGTGCTGGTCAAGGAGGACCTGGGGCTGACGCTGGCCGCGATCGCGCTCGTCGTCGCCTGGCGGGCGCGCGGCTCGTCGCCGCGGACGGTTCCTCACGCGCTCGGCGTCGCGGTGTTCGGCGCGGCGGCGACGGTACTCGTCCTGACGGTGGTCATCCCGTCGTTCAACACCTCGGGCGGCTACGACTACTGGAACAAGGTCAGCGACGCGGGCAGCCCCTTCGACGGCGCCGGCATCAAGCTCCGCACGCTCGCCTGGCTGCTGATCCCCACCACGGGCCTGCTCGCCCTGCGCTCCCCGCTGCTGCTGGTCGCCCTGCCGACGCTCGGCTGGCGTTTCCTCTCCGGTGACGAGCACTACTGGGGCACCGACTGGCACTACAGCGCGGTCCTGATGCCGGTGGTCTTCCTCGCCCTCGCCGACGCGCTCCCGGCGGTCCGCCGCAGCACGCGCGCGTGGCTGCGTTCCTACGCCGCTCAGGTGCCGGCCGCGGTCGTCGCGGCGGCACTGGCGCTGACCACGTCGCTGCCGCTGGCGCAGCTCACCGAGGCCGAGGTCTACCGCAAGCCCGCCGCGGTTTCCGAGGTGGAACGGCTGCTGGCGCGGATTCCCGACGATGCCACCGTCGAGGCCGACATCGGCCCGATCAGCCGCCTCGCCTCGCGCTGCCGGGTCTTCTGGCTCGGCGACACCCGGCACGTCACCCCGCGGTACATCGCCCTGGAGAACATCGGCGACGAGTACCGCGACCCCGTGGGCTACGCCCGCAAGCTGCACCCCCTCGCCGAGTACGCCGTCGCGGGCGAGGCGGGCGGGTACGTGGTTCTCGAGCGGCGGAGGGCGGCCGGGGGCTGACCCGCCGGGTGCGGCCTGGGGGCTGACGCGCCGGGTGCGGCCCGGGGCGCGACCGTCCCCTGCAGAGCCACCCGGCACCCACACCACCCACCACGAACCGCCGGGCCCGCCCCGGAGGTGGAGACCTCCGGGGCGGGCCCATCCCCCGCAACCCCCGTGTGCGGTGGTATTCGGGTGGCTACGGCTACTCCGTCGCGATCGCGTTCAGGACGTTCATCCGGCCCGCCCGGAACGCCGGGATCAGTGCCGCGAACAGGCCCACGAACGCCGAGCCGATGAAGACGCCGATGATCGTCGGCCAGGGGATGTCCAGGACCATCAGGCCCTCCAGGGCGAGCAGCTTCTGCGCCGTCGCGCCCCAGCCCATGCCCAGTCCGAGGCCCAGCAGGGCACCGAAGAGCGCGATGACGACCGACTCCAAGCGGATCATGCGGCGCAGCTGGCGGCGGGAGAGGCCGATGGCCCGCATCAGGCCGATCTCCCTGGTGCGCTCCACCACCGACAGGGCCAGGGTGTTCACCACGCCCAGGATGGCCACGATGATCGCCAGGGCCAGCAGGCCGTAGATCATGTTGAGCAGCTGGCCGATCTGGTCCTTCAGGGCGTCCTTGTAGTCGGTCTGGTCGCGCACGACGTACTGCGGGTAGTCGTGCAGCGCCGACTTCAGGGACTTGTAGGCGGCGTCCTGCTGCCCTTCCTTGGCGCTGGCGAAGACCAGCGAGTCCAGCGGCATCTTGTCGGCCGGGACGTACTTGGCCATCGTCGAGATGGACGTGTACATCGCGCCCGCGTCGATCACGACGTCGCTGCTGGTGATCGCCCGGACCGTCAGGTCGGCCGCGGAACCGTCCTTGAAGGCGACCTTGATCTTGGACCCGAGGCTGATGCCGTGGTCCTTGGCGAACTTCTCGTGGACCGACATCGAATCGGGCTTGTAGGCGTCGGGGAGCTTGCCGGCGACGGTCTCGGTGCGCAGGTCGGTCGCGTACGACGGGTCGGCCGCCGTGATCGCCGTGTCCTTGAGCGTCTTGCCGTCGGGGGTGGTGAAGTCGGCCTTGGTCCACTTGTACTGCGTGACGTGCTCCAGGTCCGGAGACGACTTCACGGCCTTGACCGCCTGCGGGGTGACCAGCTGGCCGCTGTCGGACTGGATGATGAAGTCCGTGCCGACGGTCTTGTCGAGCTGGTCGGTGGCGGACGCCACCATGGAGGAGCCGACCACGGACAGGCACGCCACCAGGGCGAGGCCGATCATCAGCGCGGCGCCCGTCGCACCGGTGCGGCGCGGGTTGCGCAGGGCGTTGCGCTCGGCCATGCGCCCCACGGGGCCGAACATCCGCAGCAGGACGGCGCCGAGGACGCGGACCACGCCGCCGGCGAGCAGCGGGCCGATGACGACGAAGCCGATCAGCGACAGCACCACGCCGAGGCCGAGCCAGAGCGAGCCCTCCTTGGCCTTGTCGGCCTCGGCCGCCAGGTACAGGCCGAAGACGCCGGCGCCGGTGAGGACCGTGCCGATCGCGGCGCGGATCCAGCCGGCCTTGGCGTCCGCGGGGGCGCCCGCGTCGCGCAGGGCCGCCATCGGGGAGATCTTGCCGGCGCGCCGGGCGGGCAGGTAGGCGGCCAGGACGGTGACGATCACGCCGAGGAGGAGGCCGACCACGGGGGTGGTCCAGGCCACGGTGAGGTCGTCGGTGGACAGCTCCATGCCCATCTGGCCCATGAGCTTCATCAGGCCGACGGCGAGACCGACGCCCGCTCCTACGCCGAGCACCGATCCGACGAGGCCGAGCAGCAGCGCCTCGGCCAGCACGGAGCGGTTGACCTGCTTGCGGGAGGAGCCGATCGCCCGCATCAGGCCGATCTCCCGGGTGCGCTGGGCGACCAGCATGGAGAAGGTGTTGATGATGAGGAAGATGCCGACGAGGAAGGCGATCCCGGCGAAGCCGAGCATCGCGTACTTCATGACGTTCATGAAGCCCGCGACGTCCTTCTGGCCGGCGTCGGCGGTCTCCTTGGCCGTCTTCACCTGGAAGCCGGCGCCGAGTTCGGCCGTGACGTTCTTCTTCAGCTGTGCGTCGCTGACGCCGGCGGTCGCGGTCACGTTGACGTTGGTGTAGACGTCGCTCTCGCCGACCAGCGACTGCTGGGCGGTCCTGGTGTCGAGGTAGAAGATCGCGGCGCCGGGGTTGGTGACGGTGAAGTCGGCGATGCCGGAGATCTTCGCGGAGTGGGTGCCGATAGCGCTGATGACGCCGATCTCGTCGCCGAGCTTCAGGTCGTGCTTGTCGGCGGTGTCGGCGTCGACCATGATCTGGTCGGCGCTCTTGGGAGCCGCACCGGTGGTGATCTTCATGGTGCGGGCCTCGTTGGCGTTCCAGCTGCCGACGATGGTCGGGGCGCCGCTGGAGGGCGACAGGTTGTCCTTGTCGGCGTCGACGACGGTCACCGAGGTGGAGAACACCGAGCCCTCGGCGGACTTCACGCCCTGCACCTTGCGGACCTCGCCCAGCACGGAGGCCGGCATGACCGGCGGCTTGCCGTTGTCCGCGGTCGTCTCACCGCCGTCGGAGGCACCCTTGGCGCTCACCGTCACGTCCGAGGACGTGGCCGCGAAGAGCTTGTCGAAGGTGGTGGACATGGTGTCCGTGAAGACGAGCGTGCCGCAGACGAAGGCGACCGACAGCAGGACGGCGATCGCGGAGAGCGCCATCCGCCCCTTGTGCGCGAAGAAGTTGCGCATCGAGGTCTTCATGACGGTCATGACGTGCGCCCCCGGGCGTCGAAGTCCTTCATGCGGTCCAGGACGGCCTCGGCGGTCGGCTTGAACATCTCGTCGACGATGCGGCCGTCGGCGAGGTACAGCACACGGTCCGCGTAACTGGCGGCCACCGGGTCGTGGGTGACCATCACGATGGTCTGGCCCAGCTCGTCGACGGACCGGCGCAGGAAGCCGAGGACCTCGGCGCCGGCGCGCGAGTCGAGGTTTCCGGTCGGCTCGTCCCCGAAGATGATCTCGGGCCGGGCCGCCAGGGCCCGCGCCACGGCGACGCGTTGCTGCTGGCCGCCGGAGAGCTGGGTGGGCCGGTGCTTGAGGCGGTCGGCGAGCCCGACGGTCTCCACGACCCGCGTCAGCCACTGCTGGTCCGGCTTGCGGCCCGCGATGTCCATGGGCAGCGTGATGTTCTCGATGGCGTTCAGCGTCGGCAGCAGGTTGAACGCCTGGAAGATGAACCCGATCCGGTCCCGGCGCAGCCGCGTGAGCTTCTTGTCCTTCAGACCGGTGATCTCGGTCTCGTCGAGGTAGATCTGGCCGCTCGTCACGGTGTCGAGCCCGGCGAGGCAGTGCATGAGCGTGGACTTGCCGGACCCCGAGGGGCCCATGATCGCGGTGAACTGGCCGCGTGCGATGTCCACGTCGACGTGATCGAGAGCGACGACACGGGTCTCACCGGATCCGTACGCCTTCACGACCTGCCGCGCCCGCGCGGCTACGGCCGTACGCCCTCCAGTACCCCCGTGCCTGGGAATGGTCACAGCCGAAGTCACGGTATGTCTCCTATATCGGTCAGCAGATGGTGAAGGCGGTCGCCTGGTCGACAGCCGCTGTGCGTGGTGCCGGACCAGGAATCCGTCCGACGCGTTTCAAGTCTCGCGGCGGGGAGGGGTCCCGCGCCCTGGTGCTCAGCGCAGTCTTTTGCTGTGGAAAACCCCACCCCCGCCGGTGCGCCGAACCGCCCCCCGGCGGCGTAAAGCCAGGTTAAGGACGAGCCCCTGCCGGTCTCGTCCTCCGTCGGTACGAACCCTCCCCAGGTCGTAGTACGGAGGTACCCCTAGGGGCAGTCCACCGACGGGTGGAGACCGTCTCAGGGTTGGCTCCACCCGTCGGCCCGGTCAGGCTCCACCCTCCCGCTGCGTCAGGGTCAAGTGGGAAGCTGTCCGCGGCAGGTAGGTGCAAGGGGCAGACATACGACGGGACCCGTGGCGCGGGCGCGGCCGGGGCGAGGGGGAGGGACCCGGGGTGGGCAGCACCAATTCCGCGGCACGAGAGGCCGCACGTCCCGCCACGGCCGGGCGGCGGGGAGCCGTCGTCGCGGCGCTGATGCTCTCGATGGCGCTGGCGGCGCTCGACGCGACCATCGTCTCCACCGCCGTCCCGCAGATCGTCGGGGACCTCGGCGGCTTCTCCGTCTTCTCGTGGCTGTTCTCCGGCTATCTGCTGGCCGTGACCGTCACGCTGCCCCTGTACGGCAAGCTCTCCGACACCTTCGGCCGCAAACCGGTCCTCATAGCGGGGTCGGTGGTCTTCCTGCTCGGGTCCCTGTTGTGCGCGCTGGCCTGGAACATGGGTGCGCTCATCGCCTTCCGCATCGTGCAGGGCCTGGGCGGCGGCGCGCTCCAGGGCACGGTGCAGACGCTCGCCGCCGACCTGTACCCGCTGAAGGACCGCCCCAAGATCCAGTCGAAGCTGTCGACGGTGTGGGCGGTGTCCGCGGTCGCGGGCCCCGGTATCGGCGGGGTGCTCGCCGCGTACGCGGACTGGCGCTGGATCTTCCTGATCAATCTGCCGATCGGCGCGGTCGCGCTGTGGCTGATCGTCCGTCACCTCCACGAGCCGGAGCGGGAGGCCACCGCGCACGGGCGCGTGGACTGGGCGGGTGCGCTCGCGGTGTTCGCCTGCGGCGGCGTGCTGCTCACGGCCCTGGTGCAGGGCGGGGTGGCGTGGCCGTGGCTCTCGGCGCCCTCACTGGCCCTGTTCGGTGCGGGACTCGCCCTGGTCGCGGTCGTGGTGCTGGTGGAGCGCCGGGCGGCGGAGCCGATCATCCCGGGCTGGGTGTGGCGGCGCCGTACGATCGCCGCGGTCAATCTGGCCCTGGGCGCGCTGGGTCTGCTGATGGTCGCGCCGTCGGTCTTCCTGCCCACCTACGCCCAGTCGGTGCTGGGCCTCGCGCCCGTGGCGGCCGGATTCGTGCTGTCCGTCTGGACGTTGAGCTGGCCGGTGTCGGCGGCGCTGAGCCAGCACGTGTACCGCAGGATCGGTTTCCGCAACACGGCGATGCTGGGCATCGGCACGGCCTCACTGATCCTGTTCGCGTTCCCCTTCCTGCCCTACCCCGGGCAGGCGTGGCAGCCGGCGCTGCTGATGCTGCTGCTCGGCGCCGCGCTGGGCCTGTTCCAGTTGCCGCTCATCGTCGGTGTGCAGTCGACGGTGGGCTGGGCGGAGCGCGGTACGACGACCGCGTCCGTGCTGTTCTGCCGCCAGACCGGCCAGACGATCGGCGCGGCGGTGTTCGGCGCGGTCGCGAACGGGGTGCTGGCCGCGCGGCTCGGTGGTGCGGGCGACCTGGACTCGGTGACGCGGGCGCTCGACTCGGGCAGCGCGCCGGAGGCGACCCGGCGGGCCATCGCCGACGCGGTGCACGCGGTCTACCTGGGGGCGGCGGGCGCGGCGGCACTGGCGTTCCTGGTGCTGCTGTTCCTCGCTCCCCGGAAATTCCCGGTGCTGAAGGACTGACCGTCCGTATCCTCCCGCCCATGGTGACCTTGGAGCCCTTGCGGGCGGAACACGCGGACGCGTTGCTGGCCTTCGAGCGGGAGAACCGGGCGTATTTCGCCCGCACGGTGCCGGACCGCGGGGACGCCTTCTTCACGACGACGGGGTTCGCCGCACGCCTCCAGGCGCTCCTCGACGAGCAGCACGCGCGCGTGTGCCGCTTCCACGTAGTCCTCGGGGAGGACGGCGAGCTGATCGGCCGGGTCAACCTGATGGACCTGGTGGACGGCAGCGCCGAACTCGGCTACCGCGTCGGCGAACAGGCCGCCGGCCGGGGCGTGGCGACGGCCGCCGTCGCGCAGGTGTGCCGGCTGGCCGCCACCGACTACGGTCTGACGTCCCTCACCGCGGTCACCACCCTGGACAACCCGGCTTCCATGAGGGTCCTGACCCGCAGCGGCTTCACGCAGGTGGAGGACACGACCGTGGACGGCCGCCCCGGACTCCGTTATGTGCGCCGGAACTTGGCGTTCACACCACCCGCACCACCGGTGATTGCGGGTTAACGCGGGTAACACCCGAGGTCGGAGAGGTAAGCGCGTACCGACCGATCAGTTTGCAGAAACCCTCGCGCAGGACCCCTACTCCGAAGTAGCGTGCGTGGCTCCCGCCCCCCACCTCCCTGCGGCCCGCCGCACCGGATCCCACCTCGCAAGGAGCCCCGGGATGTCCTACGACCCGTCCCCGTCCTACCCGTACCGACCACCCGATCCGCCGTCGTCCTACGACCCGTACACGTACGACACCTACCCCTGGGCACCGCAGGAGGCGCCCGAACCGGCCGGACGGCGTCCCCAGCGCCACGCCGCGCTCGGACACCACAGCGACCTTCGCGTTCTGCGCAGCGCCTACCGCTGGCAGCGGCGCGTGGCCACGCTCACGGCGCTCGGCTACTTCGTCCTGTTCCTGCTCCTGTCGGCGTTCGCACCGTCGTTCATGACGAGCACCGTCACCGACGGCGTGCCCACCGGCCTGCTGCTCGCGCTCCTCCAGGTCCCCGTGACCTGGCTGGCGATCGCCCTGTACGAGCAGACGGCCCGCCGCCGCGTCGACCCGATCGCGGACCGGATACGCAAGCACGCCGAGCTGGACGCGAAGCGGGAGGGGGCACGGTGACCACCGATTTCAGCGGCAACGCCCAGACGATGTCCCTCGTCGGCTTCTCCGCCGTCGCCACGATCACGCTGCTGCTGTGCGTGATGACGGGCCCGGACCGGGACGACCTGGACGAGTTCTACACCGGCTACAGCTCGCTCTCGCCCATGCGCAACGGCCTGGCGATCGCCGGCGACTACATCTCCGCCGCGACCGTCCTCGGCACCGGCGGCGTCATCGCGCTGTTCGGCTACGACGGGATCGTGCTGGCGCTGAGCACGGCCCTGTCGCTGATGCTGCTGATGTTCCTGCTGGCCGAACCGCTGCGCAACGCGGGCCGGTTCACCATGGGCGACGCGCTGACCCGCCGGATGCCGGGACGCGGTGTCCGGATCGCGGCCTGTGCAGTGACCCTGGCGGCGCTGGTGCCGCTGATGGTGGTGCAGCTGGCCGGAACCGGGCAGCTGATGGCGTTCATCCTCGGCTTCTCCGGCGAGACGCTGCAGACGGGCTGCATCATCGGCGTGGGCGCGCTGATGATCAGTTACGCGGCGATCGGCGGGATGAAGGGCACCGCCCTCATCCAGATCCTGAAGATCGTGATGCTGCTCGGCTCCGGCATGGTGGTCGCCCTGCTGATCCTCAACCGGTTCGACTGGGACCCGGGGGCGCTGTTCGACGCGGCCGCCGCGAACAGCGGTGTGGGCTCGGCGTTCCTCTCCTCGGGCCTGCAGTTCGCGGACGGCCCCAGCCCCGACCTGGACATGATCACCGCGCAGCTGACGGTGGTCCTCGGCGGTGGCGTCCTGCCGCACGTCACCATGCGCATGTACACGGCCTCCAGCGCCCGGCAGGTGCGGCGTTCGATGTCCTGGGCGGTGTCGGGCGTGGCCCTGTTCGTGCTCGTCATCACGGTCGTCGGCTTCGGCGCGACCGCGCTGGTCGGGCGGGAGCTGATCGCGCAGGTCGACCCGCAGGGCAACACGGCGTATCTGCTGGGATCGCAGGCGGCGTTCGGGGCGGATGTGTCGTCGGCGGAGACGTTCCTGTTCACGACCGTCACCACGGCGGTGTTCCTCACGCTGCTCGCCTCCGTCGCCGGCATGATCCTGGCCTGCGCCAACTCCCTCGCCCACGACGTGTTCGCGGCCCGGGTACAGGAGATGTCGCCCCGCCGCGAGATGACCGTGGCACGGCTGTCGGCCCTGGCCGTGGGCGTCTCCGCGATCCTCCTGGCCACCCAGGTCCAGCACCGCAGTCTGCAACCGCTGGTGACGCTGTCGTTCTGCCTGGGTGCCTCGGCCATCGCGCCCGCGCTGGTCTACAGCCTGTTCTGGCGTCGCTACACGCGAACGGGCCTGCTCAGCACCCTCATCGGCGGCTCCCTGGCCGTCCTGCTGCTGATGCCGGGCACCAACCTGGTCTCCGGCTCACCCGTCTCGGCCTTCCCCGAAGCCGACTTCAACTGGTTCCCGTTCACCACCACGGGTCTGCTCTCCATCCCCCTGGGCTTCGCCTGCGGCTGGCTGGGCACGATCGCCTCCGGCCATCGGAAGTCGGAGGAGCAGCGCCACCAGTACGAGGCGGTGGAGGGCTGGATCCTGGCGGGCGCGGTACGCAGGGACCACTGACGCGAACGCGAACGGCACGGCAGCCGAGGGCGGCTTGCCGTGCCGCCGGGCGGGAGGTGTGCGCCTGCGCGGACTCGCGCGCTCAGGTCGCAAACACCGTCGGCATCGGCGCGCACCGCGAGCCGGAGAGCGACGTCATCCGTCGGCCCCGGCCGACCTTGCACGCTGCGCCGTCCCGTTCAGTGTCGCGTACGGGCGGCGGGGACAGCGGGCCCTGTGTCGTCCACCACCGGCAGCCTGTGTGCACCCGCCCTCGGCTCACTGCGCCGCCCGCCCTCGACTCACTCCGCCGCCACCCGTCCGGCCCAAGCCGTCAGGCTGGTGTGGACGTGGTCGATGTGGGCCCGGGCGTCGTCTCGTTGCCCGGCGTGTTCGCGCAGGATCCGGTCCGTCTCCTCCTCCACGCTCTCCGCCTGTTCGCGGGCCTGGGCGATCAGCTCCGCCGCATGGGCCTGGGCCTCTTCCTCCAGGTCGCGGGCGGAGTCCTCCGCGTCGGCGAAGGCCTGCTCGGCCTCGGACAGCGCCTCCTCGGCGCGCGTCACCGCCTCCTCGTCGCGCGCGTCCAGCGCCGCCTCCCGGGCGGCCTCCTCCCGCTCCGTCTCCGCCCATCGCTCGGCGCGTTCCTTGTCCTGCTCGGCCAGCATCCCGGAGGTGCGTTGTCGCATCTCCTGCAGCGCGGCCAGCGCCTCGCCCCGCTCTTCCTGCGTCTCGCGCCGGGCCGCGCCCCGGATCTCGTCGGCCTCGGCGTGCGCGGCGAGCAGCCGCTGCCGGGCACGTTCGTCGGCATCGGCGCGTAGGGCATCGGCGTACGCCTGCGCGGACTCGCGCACGCCGTCCGCGAACTCCCGCGCCCCGTCCACGCGTTGCCGCGCCGCCTGCCGCGCCCCCTCCCGTACGGCTGCGGCCTCCTCCTCGCCGAGTTCGAAGAGCCGCCGTGCCCGTTCTCCGAGCATCTCGTAGTTCTGCGGGGCCAGCCGGGCCACGGCCTCGTGCAGCCGCCCCAGTTCCTCGTCCATCTGCCGGGCGAGCACCGTCAGCCGGGCCGCCCTCTCCCAGGCCGCGTCCCGATCCGCGGAGAGGGCCTCGGCGTACTCGTCGACCTGCTCGGGACGGTAGCCGCGCCCCCGCACGGCCGTGAAGCCGTGCGGTGACACCGTCGCGCTGCTCATCCGGACCCCTCTCCACCACACCGCCGTGAAGTAGCGCTAGAAATGGGATGATTTCGCGCACATCTTGGTGGATCAGACGGAAGTGTTCATAACGCGACACTCCGCACAGAGGCCACGGGCCCACTGCCGGGCCGTACGGCCGTCAGCCCCAGGTGGTGCCCGCGGGCTCCTGGATGGTCGTGTTGATGCGGTTGAACATGTTGGTGACCGAGACGGTGAGGATCAGCGCGGAGAGCTCCTTCTCGTCGAAGTGGTCGGCCACCTCGTCCCACAGCGCGTCCGGCACCGACTCCCCGGAGAGGTCGGAAAGCCGCGTCATCGCCTCCGTCAGCTTCAGTGCGGCGCGCTCGGCGTCCGAGAAGAAGGGCGCGTGCCGCCAGGCGGCGACGGCCGCGATGCGCTCCTCGCTCACCCCTGCCTTGCGGAGGTTGGCGACGTGGCCGTGCACACAGGCCCCGCAGCCGTTGATCTGGCTGGCGCGCAGCCCGGCCATCTCCGCCACGTCCTGCGCCAGACCGGCCTCCCCGATCGCCTGGAAGAGGGTGCCGATGCCCTTCATCGCGCCGGAAAGGACATACGCCGGGTTCGTCATCCGTGCCTGCATGATCTCTGCCTCCTGGGTCGGCGGTTCGTCACTGTCACTGCACTGACGGAGCGGCGGCAGAAGGTGTGACAGCCCGGCCCGGATTTCTTCTCCCGGCCCGGGCACGAAGAAGCCGGGCCCGGTCGTACGAGCGACCCGAACCCGGCTCCTTGCGGCACGTCAGCGGCGAGGCGTCACAGCAGTCCGTCCCACATCTCCTCCAGCAGCACCGACCACCAGCTCTCCGGCGAGCCCAGCGCCGCCGGGTCGAGCGCGGCCAGCTGGGCCTGGAAGTCGACGGTCCAGCGGCCCGCCTGCTCCTGGTTCAGCCCGAACCGCAGCCGCCACATCCGCCCGAGCAGCGCCAGACAGCGCGCGAACTCCGGCAGCCCGGTGTTCACGAACTGCGGCGGCACGGGCGCCCCGCCCGGCCCGGCCTCCACCGGCACGGCGACGATGTTGGCCGTGCCGTACTGCACGCAGATCGCCTTGCCGAAGTCGCTGCCCATCACCAGATAGGAACCCGCGTCCGAGGCCGGCTGCACACCACGCTCGGCCGCCAGCTCCGCCAGCGTCGGAACCGGCCGCCCGGGCTGCGCCTGAGCCCAGAAGAACGGGCCCATGTCCATCGGCAGTCCGGCCGCCACCAGCGTGTGCGCCACCACCGGCGGCACACCCTGCCGTGACACGGCGGCCTGCTCGAACCGGAACACCCCCGGCCCGAACGCGGCCCCCAGCTCCTGCCCGATGGCCTCCGGCGGGATCGGCGGCACCGGCTGCACCGGCTGCAGCGGAGCGCGCACCGGAGCCGGACGCGCCGGGCCGTCCGCCACCTGGTGCAACTCGCCCTGGTGGGCCAGCAGCTGCTGCATGCCCTGCTGCCGGCTCGCGTGGTCCGTACCGTACGGCGCGATGCTCGTGATGCGCGCCTGCGGCCACTGCTCCCGGATCATCCGCGCGCAGTACGCACCCGGCAGCTCGCACGACTCCAGCTCGGTGTGCAGCTCCAGCACCTGGTCCGGGGGCACGTTCATGGCCCGCAGCTCGTGGAAGATCTGCCACTCCGGGTGCGGCGTACCCGGCGCCGAACGCCGGATCAGCTGCTGCTCGGAACCGTCCTGCGCGCGGTAGCGCAGCACGGCCTGGTAGCCGGGGCCGACGGTCGGCTGCCCGGTGGGCTGCTGCGGATAGCCGTACGCCGGCGGCTGCCCGGGGACGGGCTGGCCGGGCGGCGGCATCGCACCCGGGGGCATCGCGCCGGGCGGCATCGCACCCGGCACCGCGCCCTGCGGCATGGGTGACGGAGCACCGGGCACGCCAGGGGCGCCCGGGGCAGCGGGTGGTGCGCCGGGGGCCTGCGGCGGCGGAGGCACGCCGGGGCCGCCCGCCGGAGGCGCGGCCAGCATGGTCTCCGCGTGATGCACGGGACCCGGGCCGCCGGGGACACCCGGAGCACCGGGGGCACCGGGGGCACCGGGTGGATGCGGCGCGCCGGGCGGCTGCGGAGCACCCGGAGGCTGCGGCGCACCAGGCGGGTTCGGAGCGCCAGGTGCTCCCGGAGGCCCAGGCGGCTGCGGAGGCTGAGGCGCGCCCGGGCCCATCCGGCCGGGGTCGGCAAGCATCGTCGCGGCATGGTGCACACCACCCGGAGGCGTACCACCAGGAGCGCCAGGCGGCTGCGGCGCACCAGGCGGGTTCGAAGCACCAGGCGGGTTCGGAGCGCCAGGGGCCCCCGGAGGCTGCGGCGCATGCGGAGCACCCGGCGGTTGCTGCGGAGGCGGCGGCGTACCCGGCCCCTGCGGAGACCCGGCACCACCGGGACCCTCGGAACCCGGGCCTCCCGGACCCCCCAGCCCCTCGGGACCGAGCGCCGACACAAGCTGCGTAGGCACGTAACCGCCCGCCGGAGTCCCCGGAGCCCCGGGTCCCGACGGCGGGGGCGTGCCGCCCGGCCGCGCACCCGGCGCACCCGGAGCGCCCGGCGGAGGCGGGGTGGTCGGACCCGCGTTCCGCCCACGGCCGGGCGGCGGAGCCGCCTTGCTGGTCGCGGCGTCGGCGATGTCCCCGGCGTTGGGCGCGAGGCGCCGCTCGGGCACACCGGGCCCGGCCGGCGGCTGCGGCCCACCCACAGGACCGACAGCACCGGAAGGACCACCGGGACCGGCAGCCCCACCGCCCGCCCCCTGCGGATACCCGTACGTCGTCCCGCCCGGCCCGGCCGGAGGCGTGCTCCCCTGCGGACTCTGCGCGTTCTGAGAATTCTGCGGATAGCCGTACGGCTGACCGCCCGGCACAGGCGGAGGCGTACTGCCCTGCGGCACCCCACCGGGCGGCGTCCCCGGCACGCCGGGCGCGGTGGCCGGTCCCGAGGGATAGCCGTACCCCGGGCCGCCCGCAGGGCCGGAGCCCGGGGCGTTCGGGCCGTCCACCGCCGGTGTCACCGCCGTCGGCGGAAGCTGGCTGCCGCCCGACATCAGGGCCGTCTTGGCGTCGGGCGTCGCCGAGGGCGGCGGCGTGTCGCCGTCGGCCTCGCTCAGCGGCGGCGCGAAGACCGTCGCGGGCAGCGGCACGGAACGGTCGTCACCGGCATCGCCGTTGGTGTCCGTACCGGCCCAGGGCGTCGCCCCGGCGGGCACACCCGGCGCACCGGAAGCACCCGGATCGGCGGCCGAGCCACCGCCCGCCCCCGAGTCGCTCCCGCCCGCGGCCGGCCACGACGCACCACTCCCCGGCGCGACGGGCGCTCCCTGCGCCGGAGTCGCCGAGCCACCGGCCGACCCGGCGGCAGCGGAAGCCGGCCCACCGGCGGCAGCCGCACCAGCGGCAGAGGCCGGATCCCCGGCGGAAGCCGCGGAAGCCGAACCCGGCTCACCGGCAGCGGCCGACGCGGCACCAGCCCCCGCACCCGCACCCGCACCCCGACGATCCGGAATGCCCAGCTTGTCCGCCGCGTCCTGCAACCACTCCGGCGGAGTCAGCAGGAAGGACGTCTGATTCAGGTCCACCCGCGCGGCCGGCGCCGGCTCGTCCACCTCGTCCGGGCGGCCGTACTCCTCCTCGTACCGGCGGACCACCTCACCCACCGGCAGCCCGGGCCACAGCGTCGCCTCGCCGCTGTCCCGCGCGATCACCAGCCGCTGCGCACCGCCGTCCGACCGCGGCCCGTCGGCCCGGTCCTCGGCCCACACCACGAACCCGAGGTCGAACTCCCGCACCCGCACCTCACGATGCTGGTACGAGGGCAGATCCCCGTTGATCCACTCTTCCGCGCGCTCCTGCGCCTGCGCGAAGGTCACCATCGCCGACCTCACTCCCCCACAGCCGAGGACGACACCGCACCCACCGGCACCACACGCGCGAACCCGCCGTCCACCATCAGGTTCGCCACCGTCTCCAACTCCGGCGGATTGCCCGCCAGCCGCGACAGGAACACGTCGAAGTCGTCCCCGCACGGCAGCAGCAGCCGCTCCACCCGCTCCGCCGGCGGCACCGAGGGATCCACGTCCCGCGCGTCGTCGTACGCGCAGAACCACACCGAACCGATCCGCTCGCCCTTCACCTTCACGGCCAGCAGCCCGCCCTGGACGAACGAGATCCCCAGGTAGTCCTTGGTCAAATGGTCACGCAGACACTTGTTGACGTACACCAGGTCATTGACCGCAGCCTCGTCGCGCACCGTGAAGAACGGCTGGTCGACCAGCAGCCCCAGCTCCGCGTCCAGCGCGGCACCCACCGGCGCGCAGCCACCCGCCGCCTTCAGGAACGACCGGTACGCACCCGGCAACCGGTAGCCGAGGTCCTCCTCGACCCCCTGCACCTGCGACTCCGTCACCGCGACACCCGACTTCGGCAGCCCGAAGTGCGCCGGACGCGTCTCCTGCAGCGGCCGCGTGCCCCGCTTGGAGTGGTCGACGCCCGACGTCGCCACACCCCCGTGATGCCGCAGCAGCGCCTTCACCTCCACCGGGACCAGCTCCAGCCGCCGCGAGCCCACCACGTGGTGCCACGTCCAGCCGTGCGGCGTCGCCACCGCCGGCACCGTGTCCCACAGCTCGTGCCCGGACGCCGACAGCGCCGTGTTCGCCGACACGTAGTCCGTCAGCCGCAACTCGTCGACGCCGAAACCCTCCGGCGGCTCCGCGATCTCCGCGGCCGCGCGCGCGTAAGCCGAGAAGTCGGGGTAACCATGCTCGTCGACCCGTACCCCTCTCGGGTGACGGGCCGCCCGGACCGGATCCGGGAAATGCACGACCTGCCCGGCGTAGGCCGCGTTCGGCGGCGCGGCTTGCTGCCCGAGCCGACCTGTCGTCATGGCGGTTGCCCCCTGCGGCACTCTGTACGACCCGTATTGACCACCCTCGGCGCACTACGACCCGTATCGACTGTCACGTCCACTGTCTCGACTGCACTGCACCTCGGCGCACTTCACCGCGCCTCACTGCGCACGCACCGGCACCGCGGATCACCCTCCGGTTCACTGCATCGATCTCCGAACGGATCACCGCATCGCCCGCGGTGCGGACAGCCTATGCGGTACGACGACACCGGTCACCGGGCACCGGTCGGCACCCCCTCCGCCTCCGTGACCAGCCGTCACCCCACCGTGACGGCACACCCCGCTACGGGCGTGTCGCCGCGCCCCAGCTTCCGCACCAGCCACGGCATTTGGCAGTCTGTGACCTCCGGGGGGATGCACGGAGGGGAAGGCGATCATGAACGCGACGCAGACGGGACCACACACCGGCAGGTCCGCCGACCCACGAAACGGCGACCCCCGCATCGGCTGGAGCGCCACCGAAGCGGCCCACGCCCCCGTCCTCCGGCACCGCCGCGACGGCATCCTCCCCACCGTCGCCGCCGCCCTCTCCGTCCGCGGCGCCACCCTCACCGGCACCGCCGCCCGCGGCGACACACCCCCCGCCCTGCACCCCCTCGTCCAGGACTTCCTGGACACCCTCACCAGCGCCCAGCGCGACCGCTTCACCGGACGCTGCGCCGAAACCATCCTCATCTCCCGCCACCTCGCCGCCGCCGACACCGCCCGCAGCAAACGCGCCGCACGCAAACCCATGACCAACGGCGAAGCGCGCAAAGCCCTCAAGCAGGCCAAACTCACCGCCCGGCGCATCCGCGAGGACGGCGACCCCCTCCACGGCAGCTTCGCCACCCCCTGCCGCGCCTGCACCGCGCTCAGCGCCCACTTCGGCGTCCGGATAGTCGACCCGGCGTCCCAGAACGGCTGACGCCCCCTCCCCCCACCGCCCCGGCGCCAGGCACCCCGGCGCGCCCCTCACGCCACCCCATGACCTCGACGAGACGAAGGGCAGATGCACACCGACCGCACCTCCACCACCCGCTTCGCCGTACCCGTCGACGCCGCCCTGCGCGCCGCCGGCTGGCAACCCGGACGCTGGGACATCAAACAAGCCGAGATCTGGGCCGACGCCCTGCGCGACCACGCCTCCCCCGCGGGCCACCGCCACACCGTCTTCCCCGCCGCCGTCGAGGCCTGGGCCGAATTCGGCGGACTCCACATCACCCCCACCGGCCCCGGCCGCCAGGTCGCCCCCGCCACCCTCCACCTCGACCCGCTGCACGGCCTCCACATGGCCCGCACCCTCGGCGACCTCGGCCGCGCCCTCGGCACCGACGTCTGCCCCCTAGGCGCCGAAACCGACAGCCAGGCCCTCCTCGCCATCGACACCCACGGCCGCGTCTACACCCTCGACCACACCGGCGACTGGTACCTCGGCCCCGACATCGACCAGGCCCTCGCCACCCTCATCGCCGGCACCGAACCCCTACGCCTCACCACAGGCTGACCACGGCACCCCGAGCGGGCTACGACGCCGGAATCACCGCCGACACCCGAAAACCCCCCGCATCCGTCGGCCCCGACACGAACACCCCACCCAGCGCCGAAACCCGCTCCTTCATCCCCACCAGCCCGTTCCCCCCGGACGGCAACCGCGCCGACGACGCCGCCTCCTCAGGCGGCTCGTTCTCCACCTGCATCGCGATCTCCGACACCCGATGCGCCAACCGCACATACGTCTTCGCCCCGGCCGCGTGCTTGTGGACGTTCGTCAACGCCTCCTGCACCACCCGATACGCCGTCTGCTCCACCTGAGGCGCATACGACCGGACATCCCCCTCCACCGACAGCGCCACCACCATCCCCGCGGCAGCCGACTGCCCCACCAACTCCTCGATCTCCGCCAGACTCGGCCCCTCGTCATCGGCCGCCCGCGAAGCCGCCGCAGCAGCGGCCGCGGCCACCCCCACCGCCGCCAACGGCACCGACGCCGCCCGCTCACGCCGCCCGTCCCCACCGCTGCGCAGCACCCCGAGCATCTCCCGCAGCTCCGTCAGCGCCTGCCGCCCCATGTCCCCCACCAGCGCGGCATTGCGGACGGCCTTCTCCGGATCCTTCCGGGCCACCGCCTGAAGCGCCGCGGCATGCACCACCATCAGACTCACCCGGTGCGCGACGACATCGTGCATCTCCCGCGCGATCCGCGTCCGCTCCTCGTTCCGGGCCCACTCGGCCCGCTCCTCCGCCCGCTCCGCGAGCAACTGAAGCTCCCGCTCCAGACTGTCCGCCCGCTCCCGCAGGCTCTCCATCAGCCGGCGCCGCGCCCCCACGTACAGACCGAGCAGCACCGGAGGCGCCGTAAAGCCCAGCGACATCGTGATCGCCGCGAAGGGCACGAACCAGTCCCCTATGTCGAGGTCCCCCCGCGACATGTCCTGCCGCGTCTTCACGAACGTCACGATCAGCATCCCCACCAGCGACATCCCCGCCAGCGAGGCGATGATCCGCCGGGGCAGCTCGGCCGCGGCCAGCGTGTACAGGCCGACGACGCCCATCAGGAAGCCCATCTCGGCCGGCGTGATGGCGATCGAGACCAGCACGACGGCGATCGGCCACCGCCGCCGCACCAGCAGCACGGAACCGGCCAGCAACCCGAACACGACCCCCGCCGGCACCGGGATCCCGGCGTCCCTGGCGAACGGCACCCCCTCCAGCGCGCACTCCAGCGCGGACACCACGGCCAGACTCACATCGAACACGGCACTGCGCTGCCTGGCCCACCACCACGGCCCTCCCCGGGCCGTCACATGGTCTTCCCCCGTCGCGGTCATGCCTCCAGCCTAAAGGCGCCCCCCGCCCGCTTTCCGGTGAGTTTCCGGGACTGGCCCGCACCACACTCCGTGACCGTTCGGCTGCGATACCACCCGATATCCCTCGAACTGCTGAATCGCACACCGTTCGACCCCGGAAGCGATCATTCCGCCCGGACGGTATGCGTATGACACATGCACGGGGCAAGTACGCCGACTTCGAGGGGCTGCGGGAGAGGGCGGTGTCACTCCGCCGTCAGGGCCTCAGCCTCCGCCAGATCCGCGACGAACTGAAGATCTACAACAACGACATCCTCAACCAGCTGGTCAAGGGCGAACCGCCCCCGGCCTGGACGAAACGCCCCCGAGCGAAGGACGACCTCCGGGAGAGGGCGAGGGAGCTCCGGCTCCAGGGCTGGACGTACGACCAGATCGAGGTCGAGCTGGGGTGTTCGAGGAGCTCGGTGTCGCTTTGGGTGCGGGATCTACCGAAGCCGGAGCGTCGCGATCCCGCGGAACAAGCGAAGCTGGCAGCACAGAAGCGCTGGGAGCACGAACTGGCCGTTCGGGACGAGGAGCGGCAACGGACCAAGATGACTGCGGCGCAGGAGATCGGCGAGCTGTCAGCGCGCGACCTGTTCATGGCCGGCGTGGCCCTCTATTGGGCCGAGGGTGCGAAGGACAAGCCCTACGCCCGACGAGAGAACGTCCTCTTCGTCAACAGCGACCCCGGAGTGATCCGGCTCTACCTCGCCTGGCTGAACTTGCTGGGCGTCGAGCGTGACCGCCTGCGGTACCGCGTCATGATCCACGCGACGGCAGACATCGAGGGCGCCGAGCGCTTCTGGGCCACCGCAGTGGGCGTCGAAGTCTCCACCTTCCAGAAGACGACGATCAAGAAGCACAACCCGAAGACCGTTCGCAAGAACGTGGGCGAGGACTATAGAGGCTGTCTCGTGATCCGCGTTTCCCAGGGAGCCGAGTTGTACCGTCGCATCGAGGGCTGGTGGTACGGCATAGTAGGAGCTGTCCTTCCGGGCGATCATTCGAACCGGACATAAGGGCGATCCCGGGTCGTCTAAGGGCAAGACGGTGTCTTTTGGTGTCACTTATGGGGGTTCGAGTCCTCCCCCGGGAGCCCCGGTAGATGCGGGCCCTGACAGTCACGTCAGGGCCCGCACCCATACCCCCCACAAACCCCCCGGTATCCTGCGGATGTCACCCCACCCCATCCACAGCCGAAGGGCATCCCGTGAGCGCCAACCGCCCGGCAGCCGTCGTCGTTCTCGCAGCGGGTGAGGGCACCCGTATGAAGTCGGCCACACCCAAGGTCCTGCACGAGCTCTGCGGCCGCAGCCTCGTGGGCCATGTGCTCGCCGCCGCAGGTGAGCTGCAGCCACAGCACCTGGTCGTCGTGGTCGGCCACGCCCGTGAGAAGGTCACCGCCCACCTCGGCGACATCGCCCCCGACGTCCGCACCGCCGTACAGGCGGAGCAGAACGGCACCGGGCACGCCGTGCGGATGGGTCTCGAGGAGCTCGGCGGGTCCGTCGACGGGACCGTCGTGGTCGTGTGCGGCGATACGCCCCTGCTGACCGGCGCCACCCTGCGGGCCCTCGCCGCCACGCACTCCGCCGACGGCAACGCGGTCACCGTGCTGACCGCCGAGGTGCCGGACGCGACCGGCTACGGCCGGATCGTGCGGGACGACGCCTCGGGTGCCGTGACGGCGATCGTGGAGCACAAGGACGCCAGCGAGGCCCAGCGGTCGATCCGTGAGATCAACTCGGGTGTGTTCGCGTTCGACGGGCAGCTGCTCGCCGACGCGCTGAAGAAGGTGCGGACGGACAACAGTCAGGGCGAGGAGTACCTGACCGATGTGCTCGGGATCCTGCGTGAGGCCGGGCACCGGGTCGGGGCGTCGGTGGCCGGCGACCACCGTGAGATCGCCGGGATCAACAACCGTGTGCAGTTGTCCGAGGCCCGCCGGATTCTGAACGACCGGCTGTTGACCGAGGCCATGCTCGCCGGTGTGACCGTCGTCGACCCGGCGACCACCTGGATCGACGTGACGGTCACCTTCGAGCAGGACGCCGTCGTCCACCCGGGCACGCAGCTGCACGGCTCGACGCACTTGGCCGAGGGCGCCGAGGTCGGGCCCAACTCCCGGCTGACCGACACCCGCGTGGGTGCCGGTGCGCGGGTCGACAACACCGTGGCCTCGGGTGCCGAGGTCGGCCCGGAGGCGACCGTGGGTCCGTTCGCGTATCTGCGTCCGGGGACGCGGCTCGGCGCGAAGGGCAAGATCGGGACGTACGTCGAGACGAAGAACGCGTCGATCGGGGACGGCACGAAGGTGCCGCACCTCTCCTACGTGGGTGACGCGACCATCGGGGAGCAGACCAACATCGGTGCCGCGAGCGTGTTCGTGAACTACGACGGCCAGGAGAAGCACCACACGACCATCGGTTCGCACTGCCGGACGGGCTCGGACAACATGTTTGTGGCGCCTGTCACGGTGGGGGACGGTGCGTACACCGCTGCCGGGTCTGTGATCACGAAGGATGTGCCGCCCGGTTCGCTGGCTGTGGCCCGTGGTCAGCAGCGGAATATCGAGGGTTGGGTGGCTCGGAAGCGTCCGGGGAGCGCCGCTGCGAAGGCGGCGGAGGCGGCTTCCCGGGAGTCGGCCGGCGAGGGCTGACCGGAAACCGATGCCTCAAACACGGCGTACGGTGATAAGTGCACACCCGCACCCCCACCAGCTGAGACGGCCTCCGGCAAGCCGGCTGCGAGGTCTCTCGACACCCAGCTGCGAAACCTCTGAGGAGACAGTGCTGTGACCGGGATCAAGACGACCGGCGAGAAGAAGTTGATGTTCTTCTCCGGCCGCGCCCACCCCGAGCTTGCGGAGGAGGTCGCCCAACAGCTGGGTGTCGGGGTTGTCCCGACGAAGGCCTTCGACTTCGCGAACGGTGAGATCTATGTGCGGTATCAGGAGTCGGCTCGTGGTGCCGACTGTTTCCTGATCCAGAGCCACACCGCTCCGATCAACAAATGGATCATGGAGCAGTTGATCATGATCGACGCGCTGAAGCGTGCGTCGGCTCGCTCCATCACGGTCATCGTGCCCTTCTACGGTTACGCGCGGCAGGACAAGAAGCACCGTGGACGTGAACCGATTTCGGCGCGTCTGATCGCGGACATGATGAAGACCGCGGGTGCGGACCGGATCCTGACCGTGGATCTGCACACGGACCAGATCCAGGGCTTCTTCGACGGTCCGGTGGACCATCTGTTCGCGCTGCCGCTGCTGGCGGACTACGTGGGCCGGAAGGTGGACCGGCAGAAGCTGACGGTCGTGTCGCCGGACGCGGGCCGGGTGCGGGTCGCGGACCGCTGGTGCGACCGGCTGGGTGCGCCGCTGGCGATCGTGCACAAGCGGCGTGACAAGGACGTCGCGAACCAGGTCACCGTCCACGAGGTCGTGGGTGAGGTGAAGGGTCGCGTGTGTGTCCTGGTGGACGACATGATCGACACCGGTGGGACGATCTGTGCCGCGGCGGACGCGCTGTTCGCGCACGGTGCGGAGGATGTGATCGTGACGGCGACGCACGGTGTGCTGTCGGGCCCTGCGAGCGACCGCCTGAAGAACTCGCGGGTGAGTGAGTTCGTGTTCACGAACACGCTGCCGACGCCGGGTGAGCTGAGCGCGGACCTGGACAAGATCTCGGTGCTGTCGATCGCGCCGACGATCGCGAATGCGGTGCGTGAGGTGTTCGAGGACGGCTCGGTGACGAGCCTGTTCGACGACCAGTAAGAGCCCTTGGTCGTGCTTGTGTAGATCGTTTTGGGTGCGGCCTCCCTTGCCGAGTAGACTGCTGAAGTTGCTCGGCGAGGGAGGCCGTTCCCGTTTCGGGACGCGGTTGTCCGTTATCGACGCGCTCTTCGTAGCAGGCCGTTCGTGGCCGGGTGACCACGTCCGTTCTGATTTCGAGGAGTGACTATGTCCGAGGTGAAGATCTCCGCCGCGACGCGCACCGAGTTCGGCAAGGGTGCCGCGCGCCGTATCCGTCGTGAAGACAAGGTTCCGGGTGTCCTGTACGGGCACGGTTCGGACCCGGTGCACCTGACCCTGCCGGGTCACGACCTGCTGATGGCGCTGCGTACGCCGAACGTGCTGATCGCGCTGGACATCGACGGCAAGACGAACGAGCTGGCGATTCCGAAGTCCGTGCAGCGTGACCCGCTGAAGGGCTTCCTGGAGCACGTCGACCTGCAGCTGGTGAAGCGTGGCGAGCAGGTCAACGTCGACATCTACGTCCACACCGAGGGTGAGCTGGCCCCGGGCGGCAACCTGCTGGAGCACGTGCTGAACGCGCTTCCGGTCGTGGCCGAGGCCACGCACATCCCGGAGTCCGTGACCGTCTCCGTCGAGGGTCTGACGGCCGGTGACTCCATCCTCGCCAAGGACATTCCGCTGCCGAAGGGCACGACGCTGGCCGTCGAGGAGGACACCGTCGTCCTTCAGGTCCTGGCCGCGCAGGCCGAGGAGGCCCCGGAGGGTGAAGAGGCCGCGGGTGAAGAGGCCGCTGAGGCCTGATCCTCTTCGTCGTCGTTTCGTCGGCCGCTGCTCCCGTGCGGGGCGGCGGCCGACGCGTATGAAGGAGACATGGACGTGACGACCGATGCGGCCGCTCCCTGGCTGATCGTGGGGCTGGGCAATCCGGGGCCGGAGTACGCGGGGAACCGGCACAACGTGGGTTTCATGGTGGCCGATCTGCTGGCGGACCGGGTCGGGGGGAGGTTCAAGCGGGCCGGGCGTGCGCAGGCGCAGGTCGTGGAGGGCCGGATCGGGCCGCCGGGGCCGTTGAACCGGCGGGTGGTGCTGGCGAAGCCGATGTCGTACATGAATCTGTCGGGCGGGCCGGTGAACGCGCTGCGGGATTTCTACAAGGTGCCGGTGGGTCATGTGGTGGCGGTGCATGACGAGTTGGACATCGACTACGGGATGTTGCGGCTGAAGCTGGGTGGCGGGGACAACGGGCACAACGGTCTGAAGTCGATGACGAAGGCGTTCGGTGCGGAGTATCACCGGGTGCGGTTCGGGATCGGGCGGCCGCCGGGGCGGATGCCGGTGGCGGATTTCGTGCTGAAGGATTTCTCGTCGGCGGAGCGCAAGGAGCTGGGCTACTTCGTGGACCGGGCGGCGGACGCGGTGGAGGCTTTGGTGATCGAGGGGCTGGAGCGGGCGCAAAGCACGTACAACTCCTGACTTGTCACCCACCGAGGTTGACGGGCCGTTCAGGCATGGCCAATGATCCCGGCCATGCCTGCCACTGCCACCTCCTCCCGTCAGGCCTCGGCCGCCGTGCTGCGGTTCGGGCGGTTCGCGGCGATGGGTGCGGTCGCGGTACTGATCCTGATCGCGGGTGTGTGGGCGTCGTGGGGTACGGCGCAGCACGTGATGCTGACGAAGGGCCGGGAGCGGGGCACGGTCGATGTGGCGCGGTGCGGGCCACAGACGTGCTGGGGCCGGTTCACGCCGTCGTCGGAGGGGTGGCAGCCCCGGGCGCGGGTGGTGCTGGAGAAGTCGGTCGCGGTGGAGAGGGGCCGGACCTACACGGTGGTCGTGAAGCCCGGGAGTGATGATGCGGTGCGTTCGGGCCCGGCGGGGGTGCTGTACGCGTGGATTCCGCTGGGTGGTGCGCTGTTGCTGGCGTCGGTCGTGGTGGCGGGTGGTCTGCTGCGGACGCGGGTGGCGTGGGTGATGGCGTTGTCGGGGGTGGCGTTGCTGACGGCCGCGTTCGTGACCGTCTGAGGGGTTGGGGCGTTCTTTCCTTCTGTGGAGGGGCGAGCGTTGTGTGTTCGTGATTGACGTGCTGCCGGGCGAGGCTGGAAGCTGAGCCGCCCCCTCCACATCTTCCCGGTCACTTCTCGAAGATGGACTACCTCCCCATGCGAACCTTCTCGCGTTTCGGCGCTGTGTGCGCCGCTGCTTCCGCGGTCCTGCTGCTTGCTCCGGCCGCCCACGCCACTCCTGGTGGTGACAACGGCACGGTGAAGATTCATGACGCCTCGACGGGCGAGGAGCTGCGCCGTAACGAGCCGCATGTGTGCGCCTTCTACCTGGATGCCTTCGGTTTCGACGGCGGTCAGGAGGTGGACTGGCGCATCGACGCGATCCCTCCGAGTGCGAACAAGGGGGAGACGGTGGAGTCCGGTGCGCTGACGCTGGATGCCCAGGGTCACGGCCGTAGCGAGGATCTGTCGCTGCCCGACGGGCACTACAAGCTGTTCTGGAACTTCGAGGGCGAGAAGGGCTCCGCCAAGCACAAGGTGTTCTGGTCGGAGTGCGAGGACGAGGAGGAGCCCGGTGGGGCGACGCCGTCCGGTTCGGCGTCCGTGTCGCCTTCGCCGGGGGTGTCCGAGGCGCCGTCGGGTGAGCCGGGTGCGTCGGCGTCCCCGAGCTCGTCGGCCGGCGGAGGTGTGCCGGCGTCCTCGTCGCCGTCCCCGCAGGGCGGTGCCGACGGTGACCTGGCCGAGACGGGCAACGGGGCCCCGGTGGGTCTGCTGTCCGGTGTGGCGGCGGCGCTGGTGGCGGGCGGCGGGTTCCTGGTGCTGCGGCGCCGGAGGCTCGGCCGCGGCTGATGTGGAACGCGCCGTGCCCCCGAGTCCGTACGGGCTCGGGGGCACGGTGGTGTCGGGGGTGGTTCAGCCGGTGTTGCGCAGGCCGGCTGCCACGCCGTTGACGGTGAGGAGCAGGGCGCGGGCGAGCAGCGGGTCGGGCTGTTCGGCGGCGCCGGCGGCGTCGCGCTGCCGCTTGAGCAGGGCGACCTGGAGGTAGGAGATGGGGTCGAGGTAGGCGTCGCGGATGGCGAAGGTCTGCTTCAGGACGGGCGCGGCGTCGAGGAGTTCCTGTTCGCCGGTCACGCGCAGCACTTCACGCACGGTCAGTTCGTGCTCGGCCTTGATGGTGTCGAAGACGTGCTTGAGCTCGTCGGGGACGAGGGTGTCGACGTAGTGCTGGGCGATCCGCAGGTCGGTCTTGGCGAGGGTCATCTCGACGTTGGAGATGAAGTTGCGGAAGAAGTGCCACTGCTGGTGCATCTCGTCGAGGACGGTGTCGAGGCCGGCTTCGCGCAGGGCCTTGAGGCCGGAGCCGACGCCGAACCAGCCGGGGACGATCTGGCGGGACTGGGTCCAGCCGAACACCCAGGGGATGGCGCGCAGTCCGTCGAGCGAGACGCCGGAGCCGGGGCGGCGGGAGGGCCGGGAGCCCAGGTGCAGGTCGGCGAGCTGGTCCACCGGCGTCGACGCGAGGAAGTACGTCGGCAGGTCGGGGTCCTCGACGAGGCGGCGGTAGGCGGCGTGGGCGGCGTCGGAGACGACGTCCATGGCAGCGTCCCAGCGGGCGAGGGCCTCGTCGGACTGGCGGGGTGCGGTGTGCAGGGCGGAGGCCTGGAGGGTGGCGGCGACGGTGAGTTCGAGGTTCTCCCGGGCCAGGGACGGGATGAGGTACTTGTCGGAGATGACCTCGCCCTGTTCGGTGACCTTGATCTCGCCTTCGAGGGTGCCCCAGGGCTGGGCGAGGATGGCGTCGTGGGTGGGGCCGCCGCCGCGGCCGACGGTGCCGCCGCGGCCGTGGAAGAGGCGCAGGCGGACGCCGTAGCGGTGGGCGACGTCGCGCAGGCGGCGCTGGGCGCGGTGGATCTCCCACTGGCTGGTGGTGATGCCGCCGAACTTGGAGGAGTCGGAGTAGCCGAGCATGACCTCCTGGACGTCCCCGCGCAGCGCGACCAGGCGCCGGTAGGACGGGTCGGAGAGCATGTCTTCGAGGATGGTGTCGGCGGCCTTGAGCTCGTCCGTCGTCTCCAGCAGCGGCACGATGCCGATCTTGGCCCAGCCGGCGTGCAGGTCGATGAGGCCGGCCTCGCGGGCGAGGACGGCGGCGGCGAAGACGTCGTCGGCGCCCTGGCACATGGAGATGATGTACGACTCGATGACCTCGGGCCCGAAGACCTCCAGGGCCCGCTTGACGGTCTGGAAGACGCCGAGGGTCTTCTCGCCGGGCGCGTCCACGGGTGCCGGGGTGGGGGCGAGGGGGCGGCGGGAGCGCAGTTCCTTGGCGAGGAGCTTGCCGCGGTAGTCGCGGGGCATGTCCGCGTACCGCCAGGACTCCTCACCGAGCCGGTCGAAGAGCTGGCCGAGGGCGTGGTGGTGGGCGTCGGCGTGTTCGCGGACGTCCATGGTGGCGAGCTGGAGGCCGAAGGCGGCCAGGGTGCGGATGGTGCGGGCGAGGCGTCCGTCGGCGAAGAGGCTGCCGCGGTGCTCGCGCAGGGAGTCCTGGATGATCCGCAGGTCGGCGAGGAGCTGGCCGGTGCCGAGGTAGTCGCGGCCCGGCACGTGGGCGGTGCCCTCGGCGAGGCGCTTCTTGGTGTTCTCCAGCTTCTGCCGGATGCAGGTGGCCTTGAGCCGGTAGGGCTCTTCGGCGTTGAGGCGCTTGTAGCGGGGGCTGATCTCGGGGAGGTTCTCCAGGTCGGCCTGGAGGGAGGTCAGGAGTTCCTCGGTGGCGCCGGCGTAGCGGATGGAGTTGGACAGGAAGCCGCGGAGTTCGTCGATCGTCTCCAGGGCGTCGTTGATGCCGTGTTCGTGCTGGAGGATGAGGACGTCCCAGGTCACCTGGGGGGTGACGTTGGGGTTGCCGTCGCGGTCGCCGCCGATCCAGGTGCCGAAGGAGAGGGGGCGGGTTTCGTCGGGGAGCTTGACCCCGGCCCGCTCCAGCTCGGCGGTGAGGTCTTCCAGGACGTCGCCCACGGCGTTCGCGTGGAGCTCGTCGAGGTAGTAGATGGCGTTGCGGGCCTCGTCGGCGGGCTCGGGGCGGACGACGCGCAGTTCGTCGGTCTGCCAGACGAGGTCGATGTTCTCGGCCAGACGGGTGTCCAGGCGGCGCCGGTCGGATTCGATGACCGGGGTCTCCAGGAGCGCGGCGATGCGCCGGAGCTTGTTCAGGACCGAGCGGCGTGCGGCCTCGGTGGGGTGGGCCGTGAAGACGGGGCGGACGTTGAGGTTGCGGACCGTCTCGCGCAGGTGCTCGGGGTCGGCGTCCTTGAGCCGGTCGGCCGTTCGGGCGAGGAGTCCGCCCTCGGCGGCGCGGCGGGCGCGCAGCTCGCGGCCGCGGTGGACCTGCTCGGTGACGTTGGCCAGGTGGAAGTAGGTGGAGAAGGCGCGGACCAGCTTGGCCGCGGTGTCGAGTTCGGTGCCGCGCAGCAGCTCGGCGGCGGCCTCGCCGTCCTCACGGGTGAGGCGGCGGACCTTCTCGACGAGTTCCAGGAGCTCAGGGCCCTCTTGGCGGACGAGGGTCTCGCCGAGGAGGTCGCCCAGCCGGCGGATGTCGGCTCGCAGCTCACTGCTCGTCGTCGTGGTCTGGTCGTCGGCACTGCTCACAGGTGCGGCTCCTTGCAGTGTTGAAGCTCGTCTGGGAGGGGAACCCGGACGGCGTCTCGCGCGGCGGCGCGCCGCGTACGGTCCGGACATCCGGGAAGAAATCAGAGCGGACCGCGCTGTCCGACCGACTCCAGGATAGGTGTCGGCCGGGACGCGCAGGCTCTTGGGCTCTTGCCGCCGGGCGACGCGCTGCCATACTTACGATGCCGTAGGTTACGGAACCGTAGGAAGCACGTCGCGGTTCACGTGCCCCGGCCACTCCTTCTCCGTCCACATACCCCCCAGGGGACGCGTATGACCAGTAGTTCCGACGTGATCGAGGACGCCCCCGAGGCGCCCGGTCAGGCCACCGACGCCGCTACCGCCACGCTGGGCGGCGAGAAGAAGCGGTCCATCGAGCAGATCGCCCTCCTCCTCTTCATCACCGTCCCGTTCCTCGCGCTGCTGGCGGCGGTGCCGCTGGCGTGGGGCTGGGGGGTGAGCTGGCTGGACCTCGGTCTGCTGGTCTTCTTCTACTACCTGGGGTGCCACGGCATCACGATCGGCTTTCACCGTCACTTCACCCACGGTTCCTTCAAGGCCAAGCGGCCGCTGAAGATCGCGCTGGCGGTCGCGGGGTCCATGGCGGTCGAGGGGCCTCTGGTGCGCTGGGTGGCCGATCACCGCAAGCACCACAAGTTCTCCGACGCGGAGGGCGATCCGCACTCGCCGTGGCGGTTCGGCGAGACTCTGCCGGCCCTGATGAAGGGCCTGTGGTGGGCGCACATCGGATGGATGTTCGATGAGGAGCAGACGTCGCAGGAGAAGTACGCCCCGGACCTGATCAAGGACAAGACGCTCCGCACCATCTCGCGCCAGTTCGTCCTGTGGACGGTGGTGTCGCTGGGGCTCCCGCCGCTGATCGGCGGTCTGGTCACGATGTCCTGGTGGGGCGCGTTCACCGCGTTCTTCTGGGGTTCGCTCGTCCGGGTGGCCCTGCTGCACCACGTGACCTGGTCGATCAACTCGATCTGCCACGCGGTGGGCAAGCGCCCCTTCAAGTCGCGGGACCGCTCGGGCAACGTGTGGTGGCTGGCGATCCTGTCCTGCGGTGAGTCCTGGCACAACCTGCACCACGCCGACCCGACCTCGGCGCGGCACGGGGTGATGCGCGGCCAGCTGGATTCGTCCGCCCGGCTGATCCGCTGGTTCGAGATGGCGGGCTGGGCGTACGACGTGCGCTGGCCGTCACGCTCGCGTATCGATTCGCGCCGTAACAGCGGGGAAGGCGGCTCCCGGCAGGGGAAGGAGCCCGTCGAGGCGGCATGATGGTCGCTGTGGCGACCGACTCGAGCAGCACCCCCAGCAATGACAAGCCGCGGCGAGCGCGTCGCACCCGGATGACCGGTGCCGAGCGCCGTCAGCAGCTGCTGGAGATCGGTCGCACGCTCTTCGCGGCGAAGGGCTTCGAGGGCACGTCGGTGGAGGAGATCGCGGCGAAGGCCGGGGTCTCCAAGCCGGTGGTGTACGAGCACTTCGGCGGCAAGGAGGGGCTGTACGCGGTCGTGGTGGACCGTGAGATGCGGCGCCTGCTGGACATGGTGACCAGCTCGCTCACGGCCGGTCACCCCCGCGAACTCTGCGAGCAGGCGGCGTTCGCCCTGCTGGACTACATCGAGGAGTACACGGACGGTTTCCGCATCCTGGTCCGTGACTCCCCCATCCCCCAGTCGACGGGCTCCTTCGCCTCGCTGATCTCGGACATCGCCACGCAGGTGGAGGACATCCTGGGCCGCGAGTTCAAGAGCCGCGGCTTCGACCCCAAGCTGGCCCCGCTGTACGCCCAGGCCCTGGTCGGCATGGTCGCCCTGACCGGCCAGTGGTGGCTGGACGTGCGCAGGCCGAAGAAGGCCGAGGTGGCCGCGCACCTGGTGAACCTGGCATGGCACGGCCTGGACGGGATAGAGGCCAAGCCGCACCTGATAGGGCGCCGGAAGGCTTAGGGGTCCTTTCACCACCTCACCGGGCGGGCGTGGTGAAAGGACCCCTTAGCGGGGTTCAAGGAACTCCAGGCGGTTGAGGACATCGACGTAGTACGCCCGCAGCCGCTCCTCGCTCCCGGGCGGGGCGGCGAGCTGGACATGATCGAGGGCGGTGATCATCAGCCCTCCCTCCGGGCCACGGCGAACACCCGGCGGAACGGGAACGGCGTGCCGTGCGGGCCGGCCGGATAGGCCTCGCGCAGGGCCGCCCGGTACTCGGCGACGAAGGCCTCCCGCGCCTCGGGCTCCTCGGCGAGCGCGGTCAGCACGGGCCGCAGGCCGGTCCCCTTCACCCAGTCGAGCACCGGGTCCTCGCCCTGCAGCAGATGGATGTACGTCGTCTCCCACACGTCGGCCGCGCAGCCGAGGGACGTGAGCCGCGCGAGGTAGGCCTCGGGGGTGAGGACGGCGTCGGCGTGGCGCAGGGTGCCGGCGAGCCGGCCGCGCCAGCGCGGGGAGGCGGCGATTTCGCGCATGAGCCGGTGGCTGGGGGCGTCGAAGTTGCCCGGCACCTGGAAGGCGAGGGTGCCGCCGGGTTTCAGCCCGGCCACCCAGTCGGCGAACCGCTCGACGTGCCCCGGCACCCATTGCAGCGTGGCGTTGCTGACGATCAGGTCGTACGGCTCGTCCGGCGTCCATGTCCGTACGTCGGCGTGGCCGAAGTCGAGACGCCCGCCGCCGGACGTGGGCCCCTCGTGATCGACGTGGGCCTTGTCGAGCATCTCGGGCGAGTTGTCGTAGCCGGTGATCCGGGCGGTGGGCCAGCGGGCGGCGAGCAGCGTGGTGACGTTGCCGGGGCCGCAGCCGAGGTCGGCGATGCGGGGACGGCCTACGGGCGGTTGCGTGGGCAGGTCGGGGACGCGGGCGAGGAGGTCGGCGAAGGGGCGGGCGCGGTGGCCGGCGTGACGGAGGTACTGGGCGGGGTCCCAGGTGGGGGCGGCTGCGGGCATGGGTCCTCCTGGTGTCCTGGTGGTGGCCGTGCGGGACGCACACCCAGCGTGATCCCCGAGATATCTCGACGTCAAGAAACTAGACGTCAAGAGACTCTACGTCGACACAACCACTACACTGATCGTCATGGAGGACGAGGTCGATCGGCTGGTCGCAGCGTGGCGCCGGGAGCGCCCGGACCTCGACGTGGAACCGCTCGAGGTGCTCAGCCGCGTGAGCAGACTGGCCCGGCATCTGGACCGGGCACGGCGGCTGGCGTTCGCGGAGCACAATCTGGAGCCGTGGGAGTTCGACGTCCTGACGGCCCTGCGCCGGGCGGGCACTCCGTATCAGCTCTCACCGGGACAGCTCCTCACCCAGACCCTGGTCACGTCGGGCACGATGACGAACCGCATCGACCGCCTGGCCAAGAAGGGCCTGGTGGAACGGCTCCCCGACCCCAGCGACCGCCGAGGCGTCCTGGTCCGGCTGACGGACGAGGGCCGGGACCGCGCGGACCAGGCCCTGGCGGGTCTGCTGGACCAGGAGCGCGCGATCCTCGCCGAGCTCTCCCGAGCCCAGCGCGGCGACCTGGCGGGGCTGCTACGCCAGCTGACCGCCCCGTTCGACAACATCCCCGGCTAGGTCCGCGGGCCCGACCCCGGCCCGCCGCGCGAGGGCTACGGCGGCGAGGGTGGAATGCACGCCGAGCTTGCCGAGAACGTTCTGCATATGAGTCCGCACGGTGTGCGGCGACAGATACAGGCGCTCGGCGACGGCCTTGCGCCCCAGCCCCGCCACCATGCACCGCAGCACTTCCCGCTCACGCGGAGTGAGGGACTCGACGAGCCGCTCGCTCTCGGTGCGGTGCTTGCGGGCGGCGGTGAGCTCCCGCAGCACGCCCGTCAGCAGAGCGGGCGGCAGATGGGTCTCGTCCCGCAGCACACCCCGGATGACCGTGAGCAGCCGGGACAGCGAGCAGTCCTTCGCCACCCATCCGGAGGCGCCGGCCTGGAGGGCGAGCGCCGCCCGCCGCGGATCGTCCTTCTCGGCGAGCACGACGATCCGTACGTTCGGCTGCCCGGAACGCACTCCCGTGACGAGGGAGATCCCGTCGACGAGCCCGTCCTCGTTGCCCTCCTGCACGGGTACGGCCGGGCGGGCGCCCGGCACCTTGCCGCCCAGGTCGGCGTCCACGAGCAGCACGTCGAACCGTCGCCCCTCGGCGACCGCCCGCTCCAGGCTGCGCAGCGCGGCCGGGCCGCTGCCGGCCGCGGAGACGTCGACATCGGGCTCGGCGGCCAGTGCCGCCGCGAGTGACTCGGCGAAGATGCGATGGTCGTCGACGACCAGGACTCGAATGCGAACCACGAAACCCCTTCCCCGAGCTCCTGAAGAGCAGGGGCTACCCCATCGTCGGAGGATGACACCGCGCGGGTACGACGCCGGAGTGTCCGGATCTGCTGCGGCTGACCGTTCGTCCTTGCCGCAGCAGCCCGTTCGGGTCGCCGCAGCCGCACGGCCGCCGCCGTGCAGTAACCGCTACCCCCACCCCGGGCGTCGTACCCGGCTGTCTCGCCCCCTGATCGGCACCGGCCCCCACCGGTGCTGTTCATCAGGGTACGGACGGGGGCCCGGAGCGGAAGGTTATTTGCAGAACTGACTGTCCGACGCGTTTATGGTGTGCCGCATGTTCCGTCTTGAGACAGAAGTCGACAAGGCCCGACGTGATCTGCTCCGCACACGCCTGCGGGACGCGAACACGGCCGCCTCTCCGATCCTGCGCGCCCTGCGCGGAACACCGGACGAAAGGGACGCCCCCTTGCATGTGTGGGCTGTGAACGACAGGGACGACGACCTCGCCGGCGGCCTGGTCGGCCACACCTGGGCGACATGGCTCCACGTGACCTACCTCTGGGTCGACGAACGCCACCGCGGCAGGGGCCTGGGCGCGCAGTTGCTCGCGCAGGCGGAACACATCGCGACAACGTCCCGCGGCTGCCGCTCGGCCCGCCTGGAGACCTGGGACTTCCAGGCCCCGAGGTTCTACCAGAAGCAGGGGTACGACGTGGTGTGCGTGGTGCCGGACTATCCGCCGGGGATCACGGAGTACACGCTGACGAAGAGGCTGGGCTGAGCTGACCTGCGGGGACGAAGCCCTCGATGACGCCCCGTCTTCGCTCACCGATAGCGTTGGTTCGCTTGAGTTATCCCCCCACATGATCAACGGGAGACACAGTGAACCGCCCCGCTCGGCTCGTGACAGCCGCGCTCACCGCATCCGCGGCCCTGCTGCTGACCGCCTGTGGCTCGGGGGGAGGTGACGGTTCGTCGTCGTCCGACAAGATCGCCGGAGCGGATTCGGGCGACAAGGCCTCTGCCTCGCCTTCGGTTTCCGCGTCTGCGGGCGGGATCGATCGGCCGGAGATCAAGCTGCCTGGGGACATGAAGCTGGTCTTCGAGGGCCAGCAGACCGGTGACGCCGTCAAGGACGCGATCCTGGCGGACAACGAACGTGCCGTCAGCACCGTGTGGCAGGCCGTGGCCTCCGGCGATCTGAAGAAGTCGGGCATGGGCTTCTACTACACGGACACCGCGCTGAGGGGCGTTTACAACTACGCGAAGGACAACAACGCCAGGAAGACCAGCTGGGCCGGCACCCTGCGCTACTTCGATCGCCAGGTGACGGTGTTCGACAAGACGTCGGCGGCGCTGACGTACTGCGTGGACGAGAGCAAGGCGAACGTCAAGGACCTGAAGACGAAGAAGGTGAAGGTGGTCGAGACCTCGCCTGACAGCTACGTGTACTACAACGCCAGCGTGAAGAAGGACAAGCAAGGCGTCTGGCAGATCTGGAGCCTGCACGAGGACCGCGGTTCCCAGAGGTGCCAGCCGTGACCCAACGCGTGGCGCTTGTTGCCCTGACCGCCGCGATGCTCTTCCTCGGAGTGGACACAGCCGTCGCTGGAGGTATCGGCAGCAATGGAGAGCAAGCCGAGGAAACGTCTGGTGACTCCTCAGGCCCCATGCTGGAGTCGCGCGTCAGCTTCAACGTAAAGGGCAGTGTCCCCTCGAAAGACAGTGGCCCGATCACGTCCGCCGCCGTGGACTGGGAACCACCGGCCTGCTGGTACGAGCCCTACTGGAAGGCCAAGGACTTCAAGACCTACACCGAGGCCAACTGGTCGATCTACGACTCGGTCGGTGGTGCGCCTGCGGGCGTCGCGGACGACAAGGCGCGCTACAAGGGGGGCCGCCCCTACAAGAACTTCAACGTCGACAAGAACGACGAGGGCATGTGGTGGGTCGCCGTCAAGAATCCGAAGATGGTGGATGACCCTGCCGCCGGAAACTGTAAGCGCGACCCCTTCTGGGTCGACAACGGTGAGGACCCCGGTGTCCCCCAGGCCATCGACACCGAAACCCTCGCCGGGCTCGCGCACCAGCGCACCGTCGTGCCGCCGACCAAGATCTCGCTGGCCCCGGACGGCAAGTCGACGGTGAACGCCCCCACCTGGATCTGGCTGGACAAGGGCGCCTTCAAGCCGGTCTCCGTCACGGCGAGTCTGCCCGGCACCGGGCTGTGGGCGACCACGACCGCCAAGCCAGTGAGCCTGCACATCGAACCGGGGACGCAGGACGCGGAGAGCCTGCCGGCGTCCGGCGAGTGCGGGATCAATGAGGACGGTTCGATCGGCGAGCCGTACGCCAGGGGCAAGGGCGAGCTGACGCCTCCGTGCGGCGTGCGGTATCTGCGCTCGTCGGGAGACCGCACCTACGGCCTGGAGGCGACTCTCACCTGGGAGATCAGCTGGGAAGGCGCGGGCGGCACGGGCGGCGACCTGCCCAACGGCACGTTCGCCACCACCACCCAGGTGCCGGTCCAGGAGATCCAGTCCGTCAACCGCTGACCATGGCGAGAGCGGCGCCCCGTCGGAGGAAGGGTGCCGCTCTCGTCGGGTCGGGTCAGTGCAGGCGGCGTGCTCCCGCCGAAGGGACCGCTTCGAAGACGCGGGGGGTCGTGAAGCCCGCCGTCGCGAAGGCCTCTGTCACCGCCTTGGTGATGGCGTCCACGTCCGGCTCCTGCGCGAGGACGATCGCAGCGCCGCCGAAGCCGCCGCCGGTCATGCGGGCGCCCAGGGCGCCGGAGGCCAGGGCCGTGTCGACGACCAGGTCCAGCTCCGGGCAGGAGATGCGGAAGTCGTCGCGGAGCGAGGCGTGGCCCTCGACCAGGACGGGGCCGATCGCGCGGGTCTCGCCGGACTCCAGCAGGGAGACCACTCGTTCCACGCGCGCGTTCTCCGTGACGATGTGGCGGACCAGGCGGCGGACCTCCTCCTCGTCGCCCAGGCGGGCCAGCGCCGCGTCCAGGTCGGCGTAGGGGACGTCCCGGAGCGCGTCGACGCCCAGCAGGTCCGCTCCCTTCTCGCAGCCGGCGCGGCGCTTGCCGTACTCGCCCTCGCTGTGGGAGTGCTTGACCTGCGTGTCGACGACCAGCAGGCGCATGCCCTCGGCCGCCAGGTCGAAGGGGATCTGCTTCTGGGAGAGGTCACGCGTGTCGAGGAAGAGGGCGTGGCCGGCCTCGCAGCAGGCCGATGCCGTCTGGTCCATGATGCCGACCGGGGCGCCGACGTAGACGTTCTCCGCGCGCTGGCACAGGCGGGCCAGCTGCCAGCCGCGCAGGCCGAGCGAGAACAGGTCGTTCAGGGCGAGGGCGACGACGATCTCCAGGGCCGCCGACGACGACAGGCCCGCGCCCGACGGGACCGTGGAGGTCAGGTGGATGTCCGCGCCCGTGACCGCGTGACCGGCCTCGCGCAGGGCCCAGACCACGCCCGCCGGGTACGCCGTCCAGTTCTTGTCCGACTCGGGGGCGAGATCGTCGAGACGGAGTTCGGTCACCCCGCTCTCGACGTCGGCCGAGTGCAGGCGCAGCACGCCGTCCGTGCGCCGGGAGACGGCCGCCACGGCGGTGTGCGGCAGCGCGAAGGGCATCACGAAGCCGTCGTTGTAGTCGGTGTGCTCACCGATGAGGTTGACGCGGCCCGGGGCCGCCCAGACGCCCTCGGGGGCGGCTCCGTAGAGCTCCTCGAAACCGTCCCGCGCCTGCTGTGCGCCCACTACTGCTCCCTTGAGATGTTCTGTGCGAAGTCCCACGCGTCCGCGACGATCCCCGCGAGGTCCGCGCGGGACGGGTTCCAGCCCAGCTTCTCGCGGGCCGTGGCGGCCGACGCCACCAGGACCGCCGGGTCGCCGCCCCGGCGCGGAGCGACCACTTCCGGGATCGGGTGGCCCGTCACCGTGCGGACGGTTTCGATGACCTCGCGGACCGAGAAGCCGTTGCCGTTGCCGAGGTTGCAGATCAGGTGCTCGCCGGGAGCGGCGGCCTGAAGCGCCAGCAGGTGCGCCTCGGCCAGGTCCGCGACGTGGATGTAGTCGCGCACGCAGGTGCCGTCCGGCGTCGGGTAGTCGTCGCCGAAGACCGAGATCGCCTCGCGCCTGCCCTGCGCGACCTGGAGGACCAGCGGGATCAGGTGGGACTCGGGGTCGTGACGCTCGCCGTGCGCGCCGTAGGCGCCCGCCACGTTGAAGTAGCGCAGGGAGACCGCTCCCAGGCCGTGCGCCGCGGCCTCGCCCGTGATCATGTGGTCGACCGCGAGCTTTGAGGCGCCGTACGGGTTCGTCGGGGACGTGGGCGCCGACTCGACGATCGGGACCTGCTCCGGCTCGCCGTACGTCGCCGCCGTCGAGGAGAAGACCATCGTGCGGACGCCCGCCTCGCGCATCGCGGCCAGCAGCGCCATGGTGCCGCCGACGTTGTTGTCCCAGTACTTCTCCGGCTTCACGACCGACTCGCCGACCTGCGAGAACGCGGCGAAGTGCAGCACCCCGTCGAACGAGGGGTCGAGCCACTTGGCTGCGTCGCGGATGTCGCCCTCGACGAACGTCGCGCCCGCGGGGACGCCCTCGCGGAAGCCCGTGGAGAGGTTGTCGAGGACGACGACCTCGTGGCCGGCCTCCAGCAGGTGCTGTGCGACCACGCTGCCGACGTATCCCGCGCCGCCCGTCACCAGGTACTTCCCGCTCATGAACTCGCTACCTCTCGCAGTCGCTCGGCCGCGCGCTCCGGCGGCACGTCGTTGATGAACACGTTCATGCCGGACTCGGAACCCGCGAGAAACTTCAGCTTGCCGGAAGTGCGGCGGATGGTGAAAAGCTCGAGGTGAAGCGCGAAGTCCTCGCGCACGACCCCGTCGAACTCCTCCAGCGCGCCGAACGGTGCCTGGTGCCAGGCCGCGATGTACGGCGTCGGAGGCTCGCCCGCAGAGCCTTCCCCTCCGTCCCGTCCGTCGAAGATCCGGTCGAAGCGCCTCAAGAGTTCCAGATAAACCTTGGGGAACTCTGTGCGCGCGCCCTCGTCCAGGCCGAGCAGGTCGGGCACGCGGCGCTTGGGATACAGGTGGACCTCGTACGGCCAGTGCGCCGCGTACGGCACGAAGGCCACCCAGTGTTCACCCTCCAGGACGACCCGCTCGCCGGCGAGTTCACGCTCCAGGACGGCGTCGAAGAGGTTCTCCCCGCCGGTCATCTCCTTGTGGGCCGCGGCCGAGCGGAGCATCAGCGCGGTGCGGGGCGTGGTGAAGGGGTAGGCGTAGATCTGCCCGTGGGGGTGCTGGAGGGTCACGCCGATCTCGGCCCCCCGGTTCTCGAAGCAGAACACCTGCTCGACGGAGGGGAGATGGGACAGCTCCGACGTACGGTCCGTCCACGCCTCCAGCACCAGGCCCGCCTGCTCCTCGGTGAGCTCGCCGAAGGACGCGTTGTGGTCGGAGGTGAAGCAGACGACCTCGCAGCGGCCCGAGTCACCGGCGAGCGAAGGGAACCGGTTCTCGAAGACGACGACGTCGTACGAGGAGTCCGGGATCTCGCTCAGGCGATCGCCCGCCGACGGGCACAGGGGGCACTCGTCGGCCGGGGGGTGGTAGGTGCGGCCCTGGCGGTGCGAGGCGATGGCGACGGAGTCGCCGAGGAGGGGGTCACGGCGAATCTCGGACGTGGTGACGGTGCGGTCCAGCGGGCGGCGGTCGATGGAGTCCCGCACGCTGTCGTCACGCAGGTCGTAGTAGATGAGCTCGCGACCGTCGGCCAGCCGGGTCGAGGTCTTCTTCACGCCGGACTCCTTGTCCTTCAAACAGAACCCAACATACTAAAACATAAATCCCCCCAATCGACAACATCACAAACAAACAAAGAGAAGTAACGAAGCGAGGGCTCATGCAGACCCCCACACATCTGTCAGCCGAGCTGCGACTCCCCACGAACTGGCTCGACTACACGATCCTCGGCATCTACTTCGTCGTCGTCCTCGGCATCGGCTTCGCCGCCCGCCGCTCGGTGAAGACCAGTCTCGACTTCTTCCTCTCCGGCCGTTCCCTGCCCGCCTGGGTGACCGGCCTCGCGTTCATCGCCGCCAACCTGGGCGCCACCGAGATCCTCGGCATGGCCGCCAACAGCGCCCAGTACGGCGTCTACACCACGCACTGGTACTGGATCGGCGCCATCCCGGCCATGGTCTTCCTCGGCCTGGTGATGATGCCCTTCTACTACGGCTCCAAGGTGCGCTCGGTCCCCGAGTTCCTGCTGATGCGCTTCGACAAGGCGGCGCACCTGCTCAGTTCGGTCCTCTTCGCCTTCGCCGCCATCCTCATCGCCGGCGTCAACCTCTACGCCCTGGCCATCGTCGTCGAGGCGCTGCTGGGCTGGCCGGAGTGGGTGGCGATCGTGGTCGCCGGCTTCTTCGTCCTGGCGTACATCACCCTCGGCGGCCTGTCCTCGGCGATCTACAACGAGGTCCTGCAGTTCTTCGTCATCCTCGCCGCGCTCATCCCGATCACGGTGCTCGGTCTGAAGAAGGTCGGCGGCTGGGACGGCCTGTCCGACTCCCTGACCGAGAGCCGCGGCGCCGACTTCATGACGTCCTGGGGCGGCACGGGCATCGGCAGCGCCAACCCGCTCGGCGCGAACTGGCTGACGATCGTCCTGGGCCTCGGCTTCGTCCTCTCCTTCGGCTACTGGACGACGAACTTCGCCGAGGTGCAGCGTGCGCTGTCCGCGAAGAACCTCTCGGCGGCCCAGCGCACCCCGCTGATCGCCGCGTTCCCGAAGATCTTCATCGTGTTCCTGGTGATGATTCCGGGCCTGGTCGCCGCGGTGCTGGTCCCGAAGATCGGCACCGCCGGATCCGATCTCCAGTACAACGACGCCATCCCGTACCTGATGGAGCAGCTGCTGCCCAACGGCGTGCTGGGCATCGCCGTCACCGGCCTGCTCGCGGCGTTCATGGCGGGCATGGCGGCCAACGTGTCGTCGTTCAACACCGTGTTCACGACGGACATCTGGGCGAAGTACGTCGTCAGGGGCCGCGAGGACGAGTACTACGTGCGCTTCGGCCGGCTCATCACCGCGGTCGGTGTCCTGGCCTCCATCGGCACGGCGTTCCTGGCGCGGTCCTTCTCGAACATCATGGCCTACCTCCAGACGCTGTTCTCCTTCTTCAACGTGCCGATGTTCGTCGTCTTCATCATCGGCATGTTCTGGAAGCGGGCGTCCATGAAGTCGGGGTTCTGGGGGCTGTTCGCGGGCACCACCGCCGCGATGGTCAACTACTTCGTCCTCTACAAGCAGGACATCGTCGGCATCCCCTCCGACCAGGGGGCCAACTTCGTCTCGGCGATCGCGGGATTCGTCGCGGGCGCGGTCGTCATGGTGGCGGTGTCGCTCTTCACCGCGCCGAAGCCCGCCGAGGAACTCCAGGGTCTGGTCTACGGCACGACCTCGCCCGGCATGACGGAGCCGCCGGCGCCCGGGGACGAGGCCTGGTACCGCAAGCCGGCGCTGCTGGGCTGGGGCGCGGTGGTCCTGGCCGCGGTCTGCTACATCCCGTTCTCGTTCTGACCGAGGGAGGATCGATCACTCATGTCCGAGTCCTACTCCGAGAAGGACCTGCAGCGGGAGGTCACCGAGCTGCAGGGCAAGTCGGCGACCGCTGCGCGGTTGTTCGACATCCGGCGGATCATCGGTGGGCTGTTCGTGGTCTACGGCGTCATCGTCACGATCGCGGGGTTCACTGCGTCCGACGCCGACATCGACAAGGCGGAGGGCGTCAACATCAACCTGTGGACCGGGTTGGGGATGCTCGCCCTGGGGTTGTTCTTCCTGGTGTGGCTGAAGCTGAGGCCTGCGGCACCGGCCCCTCCGGGGGTTGAGCCGGAGGGCGACGAGCGGGTGGAGTGACCCGGGGTCGTGCAGTGCCCGGCGCCGGGGCCGGGGCCGGGTGGGTGCGCAACCCGGCGGAGCGGGGTGCCGCTGCGCCCACCCGTGCCGCCCTCAGCGGCACGCATGCCCGCAGCTCGGCGAGACCGGGTGCGAGGGGACGCTACTCCCGCTGCACCGGCCCCGCCCGGTCCAGCAACCCCGTCCGCGCCGCCAGAGCCGCCGCCTCCAGGCGGGAACCCACGCCCAGTTTCATCAGGACCCGCTGGACGTGCGTGCGGGCCGTGGAGGGCGCGATGCCCATGCCCGCCGCGATCAGCCGCGTGTCCTCGCCGTCGGCGACGCGCACCAGCACCTCCACCTCGCGCGGCGTGAGCATCTGGAGCAACCGCTGGCCCTCGTCGTCCGGTTGGGCCGCCGGGTTGAGCAACTCGCTGAACGCCCCCTGCAGCAGCTGCGGCGCCACCGCCGCCTCCCCCGCCCGCGCCTTGATGATCGCCCGCTCGACACCCTCTATGCGCTCATCGTGCCGCACATAGCCGGAGGCCCCCGCCGCGAACGCCGCCGCGATCCCCCGAGGGCTCGGCACCGGCCCCAGCACCAGCACCGCGACCTGCGGCCGTTCCCGTTTGATCTTCACCACCGGGTCGAAGATCCCTGGCTCCGCCGGCGCCGCCGTCCCCAGCAGGCACACCTCCGGCGCCCGCGTGATCACCAGCTCCGCCGCGCCCGCGGCCGGCGCCGCCGCGGCCAGCACCCGGTGCCCCCGCAGCTTCAACGCCGAAGCCAGTGCTTCGGCCAGCAATCGGTGGTCGTCGACCACCATGAGCCGTACTCCCATCGAGCAACCCCCCAGTCACCCCAGCCCCCTATGGAAGCCCCCCGGCTCCCCCGCCTTCATGCCCCCGGAAGCTACACGCTTGTTCGACGTTGCGCTCCCCCTACCGGCGAGAATCGCCCCGGATCGCCGAAATTCCTCTCATTCCAGGTTGACCGCGCCAAACAGATGCGGCCCCGCCCCTGAACAGGGACGGGGCCGCATCAGCCACCAGTCGATCAAGAACCGGTCAGTATCCGATCAGCCCGTACCGAAGCCGACCGCGAGGTACTCCTTCTCCCTCACCGTCGACCGCTTGCTCGCGTACACCTTGGACATGTAGAGGTGTCCCTCGGCGTACAGGAACTCGGAGTACTCCGGCGACATGCTGGTCTCCACGTCGCGGACCGAGTCCGTCGCGGGGTTCTGCAGCAGCGTCGTCTGCTTGAAGCTGCCTCCGGCGATGCTCACGACCTGTCCGCCCTTGTCGTACGGGGGACGCTTGTACGCGATCAGGTTGCCGCCGTCCATGCGCAGCGGCGAGATCGTGTAGCCGTCGCCCGCGTCGGCCCGCTGCCCGGTCTGCTTGCCGGTGGCGAGGTCGAAGGCGACGATCTCGTTGGTCTCGCTGTACTTGCCGGTGCCGTCGTGCTCCTCGGTCGGCAGGTACAGCCGGTCGTTGCCGACGGCCAGCAGGTTGCAGGCCTCGACGCGGGTGATGCCCTCGCAGCGGGCCGCGAACTGCTCGCCCGGCGCGGAGATGCGCGTGCGCAGCTTGCCGGTCTTGCTGTCGATGGAGAAGAAGTCGGAGATGCCGCTGCCGTCGCCGGCGGAGTCGCCGACGTCGGCGGCCACGACCAGCGGGTTGGTCGACACGATGCTCGCGTACTCGATGCCCTCGGTCATCTTGTACTCCGAGATCACCTTCCCGGACTTCGGGTCGATGGTCTGGATGTGCAGCTGCCGCTGGTCGTACGAGCCGCACTTGCGCACCGCGACCAGCTTCTCGCCGCCGCCGTACCCGGCGTCGTAGCAGGAGTCGGTCGGCTTCGGGCTCCACAGGAGCTTGCCGGAGACGTCGAACGCGGCGCCGCCGCTGGTGCTGCCGACGGCGATGGTCTTCCCGCTGACCGTGACGTTGTCGAAGGTGATCAGCTGGTCACCGGTCTTGACGGTCTTGGTCCACAGCCTCTTGCCGGCGTCCAGGTCGATCAGCGCGATCTCGCTGCACCCGTGCGAGGGGTCGGCCTTGGTGGGCATCGCCGGCTGGTAGAGGACCGCCGTCAGGTTGTCGTCGGTGACATGGCGGCTGGCCTGGCAGACCGGGCCGGCCAGCGGGATCTTCCACAGCTCGCCGCCCTTGTCGCGGTCGTAGCCGACGATCTGGGCGATGCCGCTCTTGACGTACGCCTTGTCGGTGAGCCACGAGCCGGAGACGACGACCGTGCTGTCGTTCTTCACCTCGGGTGCCGGGACCTGGAAGAGGACCTTGGCACTGGGGTCGGACGGTGCCTTCTCCTTGCCGGAGGTGGTGCCGCCGTTGATGTCGTCCGTGCCGCCGGTGCCGCCGCTGGAGCCGGCGGTGTCGTTCTTCTTGCCCTCGTCCCCGCCGGACTTGGCGTACCAGACGCCGCCGCCGATGATCAGGGCGATCGCCACGACCGCGGCGATGATGATCGCCATCTGGGCGTTGAACTTCCCGCCGCCGCCCGGCTGTCCGGCCTGCGGCTGGTGCGGCATGGCCTGCTGCGGATAGCCGTAACCGGGCTGCCCGTAGCCCGGCTGCCCGTAGCCCGGCTGCCCGTAAGGCGCCTGCTGCGGCTGCCCGTACGGCCCCGGCTGCTGGCCGGGGTAGCCGTAGCCGGGCGGGGCCTGCGGAGGCTGGGGCGCCGGAGCCCCCTGCGGATACCCGTAACCCTGTGGAGGCTGGGGCGGCGTCTGCGGGGCGGCCGGCGGAGGCGTCTGCGGCGTCTGCGGCGTCTGCGGCGTCTGCGGCGTCTGCGGCGTCTGCGGCGTCTGCGGGTAGCCGTAGCCCGGCTCCGGGGCCTTGCCGAGGTCGGGCCCGGCCGCGGGCGGCGGGGTCTGCGGCGGCTGGTCCTGGGGCGGACCGAAGCCGCCCCCCTGCGGGGGCTGTTGGGGCGGCGGGGGCGGCGGCTGGGTCATGGCGTGGCTACCTCGGGGAAGGGGACGGGCGACTGAGGGAGTTCGGAAGGAGGAGGAGTCACTTGCCGTAGGCGAGCATCAACTTCTCCTTCGTGTCGTCGTTCCCGCTCAGCCGGGTCGTCGAGATGTAGAAACGCCCGTCGACCCAGTCGATCTCCTTCGAGAAGAAGCTGTCCTCGATGTCAGCGGCGTTCTGCGGGTTCTGCAGCAGCTTGGACGGCTTGTGACTGCTGCCGCCGGTCGGGATGGACACGACCTGCCCGCCCGCGTCGTACGACGGCTCCACATAGGCGATGAGCTTGCCGCCCTCGGTCTTCACCGGCAGCATCGACTCGTCGGAGGGCGACTTCACGCGCCACTTCTCCTTGCCGTTCGCGAGGTTGACCGCGACGATCTCGTTGGCGCCGGAGGTGGCCTCGGTCGGCAGGTACAGCGTGGTGTCGTCGACGGCGACGCCCTGACAGCCCGTGAGGTCGCGCTCGAGGATGGCCCAGCCGCACTCGGGGGCGAAGTCCTCGTCGAAGCCGACCTGCGAGCGGAACTTGCCGCCGGAGGTGAAGGTGGAGATGTTCCAGGCCTTCTTGTCCTCGTTGGTGCTGTAGACGACCAGCGGGCTGACCGAGTAGGTGCGCGCGACCCGCCAGCCCTTGTCGAACGGCTGGGTCCACCGGGCCTTGCCGGTCTTCGGGTCGAGCTCCTGGATCTCGTCGTGCTCCTTGTCGGTGCCGGCGCCGCAGGAGGAGACGGCGATCAGCTTCTCGCCGCCGGCGAAGGCGGCGGGGAAGCAGGCGTTGCCGTAGCGCTTCTTGTCGAAGAGCTTGTCGCCGTTGGTGACGTCGTAGGCGGTGCCGGACTGGGAGCGGCCCACCATCAGGGTCTTGCCGGTGATGGACAGTTCGACGGAGAGCGTGGAGTCGAACAGGGCGCCGTCGGCGACCTCTTCCTTCCAGCCCTTCTCGCCGGTGCCGAGGTCGATCTCCTGCAGCTGGTTGCACTTGGCGCGGTCGCTGCTGCCGCTCATGTACGCGACGACGATCTTGTCGTCGGACGTCTTCTGCTCAGTGGTCGCGCAGATCTTCTGCGGGAAGGTGATCGGGTCCCAGGCCGGTTTGCCGTCACCGACGTTGTACGCGGAGAGTTGCTTGTACGCCGCCTTCACCGCGGTCTTGCCGGTGATCCACATGCCGTCGGCGTCGGCGCCGGAGCCGGGGGCGTCGGGCGCCTCCTTGTACCAGAGGACCTTGGCCTCGCCGGCCTGGCGGCCCTCGTTGAGGTCCTCCGGGTCCTCGCCGCCGTCGCCGCTGCCGTCACCGGGGTTGACCGGGGCGGAGGAGGCGGGCTTGGCGTCGTCGGTCTTCTGGGCGACCGGCTTCTTCTTGCCCTTGCCGTCGTCACCGGTGACGGCCCACACGGTGCCGCCGACGACGAGCAGCGCGGCGACCGCGGCGCCGATGATCAGGGCGGGCTTGCCCTTGAAGGGGTTGCCGGAGCCGCCCCCGGGCGGGGTGCCGGGCGCGCCGGGGTACTGCGGCTGCTGCGGGTAGCCGTAGCCGGGCTGGCCGTACGGCCCGGGCTGCTGCGGCTGGCCGTAGGGGCCGGAGTTGTACGGTCCCGGCTGCCCGTACGGACCGGGCTGCTGCGGAGGCTGCTGCGGGTAGCCGTACCCGGGCTGCGGCGGGCCCTGCGGGGGCGGCGGCGTCTGGGGCGGGCCCTGGGGCGGTGGCGGCGTCTGCGGTGCCCCGTAACCACCGCCCTGCGGCGGCTGGTTCTGCGGTGCTCCGAAGCCACCGTGCGGTGGCTGATTGGGCGGCTGAGTCATCAGCGGCTCCCCCGTTCGATCACTGATTTTTAGCCACACCCTGAGATACGAAATGGGCTCAGAGTCGCTTCATAAAGTTCTAAGACGACTCTTTGTATCACCAGGTTCCGACAGCGGCCGGGCCGTCCCACCCCCTGTTCCCAAGGGCGGACCGGCCCGTGATGCCGTCGTTATGCGTCTTCACGCACCCTTCACGCGTCCTCGGCGAGTTCCAGCCAGCGCATCTCCAGCTCCTCGCGCTGACCGGCCAACTCCCGCAGCTCGGCGTCCAGTTCAGACACCTTCGAGAAGTCCGTGGCGTTTTCGGCGATTTGGGCGTGGAGCTTGGTCTCCTTCTCGGAGACCTTGTCGAGCTGCCGCTCGATCTTCTGGAGTTCCTTCTTGGCGGCGCGCTGGTCGGCGGCGCTCACCGCCGGGGCGGCGGACTGCGAGACGGCGGCGGGGGCCGAGGCGGCAGCGGCCTCCTCCATGCGCCGGCGCCGCTCCAGGTACTCGTCGATGCCGCGCGGCAGCATCCGCAGGGCGCCGTCGCCGAGCAGGGCGAACACCCGGTCGGTGGTGCGCTCGATGAAGAACCGGTCGTGGGAGATGACGATCATCGAGCCGGGCCAGCCGTCGAGCACGTCCTCCAGCTGGTTCAGCGTCTCGATGTCGAGGTCGTTGGTGGGCTCGTCGAGGAAGAGGACGTTGGGCTCGTCCATGAGCAGGCGCAGCAGCTGGAGCCTGCGGCGCTCACCGCCGGACAGGTCGCCGACGGGCGTCCACTGCTTCTCCTTGCCGAAGCCGAACGTCTCGCACAGCTGCCCGGCGGTCATCTCGCGTCCCTTGCCGAGATCGACGCGCTCGCGCACCTGCTGCACGGCCTCCAGCACGCGCGTGGCGGGGTCGAGTTCGGCGACCTCCTGGGAGAGGTAGGCCAGCTTCACCGTCTTGCCGACGCGGACGCGCCCGCCGACGGGCTGGGCCTCGCCGTCGGACCGGGCGGCCTCGGCCATGGCCCGCAGCAGGGACGTCTTCCCGGCGCCGTTGACGCCGACGAGGCCGATCCGGTCGCCGGGTCCGAGCTGCCAGGTGACGTGCTTGAGGAGGACCTTGGGGCCCGCCTGGACGGTGATGTCCTCCAGGTCGAAGACGGTCTTGCCCAGCCGGGTGGAGGCGAACTTCATCAGCTCGCTGCTGTCCCGGGGCGGCGGTACGTCGGCGATGAGCTCGTTGGCGGCCTCGACGCGGAAGCGCGGCTTGGACGTACGGGCGGGCGCCCCGCGGCGCAGCCAGGCCAGCTCCTTGCGGACCAGGTTCTGCCGCTTGACCTCCTCGGTCGCGGCGATGCGCTCGCGCTCGGCCCGGGCGAAGACGTAGTCGGAGTAGCCGCCCTCGTACTCGAAGACCGAGCCGCGCTGGACGTCCCACATGCGGGTGCACACCTGGTCCAGGAACCACCGGTCGTGGGTGACGCACACCAGCGCCGACCTGCGGTTCTGCAGATGCTTGGCCAGCCAGGCGATGCCCTCGACGTCGAGGTGGTTGGTGGGCTCGTCCAGGACGAGCAGGTCCTGGTCCTCGATGAGCAGCTTGGCCAGCGCGATCCGGCGCCGCTCACCACCCGAGAGCGGGCCGATGACGGTGTCAAGACCCTTGGGGAACCCCGGCAGGTCGAGCCCGCCGAACAGGCCGGTCAGCACGTCCCTGACCTTGGCGACGCCCGCCCACTCGTGGTCGGCCATGTCGCCGATGACCTCGTGGCGGACGGTGGCCTCGGGGTCGAGGGAGTCGTGCTGGGTGAGCACGCCGAGGCGGAGCCCGCCGGAGTGCGTGACGCGCCCGGTGTCGGCGCTCTCCTGCCTGGCGAGCATGCGGATGAGCGTGGTCTTGCCGTCGCCGTTGCGGCCGACGACGCCGATGCGGTCCCCCTCGGAGACGCCGAGGGAGACGCCGTCGAGCAGGGCGCGGGTGCCGTACACCTTGCTGACGTTCTCGACATTGACCAGGTTGACGGCCATTACTCTCCTGCCAGGGGGGATGGATCGACCCCCAGGGTAGTCGCGCGCAGGGGTGCTCCGGCCGGGGCGGTCAGCCGCCGTCCGCGGCTTCCCGGCGGCGTTGGTAGCGCGACACGTCCATCAGCCTCTCGTCGAACGGCAGCTCCGGGTCGAGGGGGCCGATCCGGTGCTCGGCCTCCACGCAGCGGGGATCGTCGCGGTAGGCCAGGCCGGAGACGGCGCAGATGCGGATCTGCTGCCGCTCGTCATGGGTGAGGGCGACCAGCGCGTCCCCGATCTCGGGCTCGATCCCCCGGTAGTGGCCGAGCCAGCGGCAGGCGGCCTCGCGCACGCCGGGGTCCTCGTCACCGGCCAGGGTGAGCACCGTGGTGAGGCTCTCGGGGCGGACCTGGAAGCGGCCGTCCTCGGAGCGCTCCAGGGTGTCCGGCACCAGGGAGCGCACCCTCGGGTCCGGGTGGGTGAGGTGCAACAGCCCCACGGCCTCGATCTCGGGGGCGCTGTCATGAGTGATCGCGTTCAGGAGGGCTGCCAGCACCTCCGGATCCTCCTCCTGTTCGGCCCAGGGCACCAGCTCCCTGCCCCGCTCCCAGAACGGATCGCTTCCCTTGACGGGGTCGCCGAGGATCAGGAACAGCAGCGTCTCCGCCGCCAGCAGGCGGTGCAGCCGGTCGGGGTGGTTGAGGAGGTCCCTGGTCCACTGCCATGTCTCCTCGTCCAGTCGGCGGCCGAGGGTGAAGACCACGTCCGACCAGACGACGTGGTCCCGGTCGGGGTGGGCGAGGGCCCGGGCGACCAGTTCGTCGAAGGGCGTACGGATCCCGTAGCGCTCCTCCATGGACGTGAGCACCGCCCGGTGCTCGTCGCGCACGGTCGTCCCGCCGAGCGTGAACTGCTCGCACCACCAGCCGATCTCGTCGTGCCGGACCCGGATCCGCTCGATGGGCCCGGTGAGTCCGGTGACGCGGCGCAGTCCGGCCTCCGCGCCCGCCTCGGCCCAGTGCCCGGCCCGGGCCAGCAGTTCGGCGCGCGCGGGTGCCGGGAGGGGGGTCCGGCTGGTGGCGAGCGCGTAGGTCAGGAGGTGGGACCCGCCGTCCACCGCCCGCAGCAGCGGGGTGCTCCCGTCGGGCAGCCGGCGCAGCGGGTCGGCTCCGGCCCGAAGCAGCGCTTCGGCGACGGGTTCGTCGTACGCCTCCACCGCGAGGCAGAGGACCGGCAGGCCGTCGGCGAGGGTGTCGGGGTCGGCCCCGGACTCCAGCAGTGCCGTGACCTCGTCCGCGTCCCCGCGCCGTACCGCCGCGACCAGTTCCCGCACGCCCGCGCCCCCCCCCTCGTGAAACAACCGGGAGAGCCTAGGCGCCCGGCAGCCGCCGGGGCACGTGATTAACGCCCGGCGATCGTCGCCCCGGGTGCCGGGCCCGACGCCGTGCGCACCGTCCGGCACGTCCCGGACGACACCAGCGCCTGCGCCACCGCGGCGGCCGACTCCGGGTCGCGGACCAGGAACGCCGTGGTCGGGCCGGAGCCCGAGACGAGCGCGGTGAGGGCGCCGGCGGCCCGGCCCGCGGCCAGGGTGTCGGCGAGTTCAGGGAAGAGGGAGAGGGCGGCGGGCTGGAGGTCGTTGGAGACGGCGGCGGCGAGCGCGTCCGGGTCGCCCTTGGCGAGGGCGGCGAGGAGTTCGCCGGAGGCGACGGGCTCGGGGATGTCCGTGCCCTCGCCGAGCCGGTCGAACTCGCGGAAGACCGCCGGGGTGGACAGGCCCCGCCCGGCCATCGCGAACACCCAGTGGAAGGTGCCGCCGACCTCCAGGGGGGTCAGCTGCTCGCCCCGCCCGATGCCGAGGGCGGCCCCGCCGACCAGGCTGAACGGCACGTCGCTGCCCAGCTCGGCACAGATGTCGAGGAGTTCGTCGCGGGAGGCGCCGGTCTCCCACAGGGCGTCGCAGGCCACCAGGGCGCCCGCGCCGTCCGCGCTGCCGCCCGCCATGCCGCCGGCGACGGGGATGTCCTTGGCGATGTGGATGTGGACGCCGGGGCTGCGGCCGTACCGCTCGGCCAGCGCGATCGCCGCGCGCGCCGCCAGGTTCGTACGGTCCAGGGGGACCTGGTCGGCGTCCGGGCCGTCGCAGGTGACGCGCAGTTCGTCGGCCGGGGTGACGGTGACCTCGTCGTAGAGGCCGACGGCGAGGAAGACGTTGGCCAAGGGGTGGAAGCCGTCGGGGCGGGCGGCGCCGACCGCCAGCTGGACGTTGACCTTGGCCGGGACGCGGACCGTGACGCTCACGCGGTCTCCTTCTCCTGGTGCCGGTTCGCCTTGTGCTCGGCGATCCGCGCGAACTCTTCCACGGTCAGCGACTCGCCCCGGGCCTGCGGCGAGACCCCGGCGGCGACGAGGGCCTCCTCGGCGGCTGCGGCGGATCCGGCCCAGCCGGAGAGCGCGGCCCGCAGCGTCTTGCGGCGCTGGGCGAACGCAGCGTCGACGACGGCGAAGACCTCGCGCTTCGAGGCCGTCGTCTTCAGCGGCTCGCTCCGGCGGACCAGGGAGACCAGGCCGCTGTCGACGTTGGGCGCCGGCCAGAACACGTTCCGCCCGATGGCACCGGCGCGCTTGACCTCGGCGTACCAGTTGGCCTTGACCGAGGGGACCCCGTAGACCTTCGAGCCGGGCGGGGCGGCGAGCCGGTCGGCGACCTCCGCCTGGACCATGACGAGGGTGCGTTCGATGGTCGGGAAGGTGTCGAGCATGTGCAGCAGGACCGGGACGGCCACGTTGTAGGGGAGGTTGGCGACCAGCGCGGTCGGGGCGGGGCCCGGCAGCTCGGTGACGTGCATGGCGTCCGAGTGGACCAGGGCGAACCGGTCGGCGCGCTCGGGCATGCGGGCCGTGATGGTCGCGGGCAGCGCACCGGCGAGCACGTCGTCGATCTCCACCGCCGTGACCCGGTCGGCGACCTCCAGCAGCGCGAGGGTGAGCGAGCCGAGCCCCGGGCCGACCTCGACGACCACGTCGTCGGGGCGCACCTGTGCGGTGCGCACGATACGGCGGACGGTGTTCGCGTCGATCACGAAGTTCTGTCCGCGTTGCTTGGTCGGGCGTACGCCGAGGGCTGCCGCGAGCTCGCGGATGTCGGCGGGGCCCAGGAGGGCGTCGGGGGTGGGGCTGCTGGTCACGGGACAAGGGTACGGGGGTTCGGTTCCCCCCTTAGCCGCCCAGCCGTGCCCCGCAGTGCGGCCAGGGGCTGGCCCCACGCCGCACATACAGCTTCTTCGCCCGGTACGTCTGTTCCGCCGCCGGGGCGTCCTGGGGGCGGCCGCTGCCGCCGAGGGCCTGCCAGGTCTGGGTGTCGAACTGGTAGAGGCCGCCGTAGGTGCCCGAGGAGTCGACCGCGTCGGGCCGGCCGCCGGACTCGCAGGCGGCGAGGCCCTGCCAGTCGAGGTGGTCGGCGCCCTGCACGGACGCGGGGCGCGGTTTGGTGCCGACCTTCACGACCTGCGGGCGCGGCTCGCGCACCACCTCGGATCTGATCCGGCGCGGCTTCTGCCTGACGCCGTTGACCGTGCGCACGGAGAAGGTGACCCGGCGCAGTCCCGGCTCGCCCGCGCGCTCCACGACCTCCGTGCCCCGGAACAGGTCCGGGTCCTCCGTCCGCCGTACCTGGAACGGGATCGGCTCCTCGCGGACCTCCTTGCCGCCGGTGATCCGCAGCACCGTCACGGTCTGCCCGTCGCGCGGGAAGCTCCCCTGCGGGACCGACGTGGTGTCCTGGCCGTGCAGGGTGATCCCGGCCTCCTCGACGGCCTCCCGTACGGTCGCGGCGTTGGTGCGCACCGTGCGGGCCCGGCCGTCCGCCATGATCGTGACCGTGCGCTCGGTCCGCACGTCCAGCGCGAGCCCCTCGCGCCCGATGCGCCGGGAGCGCGACGTGGACACGTAGGCGCCCTCCTGCCGCACTCCGAGCTGCCGCAGCGCGCCCTCCACCGTGTGGGCGGTCGTCCACACCTCACGGCGGTGTCCGTCGAGGGTGAGCCGTACGGGGCGGGCGTAGTGCACGGCGACCTCGTCGCCGCTGCTGATCTCCGTGCCGGGTCCGGGCGCCACCACGTCGTGGGCGCCGACCTCGACGCCTTCCTCCGCCAGCAGCTCGGTGACGTCGTCGGCGAAGGTGTGCAGCGTGCGCGCCTTGCCGTCGACGTTCAGCTCGATCGCCTTGTCCTTGGCGACGAACGCCGTGGTGCCGCCCGCCAGGAAGGCGACGACCAGGGCCTGCGGGAGCAGCCGCCGCATGGGGCTGTCCGGGCGCTCGGCGTAGCGCGCCTTGCGCCGGCGCGCGGACCTGCGATGCGAGCCGGTGCGCGCCGCGGCACGCGATCCGGCGCGCGCACCCGTGCCCTGGTCGGGGTGCCCGGCGGGCCCGGGCGCGGGCTCGCCGCCCGGGGCGCCCTGCCGGGGCAGCCCAGGCAGGGTCGGCGCCTCGTAGGCGGGCCGGTAGGTGTCCTCGTAGGCGCCCGGTGCGCCGGGTACCCCGTAGGCGAGTGTCTCGGCGCTGTGCAGATCGGCGGGCGGCGCGTCGTAACCGCCGTACACCGGGTCGGCGTAGGCCGGGCCATACGTCTCGTACGTCTCGTACCGCGAGTTGCTCACGCCGACACGCTCCAGGGGCCGGAGGGGGTCCAGAGGGGTCCGGATGGGGCCCCCAGAACCTAGCGGAGCGGCCGTCACTCTCCAAAGCGACGCGACTACGCACAGTCGTGCGGTGCGGGTCGGCGGGCGGGGTCGGCGGGGCGGGGTCAGTAACCGAACGCGCGTGCCGTGTTCGCGCCGAGGGCGGTGGCCAGCGTGTCCTCGTCGACGCCGCGCACCTCGGCCATGGCGCGCACGGTGATCGGCACCAGATACGGAGCGTTGGGCCGCCCGCGGTAGGGCGCCGGTGTGAGGAAGGGCGCGTCCGTCTCCACGAGGAGGAGCTCCAGCGGGGCCACCGCCACCGCGTCCCGCAGGTTCTGGGCGTTCTTGAAGGTGACGTTGCCGGCGAAGGACATGAAGTAGCCCGCGCTCGCGCAGATCCGGGCCATCTCGGCGTCGCCCGAGTAGCAGTGGAAGACGGTCCGCTCGGGGGCGCCCTCCTCCTTCAGCACGCGCAGGACGTCGGCGTGGGCCTCGCGGTCGTGGATGACCAGGGCCTTGCCGTGCCGCTTGGCGATCTCGATGTGGGCACGGAAGGACCGCTCCTGCGCGTCCTTGCCCTCGGGCCCGGTGCGGAAGTAGTCGAGGCCCGTCTCACCGACGCCCCTGACCTGTTCCAGCGCGGCCAGCCGGTCGATCTCGGCGAGCGCGTCGTCCAGGGCCGCTTGGCCACCGGGTTCGCGGGCGCCCTGCCGCGACCAGCCGTCGGGGTCGCCGTGCACGATCCGGGGAGCCTCGTTCGGGTGCAGGGCGACCGTCGCGTGGACGGCGTCGTGGGCCGCCGCCGTCTCGGCCGCCCACCGGGAGCCCTTGAGGTCGCAGCCGACCTGCACGACCGTCGTCACTCCGACCGACGCCGCCTTCGCCAGCGCCTCCTCGACCGTGCCGGACTGCATGTCCAGGTGGGTGTGGGAGTCGGCGACCGGCACCCGGAGGGGCTTCGGGAGGGGTGGGGCCGCGTTCTTGTCCTGGCGGTCGGAGTCGTTCGAAGGCATGCCCCGATCCTACGAAAGGGGTACGCCCTCCCCGGCGGGGAGGACCGGGGAGGGCGTCGGCAAGGGAGGCCGGACGGGTCAGCTCGCCTTGCGCTGGAAGTGGTGCAGCAGGTCGGACAGGTGCCAGTGGTGGTCCTCGCCCTCGGCCGCTGCCGCGGGCGCGTCCACGGGCCCGGCGGGCGGCGGCACGCGGGAGGGCCGGTGCGCCGCGTCGCGCGCCGACGCGACCCGCCCGGGCCGCATGATCCGCACGACATGGCTGTCGCAGTGGTGGCATTCGGGCTTGCTCAGCGGAGAGGGCACGACCTTGCCGTCCGCCACGTAGAGGACGAACTCGTGACCCGCGGCGTCCGTGTGGTGCTCTATCTCGAACGACTGCTCCCAGCCGTGCCCGCACCTCATGCAGGCGAAGGAGTAGGACTCGTTGACGACTGCGGTCGCACCGGCGCGGAGCCCGGTCTGCCCTGCGATCTCACTCATGCCAGCTCCTGTTGGTCCGCTGTGGCGTGAGGACGGTTCCGTCCCCGCGACCCAGTGGACTCCTCGGCCGGACCGATGGCAGCAGACCTGTCGAGTGTTGGCCCCGATTTGGGCGTCCCTTGCCCCTGCGCCCCTTCTGCTTTGCCCACCCATGGGGCGCACGCTCATCTGACATGCGCCCTGCTCAGAGGGCACTTGGCGCTCCTTCAGGGGCGCGGGGAATCGCGCGATCAACCTTCCACAACGCGCGTCCCGCGCACCACGTCAGCCCCCAGCCCGAACCCGGCTGTCACGCCGAATTCTTCGCAGCGACCACCGCATCGAACACAACCCTCTTCGGCACCCCGGCCTCCACCGCCACCGCGGCGATCGCCTCCTTGCGGCGCTCCCCCGCTTCCTCCCGCACCCGGACCCGCCGCACCAGTTCCTCCGGCCCGACCTCCTCGGGCCCCTTCTCCGGCGCCCCCTCCACCACGACGGTGATCTCCCCGCGCACGCCCTCCGCGGCCCACGCGGCCAGCTCCCCCAGCCCGCCCCGCCGGACCTCCTCGTAGGTCTTGGTCAGCTCCCGGCACACCGCGGCCCGCCGCTCGGCCCCGAACACCTCGGCCATGGCCGCCAGCGTGTCGTCGAGCCGGTGGGGAGCCTCGAAGTAGACGAGCGTGCGCCGCTCCTCGGCGACCTCCCGCAGCCGCCCCAGCCGCTCCCCCGCCTTGCGCGGCAGGAACCCCTCGAAGCAGAACCGGTCGACGGGCAGCCCGGACAGCGCGAGCGCGGTGAGCACCGCGGACGGCCCGGGCACGGCGGTGACCCGCACGTCCCGCTCGACCGCGGCGGCGACCAGCCGGTACCCCGGGTCGGACACCGACGGCATCCCCGCGTCGGTCACCAGCAGCACCCGCGCCCCGCCCACCAGCTCCTCGACCAGCTCCGGCGTCCGGGCGGACTCGTTGCCCTCGAAGTACGACACCACCCGGCCCTTGGGTGTGACGCCGAGCGCCTGGGTCAGCCGGCGCAGCCGCCGCGTGTCCTCGGCGGCGACGACATCGGCTCCGGCCAGTTCCTCGGCGAGCCGGGGCGGGGCGTCCGCGATGTCGCCGATGGGGGTGCCTGCGAGTACGAGGGTTCCGATCACGCTCCCATCCTCCCAGGGGCGGACGGTGCGGACTCCTCCCAGGGGCGGAGGATGCGGACGCATACCGGCCATGCACGGGACTCACACAGAACGGTTCCCTACGATGGCGCGGTGACCAGTACCGCGTCCTCCACGGACACCCGTCAGGGCCAGGCACCGCTCGACCAGCGGCCGTCCTGGCAGCAGCGGCTGCGCCGCTTCGGCTACCAGGGGCAGCCCAGAAGCGACGCCCGCGACGTCCGTGACCGGCTGGTGCCGCCGTACACCGAGCCCGGGCCGCGCCTGTGGGCGGCGCTCGGCGTCCCGCACACGCTCGCGGGGCGGCTGGTGCGCTGGTCGGGCTGGATCGGCCCGCTGCTCGTCACGCTGCTGGCGGGTGTGCTGCGGTTCTGGAACCTGGGCAGCCCCAGGGCGGTGATATTCGACGAGACGTACTACGCGAAGGACGCGTGGGCGCTGGTCCACCGCGGGTTCGAGCTCAACTGGGACAAGAACGCCAACGACCTGGTCCTGTCGTCGGGCGGGAACGTCGCGCTCCCGACGGACGCCGCGTACGTGGTGCATCCGCCGGTCGGCAAGCTCATGATCGGGCTCGGCGAGCTGATGTTCGGGTTCGACCCCTTCGGCTGGCGGTTCATGACGGCGCTGCTCGGCACGCTGTCCGTGCTGCTGCTGTGCCGCATCGGCCGCCGCCTGTTCCGCTCCACCTTCCTGGGGTGTCTCGCGGGCACGCTGATGGCGGTGGACGGCCTGCACTTCGTGATGAGCCGCACGGCGCTGCTCGACGGCGTGCTGATGTTCTTCGTGCTGGCCGCGTTCGGCTGTCTGCTCGTCGACCGGGACAAGGCCCGCGGGAAACTCGCCGCCGCGCTGCCGCTCGACGACGACGGCCGGGCCCGGCCCGACCGGCACACGGCCGAGACGGCCCGCCTGGGATGGCGGCCCTGGCGCTGGGCGGCGGGCCTGATGCTGGGCCTGGCCATCGGCACGAAGTGGAACGGCCTCTACATCCTGGCCGCGTTCTGCCTGATGGCGGTGTTGTGGGACGTCGGTTCGCGGCGGGTCGCCGGCGCCCGGCACCCGTACTCGGCGGTCCTCAAGCGCGACACGGGTCTGGCGTTCGTCGCCACGGTCCCGGTCGCCCTGGTCACCTACGTCCTGTCCTGGACCGGCTGGATCCTCTCCGCGACGAACGGCTCCGGCGGCTACTTCCGCAACTGGGCCGCGACCAGCGGCAAGGGCGGCAGCTGGACGTTCCTGCCCGACTGGCTGCGCAGCCTGTGGCACTACGAGCACCAGGTGTACGAGTTCCACGTCGGGCTGTCCTCGCCGCACACGTACCAGTCCAACCCGTGGAGCTGGCTCGTCCTCGGCCGCCCGGTGTCGTACTTCTACGAGTCCCCGGCGCCCGGCAAGGACGGCTGCCCCGCCGACGCCGGCGAGAAGTGCGCCCGCGAGGTCCTCGCCCTGGGCACGCCGCTGCTGTGGTGGGTCGCCTGCTTCGCGGTCCTCTACGTCCTGTGGCGCTGGTTCTTCCGCCGCGACTGGCGCGCGGGCGCCATCGCCTGCGGCATCGCCGCCGGCTACCTGCCCTGGTTCATGTACCAGGAGCGCACGATCTTCTTCTTCTACGCCGTCGTCTTCCTGCCGTTCCTGTGCCTGGCGGTGGCGATGCTCCTCGGCGCGATCATCGGACCGCCACGCTCCACCGACACCCGCCGCGTCGCGGGCGCCACAGCCGCGGGCGTCCTGGTCCTCCTGATCACCTGGAACTTCATCTATTTCTGGCCGCTGTACACAGGCACTGCCATCCCCATCGACGACTGGCGGGCCCGGATGTGGCTGGACACCTGGGTCTGATCTACATTCGGTCACAAATCGAAACTCCCGGCCCTGCAGTAACCGCTTCCCCATAGAGTGCAGCCGGGGCCGAGCTTTCTGAACGTGTTCAAAGGAGCACGTTGGGGGCTCAACGGGGAGGGGACCGCCCAATGGGCAAGGGGGTCAAAGCCGCCGTCATAGGCGGGGTGTTCGCGGTGATGGTGGGTGGGGCCGGGTACGGCGCCTACAACCTCGTGAGCGCGCTGAACGGTGACGGGGGCGGCACGAGCGGGGTGTCCGCGGAGAAGCGGACGGGGCCGCCCGGCGAGGACGAGGTCAAGGAGACCACCGCCAAGTTCTTCGCCGCCTGGCAGACGGGAGCGGCCGGGAAGGCGGCGTCGTACACGAACAACGACGCGGCCGCCGAGCAGCTGCTCTCCGCCTTCAGCGGCGATGCGCACATCACCGACGTGAAGATCACACCGGGTGCGGCCCGGGGCACCACCGTGCCGTACACGGTGAAGGCGAAGGTGGCCTACGACGGGAAGTCCAAGCCGCTGAGCTACCAGAGCAAGCTGAAGGTCGTGCGCGGGCTGACCACCGGGCGGGCGCTCGTCGACTGGCAGCCGTCCGTCGTGCACCCCGAGCTGAAGAGGGACGACACCCTCGTCACCGAGCAGTCGGCCACCCCGCCCATCGAGGCCGTGGGCCGCGACGGCTCCGAGCTGACGAAGGAGAAGTACCCCTCCCTCGGCCCGGTCCTGGACGCCCTGCGCGACAAGTACGGCGACAAGGCCGGTGGCACCCCCGGCATCGAGCTGGTCGTCCGGCACGACGGCGACGGCGCTCACGACACCCCGCTGCTCACCCTCGCCAAGGGCGAGCCGGGCAAGCTCACCACCACGATCAGCCCGAGCGCGCAGGCGGCGGCCGAGAAGGCGGTCAAGCGGTTCGCCCAGTCGTCGGTGGTGGCCGTCAAGCCCAGCACCGGCGAGGTGCTGGCCGTGGCCAACCACCGCACGGACGGCTTCAACGCCGCTTTCCAGGGTGAGGCGGCACCCGGCTCCACCATGAAGATCATCACCGCCGCGATGCTCATCGACAACGGCGTGACCTCCATGAACGGCCCGGCGCCCTGCCCCGACACCGCCGTGTGGCAGAGCCAGACGTTCAAGAACCTCACGAACATGAAGTCCAACGAGAACGCCACGCTCGCCAACAGCTTCATGCGGTCCTGCAACACCGCCTTCATCAAGCTCATCGACGAGAAGCCGCTCACGGACGCCTCGCTGGCCCAGGAGGCCGAGGAGCGCTTCGGGCTGGGGCAGGACAACTGGAAGACCGGCATCGCCTCCTTCGACGGCCGGGTCCCCGCCGTCGACGGGCCGGACCGGGCGGCGGGCGCCATCGGGCAGGGCCAGGTACAGATGAGCCCGCTGAACATGGCCTCGGTCACCGCGACCGCGATCACCGGCGCCTTCCGGCAGCCCTACCTGGTCTCGCCGAAGCTGGACGGCCGGGAACTGGCCCAGGCCCAGGGCCTGCGGTCGAGCACCGCCGCCCAGCTCAAGCAGATGATGCGGCTCACCGCCACGCAGGGCACAGCCGCGCAGGCCATGGCCGGACTGGGCGGTGACATCGGTGCCAAGACCGGTTCCGCCGAGGTCGACGGCAACGCCAAGTCCAACAGCTGGTTCACCGGTTTCCGGAACGACATCGCGGCGGCGGCCATGACCGAGGAGGGCGGCCACGGCGGCGACGCGGCCGGGCCGATTGTCGCAGCCGTGCTACGAACGGGTGGCTGATCTCACCTCCGCGGGACGGGACTCTAGGGTGGTGGCCGTCGTTGGGACAGCTGAGGGCAACGGGGACCCTGGGGATTCGCGGAGGAAAGAACAGCAGTGGGCAACAGAAGGCGCGTCGCCGAGCGACGGAAGACGAGACCCGCCGTGATCGGCGGGGTGATCGCCGTGGTCGTCGTGGGCGCAGGGGCCGGTGCCTACGCGCTGTACGGCGGTGGCGCCGCCGCCGACGACGGGACGCGCGCGTCGGACCAGAAGGCCGAGGTGAAGACCGGCCCGCTGTCGCAGGCCGAGGTCGCCACCACGGCCCGCGCCTTCCTCACCGCCTGGCAGTCCGGAAAGGTCCCGCAGGCCGCCGCGGCCACCGACGACGCCCCCGCGGCCCAGCGGCTGCTCACCGGCTACACCAAGGACGCCCACATCAAGGACGTCACCCTCACGCCGGGCAAGCCGACCGGTGACAAGGTGCCGTTCTCCGTCAAGGGCACGGTGTCCTACAAGGGCACCGACAAGCCGCTGACGTACGCCGGCGCGCTGACCGTCACGCGCCGCGCCGCCGACGGAAAGCCGCTGGTCGACTGGCACGCGGCGGTCGTCCACCCGGATCTGAAGGACGGCGACGAGCTGGTGACCGGTGAGGCGGGCACGCCCCCGGTCAAGGCCCTCGACCGGGACGGCGGCGAACTGACCAAGCAGAAGTACGCCTCGCTCGGCCCGATCCTGGACGGACTGCGCGAGAAGTACGGCAAGAAGGCCGGGGGCAAGGCCGGCATCGAACTCCGGGTCGTGCGCGGCAAGTCCGCCAAGGCGAAGGACCTCTCCGACAAGACGCTCCTGGAGCTGAGCGAGGGCACGCCCGGCACGGTGAAGACCACGCTGGACCCGGCCCTGCAGGCGGCGGCCGAGCAGCAGGTCGCGAAGAAGGCCAAGTCGTCGGTGGTCCTGCTGCGGGTGTCGACCGGCGAGATCCTGGCCGCCGCCAACGCCTCCCCCGGCTTCAACACCGCCTTCCAGGGCTCCCTGGCCCCCGGCTCCACGATGAAGGTCATCACCTCGTCGCTGCTGCTCGAGAAGGGCCTGGCCTCGGCGGACAAGAAGCACCCGTGCCCGAAGTACTTCACGTACGGCCACTGGAAGTTCCAGAACGACGACAAGTTCGAGATCAAGAACGGCACCTTCAAGGCGAGCTTCGCCCGCTCCTGCAACACGGCCTTCATCAGCCAGGCCCCGAAGCTCAAGGACGACGACCTGACCAAGGAGGCCCAGCAGGTCTTCGGCCTGGGGCTGAACAACTGGGCGATCGGTGTGCCGTCCTTCGACGGCGCGGTGCCGGTGCAGTCGGCGGCCCAGATGGGCGCCTCGCTGATCGGGCAGGGCGGGGTCCGGATGAACCCGCTGAACATGGCGTCGGTGTCGGCGACGGTCAAGGCCGGCACCTTCCACCAGCCGTACCTGGTCTCCCCGGACGTGGACGGCCGCAAGCTGGCGAAGGCCTCGCGCACGATGCCGGCGAGCACCCTGTCCCAGCTGCGTGAACTGATGTCGTACACGGCCGCTTACGGCACGGCGGCGGAGGCGATGGCCGGGGTCGGCGGCGATGTCGGTGCGAAGACCGGGTCCGCCGAGGTCGACGGGCAGAAGAAGCCGAACGGATGGTTCACGGCCTACCGGGGCGACCTGGCCGCCGCGGGCGTGGTCCAGCAGGGCGGGCACGGCGGTTCGACGGCCGGTCCGATCGTGGCGGCACTGCTGAAGAAGGGCGGCTGAGCCACCGGTTCAGTGCGTCACGGGTTCCGCGGCGGCCATGTACGTCCGCCGCAGGAACCGCAGCAGCGCCTGCCGCTCGAACTGCACCACCGACACGCCCTGCGCGGAGTGGAACTCCACCACGACCTGCACCCGGCCGCACGGCCACACCCGCACCTCGCCGCTCCCCACGGGGGCCCGCAGCCCTTCCTCCAGGAGCTCGCGGCCGAAGGTCCATTCGCGTCCCCCGGCGCCGGGCAGCACCATGCGCACCGACCGGGGGTCGTGGTCGGGGTCGTACCGCAGGGTGACCGGAACCGCCTCCAGCTCGTCGACGAGAGGGACGGCCGCGTCCGAGACGATGTGGGCTCGCGCGTACTGCTCGACTACGGACATCGGACGGCCCCTTCACCGTGCGTGATCCGAGTGGAAACCGTGCGTCCACTCCCCCTCCAATGTCGCATATTTTCCGGATTACGCCCTTGGAGCCGGATATATCACGGGTGAGATAAAACGAACCTCGCGCTCTTGCAAATCGTTCGCATCAAGCCACATCATCGAACGGTGCATGTACCTGACGGATTCATCAACGCGCCCACCTCCGCCGCCACCGGTGTGATCGCCGCGGGCGCCGTCGCCGTGAGCCTGCGCGGCGCACGCCGCGAACTCGACGAGCGCACGGCGCCGCTGGCCGGCCTCGTCGCGGCGTTCATCTTCGCGGTGCAGATGCTGAACTTCCCCGTCGCGGCGGGGACCAGCGGCCATCTGCTCGGTGGCGCGCTGGCGGCGATACTCGTCGGCCCCTACACCGGGGTCCTGTGCGTCTCCGTCGTCCTGCTGATGCAGGGCATCCTCTTCGCGGACGGCGGTCTGACCGCGCTCGGCGTGAACATCACCAACATGGCGATCGTCACGACGGTCGTGGCCTACGCCCTCTTCCGCGGCCTGGTGAAGGTGCTGCCCCGCACCCGCCGGTCGGTCACCGCGGCCTCCTTCGTCGCGGCCCTGGTCTCCGTGCCGGCCGCCGCGCTGGCCTTCACGCTGATGTACGCGATCGGCGGCACCACCGACGTCTCGATCGGCAAGGTCGCCACCGCCATGATCGGCGTGCACGTCCTGATCGGCATCGGCGAGGCCACGATCACCGCACTGACCGTCGGCGCGGTCATCGCCGTACGCCCGGACCTGGTGTACGGGGCGCGCGGTCTGACGCAGAAGCTCAAGCTGCGGGTGAACGGCGAACTGGTCGACGCGCCGGAGGCCGAGCCCGCGCCGGTGGCCGCCCGGACCTCGCACCGCAGGGTGTGGGCCGCCGGTCTGGTCGCCTCCCTCGTGCTGGCCGGGTTCGTCAGCTTCTACGCCTCCGCGAACCCCGACGGCCTGGAGAAGGTCGCCGCCGACCACGGCATCGACCAGCAGGCCGAGGAGCACGCGGTGGCCGACTCCCCGCTCGCCGACTACGGCGTCGAGGACGTCGACGACCCCCGCCTGTCCGGGGGGCTGGCGGGCGTCATCGGCGTGGGGGTCACGGTCGTCGCGGGCACCGGCGTGTTCTGGGCCGTGCGCCGTCGCCGTACGGGCGACGCCTCCCCGTCGGACACGTCGAACACGCCGGACGCGGCGGACTCGACGAGCCCCACGAGCGTCTGACATGGGAGCGGGGCACGCGCACAAGCTGTACCGGCACGGGCACTCGCCCGTGCACGGCCTGCCGCCGCACACCAAGCTCGCCGCCGTGTTCGCCTTCGTGGTGGTCGTCGTGTCGACGCCGCGGGAGGCGATGTGGGCGTTCGGGCTGTACGCCGTGCTGCTCGGGACCGTCGCGTACATCGCGCGCGTGCCCGCCGCCTTCCTGCTCAGGCGACTGCTGATCGAGGTGCCGTTCGTCGCGTTCGCGGTGCTCATGCCGTTCGTGGCGGAGGGCGAGCGGGTCGACGTCCTCGGCCTGTCCCTGAGCGTGAACGGCCTGTGGGGCGCCTGGAACGTGCTCGCCAAGGGCACGCTCGGCGTCGCGGCCTCCGTGCTGCTGGCCGCCACGACCGAGCTGCGCGAACTGCTCCTCGGCCTGCAGCGCCTCAAGCTCCCGCCGCTCCTCGTGCAGATCGCGTCCTTCATGATCCGCTACGGCGACGTCATCACCGACGAGATGCGGCGCATGCGGATCGCCCGGGAGTCACGCGGCTTCGAGGCCAGCGGCGTCAAGCACTGGGGCGTGCTCGCCAAGTCGGCCGGCGCGCTGTTCATCCGCTCCTACGAGCGCGGCGAGCGCGTGCACCTGGCCATGATCAGCCGCGGCTACGCCGGCTCCATGCCCGTCATCGACGAGGTGACCGCGTCCCGGGCGCAGTGGTCGTACGCCCTCGCCCTCCCCTGCGCCGCTCTGCTCGTCTGTCTGCTGGGATGGACCCTGTGACACCTTCACTCGACGTGGCCGGACTGGCCTTCGCCTACCCCGACGGACACCAGGCCCTCTTCGGCGTCGACTTCTCGGTCGCCCGCGGCGAGCGGGTCGCGCTGCTCGGGCCGAACGGCGCCGGCAAGACGACCCTCGTGCTGCACCTCAACGGCATCCTGACCGGCGGCGCCGGCACGGTGAAGGTCGCCGGGCTGCCCGTGGACAAGCGGAACATGGCCGAGGTGCGGCGCCGGGTCGGCATCGTCTTCCAGGACCCGGACGACCAGCTCTTCATGCCGACGGTCCGCGAGGACGTGGCGTTCGGGCCCGCGGCGGCCGGGCTGAAGGGGCCGGAGCTGGAGGAGCGCGTGGACCGGGCGCTGGAGCGGGTCGGCATGGCGGAGTTCAAGGACCGCCCGCCGCACCACCTCTCCTTCGGCCAGCGCCGCCGGGTGGCCGTCGCGACCGTGCTGGCGATGGAGCCGGAGATCCTCGTGCTGGACGAGCCGTCCTCCAACCTCGACCCGGCCTCGCGCCGCGAACTGGCGGACATCCTGCGCTCCCTGGACGTGACCGTGCTGATGGTCACGCACGACCTGCCCTACGCCTTGGAGCTGTGCCCGCGCTCCCTGATCCTCAGCGACGGGGTGATCGCGGCGGACGGGCCGACCGGCGAGCTGCTCTCCGACGAGGAGCTGATGCGGGCCCACCGGCTGGAGCTGCCGTTCGGCTTCGATCCGCGTTCCGTCCCGGCGGCTGAGGCCCGTCCGTGACAATGGCCGCGTGACGAACGAGGAGAGCGACGGATCACCGCTGCTGGACGACCAGCTGTGCTTCGCCCTGTACGCCGCCCAGCGGGCGGTGACGGCGGCGTACCGTCCGCTCCTCGACGAACTGGGCCTCACCTACCCCCAGTACCTGGTCCTGCTGGTCCTCTGGGAGCGTGGCGAGACCACGGTCAAGGAACTGGCCGCGGCCCTGCGCCTCGACTACGGCACGGTCTCGCCGCTGCTGAAGCGGCTGGAGGCGGCCGGTCTCGTACGGCGTGAGCGGTCGGCGCGGGACGAGCGGTCGGTGCTCGTGGCCGTGACAGGGCGCGGGGAGGAACTCCGGGAGCGCGCGGGGCGGGTGCCCGGCGCGCTGCTCACGGCGACGGGGCTCGACGGCACGGAGGCCGGGCGGCTGCGTGCGGAGCTGTGGCGGCTGGCCGAGCGGGCGGAGTCGGCGGCGGACCGGGCCCGCTGAGGGTTACCCCGGGTTGCCACCCCCTGGGCATGACAGGGGAGTTACCGGCCAGTACCTTGTGCACGATGTGTTTGTGCGCACTTGGTTCCGGGGGAGGACAGCATGACTGACGGCCCCGCCGTCGACAGCCGCCCGACGAAGATCATGTACGTGGCGGAGGCCACCGCCCACGGCGGTCGCGAGGGCTACGTCACCAGCCAGGACGGTCAGCTCGACCTCAAGGTCGCGATGCCCCAGCCGCTCGGCGGCGACGGCAACGGCACCAACCCGGAACAGCTCTTCGCGGCCGGTTACAGCTCCTGCTTCCACAACGCCCTGATCCTCGTCGGCAACCGCGAGGGCTACGACCTGACCGGCTCCACGGTCTCCGCGAAGGTCGGCATCGGCCCCAACCGGCAGCGCGGCTACGGTCTCGCGGTCGCCCTCAGCGTGTCCCTGCCGGTCGTCGACGCGGACCTCGCGACCAGGCTGGTGGACGCGGCCCACGAGGTCTGCCCGTACTCGAACGCGACCCGCGGGAACATCGACGTGACCATCCTGCTTGGCTAGAGGGGAGCACCACGAGCACAGCGGCGAGACGAGGAGTACGGGCGTGGACGTGCACGGCACAGTGGCCGAGGGCTTCGAGCCGGTGAGGGACGCGTTCGTACGGAACTTCGACACGCTCGGGGACCGGGGCGCGGCGGTCGCCGTCTACCGGGACGGGCAGAAGGTCGTCGACCTGTGGGGCGGCACCAAGGACGTCGACGGTACGGCTCCCTGGGAGCGCGGCACCGCCCAGGTCGTGCGCTCGGCGACGAAGGGGGTCGCCGCCGCCGTCCTCCTGCTGCTGCACCAGCGCGGGCAGCTGGACCTGGACGCGCCGGTGGGGCACTACTGGCCGGAGTTCAAGGCGCAGGGCAAGGAGCGGGTCCTGGTCCGGCACGTGCTGAACCACCGGGCCGGGCTGCCGGTCCTCGACCGGCCGCTCACCCCGGAAGAGGCCCTCGACCCGTTGAGGGGCCCGGCGGCCCTCGCCGCTCAGGCGCCGGTCTGGGAGCCCGGCACCGACCACGGCTACCACGCGCTCACCTACGGCTGGCTGCTCGACGAACTGGTGCGGCGCGTGACCGGGCAGGGCGCCGGGGCGTGGCTCGCGTCGCAGGTCACCGGCCCGTTGGGGCTGGACCTCTGGCTCGGCCTGCCGGAGTCGGAGGCCGGCCGGGTCGGGCGCGTGGGCCGTGTCGAGGGGGCCGAGCCGGCCGGGGGTCTGCGGGCCCGCCCGAAGCGCTCGGTCACCGAGGCCTACGAGGACCCGGCCTCCCTCACGCGCCGGGCGTTCGCCGCGATCTCCCCGTTCCCGGACCAGAACGACCCCGCCTACCAGGCGACCGCCCTGCCCGCGACGAACGCCATGGCGACGGCGGACGGACTGGCCCGCTTCTACGCGACCCTGATCGGCGACACGGCCGGAGCCGCACGCCTCTTCACGCCGGAGACGGTGGAACTGGCCCGGGCCGAGGAGTCGGCGGGTCCCGACCGGATCCTGGTGGTCGGCACCCGCTTCGGCCTCGGCTACATGCTGCATGGCAGTGCCTCGCCGTTGCTCACCCCGGGTTCCTTCGGCCACCCGGGCCGCGGCGGCGCCCTCGGCTTCGCCGACCCGGAGACGGGCGTCGCCTTCGGTTACGTCACCAACGGCTTCCGCAAGACCGTGACGGCGGACCCGCGGGCGCAGGCGCTGGTGCGGGCGGTGCGGGGAGTGCTGAACCTCTAGGGTCTGTCGTCTGGATCAGGCCCTACACGTGGATGGGGTGCGAGGTCCGGCCGGACGCCTGGTCGATCTCCTCGTGGGCCTTGGTCAGCAACGCCATGGCGAGTTCGTTGAGCGCCCGGGCCCCGGCGATCTCCTCCCCGACCCTCGGCTGATTCGCGTCGGTCCGGTGCCGGCTCGCGTGCCCGTGCGCCCGTATCTCGCTGCCGTCGGGCAGGCGGACCATTGCGGCCGCGCGCGTGTGCTGGTCGTCCTCCGTGAACTCCATCTCGACGTGCCATCCCACTGTGGTGTGCATCATGACGATCACCTCCGGAACGCTTAGTTCCAGGGTGCTCCTCGCACGGGCCGGACGCACCCGCCTGACGGGCCCCTATCCGGCGTGCAGCATCAGCCCGATCCCCACGACCAGCAGCCCGGCCGCCGCGATCCTCGGCGCCCCGAACCGCTCCTTGAAGAACACCGCCCCGATCGCCGCGCCGACGATGATCGACGACTCGCGCAGGGCCGCGATGGGGGCGAGCTCGGCCCTGGTCTGGGCCCACAGGACGAGGGCGTAGGCGGCGACGGACAGCGCGGCCCCGAGCAGCCCGATCCCGGCGAACGGCCGTAGCAGGGCGAGGGTCTCCCCGCGTCGGCGCCATACGACGTACGCCGGGACGAACACCCCCTGGACCGCCATGAGCCAGGCGATGTACCCGAGCGAGGACCCGGAGGCCCGCACGCCCAGCCCGTCGACGACGGTGTACACCGCTATGGTCAGCCCGGTCGCCAGGGCCGCCCCGATCGCCGCCCAGTCGGGCCGCCGCCCGCGCAGTCCCCACAGGGCGACGCCGGTCAGGCCCGCGCACGACACGGCGATCCCGGTGGCGGCCCACCCGTCGGGCACCTCGTGGGCGAAGAGGGCGGCGAGCAGGGTCACGACGAGGGGCGCGGTGCCCCGGGCGATGGGATAGGCCTGCCCGAAGTCGCCCAGCCGGAAGGACTTCATCAACAGGGCGTAGTAGGCGACGTGGACGGCGGCGGAGGCGAGCAGGTACGGCCACGCCGCGGCCGCCGGGAACGCCACGAAGGGTGCGAGGGCCAGCCCGATGGCGACGCCCCCGCCCGAGATCAGCGCGAAGCCGGCCGGCTTGTCGGTGATCTTGTGGGCGATGGCGTTCCAGCTGGCGTGGGTGACGGCGGCGAGCAGGACGGCGGCGGTGACCAGAGGGGTCACGAGGTGCGCTCGCGCACGTCCACCAGGGTGCCGTCGGCGTGGCTGACGAGGTCCTCGGGGGCCATGGGGAACACGGTGTACGGCGTCCCGGCAGCGGCCCAGACGACGTCGTGCTCCAGCAGGGACCGGTCGGCGAGCACCCGGGTTTTGGTCCGGTGCCCGAAGGGCGGCACGCCGCCGATGGCGTACCCGGTGGTCTCCCGCACGACGTCGACCTTGGCCCGGGTGACCTTTTCGGCGCCGAGCTCCTTGCGGACTAGTTCGAGGTCGACCCGGGAGGACCCGTCCATGAGCACCAGAACGGGCACCCCGTCCGCGGCGAAGATCAGCGACTTGCAGATCTGGCTCAGCTCGCATCCGACCGCTGCGGCGGCCTCGGCGGCGGTACGGGTGGCGTCCGGGAACCGGCGAACCTGCTGTACGAGATCTCCCAGCCCGAGCTCCCGCAGGGCCTCGGCGAATCGGGGATGAGCTCCGGAGCTTCCGGCGTCAGTGGCGGCTGTCGTCGTCATGCCCTGCACGCTAGCGGTACGTGTACGGGACACGCGAGGCCGTATCGGCGCGGTGCCCGGGTCCGGTTCAGCCGGTGGCGTCCTCCGGCCGGACGTCCGCGAACTCCCACCAGGCGAGCGGCAGCCAGTCCCCGTCGACGAAGCCGTCGACGGAACCGCCGGTGCCCTGGATGGCCACGCGGGTCCCGACCGGGTAGGTGGTGCCGGACAGTCCGGAGACCGCCACGAGAAGGGTGCCGATACGTCGCGACAAAGTCCTATTTCCTTTCTTGTGTGCGTGCAAATCGTCTCATCATGCACCAGCCTGGTATATGAGCCACGGCACAGACGGAGGTGCTTGACGATGAGGGCTGTCGTATACAAGGGGCCCTTCGAGGTAGCGATCGAGCAAGTGGAGGATCCACGCATTCAGCACCCGAACGATGTGCTCGTCCGGGTCACGTCAACGGCCATCTGCGGCTCCGACCTGCACATGTACGAGGGCCGCACGGCCGCGGAGCCGGGCATCGTGTTCGGCCACGAGAACCTCGGAGTGATCGAGGAGACAGGAGAGGGGGTCACCACCCTCAACAAGGGCGACCGGGTGGTCATGCCGTTCAATGTGGCCTGCGGGTTCTGCAAGAACTGTTCGGCGGGCTTCACGGGCTTCTGCCTGACGGTGAACCCGGGCTTCGCCGGCGGCGCCTACGGCTATGTCGCTATGGGCCCCTACACGGGCGGCCAGGCGGAGTACGTACGGGTTCCGTACGCCGACTTCAACTGCCTCAAGCTTCCGGAGGGCACCGAGAAGGAGAGCGACTTCGTGCTGCTCGCGGACATCTTCCCGACGGGTTACCACGGCAACGAACTGGCCGACGTGCGCCCCGGTGACTCGGTCGCCGTCTACGGCGCCGGTCCGGTCGGGCTGATGGCCGCCTACTCCGCGATGCTGCGCGGCGCGAGCAAGGTGTTCGTGGTCGACCGGGTGGCGGAACGTCTCCAGAAGGCCCGGGAAATCGGCGCGATCCCGATCGACTTCACCCAGGGCAGCCCGGCCGAGCAGATCAAGGAACAGACCGGCGGCGAGGGGACCGACAAGGGCATCGACGCCGTGGGCTACCAGGCCCAGGCGCAGGGCGAGGACCGTGAGGAACCGGCGATCGTACTGAACTCCCTGGTCGAGACGGTCCGGCCGACGGGTGCTCTCGGGGTGCCCGGCCTGTACGTCCCGAGCGACCCGGGCGGTCCGGACGAGCAGTCGAAGAAGGGCTTGCTCATGGTCGCCGTCGGACGCCTCTTCGAGAAGGGGCTCCGCATGGGCACCGGGCAGTGCAACGTCAAGAGGTACAACCGCCACCTGCGGGACATGATCATCGAGGATCGCGCGAAGCCCAGCTTCGTCGTCTCGCACGAACTGCCGCTCGACCAGGCGTCGTCGGCATACGAGAAGTTCGACAAGCGCGTCGAGGGCTACACGAAGGTGGTCCTCCACCCACAGGCGGCCTGAGAAGCCCGGGTGGGACCGCCCGCTTCTTTGGCCAGTGTCGTGCTTCCGCGAGCCGAGTAAAGGGCGCTACGCGTCGCCTGCGGCGATGGCCCTGCGGGCCACCCTTGACTCACCTCGCTCCAGCACGGGGAAGAAGCGAGCGAGCGGCCCGGAAAGAACGGGTGGCCACACCACGTGTGCGATCAACGGCCCGTGGCCTGGCCACCCGGCGTCAGCGGACGCACCCGCGCCTCGCCGGCACGCCGGGCGGACTCAGCGGCGAGCGCTGGGCGGGTGGCCAGGCCACGGACCGGACGCGGGGCCTTTTGGAGCGTCTGGGCCACCTCAGAGATCAGAGTCCCAGGCATGTGACATCAGCAGTGTCCCAACCGCTCCAGTTGGCCCCCCGCACCCCACCCACACAACACCGGCAAGGAAGCGGGCGGCCCCGACAGTCAGGTGGTGACGTACGTCAGGAACGACGCCCACGTGGTGGAGTCGACCGTGACGTGGGGAGTGCCCGGGGTCTTGGAGTCGCGGATGTGGATCGTGGCGGGGGTGTGGGCGACCTCTACGCAGTCGCCGGGGTCAGGTCCGCTGCTGTAGCTGCTCTTGACCCAGTGGAGTTCCGTGGCGCTCATAGTCTCCCCAGCACTTGCTCAATGAAGGCCAGCGACTCCCTCGGAGAGAGAGCCTGCGCCCGGATCATCCCATAGCGCAGTTCAAGGACCCTGAGGTCTCGAGGGCTTGAGACGGGACGGCCGTTGAACGCACCGTCAGAACGCCCGACCCCCGTGCCGTCCGAGAACCTCAGCACTTCGATCAGCCCGTGCATACCGGCATGCTCCTCACGATCAGTCGGCATCACTTGGAGCGAGATGGTCCGCAACTCTCCTACCTCCAGAAGGTGTTCGAGTTGTCGGCGCAACACCATCCTGCCTCCGAGAGGGCGTTCCAGCGTCACCTGTTCCTGGACGAAACTCAAAGCCGGAGCAGGGTCCCGATCGAACACGGATTTTCGAGCCATCCGTGCTGCGACTGCGCGTTCCACCACGTCTCGCGAGAGCGCGGGGAGTCGGTTCTCGAACATCACCTCCGCGTACTCGGGCGTCTGCAACAGGCCGTGGATGTGATGCGTGGTGTAGAGCAGCATCTCAACCGCCCGCTCCTCCAACTGCGCCAGTTCCCGAGCCCTCTTCGGATACCGAGCCCTCTCCATATCCTTCATGAACGCCCTCAGATGCCCCTGGGCGTTCAGCACCTGGTCCGCCCTGTCCAGGTACTCCGGCCGGGGGATCCGTGCCCCGCGTTCCATCTTGCGGATCATGTCCTCGCCGTAACCGAGCACCTCGCCCAGCTCGGCGACCCGCAGGCCCGCCGCCTCCCGGCACACCTTCAGCAGCTTCCCCACCGCCTGGACCAGCGGCTCGATCTCGTCGCCCGGCTCGACATCCCAGCCGGCCTCGTCGACAGCCTCGTTCATGCCCCACCTCCATCGCGCAGCCGTACCCGTACAACGCCCGGGACAGCCGAGACAGCACGAGACAAGCTCCGGACAGTAGCCATACGCACACCTGCTGTCGCCGGTCACGGTGAGCGGACTCCGCCACGCTGAGTCACATGGACCAGGAGACCACCATCCGCAACCTCAGCCTTCTGCTCTCCCCCACACCCCGGGGGGCCCGGCTCGCCCGGCTCCTCACCACGGAGCAACTCCGCGCGTGGGGAATGCCCTTGGACCCTGCCGGGCAGATCGTCGCCGAGCTCGCGACCAATGCCGCCACGCACGGGCGCGTCCCCGGCCGGGACTTCCGGCTGACGCTCCACGTCGTCGGCGGCACCCTCCGTATTGAGGTCACGGACACGCGCGGTGACCGGCTTCCCCACCCCACCCGGCCGACCCCGGACGCCACCACCGGCCGGGGCCTCCTCGTCGTGGCCGCCCTCGCCGGCCGCTGGGGCGTGACCCCGGGTCCGCACCCGCGCAAGACGGTGTGGGCCGAGGTCGACGTGCCCAAGTGAAAGGCCGGTGAGGGCGCACCGTCCCCACAGCGCCCTCACCGGCCGGTCTCTCGCGAGCTGTCAGACGCGGACCAGTTCCCTGTCTCCGTCGTCGTCGCCGGAGGCGTCGCGCAGCCCCTCGCCCTCCACGTCCACGTTGGGCAGCGCGCGGTCGAGCCACCTGGGGAGCCACCAGGCCTTGCGGCCGAGGAGGGCCAGGACGGCCGGGACGATGGCCATGCGGACGATGAACGCGTCGAAGAAGACCGCGATCGCGAGGCCGAAACCGATCATCTTGACCATCGACTCGGACGAGCCGATGAAGCCGGCGAAGACGGCCATCATGATGACCGCGGCGGCGGTGACCACCCGCGCGCCGTGGCGGAACCCGGTGACCACGGCCTGGGCGGGCTTCTCACCGTGGACGTAGGCCTCCCGCATCCGGGTCACGAGGAACACCTCGTAGTCCATCGCCAGGCCGAAGACCACGCCGACCATGAAGATCGGCATCATCGACATGACCGGCCCGGTCTGCTCCACGCCCATCAGGCCGGACAGCCAGCCCCACTGGAAGACCGCGACGACCGCGCCGAGGGCCGCCATCACCGACAGCAGGAAGCCGAGGGCCGCCTTCAGCGGGACCAGGATCGAGCGGAAGACCACGATCAGCAGGAGGAAGGCCAGGCCGACGACCAGCACCAGATACGGCACCAGCGCGTCGTTGAGCTTCTGGCTGACGTCGATGTTCATCGCCGTGCTGCCGGTGACCAGGACGTTCGCGTCCGTGTCGGCCTTGATGTCCGCGCCCGCGTCCCGGATGCCGTGCACCAGGTTCTCCGTCGTGACGGAGGACGGCTTGGAGCCGGGGATCACGGTGATGGTGGCGGTGTCACCGGCCTTGTTGGGCTGCGGCGGCGTGACGGTCACGACGTCCTTCAGGCCCTTGATCTCGTCGCCGGTCTGGGTGAAGACCGCCTTCGGGTCGTCGCTGCCCTTGGCGTCGACGACGACCATCAGCGGGCCGTTGAAGCCCGGCCCGAAGCCTTCGGACAGCAGGTCGTAGGCGCGGCGCTGGGTGGTGGAGGTCGGCTGGGAGCCGTCGTCGGGCAGGCCCAGTTCGAGAGAGGTCGCCGGGACGGCGGCCGCGCCCAGGCCGATGACACCGAGCAGCAGGACCGCGATCGGGCGGCGGACGACGAAGCTCGCCCAGCGCGTGCCCAGGTTCGGCTTGGCCGGCTGGTCCTTCTTCTGCGCACGGCCGAGGCGCTTGCCCTTCTCACCCATCGGCTTCACCTTGCGGCCCGCGTATCCGAGCAGCGCCGGGACCATCGTCAGGGCGATCAGCACCGCGATGGCCACCGTGCCCGCGGCCGCGATGCCCATCTTCGTCAGCATCGGGATGTTGACGACGGACAGGCCCACCAGGGCGATCACCACCGTCAGACCCGCGAAGACCACCGCGGAGCCCGCCGTGCCGGCGGCCCGGCCCGCCGCCTCCTCGCGCTCGCGGCCCTCGGCGAGTTCGGCGCGGTAGCGGGAGACGATGAACAGCGCGTAGTCGATGCCGACCGCCAGGCCGATCATCATCGCGAGGGTGGAGGTGGTCGTGCCCAGGTCCAGCGCACTGGCCAGGCCGGTGATCGCGGAGACGCCGATGCCCACGCCGATGAGCGCGGTCAGCAGCGGCAGTCCGGCCGCGACCAGCGAGCCGAAGGTGATGACCAGGACGACCGCGGCGACCGCGATGCCGATGATCTCGCTGGAGCCGGTGTGCGGTACGGCCTGGAGCGCGTCACCGCCGATCTCGACGGTCAGCCCGGCCTTCCGCGCGTCCTGCGCGCTGTCCTCCAGGGCGTCCTTCGCGGCCTCGTCCAGCTCCATGCCGGAGACCTTGTACGACACCTGCGCGTACGCGACCGTGCCGTCCTTGCTGACGGCCTTCGCCTGGTACGGGTCGGTCACGCGGACGACCTCGGAGCCGTCGGACAGCTCCTTCACCGTGTCCTGGACCGTCGCCTTGTTGCCGGGGTCGGTCATCTTCTCGCCGCTCGGCGCCTTGAAGACGACGCGTGCGGTGGCCCCGTCGGCACTCGTGCCGGGGAAGCGCTGTTCCAGCAGGTCGAAGGCCTTCTGGGCCTCGGTGCCGGGGATGGAGAACGAGCTGTTGCCCGCGGCGGGGGCACTGGCCGCGCCGACACCGGCGAGGGTCAGCAGCGCCACCCATATCAGGGCGACGAAGTGCCGCCGCCGGAACGAGAGCCGGCCGAGTTTGTAGAGGAAAGTGGCCACGAGGGCGTACTCCCGGTCAGTCGTGGGGTCTTCAGGGCAGGGGTGATCAGCCCGACGACGTGAGCGGAGACGTCAGGTAAGGGCTAGCTGAGGGGGACTACTCGGTGGGCACGCCGAGGGCGGGGAGGACCACGGCGTCGATGTACGAGATGAGGAACTGTTGTGTCGGCGGCTGGTCGTCGATCAGCGTGCGCGTCGCGAAAGCGCCGGTGAGCATGTGCATGAGGTAGTCCAGTGCCGGGCAGTCGGCGCGGACCTCGCCTCGGTCGACGGCCCGCTGCACCACCCGGTGGAACTCCTCCATCTCCGGCTCCACGAGCAGTTCCTTGAACGCCTGGAGGAGGTCCGGATTGGCGTGCACCGCCATGAACAGGCCCCGCATCAGCGCGGCGTTCTGCTGCATGGTGCAGTCGTCCTCACGGGAGGTGAGGGCGTGCAGGTCGCCCCGCAGGGACCCGGTGTCGATGTCGGCGATGTTGCCCGGCTTGTTGTGCCGGATCGCCTTCGCCACCAGCTCCGGCTTGCCGCCCCACTGGCGGTAGAGCGTGGCCTTGCTGGACCGGGTGCGGGCGGCCACGGCGTCCATGGTGAGAGCGTCGTAGCCGACTTCGCGGAGCAGGTCGAGCACGGCCGCGTAGAGCTCGGCCTCACGCTCGGGGGTGATCCGACTGCGACGCGCGGCGGCGACCTCAGCCATCTCTCTCACCTTCCTGCTCCGAACGACACGGTTTCGTACGCCACGAATGTAGCGCACCCCTCATGAAAACGAAACCGTTTCGTACGTGTGCTGGCTCACGCCGGACATATGCCTTGACTTGCCCCGGTCCGTCCCCCGGCAAAGCATGAGGACGTGACCTATCTGCGTCTGCCGCACCTCCATGACGACCTGCTGTGCTTCGTGGCCGAGGACGACCTCTGGCTCGCCCCGCTCGACGCCCCCGGCCGGGCCTGGCGGCTCACCGTCGACCGCACCAAGGCCGGCCACCCGCGCTTCTCGCCCGACGGCCGCCACCTCGCGTACACGAGCTGGCGCAGCCTGGTGCCCGAGGTCCACGTCGTCCCGGTGGACGGCGGCCCGGGCCGCCAGGTGAGCCACTGGGGCAGCGCCGACACCCGGGTCTGCGGCTGGACCCCGGACGGCGAGATCCTGGCCGTGGCCTCGCACGGCGAGCCCTTCTCCTACTTCACCTGGGCCTACAAGGTCACCCCGGAAGGCGACCCGGGCCGCAAACTGCCCTGGGGGCCGGTCGCCGACATCCAGGTCGCCGACGTGGACGGGGAGCGCAAGTCCCTCCTCCTCACCGGCGCCCCGCCGCACGAACCGGCCTCCTGGAAGCGCTACCGCGGCGGGGCCACGGGCAGGCTCTGGCTGCACGGCGAACGGCTGCTGGAGGGCCTCGACGGCCATCTGCACTCCCCCATGTTCGTCGGCGGCCGCATCGCCTTCCTCTCCGACCACGAGGGCGTCGGCAACCTCTACTCCTGCGCCTACGACGGCTCCGGTCTGCGCCGGCACACCGACCACGACGCCTTCTACGCCCGGCACGCCGCGAGCGACGGCACCCGGGTGGTGTACCAGTGCGCGGGCGACCTGTGGCTGGTCGACGACCTCTCCCCTGGCTCCGAGCCGCGCCGGCTGGACGTACGGCTGAGCGGGCCGCGGGCGGGGCGGCGCCCCTACCAGGTGGCGGCGTCCCGGCACGTCGACGGCCTCTCGGTCGACGAGACCGGGCGGGCCAGCGCCGTCGTCGTGCGCGGCAGCCTGTACTGGCTGACCCACCGGGACGGCCCGGCCCGCACCCTCACCGACACCCCCGGCGTCCGGGTGCGGCTGCCGGAGATGCTCGGCGGGAGCGGGCAGGTGGCGTACGTGACGGACGCCGGCGGCGAGGACGCGATCGAGATCGCCTCCCTGCCCCGGGCGAGCGGCGACCGGGCGCCCCGGCGGCTGGCCTCCGGTGCACTGGGCCAGGTGCGCGAGCTGGTCTCGGACCCGGAGGGCGAGCGGCTGGCGGTCGCCTCGCACGACGGCCGGCTCCTCCTCGTCGACGTCACGGAGGAATCCGGCGGCGAGGTCACCGAGCTGATCCGGTCCGTCAACGGGCCCGTGCGCGACCTCGCGTTCTCCCCGGACGGGGCGTGGCTCACCTGGTCGCACCCGGGCATCGGACGGACCCTGCGGCAGATCAAGATGGCCCGGCTCGCCGGCACGGCGGACGGGGAGCTGCTGATCGTCGACGTCACCAACGGCCGCTTCGAGGACGAGAACCCGGTCTTCACACGCGACGGCCGCTACCTCGCCTTCCTGTCCTGGCGCGGCTTCGACCCCGTCTACGACGTGCACACCGGCGACCTGTCCTTCCCGCTGGGCTGCCGCCCGTACCTGGTGCCGCTGTCCTCCGCGACGCCCTCCCCGTTCGCGGTGAACCCGGAGGGCCGCCCGGCCGCCGGGGGCCTGGACCCGGTCGAGGACGACGACAACGGGGACAACGGGGCCGTGACCGTCGAGGTCGAGGGGCTGGAGAGCCGCGTCACGCCGTTCCCGGTGGCCGCCTCCAAGTACTCGGCGCTGCACCCGGTCGCGGGCGGCGGGCTGGTGTGGCTGCGCTGGCCGATCTCGGGCGCGCTCGGCGAGACGTTCGCCAACCCGGACGACACCAGCGGCCGGCCGACCCTGGAACACTTCGGCATCACCAAGGCCAAGAAGTCCGAACTCGCCCAGCACCTCGACTGGTTCGCGGTCAGCGGCGACGGCAGCCGGCTGGTGATCGTCGACGAGAGCGAGCTGCGCGCGGTCCCGGCCGGCGAGCCGGGCGACAGCGACTCCACCGTGTGGATCGACGCGCGCCGCATCCTGCACACCGTCGACCCGGCCGCGGAGTGGCGGCAGTCGTACGACGAGGCCGGGCGGTTGATCCGGGCCTACTTCTGGGAGCCGGGCATGTGCGGCATCGACTGGGACGGGGTGCTCGACCAGTACCGTCCGCTGGTCGAACGGGTCGCCTCCCCCGACGAGTTCGCCGACCTGCTCCGCGAGGTCCTGGGCGAGCTGGGCACGTCCCACGCCTACGTCACCGCCGCCCGGCGCAACGAGGGCCCGCCGCACTACCAGCGCCGGCAGGGCCTGCTGGGCGCCAACCTCGTACGCCGGGACGGCGGCTGGTTGGTCAAGCGGATCCTGCCCGGCGACTCCTCCGACTCCAAGGCCCGCTCCCCGCTGGCCGGCACGGGCATCCGGGAGGGGGCGGTCCTCACCCACGTCGACGGCCGCCCGGTGGATCCCGACGCGGGCCCGTATCCGCTGCTGGCCGGCGCGGGCGGTACGACGGTGGAGCTGACCTTCGACCCGGCGGAGGGCGAGGGCCCGCCCCGGCGGGTCGCCGTCGTCCCGCTCGTCGACGAGCGGCCGCTGCGCTACCAGGACTGGGTGGCCAAACGCCGGGCGGTGGTGCGCGAGTTGAGCGGCGGACGCTGCGGCTATCTGCACATCCCGGACATGGGCGGCTCGGGCTGGGCGCAGTTCAACCGCGACCTGCGCATGGAGGTCTCCCGCCCGGCACTGATCGTGGACGTGCGCGGCAACGCCGGCGGCCACATCAGCGAGTTGGTCATCGAGACGCTGAGCCGGACGATCCTGGGCTGGGACCTGACCCGCGACGCCCAGCCGGTGTCGTACACCTCGAACGCGCCGAGGGGCCCGGTGGTCGCCCTGGCGGACGAGGCGACCTCCTCCGACGGCGACATGATCACCGCCGCGTTCAAACTGCTGAAGCTCGGCCCGGTCGTGGGCCAGCGCACCTGGGGCGGCGTGGTCGGCATGACCGGCCGCCACGAACTGGGCGACGGCACGGTGATCACGGTGCCGATGAACGCGGCCTGGTTCGACGCGTACGGCTGGTCGGTGGAGAACAAGGGCGTCGCCCCCGACATCGACGTCCTGCGCACCCCGCTGGACTGGGCCGAGGGGCGGCACGCCCAGCTGACCGACGCGGTGGAGCTGGCGCTCGGGCTGCTGGAGACCAACCCACCGGCGACGCCGCCGACCTACAGCGACGTACCGGACCGCTCCCGTCCGAAGCTGCCGCCCAGGACGTGAACGCCCGGGGCCGGACAGGGGAAAGGGGCGCCCCGCACGGGGACGCCCCAGTCCGCTCAGCACGCAACGTCAGGCGTCGAAGTCCTGGTCGAAGCGGTCCTCCTGCTCGCGCTCACGGTCGCGGTCGCGCTGCGGCTCCGTGCGCTCACGGTCGCGCTGCGGCTGCGAGGGGTCCATGTCCTCGTCACGCCGGCGACCGCGGCCCGGCACCTGCTCGCGAGCCTGCTCCGCCTTCTGGCGAGCCTGGTTCTGCCACTGCTCGGACTTCTCCTGGAACTGGTCCTTCATACCCATGTGGGTTCACTCCCGTTGGGGGTGAGGGGATCTGGCTCGTTCAGATTCACACGGGCCGTGACGCTGCGCATGTCGATCATTTACGGAGCGTAGTCCGCTGCTGTTCATCGGCCGCCCCACCGGCCCCGACCAGACCCGTGCGCATGCCCGTCAGCCGGTCCGCGAACCGCCGCATCTCGCGCTGGCCCACCGTCCCGATGACCGCGGGCAGGTAGCCGCGCACGCCCTGCATCCCGCGCAGCCACCACTGCCCGTACACATGGCTCGACCTGCGCTCGATCCCCTCCACGAGCCGGTCCACGGCCGGCCCCAGCGGGTAGGTCTTGTTGGACGGCCAGGGCAGCCGCTGCCTCAACTCCCGCATGACATCGTCCTGGTCGGCCCCGCGCACCATGTCGGTGTCCGTCCACGACAGGTACCCGACGCCCACCTTCACACCCCGGTGCCCCACTTCGGCACGCAGGCTGTGCGCGTACGCCTCCACACCGGACTTGGACGCGCAGTACGCGGTCATCATCGGCGCCGGGGTGATCGCCGCGAGGGACGCGATCTGGAGCAGGTAGCCCCGGCTCTGCGTCAGCAGCGGCAGGAAGGCGCGGGCGGTCACCGCCGAGCCGATCAGGTTGACCTCGATCACCCGCCGCCAGGACTCCGGGTCGGAGTCGGCGAACGGCCCGCCGGTGGCGACACCGGCGTTGGCGACGACGATGTCGACCCGGCCGAAGCGTTCCTTGACCTCGGCCGCGACACGGGCCATCGCCTCATGGTCGGTGACGTCGGCGTGCCAGTGGTCGCTGTCGCTGTGCAGCCGCGCGGAGACCTGCTTCAGCGCGTCCGGTTCCAGGCCGACCAGCGCCACCCTCACTCCGCGCGCCGAGAGCTTGCGGGCCAGCAACTCCCCGACGCCGCGCGCCGCCCCGGTCACCACGGCGACCTTGCCCTCGAGGCTCACCCTGCTCATGCGCTCTCCTCGGATACGACCTGGATGTGTGCGTGGACGAGGTCCCGGATCGTGCCGGTGACCAGTTCGGGCGCCTCGATGGGCGTCATGTGGCCGATGCCGGGCAGTTCGACGATCCCGGTGCAGTGCGGCAGCGCGGCGGCCAGGGCCCGGGCCTGCACCGGCGGTGTCAGCCGGTCCGCCGTACCGACGATCACGGCCGTGGGCACGTCCAGCTCCCGCACGCCGTAGTCGAGGTCCAGCAGATCCAGCACCTGCGACCAGGAGTGGCGGACCTTGCGGGGGCAGGCGTGCACGATCCGGGCACACGCCTCGATCATGTGCGGGGCCGAACCGGGCCCCATCGTGCCGTACTTGAGGATCCGGCGGGCCAGCGGCGTGACCGGCCCGAGCGGGGCGCGGGAGCCGAGGATCCGCCGGGTCAGCCAGGTCCGCGGCCGCCCGGCCCGCATGGGCACGACGGTGGAGGCCGCGACCAGCTGCGAACTGCCCGTGCTGCACAGCAGGACGGCGGCCGCGTGCGCCCGGAAGGCAGCCCTCCCGGAAGCCGCCATGACGGTCATCCCGCCCATCGAGTGCCCGGCGATCACGGCCTGCTCGCCGGGCGCGAGGGCGGCCTCGAGTACGGCTTCCAGATCGTCCGCGAGCGCGTCGGAGCTGCACGCGGGGCTCGCGGGGCTGCGCCCGTGGCCGCGCTGGTCGTAGGCGATGACCCGGTGGTCGGCGGCCAGGTCGCGGATCTGCGCCGCCCAGAAGGCGGTCGAGCAGGTCCAGCCGTGGGCGAGGACGACGGCGGGTGCGCCCTCGGGCCCGTGGACCTCGACGTGCAGCCGGGCGCCGTCGGCGGAGACGGCGGTCAGCTCACGCGCCGGGGCGGGCGGGGCGTAGGGGCCGGAGTCGACGTGCAGGAGGCGGCTCACGCGTCCACCTCCGCCTTCTCCGCATCGGCGGCCTTCTTCGTCGCGGGCGCCCGCAGGACGTCGTACTCCGCGAGGTCCACCCGCCGCGTCGCCCGCCGGAACTCGGCTGTCGTACCGGGCCAGATGGTGGTGTTGCGGCCGCTCGCGTCGAGGTACCAGCTGGTGCAGCCGCCGGTGTTCCACACCGTGCGCTTCATGCGCTCCTGCACCCGGTGGTTCCAGGCGCGCACGGCGTCCGGACGGGCGTCGAGGGCGACCCGGCCGCCGAGGACGTCGAGTTGACGGAGGTAGTCGGCGAGGTAGTTCAGCTGGGACTCGATCATGAGGATCATCGAGGAGTTCCCCAGGCCGGTGTTGGGCCCGATGACCGTCATCCAGTTGGGGAAGCCGGCCGCCGAGGCGCCGCGCAGGGCCTCCATGCCACTCTTCCAGGTCTCGGCGAGGGTCCGCCCGTCGGCGCCCACCACCCGGTCGGCGATGGGCATGTCGGTGACGTGGAACCCGGTGCCGAAGACGATCGCGTCGACCTCGGCCTCGCTGCCGTCGGCGGCGACCAGGGTCGAGCCGCGGACCTCGGCGAGGCCGCTCGCGACGACGTCCACATTCGGCTGCGCGATCGCCGGGTAGTACGCGCTGGACAGCAGGATCCGCTTGCAGCCGATGCGGTAGTCCGGGGTGAGCTTCGCCCGCAGGGCCGGGTCCTTGATGGAGCGGGCCATGTTGCGCCGGGCCAGCTGCTCGACGAAACCCAGCTCGTTCGGGCGCTTGGTGAACGCCTGGACCTGCAACTCCCGGATGCCCCACAGCAGTCCGCGCCGGACCTGCGAGGTGAAGGGCAGCTGCCGGTGGATCCACCGCTCGGCGTCGCTGATGGCCCGGTCGATGCGGGGCATCACCCACGGCGGGGTGCGCTGGAAGAGCGTGAGCCGGGAGACGTCGGGCTGGATGGACGGCACGATCTGGATGGCCGAGGCGCCGGTGCCGACCATCGCGACGCGCTTGCCGCGCAGGTCGTAGTCGTGGTCCCAGCGGGCGGAGTGGAAGACCTTGCCCGGGAAGGAGTCCAGGCCGGGGATGTCCGGGACCTTCGGGTCGGACAGGGGGCCGGTGGCCGACACGACGATGTCGGCGGACAGGCTCCCGCTGCTGGTCTCGATGTCCCAGCACAGCCGCTCGCCGTCCCAGGCCATCCGCTTCACCTCCGAGTCGAAGCGGATGTGCGGCCGCAGCCGGAACACGTCCGTCACGTGCTCCAGATAGGCGCGGATGTGCTCCTGCCCCGAGAAGGTGCGCGGCCAGTCCGGGTTGGGCGCGAAGGAGAACGAGTACAGATGGGACGGCACATCACACGCACACCCCGGGTAGCTGTTGTCCCGCCAGGTGCCGCCGACGCTGCTCGCCCGCTCCAGGACGACGAAGTCGGTGACACCCTCGCGGCGCAGCCGCACGGCGGCCCCCAGCCCGCCGAACCCGGACCCGACCACCGCGACCCGCACATGCTCGTGTTCGCGCTCGCCCATGCCGACACCTCCACACACCACGAGAACCATGCCAGTGAACACTGGCGCAATGGGAGCGTAGGGCAGCGGCGTACTGATGGGTAGGGGGCGGGACGAGGAAAGTTACCCTTGGTACGCCTTAAGGTGCCCAGGTGGCCGAGAAGCGTGAATACCGCATGGAAGAGCTGGCCCGCCTCGCCGGGATCACGGTGCGCACCCTGCGCTTCTACCGCGAACGCAAGCTGATCCCGCCACCCCGCCGCGAGGGCCGCATCGCCTGGTACGACGACCACCACCTGGCCCGGCTGCGCACGATCACGGCCCTGCTGGAGCGCGGCCACACCCTCAGCGGCATCGCGGAACTGGCGGAGGCCTTCGACCACGGCCGGGACGTCGGCGACCTGCTCGGCGTCGGCGGCCCCACCGAGGAGGAGCCCGTCCACCTCACCCCCGAGGAACTCGCCGACCACTTCGCGGGCGAGGCCACACCGGAGAACCTCGCCGCCGCCATGGAACTCGGCTACCTCGGCACCGACGGCGAGGAGATCGTCCACATCAGCCGCCGCCTCCTGGACGTCTCCTCGGCCCTGGTCCACGAGGGCATCCCCCTCGCCGATGTCCTCGGCGCGGCCAAACAGGTCCGCACCCACGCCGACGCCCTGGCCGAACTCTTCACCGCCCTGGTCCTCCGCCACGCCTCCCCCCAGGACCTCCCCCGCCTGCGCCCCTTGGCACGGAGCGTGGTGGAGGCGGAACTGTCGCTGGCGCTGGACCGGAGGATGCGCAGGCCTTAGCGGGCGGCGGGCCTAACGGTCGTAGACGACGGTGACGGGCGCATGGTCGGACCACCGCTCCGTGTGCGTGGCGGCCCGCTCCACGAAGCCCTTGACCGCCCGCTCGGCGAGCCCGGGGGTCGCTACGTGGTAGTCGATCCTCCATCCCGTGTCGTTGTCGAAGGCCCGCCCGCGGTACGACCACCACGAGTACGGCCCCTCGGTGTCCGGGTGCAGGGCGCGGACGATGTCGACGTACCCGCCGTCGTCCGGGTCGAGGACCCGCCCGAGCCACTCCCGCTCCTCCGGCAGGAACCCGGAGTTCTTCTGGTTGCCGCGCCAGTTCTTCAGGTCGGCCTGCTGGTGGGCGATGTTCCAGTCGCCGCAGACGAGCACCTCGCGCCCCTCGGCGGCGGCACGCTGCCGCAGCCCCTTGAGGTAGGCGAGGAACTCGCCCATGAAGCGTTCCTTCTCGTCCTGCCGTTCGGTGCCGACCTCGCCGGAGGGCAGATAGAGGGAGGCGACGGTGACCCCTGGCAGGTCGATCTCCACGTACCGCCCACTGCCGTCGAACTCTTCCGACCCGAAGCCGACCTGCACACGGTCGGGCTCACGGCGGCTGTACAGGGACACTCCGGCCCGCCCCTTGGCGGCGGCCGGCGCGTGCACCACATGCCACCCCTCGGGCGCACGGACGTGCTCCGGCAACTGCTCCGGCTCGGCGCGCACCTCCTGGAGGCACAGCACATCGGCTTCGGTCGCGGCGAGCCACTCCACGAAGCCCTTCTTCGCGGCGGCACGCAGTCCATTCACATTCACAGAGGTCACAGTGAGCACCCCGGCACGATACCGGCACACTGGACGAGGTCCAGTTCCGGATCGAATACGGTAGCGGCCATGCACATACGCCGGGTCTCCTTCGACCACCCCGACGCCTTGAAGCTGAACGACCAGGTCCAGGCCGAGTACGCCGTCCGCTACGGCGACGATGGCGACGCCACGCCCATGGCCGCCGCGGACTTCGACCCGCCGAACGGCACCTACCTGATCGCGTACGACGAGGACGGCACCCCCGTCGCCTCGGGCGGCTGGCGCGCCCAGGACACCAACGGCGAGGGCAACGTCGACGGCGACGCCGAGCTCAAGCGCATGTACGTGATCGACGGCATGCGCGGCCGGGGCCTCGCCCGCCGCATCCTGGCCGCCCTGGAGGAGGACGCCCGCACGGCCGGCCGCGTCCGCATGGTCCTTGAGACCGGCACCAAGCAGCCGGAGGCCATAGCCCTGTACACGTCCAGCGGCTACGAGCCGTGCGCCAAGTTCGGCTACTACCGCTTCCACGACGCGAGCCGCTGCTTCGCGAAGAGCCTCTGACACATGAGGTGCTGAACACACGTCAGAGCCCCGGTCGGTTTCCCGACCGGGGCTCTGAGCTGCGTGGACCTGAGGGGATTTGAACCCCTGGCCCCCTCGATGCGAACGAGGTGCGCTACCGGACTGCGCCACAGGCCCTTGCAACGAGTGAAACTTTAGCACCCCGATCGGCCTGCTTGGAAATCCGTTCCTCAGGGGCGGTCACCTGCGGCTTCGCGGGGCTACTCGTTGGCGGCGCGGGGGCGATCCCCGTCCTCGTACTGGTCGAACAGCGGGGTGCGGCCGCGCTCCCTGGCCCGTCGGGCGGAGGCCGCCCGGCGCGCGTCGCTGCGTCCGTCGTCGTCGCCGGTGTCCTGGGTGGAGGGGTGCGGCTCGCCCGGGTGGTCCGCGGAGCCGTCGTCGTTCTCCCCGTTCGGGGTGACGGCGCTGGACCGGGCCGAGCTCCAGGTGTCGGGGGCGCCGAGGTCCACGTCGCTGGTGGCCCGCGGGGCGACCGGGGCCGTCACGTACGTCGGCAGGGGCACCGGCACGGGCTCCCAGCTGTCGCCGCCCTGGCCGGGGCGGCGCTGTCGCTCGCGCTGCTGGTCGACCCACTCCGCGTGGTCGGTCTGCTCGACGAGGGCGCGCCGGTCCGCCGCGAGGGCCGACAGGCCGGGGTCGGTCACCGGCTCGGGTCCTTCCTCCGGTTCGTCGCTCGCCTCGTCGGCCAGGGGGCGTCGGCGAGGCTGGCGCTGGCGCTCCCGCAGGCGCTGGGCCGCGGCCTCGGCCATGCGGCGGTCCATCTGGTAGGCGAAGCGGCGGCGCTCCTGGGAGCGCAGGTACGCGATGTAGACGCTGAGCATGACCGCGGGCACGCCGGGGGCCCACAGGAACGCGAGTCCCCCGACCGCGGCGACGATCGCGCCGAGGGTGAAGGCGAGGAACAGCATGGTGGTGGTGCGCCGACGGCGCGCGAGCACCTTCGAGCGCCGGGCTCGCGCAGCGGCCGCCTGGTTCGCCTGCGCCGAGGCGCTGCGCCGGGCGGCGGGCACCTGGTCCCGGGGGCGCCCGGAACGCGCCGCGTTCGGTGCGGGCGACTGGCGGGCCGGGGGTTCGGGGGCCGCCGGCCGGGCCGGCTGCTCGGGGGCGGGCGACGGTACGGGCACCTGGGTCTGCGGGCGGGTCTTGGACACGGCGAAGGCCCGGACGTCCACCGAGTCGGTGACGGCGTCCAGGTCGTCGGCGTCCTGCTCCCCCTCTTCGGTGGAGCGCGCCCGCAGGTCCTTGGCGTACCGGCGCTCCATGGCCGCCTTTCCGGACAGAAGCCGGATGGCGGTGCTGAAGCGTTCCGTCGGACGGGCCTCGTTCAGCTCGTCCTGCCTACGGAGCCACATCGGCACCAAGTAGGCGGCCCAGGCCCCGACAATGACTGCGTAGATGAGGCCGCTGCTGCTCACGCCTCACACGGTAGAGGGGTTTGCGTGAGGCCATCTGCCAATTGAGCCGGTGTGTCGCACGATCTGGCTGATATTTCGAACTTTTTTTGTGACCGATGCGATCAGCAGACCGCTCTGGCCGGGAATTCATTGCCCTGAGACGGTCACCGGCCGATCAATTTCGAACACTTATTCAATTTCCGGGGTAGGGCCGCATTCCCGGATTACTCTGCGATCGTGCCCGTTGCCAGCGCCTCAGCAACCCGTCGGGCACCTCTTCCGCCGTGAGGGCGAAGACGAGATGGTCGCGCCAGGCTCCGTCGATGTGGAGATATCGGGGCCGCAGGCCCTCCTCGCGGAATCCGAGTTTCTCCACGACCCGGCGGCTGGGGGCGTTCTCCGGGCGAATGCAGACCTCGATGCGGTGCAGTCCGACGGTGCGGAAACAGTGGTCCGTGACGAGCGCCACCGCCGTCGGCATCACACCGCGTCCCGCCACCGCCTCGTCGACCCAGTAACCGACGTGGCCCGAGCACATCGAGCCCCAGGTGATCCCCGCGACCGTCAACTGCCCGACCAGCCGCCCCTGGTACTCGATGACGAAGGGCAGCATCCGGCCCGCGTTCGCCTCCGACCTCAGATGGCGGACCATCTGGCGGAAGGTCGGGCGGTGGGTCATCGGCCCGCCGGGCGTGGGCGGCGGGATCGTCGCCTCCCAGGGGCGCAGCCAGTCGCGGTTGCGCCGGTTGACCTCGCGCCATGCCCGCTGGTCGCGCAGCTTTATCGGCCTGAGGACGATGTCTCCGTCCACCAGCTCCACGGGCCAGGATGGGCTGTTCAGCTCGCACCCCCACTGCCGGGTCTGGGGTGGTCGCCGCCCCGGAGCTGCTCGACGGCGTGGACGAGCAGCGGCTCCAGGACGGCGAGGCCGTCCTTCACGCCGCCGCTGGAGCCGGGCAGATTGACGATCAGCGTGCCGCGCGCCACTCCTGCCAGGCCGCGGGAGAGCGCCGCGGTCGGCACCTTCTCCCGGCCGAACGCGCGGATGGCCTCGGCGATGCCCGGCACCTCGTGGTCGATCACGCGGCGGGTCGCCTCGGGGGTGCGGTCGGTGGGTGAGATGCCCGTGCCGCCGGTGGTGACGATGACGTCGTAGCCGGCGTCGACCCCGGCGCGCAGGGCCGCCTCCACCGGGTCGCCGTCGGGGACGACCTGCGGGCCGTCGACCTCGAAGCCGAAGCGCTTCAGGCCGTCGGAGATCAGCGGGCCGCCCTTGTCCGCGTAGATCCCGGCGGAGGCCCGGTTCGAGGCGGTGACGACGAGAGCGCGGTACGTCATGCCCGGCTCCAGTCGCCCGACTTGCCGCCCGTCTTCTCCTCCACCCGTACGTCCGTGATGACCGCTCCCTTGTCGACCGCCTTGACCATGTCGATCACGGTGAGCGCGGCGACGGAGACCGCGGTGAGGGCCTCCATCTCGACGCCCGTGCGGTCCGTCGTCTTCACGGTGGCGAGGATCTCCACGGCGTCGTCCGCGACCGACAGGTCCAGTTTCACACCGGACACCGACAACGGGTGACAGAGCGGGATCAGATCGGGGGTGCGTTTGGCGCCCATGATCCCGGCGATCCGCGCGGTCGCGAGGGCGTCGCCCTTGGGGACGCCCTCGCCGCGCAGCAACTCGATCACGCGGGGCGAGACGAGGACGCGTCCGCTGGCGCGGGCGGTGCGCGCGGTCACGTCCTTCTCCGACACGTCGACCATGCGGGCGGCGCCCGCCGCGTCGATGTGCGTCAGCCGGTCCTGCGTGGGGCCGTCCTGCGGGGGTGGGTCCTGCGTGCTCATGCTGTGTGGCGCTCCCGGTCCGGGCCCGTCGCGGTGCGGCGCACGGGCCTGCTGTGCGCGACACGGTACTCCCAACCAGCGGCTATCGGCCGAGCAGGACCACGTCGACCTCGGTGCCCGGCTCGACGGACTCGGTGTCCTCGGGGACGGTGATCAGGGCGTCCGCGTGGGCGAGGGCGGCGACCAGGTGGGATCCGGCGCCGCCGACCGGGGTGACCTTGCCGTCGGCGTACGTGCCGCGCAGGAACTGGCGGCGGCCCTTTGGGGAGGTCAGCGCCTTGTCGGCGGCCAGCGTCGCCCGGGTCGTCGGCCGGTGGACGTCCGGCAGGCCCATGAGGGCGCGGATCGCGGGGCGGACGAACAGTTCGAAGGAGACGTACGACGACACCGGGTTGCCGGGCAGGGCCAGCAGCGGGGTGTGGTCGGGGCCGATGGAGCCGAAGCCCTGGGGCTTGCCGGGCTGCATGGCGAGCTTGCGGAAGTCGATGCCGCTGCCGGCCTCGTCCTCGTCGCCGACGTGGGACAGCGCTTCCTTGACCACGTCGTACGCGCCGACGCTCACCCCGCCGGTGGTGACCATCAGGTCGGCGCGGACCAGCTGGTCCTCGATGGTGGAGCGCAGGGTCTCGGCGTCGTCGGCGACGGCGCCCACGCGGTAGGCGATGGCACCGGCGTCGCGGGCGGCGGCGGTGAGGGCGAAGCTGTTGGAGTCGTAGATCTGACCGGTGCCCAGTTCCGTGTCCGGCGGGACGAGTTCGCTGCCGGTGGAGAGCACCACCACGCGCGGGCGCGGTCGGACGCGGACGGTGCCGCGGCCGATCGCGGCGAGCAGGCCGATCTGGGGCGGGCCGAGGATCGTGCCGGCCTCCAGGGCGCGGTCGCCGGCCTTCACGTCGCTGCCCTTGGCGCGGACGTGCGCGCGTGCCTCGGCCGGGCGGTACACGTGCACGTGCCCGGTCGCGCCCTCGGGGCCGAGGCTGCGGGCGCGCATGCCGCGCACGGGGCCCTCGCCGAGCCCGCCGTCGGTCCACTCGACGGGCACGACCGTCTCGGCGCCGGGCGGCAGCGGGGCGCCGGTCATGATGCGGGCGGCCTGGCCGGGGCCCACGTGGAGCAGTTCGGCCTGGCCCGCGGCGACGTCCCCGACGACCTCCAGGGCCGCCGGGAACTCTTCGCTCGCGCCGGCGACGTCCGCGACCCGTACCGCGTATCCGTCCATCGAGCTGTTGTCGAAGGGCGGCAGGGACACCGGCACCGTGATGTCCTCGACGAGGACGCAGCCCTGGGCGTCGAGCAGGTGCAGCTCGATGGGTTCCAGGGGCCGGACGGTGGCGAGGATGTCCTCCAGGTGCTCGTCCACCGACCAGAGGTGGTCGGGGCCGACGTGGTCCTGGCCGGTGACGTGGGGCGCGGCGCTGCTCAACGTGCTACATCTCCTCGGCTACGTAACTGCGAAGCCAGGTCCGGAAGTCCGGGCCCAGGTCTTCACGTTCGCATGCGAGTCGGACAATGGCACGCAGGTAGTCGCCGCGGTCGCCGGTGTCATAGCGGCGGCCCTTGAAGACGACGCCGTGCACCGGTCCGCCGATCTTCTCGTCCTCGGCGAGCTGCTGGAGGGCGTCGGTGAGCTGGATCTCGCCGCCGCGACCCGGCTCGGTCCGGCGCAGTATGTCGAAGATGTGCGGGTCGAGGACGTAGCGGCCGATGATGGCGTAGTTGGACGGGGCGTCGGCCGGGTCGGGCTTCTCGACGAGGCCGCTGATCCGGACGACGTCGCTGTCCTCGGTGGTCTCCACGGCCGCGCAGCCGTAGAGGTGGATCTGCTCCGGGGCGACCTCCATGAGCGCGATGACGCTGCCGCCGCGCTGCTCCTGGACCTCGACCATGCGCTGCAGCAGCGGGTCGCGGGGGTCGATGAGGTCGTCGCCGAGGAGGACCGCGAAGGGCTCGTCGCCCACGTGCGGGGCGGCGCACAGGACGGCGTGGCCGAGGCCCTTGGGGTCGCCCTGGCGGACGTAGTGCATGGTCGCGAGGTCGCTGGACTCCTGCACCTTGGCGAGACGGCCGGCGTCGCCCTTCTTCTGCAGCGCCGACTCGAGTTCGTAGTTGCGGTCGAAGTGGTCCTCGAGGGGGCGCTTGTTGCGGCCCGTCACCATGAGGACGTCGTCGAGACCCGCGGCGACGGCCTCCTCGACCACGTACTGGATCGCGGGCTTGTCCACGACCGGCAGCATCTCCTTGGGAGTGGCTTTGGTGGCCGGCAGGAACCGGGTGCCGAGGCCTGCTGCGGGAATGACAGCCTTGCTGATCCGAGGGTGCAACTGAGTCATGTCCGCCACCCTATCCGGTGCCTTTGCATGGAATCTGCGGCTCCGGTTCATAGGCGCTCATATGAGCGTATTGCCATAGTTCGGGAGCAACCATTGAGTCCTATTGCACGTCCGGGCGAGCCTGACAAGCGCAGTTTGCGGCGCGGACTCCTCGCGGTGAGGAGCAGGTTGACGGCGGATGACCTGCGGGAAACGTCGGTGGCGCTGGCCGGGCGGGCCCTGGAGCTGCCCGAGTTGGCGGGGGCCGGCACGGTGGCGGCGTATGTCTCGGTGGGGAGTGAACCGGGGACGCTCGCGCTCCTGGACACTCTGCGCGCCCGGGGCGTGCGCGTGCTGCTGCCGGTGCTGCTGCCCGACAACGACCTGGACTGGGGCGCGTACGAGGGCGAGGGCTCGCTGGCGCCTGTCCGGCACGGCGGCAGGATGACCCTCTTCGAACCCGCGGGCGAGCGCCTCGGGCCGGACGCCGTGACCACCGCCGGCGCCGTGCTGCTGCCGGGGCTCGCGGTGGACGCGCGCGGGATGCGGCTCGGGCGGGGCGGCGGCTCGTACGACCGGGTCCTGGCCCGGCTGGAGCGGGCGGGCGCTCATCCCGCCCTGGTGGTGCTGCTGTACGACTCCGAGGTCGTCGAGCGCGTCCCGGAGGAGCCGCACGACCGGCCGGTGCACGCGGTGGTGACACCGTCGGGCGTACGGCGCTTCCGCCAGGAGCCCTGACGCGAAGCGGCCCTCCACGCACGCGTGGAGGGCCGCTCGTCCTGCCGGCGTCAGTGGCTCACGGTTTGAGCACCAGCTTGTCGGACGTGCTCTTCTCCACCGCCTGGTCCGAGAAGGACCACGGCAGCAGTTCGCCGTCGGCCCACTTGTCGGTCTGGTCGACGTAGTGGGCGCTGTAGGCATGCCCGGAGGCGCCGGTGAGGTTGATCCACTTCGACTTGTCGAGGTCGCCGAGGTTCACCACCATCCGCATGGACGGCACCCACACCACCCCGTAGCCGCCGGCCGCGTTCCAGCCGGTCGCGTTGACCGTGGCCTCGCCGCCGCCGAGCTCCCAGGGGCCGCGGTTGAGGGCGTACCGGATGAATTCGGGGCCCGCGGTGCCGAGGGTCTGGTTCTTCAGGAACAGGCGGTGCAGCCGGCCCCAGCTCCAGGAGTCGATGTCCTTGCCGAGCTTGGCGGTCAGCTCCCAGCGGGCGTCGATCATGGCCCGCTTGAACAGCTCGTCGCGGTTGTCGGCGCCGGGGCGGGTGCCCACCTTGGACGTCTTCCACCAGTCGCTGTCCGGCTGGTCCATGAGCCCCCGGACCACCTCGAACCAGCGGTCACCGCCGTCCGGCTGCGCCTGGTCGGGGTCGCGCTGGCCGCACTCGCGGACCTCCTCGGCCTCGTCGGCGGGGCCGGTGGTGTTGACCGGCTTGACCCACAGGCACTGGCCCTTGGGCCGCAGCTCCTTGGGGAGCTTGTTGCCGAAGGCGAGCTTGAGGATGTTGCGCCAGACCGCGTTGAAGTACGCGGCGGCCGCCGAGTCGGCGTCCTGGGTGTAGTCCCAGCCCTCCAGGAGCTTCTGCGCCTCGCGGACGTCCTTGTTCTCGGGGTCGATCTTCAGCAGCGTGGGCACCAGCAGGCGGGCGACCTCGCTGCTGTTGTCCAGCTGCATCTGGCGCATGTCGTCCGTGGAGATCTTGCCGCCGTCCTTGATCTTCGACTGGATCAGGTCGGTGATCCGCTGGCTGCGCGCGCCGTAGCCCCAGTCCGCGGTGAGCGTGTACGGGTACTTGTCCGGGTCGATCACGGCCTGGTTGGCGGTGACGATGTAGCCGCGGTCCGGGTTGTACTCGTAGGGCAGCGCGTCCTGCGGGATGTAGCGGGTCCAGCGGTACTTGGGGTCCCAGCCGGGCGCCGGGATGGAGCCGTTGTCGCTCTCCGCGCGCGCCGGGATCTTCCCCGGCAGCGTGTAGCCGATGTTGTTCTCGCCGTCGGCGTAGATCAGGTTCTGCGAGGGCACCTCGAACTGCGCGGCGGCCTTGCGGAAGTCGGTCCAGTTCTTCGCCTTGTCCATGGCGAAGACGGCGTCCATGGTGGTGCCGGGCTGCAGGGCGGTCCAGCGCAGCGCGACGCCGTAGCCGTCCCCTCTGTCGGGTGCGGCGGTGTCGACACCGGCCTTCTTGCCGACCTTCACGAGCTCCTCGTCGCGGTCGGACAGCAGGGGCCCGTTGTTGGTCTCGCGGACGACGATCTTCCTGGGTGAGCCGCCGGCGACCTTGATGGTCTCCTCGCGCGTCTCGAAGGGCTTGACCTTGCCGTCGTACAGGTACCCGCTACCGGTGATCTTCTCCAGGTAGAGGTCCGTGACGTCCACGCCGGAGTTGGTCATGCCCCAGGCGATGTCCTGGTTGTGGCCGATTATCACGCCCGGCATGCCGGCGAAGGTGTAGCCGCTGACGTCGTACTGGCAGGTGCTGGAGACGCTGCGGCAGTGCAGGCCCATCTGGTACCAGACGGACGGCAGGGAGGGCGACAGGTGCGGGTCGTTGGCCAGCAGCGGCTTGCCGGTGATGGTGTGCTCCCCGCCGACGACCCAGGAGTTGGAGCCGATGCCGTCGCCGTTCACGCCGACGGCCGGCGGGAGGTCGTTCAGGACCCGGGTCAGGCCCCCGAGCTGGCTGCCCAGGCCCGCGGTGCCCGAAGCGCCGGAGGAGGTGCCGCTCGTGCCGGACGCGCCGGAGGCCGTGCCCGAGGCGCCGGTGCCGCCGGCCCCCGTGCCCGCGGTGCCGGTACCGGTACCGGTACCGCCGGTTCCGTTCGTGCCGGACGCGCCGCTCGTGCCGCCCTGCTCGAATGCCCCCGCCAGCTCGCTGTACTGGCCCTCCTGGACGATCGCCTTGTTCCGGCTGTACGGGTACTGCGGGTACAGGTCGGCGATCTGCTTCGGGCCGAGGCGGCTGGTCAGCAGGGCGCGGTCGATCTCGTCCTGCATGTTGCCGCGCAGGTCCCAGGCCATCGCCTTCAGCCAGGAGATCGAGTCGACCGGGGTCCACGACTGCGGCTTGTAGTCGTTGGTGAAGCCCAGTGCCGCGTACTCCAGGGAGATGTCCTCGCCGTCCTTGCCCTGGAGGTAGGAGTTGACTCCCTTGGCGTACGCCTGGAGGTACTTCTTCGTGGCGGCCGACAGCTTGGTGTCGTACTCCTGCTTGGCGACCCGGTCCCAGCCGAGGGTGCGCAGGAACTCGTCGTTGTCGACCTGGCTCTTGCCGAACATCTCCGACAGCCGCCCGGAGGCCATGTGGCGGCGGACGTCCATCTCGTAGAACCGGTCCTGCGCCTGGACGTAGCCCTGCGCCATGAACAGGTCCGCGTCGGAGGAGGCATAGATCTGCGGGATGCCGTAGTTGTCGCGTTTGACCTCGACGGGACCCGAGAGGCCCTTCAGCGTGAGGGTGCCCTTGGTCTGCGGGAAGGAGGCCCGGACGGTACTGATGGACCAGTACGACCCATAGGCCACGCCCCCGATGAGGGCCAGCACCAGGACGAGCACGAAAAGTCGGGCTTTGCGCCCTTTTCTCCTGCCGGACTTGCCGGGCTGCTGACCCGTGGAGGCGGTGGTGTTGGGGGGCATCGCTGTCCTTGCTGTCCTAACGCGAGCGGCAGGTTCGGCTGTGCTTTTAACTGAGCGCTGGAGCAACGATAGGCGCAGGGCCTTGCACCCCTTGACGCGGAGTCGGGAACCAGCCCGGACGAACGTTCGATCTTGCCCTCGGAAGCGTCAAGAAATCGTCAAGAGTTAGGTAAGGTAACGAAGTAGTTGGCGCGGTGCGCCACAGCTTCATGTGCGATGTACGTGAGCCCACGCGCGTGTGCGTGCGGGCCAGGGAAGGATTCGGCCGCTGACTGTTCACCACCTCAACCAGCTCCTGCTCGTCTGCTCGCTCGTCCTGCTCGTCGCCGTCGCAGCGGTACGGATCTCCTCGCGCAGCGGGCTCCCCAGCCTGCTCGTGTACCTGGGGATAGGCGTCGCCATGGGCCAGGACGGCGTGGGCGACATCCACTTCGACAACGCCGAACTGACCCAGGTCATCGGGTACGCGGCCCTGGTCGTGATCCTGGCCGAGGGTGGTCTGGGCACGAAGTGGAAGGAGATCAAGCCGGCCCTGCCGGCCGCCACGGCACTGGCGCTGGCCGGTGTCGCGGTGAGCGTTGGGGTCACGGCGTCGGCCGCGCACTATCTGATCGGGCTGGAATGGCGGCAGGCGCTCATCATCGGGGCGGTCGTCTCCTCGACCGACGCGGCGGCCGTGTTCTCCGTGCTGCGCAAAATCCCCCTCCCCGCGCGCGTGACGGGCACGCTGGAGGCGGAGTCCGGCTTCAACGACGCCCCGGTGGTCATCCTCGTGGTGTCGCTGTCCACGGCCGGACCGGTCGAGCACTGGTACGTGCTGCTGGGCGTGATCCTGCTGGAGCTGGCCATCGGCGCGGCCATCGGGCTCGCGGTGGGCTGGCTGGGCTCCTGGGGGCTCAGGCACGTGGCGCTGCCCGCCTCCGGTCTCTACCCGATCGCCGTCATGGCGATCGCCGTGGTGGCGTACGCGGCCGGCGCGCTGGCCCACGGCAGCGGATTCCTCGCGGTGTACCTCGCCGCGATGGTGATGGGCAACGCGCGGCTGCCGCACTGGCCGGCCACGCGCGGGTTCGCCGACGGGCTCGGCTGGATGGCCCAGATCGGCATGTTCGTCCTGCTCGGCCTGCTGGTCACCCCGCACGAGCTGGGCGACGACATCGTGCCCGCGCTGGTCATCGGACTGGTGCTGACCATGGTGGCGCGACCGCTGAGCGTGGTGCTCTGCCTGTCGCCGTTCCGGGTGTCGTGGCAGGAGCAGGCACTGATGTCCTGGGCCGGGCTGCGCGGGGCCGTGCCCATCATCCTGGCGACCATCCCCATGGTGGAGGGCATCGAAGCCAGCCGCCGGATCTTCAACATCGTCTTCATCCTGGTCGTCGTCTACACCCTGATCCAGGGCCCGACGCTGCCCTGGCTGGGCCGCAAGCTGCGCCTCGGCGACGGCTCGGAGGCCGCCGACCTCGGCATCGAGTCGGCACCGCTGGAGCGGCTGCGCGGGCATCTGCTGTCCGTGGCGATCCCCGGCGAATCGAAGATGCACGGCGTGGAGGTGGCCGAGCTGCGGCTGCCGCACGGCGCCGCCGTGACACTCATCGTGCGCGGCGGGGAATCCTTCGTCCCGCTGCCGACGACGATATTGCAGCGGGAAGACGAGCTCCTCGTGGTCGCCACGGACCCCGTCCGGGACGCGACCGAGAGCCGGCTGCGGGCCGTGGGGCGCGGCGGCAAGCTGGCCGGCTGGCTGGGGACGGACGGGGCGAGCCGTTAGAGAGTGCTCCGGACCCGCCTTGAGGGGCGTTTCGCACCCTTTGGGATTTATAAGGTGGACGGGCTCATGGTGCTCACTTTCACAGGCACGCACCCCTTGATCCCTGTACGATGAAGGCGTTACCCAGATCGAACCAACTCTGCCTGACGCAGAGCTGGCGCGACCGTATGGCGGTCGGGACACCCCTCCTCACCGGGCCCCGGCATCTACCGCAGTTCCGCGCAAGAGGACAGCTCTCGGCGCCGCCCACCACGCGGCCGCGCTACCAGGCGGCAGAAAGGCACGGGCCGTGGCGTCCACGGTCACCTCGAAGGCGTCGGAGAACTCGACGGCTTCCGCCCGCCCGGGATACGGCCGGCTGCTGCGCACCCGCGGCGCCTGGACGTTCCTGCTCCCCGGCTTCGCGGCACGCCAGCCGTTCGCGATGCTGACCATCTCCATCGTGCTGCTGGTGCAGCACACCACCGGCTCGTACGGAGCGGCGGGCGCCGCCGCGGCCGTCACCGGTGTCTCCATGGCCCTGTTCGCGCCCTGGAGCGGCCGCCTCGCCGACCGCTACGGGCAGCGCACCGTGCTGATCCCCGGAGTGCTGCTGCACGCGCTGTCCGGGCTGACGCTCACCGCGCTCGCGCTGCTGGACGCGCCCCTGTGGGCGGTGTTCGTGGCGGCAGTCCCCACCGGTGCCTCGGTGCCGCAGGTCGGCCCGATGGTGCGGGCCCGCTGGGGCGTGAAGCTCAAGGACTCGCCGCTGATGACCACCGCCGCGGCCTTCGAGTCCGTCACGGACGAACTGACCTTCGTGGTCGGACCGCTGCTGGCCACCGCCCTGTGCACGGCCGTCGACCCGGCCGCCGGACTCGTCACGGAGGCCTCGCTGACCCTGATCGGCGGTCTGCTGTTCGCCGCGCAGAAGAGCACCCAGCCCTCGGTCGCCGCCGACGGGCACGCGCGCGTGGAGCACGGTTCGGCGCTGCGCGTCCCCGGGGTGCGCGTCCTGATCGTGACCTTCCTCGGCATCGGCACCGTCTTCGGCGGCATGCAGGTCTCCCTGGCCGCGTTCACCGAGTCGATCGGCGAACCGGGCCTGAACGGCGTCCTCTACGGCGTCTTCGCGGCGGGCAACATGATCTCCGGCGTAGTCTGCGGCGCGATCGCCTGGAAGGCGGCCCCGCAGCGGCGCCTGGTCATCGGCTACACGGCCCTCGCCCTCACCGCGTCGGGCCTGTGGGCCGCTCACTCGGTGCTGGTCCTCGCCGGCCTCGGCCTGCTGGTCGGCATGTGCATCGCGCCTGCCCTGATCACCGGCTACACCCTCGTCGACAGCCTGGTCCCGGCCGGTGCCCGCACCGAGGCCTTCACCTGGCTGACCGGAGCGGTGGCGCTCGGCCAGGCCGCCGCCGTCACGGTCGCCGGGCAGCTGGAGGACCGCTTCTGGGGAGGCGCCGGTTTCCTGGTGCCGATGGGCGGCACGGTACTGGCCCTGGTGACCCTCCTGGCACTGCGGTCCCGGCTGGCGGCGCGGGCCAACGGCCGGACGGTCGCACGTGGCGTGGGTCACCGCGTGCCGGTGGCAGTGGACTGAGCGGCCGGAATACGTCACTATGGATCGTCGTTAGCACTCATCGAGTGAGAGTGCCAGGAGGAAGACAGTGCCGACCTACCAGTACCAGTGCACCGCGTGCGGCGAGGGCCTTGAGGCGGTGCAGAAGTTCACCGACGACGCCCTCACCGAGTGCCCGAACTGCCAGGGCCGCCTGAAGAAGGTGTTCTCGGCGGTCGGCATTGTCTTCAAGGGCTCCGGCTTCTACCGGAACGACAGCCGCGGTTCTTCGTCGAGCAGCTCCCCGGCCGCGAAGTCGTCGAGCACCGCGTCCTCGGGTTCGTCGTCCTCCGACTCCGGCTCGTCGAGCACCGCTTCGAGCTCGTCGTCGAGCACCGGCAGCTCCTCCAGCAGCAGCAGCACCACCGCCGCGTAAGGCCTGATTCTTACGGGACCCTGTCGCCCTCGGGCGACGGGGTCCTCGGCATTTCCGCGTGCGGTTAGGGTGCGGGCATGGCGAACAAGGCGAACGTGACGGACCAGGGGGGCGCCGGGATCGGCGTCATCGGCGGCTCGGGGTTCTACTCCTTCCTCGACGACGTGACCGAGATCCAGGTCGAGACCCCGTACGGTCCGCCCAGCGACTCCCTCTTCCTCGGTGACGTCGCCGGCCGGCGGGTCGCCTTCCTGCCCCGGCACGGACGGGGCCACCACCTGCCGCCGCACCGGATCAACTACCGGGCCAACCTGTGGGCGCTGCGCTCGGTCGGCGTGCGCCAGGTCCTCGCCCCGTGCGCCGTGGGTGGCCTGCGCCCCGAGTACGGGCCGGGCACGCTGCTGGTACCGGACCAGCTGGTCGACCGCACGAAGTCCCGCGCGGGCACCTACTTCGACGGGCTGCCGCTGCCCGACGGCTCCGTGCCGAACGTGGTGCATGTGTCGCTGGCCGACCCGTACTGCCCGGCCGGGCGGGCCGTCGCACTGAAGGCGGCGCGCGGCCGGGACTGGGAGCCGGTGGACGGCGGCACGCTGGTCGTCGTCGAGGGGCCGCGCTTCTCGACCCGTGCGGAATCGTTGTGGCACCAGGCGCAGGGCTGGTCGGTGGTGGGCATGACCGGCCACCCCGAGGCGGCGCTCGCCCGTGAGCTGGAGCTCTGCTACACGTCCCTGACCCTGGTCACCGACCTCGACGCGGGCGCCGAGACGGGCGAGGGCGTCTCGCACGACGAGGTGCTGCGGGTGTTCTCGGCGAACGTGGACCGGCTGCGGGGGGTGCTGTTCGACGCGGTGGCCGGGTTGCCGGCGGAGGACGAGCGGGACTGTCTGTGTACCGCTGCGCTGGGCGGGATGGACCCGGGGTTCGCGTTGCCGTAGCCGACGGCTCGAGGGGGCGGAACTTGCCGTTCGGGTGAGGGAGTTGTCCACAGGACTGTGATGGGTCCACAGGCCTGCGCGGGCGGCGGCGCGGGGCCTCATCGTGGGGAGCGCAAGCCGTTCCCTCGTCGCAGGTGGTGGTCCCCGTGTCCCTCGCTCGTCCCTCGGTCGTGCCCTCGTCTCCCTCCTGGTCCCTCGCCCCGTGCCCACCCGGGGCGCAGGTGCCCGCGACCCGTGAGGTGCCGCGGTTCGAGCCGGTACGGGTTCGCGGGGGCCACCGGTCCGGCCGGCTCGTCCGGCACCGGCGGCGGGCCGTGGCCGTCGGGCTCGCGGTCACCGCGACGGCACTCGTGGCGGCGGGCCCGCGCGGCACGGACGGGGCCCGTGGTCATCCCCGGGCGCAGCCTCCCGCGCACACGGCCTCAGTGTCCGGGGAGCAGCCCGCGCCGATGCGCCGAGCCGCGGGGGCGGTGACGGCCCCGGTCCGGATCTCCGACGCGGCCACGGTGCGGCTGCTGCGGCCCGGCGACCGGGTCGACGTCATCGCCGCCGAGCAGACGGCGCCGGGCGGCGATGCCCGGGTGGTGGCGCGCGGGGCCAGGGTGACGAAGGTGCCGGAGCCGGTGGAGGGCGCGGGCGACAGCGGGGCGCTGGTCGTGCTGTCGGTGCCGCGGGTCACCGCCGCGCGACTGGCCGGCGCGAGCGCCACGGGGCGGTTGGCGGTGACGCTGTGGTGACGCGGGCCGTGGCGTCGGGTGCGGTGGTGTCGGGCGCGGCCCCGTCGCGTCCTTCATTAGGGGGACCCAGGTACTCGGTTCGGCCCAACGTTGACGTAGGTTGCGGAGCGTTTTGTTCCACAAGCTGCTCGTGTGAGGAAAGGCCCCGGGGTGAGCGAGAAGAAGGAACCGAGTCTCTGGGAGGGCTTCAAAGCCTTCCTGATGCGCGGGAACGTCGTCGATCTGGCGGTGGCGGTGGTGATCGGTGCCGCCTTCACCAACATCGTCAGCGCCGTGGTGAAGGGGATCATCAACCCGGTCGTCGGTGCCATCGGGACCAAGAACCTCGACCACTACAGCTCGTGTCTGAGCTCGACCTGCCAGGGCGAACAGGGCATCCAGATCCTGTGGGGCTCCGTTCTCGGCGCCACCCTGAGCTTCGTGATCACCGCGGCGGTCGTCTACTTCCTGATGGTCCTGCCCATGGCGAAGTACCTCGCCCGGATGGAGGCGCGCCGGAAGGCGAAGGAGGGCGCTCAGGAGGTCATGGACGTGACCGAGCTGGAGGTGCTGAAGGAGATCCGAGACGCGCTGATCGCCCAGCGCGGCTCGGGGCACGACCGGCAGTAGCGGCGCTGCGGGCGGCGTTCCGGGCCGGTCGGAGGGCGCTGCGGGCGGGCGCCCGGCCGGTTCAGAGGTGGTGGGGCGGCTTCTCGTCCAGGAAGCGCTTGAGGTCCGCCGAACTGCCGCCGGAGTCGGTGCGCTCGCCCCATCCGCGGTCGGTGTCGTCGGAGGACTGCTGGTCGAGCGGGTCGTCGAAGACCAGCGCGGGCTTCGGCTCGCGCGGCTCGGGGCCGGGGACGGTACTCATGCAACCAGGGTACGGTCGCGTGCGACCAAGGTGCGGTCGCGGAGACATTCCCCGCGCCTTCTGCTGTGCTGGGACGCATGACGTCCAGCCCCACTCCCCCGCCCGTCCCCTCCGGCGCGCACGGCGGCCGGGGACCGCTGCGCAGGCTTCGGGCCCGTGGCCGCGACGAGGCGCACCGGACGGCCTCGCCGCTGGAGCTCTTCTTCGACCTGTGCTTCGTCGTGGCCGTCGCCCAGGCGGGCATCGAGTTGGTGCACTCCGTCGCCGAGGGGCACGCGGGCCAGGGGATCCTCGACTACGCGATGGTGTTCTTCGCCCTGTGGTGGGCGTGGATGAACTTCACCTGGTTCGCCTCGGCGTACGACAACGACGACGTCCTCTACCGGGTCGTCACGCTGGTGCAGATCGCGGGTGTGCTGGTCCTCGCGGCAGGGGTCTCGCAGGCGTTCGAGGAGCACGAGTACCTCGTGGTCTGGCTGGGCTACGCGATCATGCGGGTGGCGTTGGCGGCGCAGTGGCTGCGGGCGGCCCGGGCCGCCGAGGGCCCGGAGCGCACGACGGCCCTGCGCTACGCCGGCGGCGTGCTGGCGTGCCAGGTCGGCTGGCTGGGGCTGCTGTTCCTGCCCGAGGGGGCCCGGCCCTGGTGGTTCCTGGTGATGGCGCTGCTGGAGATGTGTGTGCCGCCGTTGGCGGAGCGGGGGCACAGCACGTCCTGGCATCCCCGCCACATCGCGGAACGGTACGGGCTGTTCACCATCATCGTGCTCGGCGAGACGATCGCGGCGGCCACGGTCGCGGTGAAGTCCGGCATCGACGAGAACGACGCGCTGGGCGAGCTCCTCCCCATCGCGGCAGGCGGGCTGCTGATCATCTTCGCCGCGTGGTGGATCTACTTCGTGGTGCCCATCCACGGCCATCTGCGTTCCAACCGGCAGGCGTTCCTGTGGGGCTACGGCCATTACCTGGTGTTCGCCGCGGCTGCGGCGATCGGGGCCGGGCTGGAGGTGGCGGTGGAGCAGACGGTCGGCAAGGCGCACATCTCCACGCTGGCCGCGTCTGCGGCGGTGACGTTGCCGACGGCCCTGTACCTGCTCACGGTGTGGGCGCTGCACTCACGCCACTTCAAGCGGGGCATCACCCAGCAGCTGGTGCTGCCGACGACGGCCCTGCTGGTGATCTGCTGCACGTTCCTGGGTCACTGGGCGGTGTTCACGGCGGGTGTCGTGTGCGCGCTGTCGGTCGTGGCCGGAGAGACCCTGGCCGTGCGCCTGACCGCCCGGGACAGCGGCCACGTGCATCGGGCCGGGTGAGGGCGCCCTCGTTCCGGTCCCCCGGACATCAACGATCCGGTCCCCCCGGACATCGACGGGCTGACGCGGCACCCACCGGTTCGGTACGCCCGCCGGAGCCGACGGCTGGACGAGACTGTGCCTCATGACAGTTGACGCACTGACGGATGTCTCCGGCCTGCGGGTGGGGCACGCCACCCGCACCGGCGACGGTTGGCTCACCGGCACCACGGTCGTGCTCGCCCCGGAGGGCGGGGCCGTGGCCGCCGTGGACGTGCGGGGCGGCGGGCCCGGCACCAAGGAGACGGACGCGCTGGATCCGCGCAACGTGGTGCGGACGGTGGAGGCGGTCGTGCTGACCGGTGGCAGCGCGTACGGGCTCGACGCCGCGTCGGGGGTGATGGCCTGGCTGGAGGAACGGGGGCGCGGGATCAGGGTCGGGGCGGACCCGGCGCAGGTCGTGCCGGTGGTGCCCGCCGCCTGCGTCTTCGACCTGGGGCGGGGCGGCGACTTCCGGGCCCGCCCGGACGCGGCGACCGGCCGGGCCGCGGTCGAGGCGGCCGCGGCGAGCGAGCTCGGCGCGCAGGTGCCCCAGGGGTGCGTGGGCGCGGGCACGGGAGCGGTGGTCGGGGTGGTCAAGGGCGGTGTCGGCAGCGCGAGCACGGTGCTCGGCTCGGGGATCACGGTGGCCGCGCTGGTGGTGGCCAACGCGGCGGGATCGACGGTGGATCCGGAAACGGGGGTGCTGTACGGGGAGTTGTTCCAGGGGCGGGTGGAGTACCCGGAGGCGGAGGTCCACGCGGCCGCGCAGCGGCGTCTGGCGGAGACGGCTGCGAGGAGCACGCCACCGCCGCTCAACACCACGCTGGCGGTGGTCGCCACGGACGCGGATCTGTCCAAGGCCCAGGCGCAGAAGCTGGCCGGCACGGTGCACGACGGCATCGCCCGCGCGGTGCGTCCGGTGCATCTCCTCAACGACGGGGACACGGTGTTCGCGCTGGCGACCGGCGACCGCGCCCTGGACGCCGCGAACCCGCTCGCCCTGAACGAGATCCTGGCGGCGGGCGCGGACATGGTGACGCGCGCGATCGTCCGGGCCGTACGGGCCGCGGAGCCGGTGGACGGTCCGGGCGGGACATGGCCGTCGTACGGGGAGTTGTACGCGGGCCGCTGAACAGGCCTGCGGCGCTCAGCAGATCCACAGGGGAACCGGAATTTGTCGCGGTTCTGTCACGTGACGGCCTCCATGGGGAACGGACGGAACCCGACCGGCTCCCCGCCCCCTCCTCCCTCACGTACTGGAGCGGATCACGCAACATCACATGAACTGGGAGCAGCCCGTGACAACGCCGAACATTTCAGCGCGGCGCACTCTGGGGGCCTGTGCCGCCCTGGTGGTCGGCGCCCTGACGCTCACCGCCTGCGGTGGCAGCGCCAACGCCAAGGACGACGAGAAGGGCGGCGACGGCGGCACCAAGACGTCCGTCGCGAAGATCGCCATCTCGGCGAAGGACGGTTCGACCGGCGCGTCCATCAACAGGACCGGCGTGAAGGTCAGCGACGGGAAGCTGACCGACGTGAAGATGACGGTGGCGGGCAGCGACCAGGCCGTGCCGGGTTCCATCTCCGGCGACGGCAAGGCCTGGAAGCCGAAGGAGCAGCTGGAACGCGGGACGAAGTACCAGATATCGGCGACCGCCAAGGACACGGACGGCCGGACGGCCGCGGCCAACTCGATCTTCACGACGGTGACGTCCTCGAACAGCTTCATCGGGACGTACACGCCGGACAACGGCACCACGGTCGGTGTGGGCATGCCGGTGTCGTTCACCTTCGACAAGGCCATCACCGACCGCAAGACCGTGCAGTCGCACATCACCGTGACCTCCAGCAGCGGCCAGAAGGTCGTCGGGCACTGGTTCAACGGGCAGCGGCTCGACTTCCGGCCGCAGGAGTACTGGAAGGCCGGCTCCAAGGTCACGATGAACATCGACCTGGACGGGGTCGAGGGCGCGAACGGCGTCTACGGCGTGCAGAAGAAGACGGTCACCTTCACGGTGGGCCGTTCGCAGGTCTCCACGGTCGACGCCAACACCCAGACCATGACGGTCGTCCGGGACGGCAAGACCGTCAAGACGATCCCGATCTCGGCGGGCAGCCCGCAGCACACCACCTACAACGGGCAGATGGTGATCTCGGAGAAGTTCGTCCAGACCCGGATGAACAGCCGGACGGTCGGGCTGGGCGGTGAGTACGACATCCCGGACGTGCCGCACGCGATGCGTCTGACGACGTCCGGCACCTTCATCCACGGCAACTACTGGTACAACAAGGGCAACCCGCCCTTCGGGCGTCAGGGCACCAGCCACGGCTGCGTCGGCCTCGCGGACGTCCAGGGCGCCGGAGGCAGCACGCCCTCCAAGTGGTTCTACGACAACTCGCTCATCGGCGACGTGGTGATCGTGAAGAACTCCCCCGACACGACGGTGGCGCCGGACAACGGGCTCAACGGCTGGAACATGGCGTGGAGCCAGTGGGTCTCGGGCGACGCTTCCTGACCAGCTGAAAGACCGCTCCAACTGGGGTTTTTGACGGGCCGACCGGGCCGCGCGGGAACATTTCGCGCGGCCCGCTCGTTTTCCCGGACGTACGTTTTCTCGGTTCCCGGACATGATGTCCGACCGAGGGGCTACGGTATGCACCCACAAGGTGACATGCAGCAACGCCGGGAGAAACCTTGAGCGTTCCGTACGAGACGGCAGCGTACGAACCCCACGACTCGCCCGAGTCTCCGGAGGAGCACCTCGCGCGACTCCTCGGCCGCGCCCTGAACTCCTTCGAGCTACCGGACGAGACGATAAGGCGCCTGGACTGTGCGCTGGCGCACGACGGTTCACTGCACTCCGCGCACCACAGCGCGGGCCTGCACCGGGAGACGTACCGGCACACGTGGCTGCTCGCCGACGGTTCGGCGCTGACGCTCTGGGAGCTCGTCCACAACACCGCGCCGGGCAGCGAACCGCAGCACGAGGTGTACATCGACGAGGAGGAGCTGCGCGCCGCCACCACGCGGCTGCCGCTGCCGCCGGAGACCCCGGACTTCGAACTGCCGGTGGCGGTGCAGGTGTCCCCCGTCCCCGCGCCCCGGCAGGCGTACGCCGCGGAGAACTCGGCGGACCACGCGCGCAGGTTACTGCGCCGGGCGGAGAACACCGACCGGCCGGGCGCGGACATGGCGGCCCTGCTGGCCACGGCGTCCGGGCACCTGATCACCCAGGCCTTCGGCCGGCCGTGCCGCGCGGGCCGGGCGGGACTGGGTTTCTCGCTCTACGAGCACGCGTTCCTGCTGCGCGACGGCGAGGAGCTCTCCCTCTGGGAGGTCGAGCACACGGCGACGCCGGACGGGCGGCACATGTGCGAGGTGTACGCCAGCGAGGACGCGGCGCGCGAGGCGATGGAGCGGCGCGCGGCGCAGCTCTCCTGAGACGCCCGGCAGGACCTAGAGGCCTCTGTCGCCGAGTTGGCGCACCAGCTCGGCGAAGGCGTCTCTCTCCTCGGGGGTCAGTTCCACGGACTCCGACCGGGGGCCCGTCTGCCGCTGTTGCGGGAGGGCGGGGAGAGGATGGCCTTCGGGCCACCGGGAGACGTGCTCGGGCATGCGTCCCAGTAGACACCACGGCCCGGGACTTCGGTCCCGGGCCGTGATTTTCGTGATCTATCTCGCAGGTGGCATGAACGGTTCACACACCCCGAAAGGTGCGAACCTCGCACCGCTTCACGCCGCGACGGGCTGCTTCGTCTCCGCCTTCCGGTCCGCGCTGCCCGCACCGGAGGCCGGGGCGGCACCCGGGGCCGGCTTGCGCATGCCCTTCAGGACGACGACGAGGGCCGTCGTGACGCAGACGCCCGCGGCGATGGCGACCAGGTAGAGGAACGGGTTGCCGATCAGCGGGACCACGAAGATGCCGCCGTGCGGGGCGCGCAGGGTGGCGCCGAAGGCCATCGACAGGGCACCGGTGACCGCGCCGCCCGCCATGGAGGCCGGGATGACGCGCAGCGGGTCGGCCGCGGCGAAGGGGATCGCGCCCTCGGAGATGAAGGAGGCGCCGAGCACCCAGGCGGCCTTGCCGTTCTCGCGCTCGGTCTGGGTGAAGAGCTTGCCGCGCACGGTCGTCGCCAGGGCCATCGCCAGCGGCGGGACCATGCCGGCCGCCATCACCGCGGCCATGATCTTCATCGCCGAGTCGCTGGGGCTGGCCACCGCGATGCCGGCCGTGGCGAAGGTGTAGGCGACCTTGTTGACGGGGCCGCCGAGGTCGAAGCACATCATCAGGCCGAGGAGTGCGCCGAGCAGGATGGCGTTGCTGCCGGACAGGCCGTTCAGCCAGTCGGTCATGCCCTTCTGGGCCTCGGCGATGGGCTTGCCGATGACGACGAACATCAGGAACCCGACGATCGCCGAGGAGATCAGCGGGATCACCACCACGGGCATGATGCCGCGCAGCGCCGCCGGGACGTTCACCTTCTGGATCGCCATCACGACGCCACCGGCGATCAGACCGGCCGCCAGGCCGCCGAGGAAGCCGGCGTTGATGTTGAACGCGATCATGCCGCCGACGAACCCGGGGACGATGCCGGGCCGGTCGGCCATGCCGTAGGCGATGTAGCCGGCCAGGACCGGGACGAGGAAGCCGAAGGCGACACCGCCGATCTGGAAGAACAGAGCCGCCCAGCTGTCGGCCTGCAGCCACATGAAGTGGTCCATCACCGAGGGGGCCTTGTCGACCTTGTAGCCGCCGATCGCGAACCCGAGGGCGATCAGCAGACCGCCCGCGGCGACGAACGGCACCATGTAACTGACGCCGGACATCAGCCACTTGCGCAGCTTGGTGCCGTAGCCCTCGCCGGAGTCGCCGGAGCGCTCCACCGGAGTGGCCGGGGCGGATCCGGAGGTGACCTCGCCGCGCGCGGCCTTCTCGCGGACCTCGGCGATGAGTTCGGCCGGGCGGTTGATGCCCGCCTTCACACCGACGTCGACGGTGGGCTTGCCGGCGAACCGCTCCTTCTCCCGCACGGGCACGTCGTGGGCGAAGATCACGGCGTCCGCCGCCGCGATGACCTCCGGGGCGACCCGGGTGAAACCGGCCGAGCCCTGGGGCTCGACGGTGATGTCGACGCCCGCCTCCCGGCCGGCGTTCTCCAGCGACTCGGCCGCCATGTAGGTGTGGGCGATGCCGGTCGGGCAGGAGGTGACGGCGACGATGCGGAACGGGCGCTTCTCGCCCTCAGCGGTGTCGCCGGCTTCGTCGGTGACCGTGGCGGCGGCGGGAGAGGCCGCTCCCGCCGACGCCACGGGGTCTTCGGAACCCGCGGATGCGGGTGTGTCCGGCTCGTCGCCGCGGATCAGGGCCGCCGCGGCCGGCGCGTCGCTCGCCGCGCGCAGGGCGTCGGTGAACTCGCTGTTCATCAGCTGCCGGGCCAGCGACGACAGGATCGTCAGATGGGCGTCGTCCGCGCCGGCCGGCGCGGCGATCAGGAAGATCAGGTCGGCGGGGCCGTCCGGGGCGCCGAAGTCGATGCCGTCGGCGCTGCGTCCGAAGGCGAGCGTCGGCTCGGTGACGTGCTCGCTGCGGCAGTGCGGGATGCCGATGCCGCCGTCGAGGCCGGTCGGCATCTGGGCCTCGCGGGCGGCCACGTCGGCGAGGAAACCGTCCAGGTCGGTCACCCGGCCCAGGGCCACCATGCGCTCGGCGAGGGCACGGGCCGCCGCTTCCTTGGTGTCGGCGGACAGGTCGAGGTCGACCAGTTCCGCCGTGATCATGTCGCTCATCGCGGGCTCCTTAGCACGCGTATCGCCCGGTGGGAGGGGTGGGCGGGGAGGGGGACGGGGGTGCGGTGGGGGGTGACGGGAGTGGAGGGGGCGGGTAACGGGGAGGCCCGCCGCTCGCGCGTCGGTCCGCGCAGCTCGTCGTAGGTCATGACACCGGCTCCTTCAGAACGCGGTCCGCCGGGACCTCGGACGTGACCGTCACCGCCGCCGGGTCCAGGTCACGCGGCGTCGGCATCACACTGCCGGGCAGTTGGACGGCCGCCGCGCCGTGCGCGACCGCGGAGGCCAGGGCCTCGGGGCCGTTGCCGCCGGCGATCAGGAAACCGGCGAGGGAGGAGTCGCCGGCGCCCACGTTGCTGCGGACGGCGGCCACGCGGGCGCTGCCGAACCAGGCGCCCTGGTCGGAGACGAGCAGCTGCCCGTCGGCGCCGAGGCTGGCGAGGACGGCCCGGGCGCCCATCTCGCGCAGTTCCTCGGCGGCCTTGACGGCGTCGCCGACGGTGGCGAGGGGGCGGCCGACGGCCTCGGACAGTTCCTCGGCGTTCGGCTTGACCACGTCGGGCCGCTCGCGCAGGGCCGCGAGCAGCGCGGGCCCGGAGGTGTCCAGGGCGATCCGCGCCCCGGCGGCGTGCGCGCGGGCGACCAGCTCGGCGTACCAGGAGGGGGCGAGTCCGCGGGGAAGGCTGCCGCAGCAGGCGATCCAGGCGGCGTCGCGGGACTGCTGCCGCACGGTCTCCAGAAGCAGTTCCCGCTCGGCGTCGGACAGTTCGGGGCCGGGCGCGTTGATCTTCGTCAGGACGCCGTCGGACTCGGCGAGGGCGATGTTGGAGCGGGTGGCCCCGGCGACCGGTACGGGCGCGACCTCGATGCCCTGCTTGTCGAGCAGGTCGGCGACGAGGGCGCCCGGGGCGCCGCCCAGGGGCAGGACCGCCACCGTGCGCTGCCCCGCCGCGGCGACGGCACGCGAGACGTTCACGCCCTTGCCGCCCGGGTCCATCCGCTCGCCGGTGGCGCGGATGACCTCGCCGCGGTCGAGGGACGGCACCTCGTAGGTGCGGTCCAGGGACGGGTTGGGGGTGACGGTGAGGATCATGCGCGCACTACTTCCGTGCCGCCGCGCTCGATCGCGACGGCGTCTTCGGGGCTCAGCCCGCTGTCGGTGATCAGCAGGTCCACATCGCTCAGGTCGCCGAAGCGGGCGAAGTGCTCCTGGCCGTGCTTGGAGGAGTCGGCGAGCAGCACCACGCGGCGGGCGGCGGCCACGGCCGCGCGCTTCACGGCGGCCTCGGCGAGGTCGGGGGTGGTCAGGCCGTGCTCGGCGGAGAAGCCGTTGGCGGCCACGAACAGCACGTCGGCGCGGATCTCGCCGTACGCCCGAAGCGCCCAGGCGTCCACGGCGGCGCGCGTGCGGTGCCGTACGCGCCCTCCGATGAGGTGGAGCTGGATGCCGGGGTGGTCGGCGAGGCGGGCCGCGATGGGGAGGCTGTGGGTGACGACGGTGAGGGAGGCCTCCAGCGGGAGGGCGGCGGCCATCCGGGCCACCGTCGTCCCGGCGTCGAGGATCACCGTGCCCTCGACGGGCAGTTCCGCGAGGGCCGCCTTGGCGATGTTGTCCTTCTCGTCGGCGGCGGTCGTCTCGCGCTCGGCGAGGTCCGGCTCGAAGTCGAGGCGCCCGGCCGGGATGGCCCCGCCGTGCACCCGGCGGACCAGACCGGCGCGGTCGAGGGCCTTCAGATCCCGGCGGATGGTCTCCGCCGTCACCTGGAACTCCTCGGCCAGCGACACGACATCCACTCGGCCGCCGTCACGGGCGAGCCGGAGGATCTCCTGCTGCCGCTCCGGTGCGTACATGTCCGTTCGCCTCCGCCTCATGCCCGAACGTGTGGTTTCAGCGGGAGGCTACGCCGAGATTTCCGCAAAGTAAACAGGTTCGGACCCAATCGGGCATGAGCGGAAACGAGGGCGGGCCCGGCACCCGAGGTGCCGAGCCCGCTGGATCCGCGTCCGCCGCGGTGCGTTTCCACCGCTCTCAGGAGACGAGCGCCGGTTCCTTCTCCACCGCCGCCTGCTCCCCCTCCACATGCTGCGCGGGCCGTTTCGGCAGCGCGAACATCAGCAGGAAGATGGCGCCCATCACCGCGGCGACCCAGCCGAGCGCGTTCTGGAAGGCGTCCGCGAAGGCCGGACCGACCTGCTCCCGCCGCAGATGGTCGGAGATCGTGCCGAAGAACACCACCGACACCAGGCCGAGCCCCAGCGCGTTGCCCATCTGCTGCACGGTGTTGATCAGCCCCGAGGCCGAACCGGCGTGCTCGCGCGGCACCTCCGAGAGGATCGCGTCGGTCAGCGGCGCGACGATCAGGCCCATGCCCACGCCCATCACGACGAGCGGGAGGGCCATCTGCCAGGGAGCTATGGCGAGGCCGTAGTGCCCGGCCTCCCAGATGTAGAGGAGCACCCCGGCCGCCATCACCAGCGCGCCCGCCTGGAGCACCTTGCGCCCGAACCGCGGGACCAGCTTCTGCACCGACATCCCGGCCGCCACCGACACGGCGATCGAGAACGGCACCCCGGTCAGCCCGGCCTTCAGCGGGCTCCAGCCCAGACCGAACTGCATGTACAGCGTCCACACCAGGAAGAACACACCGAGCGCGACACCGAAGACGGTCTGCACGGCGATCCCGGCCGCGAAGCTCTTCACCTTGAACAGCGACAACTCGACCAGCGGGGAACCGTCCCGCGCGGCCTTGCGCCTCTCGTACGCCACCAGCGCCGCGAGGACGACGAGCGAGCCGGCCATCGAGACGTACCCCCACACCGGCCAGTCCAGCTCGCGGCCCCGGATGAGCGGGTAGAGCAGCATCAGCAGGCCCAGTGTCACGAGCGCGACGCCCACCAGGTCCAGCTTCAGGGCGCGCGGCGCCTTGGACTCGGTGATGAAGCGGCTGCCGAGGATCAGGCCGGCGACACCCACCGGCAGGTTGATCAGGAAGATCGACCGCCACTCCCAGCCGAACAGGTTCCACTCGGTCAGCAGCGCGCCGAGCAGCGGGCCGGACACGGCCCCGAGACCGACGACCGCGCCGAACAGCCCGAAGACCTTGCCCCGCTCGTGCGCCGGGAAGGTCGCGTGCACGATCGACAGCACCTGCGGCACCATCAGCGCCGCCATGCCGCCCTGCAGGAACCGCGAGGCGACCAGCATCTCCGGGTTCACCGCGAGACCGCACAGCGCGGAGGCGACCGTGAACCCGCCGATGCCGACGAGGAAGATCCGCTTGCGCCCGTGGATGTCGCCGAGCCGTCCGCCGGTGATCAGCCCGGCGGCGAAGGCGAGGGCGTAACCGGCGGTGATCCACTGGATCTCGCTGAAGGACGCGCCCGCCTCCCGCTGGATCGACGGGATGGCGATGTTGACGATCGTCACGTCGACGAGGTCCATGAAGGCCGCGGTCATCACGATCGCGAGGGCGAACCAGCGTCGGCGGTCGGTCCCGCCGCCCGCCGTGCCGAGGGTGGTGTCGGTGGAGTTCATGGTTCGAAGTTAGACCCCCATTAGGTCAGATCGTGTCCTAGTGGTGCGGCATCCTCATCTGTATGACGACGGACACTCCGGCCCGGCTGCTGACGCTCCTCTCCCTTCTCCAGACGCCCCGCGAATGGCCCGGGGGCGAGCTCTCCGAGCGGCTCGGGGTCTCCCGCCGCACGGTGCGGCGGGACATCGACCGGCTGCGCGAGCTGGGCTACCCCGTGCAGGCGACCAAGGGCGCCGACGGCGGCTACCGGCTGGTCGCCGGCAAGGCCATGCCGCCGCTCGTGCTCGACGACGAGGAGGCCGTGGCCATCGCGGTCGGGCTGCGCGCCGGGGCCGGGCACGCGGTGGAGGGCCTGGACGAGGCCTCGGTGCGGGCACTGGCCAAGCTGGAGCAGGTGCTGCCGGGCCGGCTGCGCCACCGCGTGACCACCCTCCAGGCCGCGACCACACCACTGACCAGCGGGGACGGGCCGAGCATCGCGCCCGAGACCCTGACCGTCATGGCCTCGACGGTGGCCGGGCACGAGCGGCTGCGGTTCGCCTACCGGGCCGCGGACGGCACCGAGTCGCGGCGCCTGACGGAGCCGTACCGGCTGGTGTCGACGGGCCGCCGCTGGTACCTGGTCGCGTACGACATCGACCGGGACGACTGGCGCACGTTCCGCGTCGACCGGGTCAGCGAGCCGTTCGCCACCGGGGCCCGGTTCGTGCCGCGCGAGCTGCCGACGGGGAGCGCGGCGGAGTACCTGCGGCGGTCGATGCAACGGCAGCAGCCGTCCTACGACTTCGAGGTCACGTTCGCCGCGCCCGCCGACTTCGTCGCCGCCCGGGTGCCCAAGTGGCTGGGCACGCCGGAGCCGTTGGACGACGGCAGCTGCCGGCTGCGGGGATCGGTCGGCGACGCGGTGCAGTGGGTGGCGTTCCGGCTGGCGATGCTGGAGTGCGACTTCGTGGTGCACGAGCCAGAGCAACTGGTGACGGCCGTACGGGAGTTGGGGGCGCGGTTGAGCAGGGCGGCCGGCGGACGGGACGTCGGCGGGGTGTGAGCCGTCGCGTCACGCGCCCCACGGGAAGTCCCGCAGCGCGGCGAGATTACGCAGGGCGAGTTCCGCCGGACTACCCGGGCCTTCGACGGGCCCGTCCCCCGCGGCCCAGGCCTCCAGGGCGGCACGCACGGCGGCGCTCGCCACCGCGGCGGCGAAGCGCAGCTCAGGGGCGGCGGTGCAGGGCATGTCAGGGGTCGTGGCGGAGGGCAGGTCAGGGGTCGCGGCGGGGGTCGGGTCAGGCGTCGCGCCGGAGGGCAGGTCACGGGGCGCGGCGGGGGTCGCGTCGGACGCCGCGCCGGAGGGCAGGTCAGGTGTCGCGAGGGGGGTCGGGTCAGGCGCCGCGCCGGAGGTCGAGTCAGGCGTCTCGGCGGGGGGCAGGTCAGGTGTCGCGGCGGAGGTCGGGTCAAGGGCCGCGGCGGAGGGCAGGTCAGGCGTCTCGGCGGAGGGCAGGTCACGGGGCGCGGCGGGGGTCAAGTCAGACGCCGCGGCGGAGGGCACGTCACGGGGCGCGGCGGAGGTCGAGTGAGGCGCCGCACCGGAGGGCAGGTCAGCTGACGTGAGAGGGGTCCGGTCAGCTGGCGCGGCTGAGGACAGATCCAGAGCGGCGGCAACGTTGTCGCCGCCCTCCGGCGCCACAGGCGCCCCGGGAGTCCCGGACGCCCCGGCACGTGTCACCCGTTCTGCCAGCACCTCCCCCAGCAGCCGCTCGGACGCCTGGCACACCTCCGCCCACACCCTGCGCAGGGACGGGGTCGCCTCGGCCAGGCGCAGGAGCGCGCGGACCCACTCCCAGGAGGCCGCCGAGACGCCGACGCCCGGGGTGAGGGTGTGGCGCACCCCCTGCTCCAGGGCTTGGATCACGCCCACGTCGGCGGGAGCGGCGCGCACCGCCTCCGCCCAGCGCTGGGCGCCGGCCGCGTACAGCGGGGCGACGGCCTCTTCCTTGGTGGCGAAGTACCGGTAGAAGGTGCGCGGGGCGATACCGGCCGCCTGGGCGATGTCCTCCGCGCGGGTGGCGCGCAGGCCGTGTCGCACGAAGAGGCCTGCCGCCGCCCGGGCGATCTCCATACGTGTCTCGGCCTTCCGCCGCTCGGTCAGCGAGGGCGAAGGCGGGGTCGGGGTGGTGCTGCTCACGCCCGGCAGGCTATGCCCATGTGACACAATCTGCCATCTGGCGGGCCACCCCGTGGTTCAGGTACGGGGTGGCCCGCCCTCCAGCACCCCACCCCCACTCCTCCTCACCGGCTTTCCGGGCGAAGGCGGGCCGGGCAGTAGAGAGCCGGGCTCCGGCGTCCGGGGGGAAGGACGCCGAAGCCCGGCCTCGGGGAAAGTCCCGGCGCCGGGGGGAGTGCGACGGGACTTGGCTGTTGGGGTTCATGGGGCATGGCCCCGGGCCCGAACTGGTGGACCCAGAAGTCTTGTTCCCTCAGTCCGCGGATTGAAGCGGCGTTACAACGCCATGTTTGCGCGGTCTTTCGCCACCCGGCGTACGCGGTGACCTCCGGGCGCACACGGTCCGTCACCCACGGTTGTGGGAGGCGGTCCGTCCGCCCGGAGACTCACCGTCACACGTGTCACGCCGCCGCGTCGAATCCGGTGCTGCGGGCCAGCTTCTTCAGCTCCAGCAGCGCGTGCTTCTCGATCTGCCGGATGCGCTCGCGGGTCAGGCCGTGCTCCTTGCCGACCTCGGTCAGCGTGCGCTCCCGGCCGTCCTCGATGCCGTAGCGCATCTTGATGATCGACGCCGTGCGCTGGTCGAGCCGGCCGATCAGGTCGTCGAGCTCCTCGCTGCGCAGCAGCGTGAGCACCGACTGCTCGGGCGACACCGCCGAGGTGTCCTCCAGGAGGTCGCCGAACTGGGTCTCGCCCTCGTCGTCCACCGACATGTTCAGCGAGACCGGGTCGCGGGCCCAGTCCAGCACGTCGGTGACGCGCTCCGGGGTCGAGCCGAGCTCGGTCGCGATCTCCGCGGGCTCCGGGTCCCGGCCGTGCTCGCGGTTGAACTCGCGCTGCACACGGCGGATCCGGCCGAGCTCCTCCACGAGGTGGACGGGCAGGCGGATCGTGCGGGACTGATCCGCTATCGAGCGGGTGATGGCCTGGCGGATCCACCACGTCGCATACGTGGAGAACTTGAAGCCCTTGCGGTAGTCGAACTTCTCGACCGCGCGCACCAGGCCGGCGTTGCCCTCCTGGATCAGGTCCAGCAGCGGCAGACCGCTGCGGGGGTAGCGGCGGGCGACCGCGACGACCAGGCGCAGGTTGGAGCGGATGAAGACGTCCTTGGCCCGCTCGCTCTCGTCGACCAGGGCCTGCAGTTCCTCGGACGAGGCCCCGGCCTTGTTCTCCTCCAGGCCGTCGAGGATCTGCTGCGCGAACACACCCGCTTCGATGATCTGGGACAGCTCGACCTCCTTGGCGGCGTCGAGCAGCGGTGTACGCGCGATCTCGTCGAGGTACATGCCGACCAGGTCGCGGTCGGCGATCTCGCCGCCATGGGCGCGAACACTGCTTGCCGCATCGGCCGTCTCGCCGGTGGCGGACTGACGACGGGCGACGGCACGGGTTGCCATGCGAGCTCCCTTGCGATGGTGAGGTCAGCGGGTGGTCCTTCGGACGCGGGACTCCGTCTTCCGGGACTCTCCGGACTCTCCTCGGGTGCCCTGCATCCGATGGAAACAACGACTGGAATCAGGACAGAATTCCCAACCCGGCCCCCGATTTTTCTGATCATGCAGTACCCTGTCCGGCCACACAGGGAGGCGCGGTGCTGACAGAACGTACAGAGGTGCAGGTCAGGCCAGGAGTCGAGGCTGACCTCGACGCCCTCACAGCCCTCTACAACCACTATGTACGTGAGACGGCGATCACATTCGATACCGCGATCTTCAGTCCGGAGGAGCGCCGCCCTTGGCTGCTCTCCCACCCTGAAGACGGACCGCATCGCCTGATGGTTGCCACGACGGCGGACTCACAGGAGATTCTGGGCTACTCCACTTCCAGCCCTTTCCGAATGAAGCCCGCCTATGCCACCTCCGTGGAGACGACCGTGTACGTCGCCCCGGACGCGGGCGGGCGCGGCGTCGGCACGCTCCTCTACGCGGCCCTCTTCGAGGCCCTGTCCGGCGAGGATCTGCACCGCGCCTACGCGGGCATCGCGCTGCCGAACGAGGCGTCGGCCCGGCTGCACGAGCGCTTCGGGTTCCGGCATGTCGGCACGTACCGGGAGGTCGGCCGCAAGTTCGGCCGGTACTGGGACGTGGCCTGGTACGAGAGGCCGCTGTAGGCACCCGGCCACCGGGCCCGCCTCAGCCGAACTGCACCGACCGCTTCGCCAGCCCCATCCAGAACCCGTCGATCACGGACTTCTGCGCGTCCAGCTCACCGGCCGCGTCGGCCGCGCCCATGGTCACGAACAGCGGGGCGAAGTGCTCGGTGCGCGGGTGGGCCAGCTGCCCGGCGGGTGACTTGCGGGTGAAGTCGAGCAGGGCGTCCACGTCACGCGCCTCCAGCGCCCGCCGGCCCCAGTCGTCGAACTCGGCGGACCAGGCGGGGATGCCGCCCTGCCGGAGCGCGGCCAGGTTGTGGGTGAAGAAGCCGGAGCCGACGATGAGCACGCCCTCGTCCCGCAGGGGGGCGAGCTTGCGGCCGATCTCCAGGAGCCGGACCGGGTCGAGCGTCGGCATGGACACCTGGAGGACCGGGATGTCGGCCTCCGGGTACATCTCGACCAGCGGGACGTAGGCGCCGTGGTCGAGGCCGCGGTCGGGGACGTCCTGGACGGGCATGCCGGGGGCGCGCAGCAGCTTGCGTACGGACTCGGCGAGCTCCGGTGCGCCGGGGGCGTCGTACTTCACTTGGTAGTAGTGCTCCGGGAAGCCCCAGAAGTCGTAGACGAGCGGCACGGTCTCGGTGGCACCGAGGGCGAGCGGGGCCTCCTCCCAGTGGGCGGAGACGATCAGGACCGACTTGGGGCGCGGCAGGCCGGCGGACCATGCGGCCAGCTCACCGGGCCAGACCGGGTCGTCCGCCAGGGGCGGTGCGCCGTGGCTGAGGTACAGAGCGGGCATGCGCTCCCGAGTGGCGGCGGACATGCTGCGGCTCCTTCCAAAAAATGATTCCCTAACAAACTGTACGAGCCATTTGTTTAAAGTTCAAGGAGGGGCCACGTAGAGTGGAACACATGAAGGCACCCGCATCCGCATCGACACCCGGCTCCGCCGCGGAGCCCAAGGAACCGCGCTGGCTCACCGATGAGGAGCAGCGCGTCTGGCGTTCGTTCATGGAGGGCGTCACCCTCCTCGACGACCATCTCGACCGTCAGCTGCAGCGTGACGCGGGCATGCCGCACGTCTACTACGGCCTTCTGGTCAAGCTCGCCGAGGCACCGCGGCGGCGGCTGCGGATGACCGAGCTCGCGATGCTGGCGAAGATCACCCGGTCCCGCCTCTCGCACGCCATCGCGCGTCTGGAGAAGAACGGCTGGGTCCGCCGGGAGGACTGCCCCGACGACAAGCGGGGCCAGTTCGCCGTCCTCACCGACGAGGGCTACGACGTGCTGCGGCAGACCGCGCCGGGCCATGTGGAGGCCGTTCGCCAGGCGGTCTTCGACCGGCTCTCCCCGGAACAGCAGAAGTCCCTCGGAGAGATCATGCGGATCATCTCCGAGGGACTTCAGCCGGCCGAAGCGGGTGCGGACCTGCCCTGGCTCCGCTGACGCGGGAGCCGGGGCAGGTCCTGGATTCCGTAGGTGCGAGGCGTCCCCTTCCTCGCGCCTGCGGATGGCCCGAAGGGGTGCGGGTGCGCGGGCGTCAGTGGGCGACGACCGGGATCTGCACCTCGTCCGCCGCGCTCTCGTCGGAGCCGGTCACCGTGGTCGTACCCGGACGGCCGGCGTTGACGAAGGTCAGGGCGATCACGGCGGCCACCACGAGGATGCCGACGGCGAACCAGATGGCGCTGGTGTAGCCCTGCACCATGGCCTCCAGCTGGACCAGCTGCTGCTGGGACCGGCTGGTCGCCCCGGCGATGTGGTCGGCGACGTACGCCGTGGTCGCCGAGGCGGCGATGGTGTTCAGCAGGGCCGTGCCGATCGCGCCGCCCACCTGCTGCGAGGTGTTGACCATCGCGGAGGCGACACCGGAGTCCCGGGGCTCGACGCCCTGGGTGGCCAGCGACATGGCCGGCATGAACGCCGTACCCATACCCAGGCCGAGCAGCAGCATCGCCGGCAGCAGCAGGGCCGCGTACGAGGAGCCGATCTCCAGCTGGGTCAGCAGCAGCATGCCGAGCGCGGCGACCAGGAAGCCGGGGCCCATCAGCAGGCGCGGGGCGACGCGGGTCATCAGGCGGGTGCCGATCTGGGTGGAGCCCGTGATCATGCCCGCGATCATCGGCAGGAAGGCGAAACCGGTCTTGACCGGCGAGTAGCCCTTCACGATCTGCAGGTAGTAGGTCAGGAAGAGGAACAGGCCGAACATCGCGATGATCGCGAGACCGAGGGAGAGGTAGATCCCGCCGCGGTTGCGCTCGGTGATCACGCGCAGCGGCAGCAGCGGGGCCTTGACCTTGGACTCGACGAGCACGAAGGACGCCAGCAGCACGGCCGAGGCGACGAACATGCCGACGGTCACGGAGTCGCTCCAGCCGTCCGACTCGGCGCGGGTGAAGCCGTAGACGAGGGCGACCAGGCCGAGGGTGGACAGGACCACGCCCGGGATGTCGAGCGCGGAGCGGTTGCGGCCGCCCTCGGGCTCACGGATGACGAAGTAGGCACCGGCCGCGGCGACGATGGCGAACGGGATGTTCACGAAGAACGTCCAGCGCCAGTCCAGGTACTCGGTGAGGAAGCCGCCCAGGATCAGGCCGACGGCGCCGCCGCCACCGGCGATCGCGCCGTAGATGCCGAACGCCTTGGCGCGCTCCTTGGCGTCGGTGAACATCACGGCGAGCAGGGAGAGCGCGGCGGGCGCGAGCAGGGCGCCGAACGCGCCCTGGAGGCCACGGGCGCCGAACATCATCGCCTCGTTGGTGGCCGCGCCGCCGAGCGCGGAGGCCGCGGCGAAGCCGCCCAGGCCGACGACGAAGGCCTTCTTGCGGCCCCACAGGTCGGCTATCCGGCCGCCGAACAGCAGCAGACCGCCGAAGGCGAGGGCGTAGGCCGTGACGACCCACTGCCGGTTGCCGTCGGAGATGCCGAGGTCCTGCTGGGCGGAGGGCAGGGCGATGTTCACGATGGTGGCGTCGAGGACGACCATCAGCTGGGCGAGCGCGATGAAGACGAGCGCTTTCCAGCGGCCCGGATCCGGTTCGGCCGGGGCGTGGAGAGCCTTGGAGGCTGTTTCAGACATGGGGATACCCACTTCGGGACTTCGTGACGGAAAAAGGTGACGAAAGGTGACGGCCCGTCCTCGGGGACGGCCGCAGGGACTGTGCTTCAGGTGTTCAGGCGGTCGGGCGGTCGGGCGTTCAGGCGGTCGGGCGTTCAGGTTTCAGACCGGTGGGGCGGGCTGAACTGATCGGTCAGGGCCGGCGCAGATCCTCCAGAGTCACGGCCGTGCCCGGGAGGGCGGAGCGAGCGGGAGCCCGCAGCCCGTCCAGGAACAGCTGAAGATGGCGGTGGACGAAGCGGTCGGCGCGGAAGCAGTCCGTACCGGCCGGGGGCCTGCTGAGCTGGGCCACGGCGATCATGACGTCCCCGACGTCCACGTCGGACCGGAGCTGCCCGGCCGCCCTGGCGCGGTCCATGACCTCCGCGACCTGCCGTTCGACTCGCTCGCGCGCGGCTTCCAGATCCGGGTGGTGCTTGTCGAACGTGCTGGAGACCATCGGGCACAGCGCGCTGATCCGCTCGTCGGCGGCGGCGTGCACGAAGCGCTCCAGCGCCTCGAACGCGTCGCCGGTCTCGGTGAGCGCGGCCTCGGCGGCCGCGGCCGTGCGGTCCATGACGGAGCAGACGACCTCGCGGACGAGCGCGTCGCGGTCCGGGAAGTTGCGGTACACCGTGGCGTTGCCGACGCCGGCCCGGCGGGCGATCTCGTCGAGCGGCACCTCGGGGCCGTGCTCGACGAACATCTCCCGGGCGGCGGTGACGATCCGCTCCCGGTTGCGCAGGGCGTCGGCGCGGGGCCGGGGCACCTTGCGCGCTTCGGGGCTGGCGGTCTGCACGGCGTACTCCTGGTGTGGACGGTGAGTGGTGCTCCGATCCGGGGAGCGGATCCCCGTTTCGGTCGGACACATGGCTAAACGGGGAGTGGGTCCCCGGTATTTCCCGCTCTCGCGGAAATTGTTTGTGACCTGGCTCACAAACCCCTCGGGTCGCTACTGACGGGAAACCCACGATCGGTCTCTTCCAGCGCGCGTCGCCTCACCCCGCGACGCAGGGTGATCGCAAGGGTGCAGCCGGAGACCGGAGGCTGCCGTGGCGCGGGAGGTCCCTTGCAGGTGCCTTGCATACAGCCGCGGCCCCGGCGCCCCCGCCCGCACGGCACGGCGCCGCCCGGCCACCGGATACCCAGGCGCCGGCTGGCCGCCCTGGCCTGTGTGACCGCCCTGACCTTCACGGTCAGCACCTCGGCCGGCACGGGCCCGCTGACCCCGGGCGCCAGTACGGCGGGAGCGGGCCCGATCACCCTGTCCCACACCTCCGCACACGGCCCCTGCATGATCCGCGGCGCCCGCGAGGTCCAGATGTCCGAGGGCATCCCCACCTCCACCGGCTACACCCGCTCCACCGGCACCGTCCGCGCCCTCACCCTGATGATCGACTTCTCCGACGCCCCAGGCGAGGGCGAGGCCCAGGACCGCTTCCGCGAGTTCTTCCCGCAGACCCGCGAGTGGTTCCGCACCAGCTCCTACGGCCGCCTCGACTACCGCCCCGAGACCCCGATCCCGGGGTGGCTGCGGATGCCGAAGTCCTTTCGCGAGTACGGCATAGAGCGCGGGGCTCCGTTCGACCCCGGCTACCGCACGCTGGTCCAGGACCTCGTGGCGGCCGCCGACCCACAGGTGGACTTCCGCGCGTACGACCTGCTGAACGTCCTGGTGAGCCCCAACGCCGGCCCCTCGGCCCTGGACACCGTTCTGTCCGTCACCTTCGCCGGCAACCCGGACGCCCCGACGGCCGACGGCATACCCGTGGCCAACGCCTCCTTCGTCTACTCCCGCCAGGACGACGGCTCCGGCTCCTACGACCGCACCGGCTACCGCGTCCTCCCCCACGAGAACGGCCACGTCTTCGGCCTGCCCGACCTGTACACCGCGGAGGGCGGGGGCGCGGTCGGCCACTGGGACATCATGAGCGAGGACTGGGGCGCCAACAACGACTTCCTCGGCTGGCACAAGTGGAAGCTGGGCTGGCTCGACGCCACCCAGGTCCACTGCGCGGCGTCCCCCGGCACCACGGAGTACACGCTGACGCCCCTGGCCGAGGCCGGTGGCTCCAAGCTGGTCTTCGTCCCCCTGGACGGCAGAACCGGCTACGCCGTCGAACTGCGCACCCGCGCCGGCAACGACGAGGCGGTGTGCCGCCCGGGTGCCCTGATCTACAAGGTCGACGCCGAGGTGGACACGGGCATGGGCCCGGTCACCGTCTACGACTCCCGCCGCGACAGCGGCGGCTGCACCCGCGCGCCGAACGTCCACGCGGAGTTGTCGGACGCGCCGTTCACGCCCGGGGAGACGTTCCGGGACGCGGGGAGGGGGATCACGATCGAGGTGGCGGGGGCGGGAGCGGTGGCGGAGGCCAGTGCGGAGGGGGGCTATCGGGTGCGGGTGACGAGGGAGCAGGGCGTAGGGGGTGAGTAGGGCAGGTAGGGCGTAGGGAGCAGACGTAGGGAGCGGAGAGCAGGGAGTACGTGCGATGCGCGGGGCCCCTCGCGGCCTCCTGGCCACGGATTCCGGATTACGGTGGGCCTGTCGCGACCGTCGCGGCCGCCGTACCGGAGAACCGATGCCAGCGAAGCCCATGCCCGAGACCCCGGAGGGGTCCGCCCCGCCGGCCGACGAGAAGGGGTCGCCGGTCGAGGCGACGACCGCTTCGGGCGCACGGAGGGTTACGGCCGCCCGGACGGTTACCCCGGCCGCCCGGAGGGGTGCCCCCGCCGCGCAGGGCGCTCGGAAGGGCGACTCGGGTGCGGGGGGCGTCCCTGCGGAGGATGTCCCCTCTGAGGGTGTCCCCGCAGAGGCGGTCACTCCCCTCATCCGCGGCATCGCGGTACTGCAGGAGCTGACGGAGGCGAACGGCACGCTGAGCCTGAGCGGCCTGGAACGTGCCACCGGCCTCGCCCGCTCCACGGTCGACCGCATCACGGCCACGCTCGCCCGCATGGGCTACGTCCGCTTCGACGGCCGGGACGTCCACCTGTCCCCCCGTCTGATGGAACTGGGCAACGCCTACATGTCGGCCCTGCGCCTGCCCGCCCTGCTCTCCCCGCACGCGGACGCCCTGGCCGACGAACTGGACGAGTCGGTCTCCCTCGCGGTCGCCGACCGCGACGGCATCCGCTTCATCCACCAGGCGACCCGCCGCCGCGCGATGTCCCTCAGCTTCCGCATCGGCGACCTGCTCCCTGCCGAACGCACCGCACCGGGCCCGCTGTTCGCGACGCAGTGGACGGCCGCGGACTGGCAACGCTGGCGGGACCGCAGGGCGGCGGACCCGAGGGACCTGTCCTTCACGGCCGTACCGCCACGCACGCACGGAGCGGACGTGAGAGACGACGAGAAGTTCGCACGCCGCACGGAACAGGCTTCGGCGGACGGCTGGTCCCTGGACGACCAGTTGATCGAGCCGGGTCTGGTGGCGATCTCGGTACCGGTCCGGACCCCTGGGACGAACGGCCGGATCGCGAGCGTGGCGAGCGTGGTCAGCCACACGAGCCGCCACACCGCGCACAACCTGCGGAAGACGCTGCTGCCGAGACTGCGGTCCGCGGTGAGGGCGATGGAACGCGAACTCCACGCCACTCCGCCCCCCGAGCCCGGCCCGCCCCCGTCGGACCTGGCGCTCTGGACGGGTGCGTCGAAGCAGCAGCTGGGCCGCGAGTTCATCGAATCCCTGGCCCGAGGCCTGACGGTCCTCACGGCCTTCGGCGAGGGCAGGCCGGAGCTGACCCTCACGGAGGTGGCCCGGGCGACGGGCCTGGCCCGGGCAACGGCCCGCCGAGCCCTGATCACCTACGAACACCTGGGCCTGGTGGCCCCGGCCGGCCGCACCTTCACACTGACCCCCCGGGTCCTCTCCCTCGGCTTCCCGCCCCTGTCCCGCACCTCCCTCCCCGAGATCGCCCAGCCCCACCTGGCCGACCTGACGTCCCGCATCCACGAGTCGACGTCATTGGCGGTGCTGTCGGACTCCGGCGAGGAGATCCAGTACACGGCCCGGGTGGCGACGGCCCGGGTGATGAGCGTGAACATCACGGTGGGCACGCGTCTGCCGGCGTACGCGACGGCACTGGGCAGAGTCCTGCTGGCGGACGCGCCGTCGGGCACCCTCCGCCCCGAGGCCCTGCGGGCTCTCACCCCGCACACGGTCACGGACGCACACGCCCTCGAAGGGGCCCTGACCTCGGTCCGCTCGCAGGGCTACGCCCTGGTGGACGAGGAACTGGAAGAGGGCCTCCGCTCCATCGCCGTCCCGATCCGCGACCGCTCGGGCCGGGTGGTGGCGGCCCTGAACACAGCGATGCACGCCAGCCGCCGCACCCCGAGGGAGTGCGTGACGCACCTCCTCCCCGAACTGACCACCACGGCCACCCGCATCCAGACAGACCTCCACACGGCCACGCGCTTCACCCACGTCCCCGTGACCTGACCCCGGGCTCAACCGGCCGCGACGCATCCCCGACCTGACCCCACACTCACCCGGCAGCCGCGCATCCCTGACCTGACCCCCACACCCGCCAGACCCGCATCCGGTACGCTGACGCCTGTGGTCCTCCCAGACCACAGGCATGCCGCCGCTTGCGTCTGCTGCCACTGCCTTCGTAGCTCAGGGGATAGAGCACCGCTCTCCTAAAGCGGGTGTCGCAGGTTCGAATCCTGCCGGGGGCACCAGCCAAAACGGCCCGGACCGATCATGGTCCGGGCCGTTTTGACGGCACCATTTGACGGCAGTCGCCTCTCAAGCGGCCGGCCGCCGACGCCTGAGCAGGCGATCCATGTGGCTGATCGCTTCCCGCTGGGTGTCGTGCACGACGTGCGTGTAGACGTCCATCGTGATGCTGATCTGGCTGTGCCCGAGGATCTCCATGATGACGCGCGGCGCGACACCGGCTGCCGTCAGCAGCGTGGCGCAGCCGTGCCGGGCATCGTGCAGTCGGACCACCCTCAGCCCCGCATCGGCAGCCACCCGCGTGAACGACCGGTAGACGTTCCGCGGCTCTACCGGCCGGCCGTTGCGCGTGGCAAAGACGTAGCCCTTTTCTGACCACTCAACCCCGGTACGCGCGAACGTCTCCCGCTGCCGTAGCCGGTGCCAGCGAAGCGGCGCGATGCACAACGCGGGCATCGGGATCACGCGCCGGCGGCGGCTCTTGGGGTCGTCGTCGTAGAGCGTGCCGCGCCGACGCTGCGTCTGCTGGCGTACGTGCAGCACCCGGTTGTCCAGGTCCACGTCCGACCAGCGCAGGCCCACCAGTTCACCGCGCCGCAGGCCCATGGCGATGGCCAGGACGAACGCGGCATAAAGCGGGTCTCGCCGCGCGGCCTCCAGAAAAGTCAGCGTCTCCTCCAGGGACCACGGACTGATCTCGCGCTGCTTCACCCGGGGCGGTTCCACGAGTGAAGCGACGTTCCGCGTGATGAGTTCTTCGCGCACAGCGGCCGTGAGAGCGGTACGGAGCACGCGGTGCGCTTCCTTCGCGGTCGCGGCCGTGCTGGTGCTCTGCATGCGCGTGGTGAAGCGGCGCACGTCGGCGACGCTGAGCGACTCCAGCCGCTTGGTCCCCAGCAGAGGGACCAGGTAGCGGCGCACATGCATCTCGTACTTGTCGTACGTGCTCAGCTTGCGGCGCGGTTCGATGTACTGCGCCAGCCAGTACGGCAGCCACTCGGAGAGCTTGGCGGAGCGGGTGGGCGTCGGGATGCCCTGACGGGCGCGGCGCACCAGTTCCTGACGCTTCTCGTCGCACTCCTCCCATGTGTTGCCGTAGACCGTCTTGCGAGCTCGGGTGCCGTCCGGCTGAGGAACGTACACGCGGCCCTCGTAACGGCCGTCCTTTCGCTGCCAGATGCTTCCGGCACCGTTCGGGTTTCGCTTGCGCGCCATCAGGCGGCCTCCTCAAGACGGTTCTTCATGTACGTGGCCACCGCATCCGCCGGGACGCGACGCAAGCGGCCCTCGGTGAAACTCGGGAGGCGCTTACTCCGGATCAGGTCGTAGACCTTGAAGCGGCTCATCCGGAGGGCGCTCATAACCTCCGGGACGGTCAGGGCTTGGTGACTCGTGGGCAGGGGGGAGTTCATGCCACAACTCCTCTTGGAGGTGAGCCTGCAAACGGGATGGGTTGAGGGCTGGGCCTTACGTGGCCGTGCCTGTCCGAGGTGCGGATTTCTGCGTCATCGCGTCACCTGCGTCAATCAGGCGTCTGACCTGCGGGTTCCGGTGACGCAGCGGGGCGGGTCCTCTGTCACCGATGACGTGGGCGCTCGTCACGGGGTGACGTTGATGACGCGTGATGACGCAGGATTCACCGCCTGCGTCACTGCTGTTGCCGCAGGTGGGCGGCCGTCTGTCGGGCCCGTGGTGACGCAGTGACGCAGATTTTCCCTACTTAGGAAGAAAAGGGGTGGCGTCTGTAGGTCTTACGCCCCGCTCAGGGCTTGAAGAACGGGCCGCTTCGCGGCGCGACCGTGCAGGGCGGCTGTCGCCGCCGAACGGCAAGAGGAGCACCCCCGGCGGGGCGTGCTCCTCTTGCTTGTCCGCCCGTCCGGGCGTGCGGTCAGAACGCGGTCTGCTGCTCGGGCGGCGGGGGCGGGGCCTGGCGGCTGAGTTCGATGTAGCGGGCGGCGCTGGTGCGGCCCCAGTCGACCAGGACGCCCCGCGCGGCAAGGGTGGGCTGGATGCGCCTCAGCCGGTCGGAGAGCACCTTGCCGGTGGTGGGCCAGCCCTTGGGCAGGGGGCGGCATTCCTCGCCGCTGTAGAGGGCGGTCAGGGCATGCAGCCACTCTGCCGACGTCATCCGTACCTCTTCGCCCGGGGTGAGTTCGGAGGCGTGCTTGAGGACTGTTTGTGCCAGGAGATCGCCCTCGATCACGTCGTCATTGAGGTCGTCCAGGCTGGCCCGGTATGCCTCCAGCGTCCCGAAGCCGGTGGCGGTGTCGAGCTGGGCGCACAGGTGGGCGAAGTCGGCCATGCGCAGATCGGTCGGGGTCTCGGCCTGCACGGTGCGGACCTTGACGGTCAGGTCGAGCAGGGAGCCGAGGACGATGGGAAGGATCTCGGCGTACTCCGCCCACAGCTCCGCTTCGGTGCGCCGCACCCGGGGGCGTTCCAGGCGCAGAGTGAGGAGCCGTTCGGCGAGGTCGGGGCGGATCACGCCGACGTCGATGCCGGTCAGCAGCATGGGCCGGCGGTAGCGGGAGCGGACGACGTCGCCGTCGGTGAACAGCGCGCGCTTGATGCTCTCGGCCCCGGTGATGATGCAGCACATGAGGTCGGACAGATCGGGGGGCAGGTGGGAGAGGTTGTCCAGGGCGGTGATCCATCCGGCCGCGACCGCTGTGATCATGTTCTCTTCGTCCTTGGGTGCCCTGCGCAGGTCGCCGGTCATGCCCTCGATGATCCGCACGAGCATCCGCCCGCCGGTCGACTTGCCGGCGCCCTGCGGGCCGGTGAGGAACGGCGCGGGAACGGGCACGGACGGCTCCAGGCAGCCGATGAGCCACGCGATGGCCAGGGCCTCGGTCTTGGCGTCGGCGAAGTTGCACAGCCGCATCAGCAGGTCGATGCCCTTGCCGTTGGTGTCCTTGGCGGGCACGGGGAGCTCCCCGGTGAGCTGGGTGCGCCGCCAGCACACCTCTTCGGGGTCGGGGATGCGGATGTCCCAGCCGGTGGGGTGGATGCGGACAGACTGCCCGTCGTCGCGGCCGAGGTCGAGCCAGGTGGCCCCGTCGAATCCGGGGGCCACGCGGATGTGGGTGGGCTGTACCTGCTCGGTGAGGGCGAGTGCCTCGATCAAGTCCAACGCCTCCTTGAGGGCGGTTCCGTTGAAGACGCCGACCCCGTCACGGAAGAGGCCGACCATGAGTTCCTGGCGGTGGCTCCCGGTCGTGCCCTGGGAGCGGATCGGACGGGCCACGGGGTGGCCGGTGCGCTGCGCGTAAACAGTCCCGTCGACGGTGCGGAAGTACCGGAAGTGGGACTGCGCGTATTCAGTGATGACCTGCCGGGCGGGGTTCTTCTCGTCGTCGGACACGGTCACAGTCCCAACGTCGTCAGGGCGTTTGCCCACGCGTCGGTGCAGTGCCGCAGGGACTCACCCTTAGCCTGCGCGGCGGTGAACAACCGGTTGACGTGGGTGTCGGTGAGGCAGCCGCACCGGCCGTGCGTCGACAGCACCGCGAGGAACGTCCGGTACACGGTCGCGTGCACGGCGCTGCGAGCCTCAGTGATGCGCTGCACGGCCATGGCAATGCCACGCTCCAGGTAGGCAGGTGTGCGGTGCCTGCACTCGCCCCCATGGCCCCTCATGGGCGCTGTGAGGCTCTGCGGCGCCCTGCGGGCCGTAGACGGTTCCTTTACTGCCAGCGCGCGCACAGCGTCGGGGAGAGCGGCTGTGGAGCCGGTACCGAAACCAAGCCAACGGGCGTACGACATCTGGGACTTGATGTCGACGCCGGGGCGGACGGCGTTCACGGACCGCATGACGCCCCGGTAGATCCAGTGCTCTCCCCGCGTTGTCGGCACCGTGAGCGTGGTGGGCAGGGTGGTGCGGGCCCAGGCGATGGCGTCCGCGTCGTCCAGGTCCACCACGGTCATCCCGGCGCCGCCGGGATGGTAGGCGACAGCGACCGCCCGACGCCATGCGGCCATCCAGGCCGGGGAGGCGAGGACGGCCGGGTCGGTGGTGGCGGCGGCCCAAGCGTGGCAGACACCGGGGCACTGGCACGGGCCGGGCACTTTCATGTTGGGCCGTCCGCCGCACGCGTTGCCGTTGCAAGCGGGGCAGTTGCTGAACGGGACCTTGCCCGCCCGCAGGGGCAGGGACGGGATGCCGTGTGCGGCGAGGGAGAGCGCGGTGCCCATGAGGCCGGGAGTGGGCAGGGCTCGCCGCTGGAGGGTGGCTTGGGTCATGCTGGTTGTCTCCAGTTCCTAGGAGTGGTGCTGGAACAGGGGCGGCCCCGAGTTCTTGGCGGAATGGGGGGCCGCCCTTGGCGTAGCTACTGGTCGTGAAGGCAGGCGTACTGCTGGCGGACGTAGGCACGGGGGTCGCAGATCACGCCCGGCTGATCCATGTCGAGCAGGGACACGGCCGCCGCGTGGGCGGTCTCGGTGGCTTCGCTGAAGAGGTCTTGGGGTTCGTCCATGAGCGCGATGCGGTCCAGCAGGGCGGCCTTGCGCAGGTAGAAGTCCCGGTCCAGCTCGGTGAAGCACTCGGCCGTGGCGATGGTGCGCGCGGTCCAGCCGATCTCGCTGACGATGCTGGGGGCCTTGGCGTACGCCTGCTCGGGGGTGGGCCAGTCCGCCGGGGCGGGGAGGTGGTCGGCGGTGAGGTAGAGGCGGGTTTGCGCGCCGTCGCGGGTCCGGCGCCGGCGCACCGCGCCGGTGGCGAAAGCGGCGGTGAGTGCGGTGGTGACGCGGTCGGAGTCGGCGGGGTCGCAGATGACGCGGATCTCGAACACGTGGGCTCCTGTCAGCCGTTGAAGTGGTTGCGCTTGAAGACGGCCTTGCGGATGTTGAAGGTGTTGCCGCCCTTGTGGCTGCTCGCGCCGAAGACCTGCACGGCGATCCATCCGCCGAAGATGACGGCGGCGAGGGTGATGAGCTGGGTGATGAGCGCGGTCAGGGCGGTGATGAAGGTGGTGAGCAGCAGCAGGCCGCCGCACACCGCGAGGAACCCGACGCCCCCGAGGGCGACGTTCACCGCCGCGCGGGAGACCGGCGGCTTGGCCGCGGCCGGCTCGGGCTGGACGGGGCTCATGGCGTAGCCGGTGACGACACGGCCGTCCGGGAGGACGACGCTCGCGACCGTCGGCACGCCGTACGGCTGGACGGGGATGAGCGGTGCCGGCGTGACGGCGGCCGGGGTGATGGGGGTGGGGTGGTGGACTTCCACGGCCCTCTCGGCGGGGGCCTTGCCGTGCTGTTCGGGGTACATGCGGAATCCCTTCCGGTGCCGGTTCAGGGAGGCGGAGGCACCCCCTCGGGGGTGCTGTGTGGAGGGGGTTTCAGGGGCCTGGCCTGCGGTGCCTCCCCGACTCCCTGACTGATCATTTGTGCAGGTCAGGGCCAGGGAGGCGGGTCAGGGAGGGGGTTAGGGAGTTCTCCCTGCCTCCCTGACCCGGGCGGGGTCGGCTCCCTGTCATCCGTCGGCGGAAGCGGAACCCTCGTCGTCGCGGTTGGCGAGGGCTCGGGAGACGCGGTCACGGGAGACGACCATGACGCCGTCGGACTTGTACGGCTCGGCGCCGGCGTCGTCCAGGACGCGCTTGAGGTCGATGAACGACCAGCCGCCGTAGGCGTCCTGGTTCAGATTCGCCAGACGGGTGAGCACATCCTTCGTCCGCACCCGCGAGGACTCCCCGAGCACGCTCGCGATGTCGGCGAGCGGGTCACGCTCCTCGCCGCGTTCGATGGCGTGCAGGGTGGTGACGCCGTCGCGCAGGGCCTTGGCCCGGTCGGTGATGGCTTCGGCTGCGTCGTCGTCGATGTAGTGCGTGCGCACCGTGATGGACGACTGTCCGGCCGGGATGTCGATGCCGGAGGAGGCGAGGACCAGGGTTCCCTGGTCCAGGCCGGGACGCAGCAGGTTGGGGGCGGCGCCGCCGTCGACGGCCTTGTCTCCCAGGGCCATGCGGGCCTGGGACTCGGTGCCCAGGGCGAGGGAGGCGCGGGTGTGGGCGCCCTCGCGGACCAGCTTGGGAAGGTTCTCGTTCGTCGGGTCCTGAGTGCCCTGCCACATCAGCACGTTCACAGCACGGCCCTGGTTGTGAATCTTCCGGACGGCCATGAAGTACCGGGAGTTGGCCTTGGCGCCGCCGTAGGGGCGCTTGTCCTCGTCCTTGGCCGGGCACATGAACGCCACCTGCGCCTCGTCAACCAGCACGATCAGCGGCGGGAACGTCGTTCCGGGCGGGGCCTGGATGCGGCGGTTCATCTCGTCGACAGCGCCCTCGACCATCTCGGTCACCTGGATCACGTGCTCATCCGTCGGGCCCTGGATCAGGGTCGTGGCGAGCCCGTCGAACATCGCCCAGTCGCCCACACCCTTGAGGTCACCCATGAGGAACTGCACCGACTTGTCCAGCGACAGCCACAGCGCCAGCGACCGGAGCGCCACGGTCTTGCCCTGGTTGGACAGGCCCGTGATGAGAAGGTGGCGCTGATACAGGCTCAGAGCAGCAGCGTCGCCGCGCAGGTCCTGGCCCCAGGGCGCCTTGCCCTTGGCGTAGTCGGCGGTCATCGTCTCGTCGGTGACCAGCGGAGACGGACCGATCGGCTCGTCCAGCGCCCCGGAATCGGCGATCCACAGCCGCACGGTACGGGCGGCCTGGGGGATGGTGATGAACACTTCGTGCTCGTGGCGGGTGAGGTTCTCGGCGAGCTTGCGGCGCCGGTTCTGTACCTCGATCGTCGACACTCCCGAGGGGAGGGTGACGTCGACTTCGACACCGCATCCGGCGATGCGGATCGGGCCGAGCATGGAGGCGCCAGCGTCACCCATGTCCTTGATGGCGTTGCGCAGGGCCGGGACTCCGAGGTCGCGCAGGGCCTTGACGACGATGGACGGGGTGATCGGCTCTCCCTCGCCGTTGCGGACGTTGTCGGGCAGGGCCCAGTTGGGTGCGGCCTGCTGCTTGCGGCCGACGGACCACAGGGCGAGCAGGGCGAAGAGCGGGCCGAGGGTGATGGCGTAGGGCCAGACGACTTGGACGATGGTGATGAGCAGGCCGATGAACTCGATCACCGCAGTCAGCGGGGTGATGACGTCGGCGACGTCCTTGGTGTTGAGGGCCATCACGATGCCGAGGGCGACCAGGGTGCCGATGCTCATCCCGGTGCCGATGGCGGCGCCCTTGGCCACGTCGACGGGCGAGGTGAGCAGGTCCATGCGGCGCCGGTGCCGGGCATCGCGGAAGCGCTGGAGACGCTCTTCCCACTCCTCGGCCAGCTCGTGGTTCCCCGCGGCTTCGGCGGCGCGGATCATGCGCTCGTAGCGGGAGCCGGTACGGCCGTCCCAGGTGCGGCGGGCTACGATCCGGCCCCCGTTGAACGTGTACATCCCGTGGCGGGCGACCGCGCGGACGGTGGTGGTGGTCTTTTCGTCGGTGGCGATGCGCTTCACGGCCCGCCCGGAGCGCACCCACAGCGGCACCACCGGCGCCGGCGGCGGGTCGGACACCACGGTGAGCGTGGTCACCGGCGCGTCCTGCGCAGGGGGTTCGGGGTCCTTGTGGAGGCGTACGACGTTGTCGGACATGCTGAGGGTTCTCCTGACTGCCCCGATGCGGGGCGGGAGTTGAGGGAGGGGCCGGGGTGGCCTGGTCCGTGGCAGGAAAGAGGCCACCCCGGCAGCACGGGTGGGGGCGTGCGGTGTCAGGCGGCGCGGGCGCCGGGGACGAGCTTTTCGGCGAGGTACTCGCGGCTCTGTGCCTCGTTCTCGTCCAGCTCGACCAGCTGCTCGTGTTCGCGGGCCTGGCGGCGGGACTGGCGCTCGATGCCGAGCCCGTCCCGGGTGTCGCGCACGATCCGTTCCAGCACGCCCTTGCGGCTGAACTGCATGGCGTGCACCAGCTCGTGCACGAGCGTCACGGCGAAGTCGGCCGGGGTGGGGTGCTTGTCGGCGTTGATCAGGATCAGCGTCGAGCCGCCCGGACGCGGGATCGCCCGCGCCTGGGCACCGCGGGCGATCCGCTTGCTCTCCTGTGTCGCGCGCTTGAGGGCGCGGCGGTCAGCGGCGCCTGCCAGCGCGATGTCAGCGGCGACCATCAGTTCGGCCATGCCGCGCTCGGTGGTCAGGACGACTTCCACGTCCGGCATGCGGCCGGCCACGGACCGGCTGACGAGCTTGACGGCCTGCTCGGTCAACCGCCGGGAGGTGCGCAGGGTGGAGCCGTAGCCGGGCAACTTGTGCGTACTCACCGTGGTCTTCAAGACTGCCTCCGTCTCGGAAATGGCGCAGGTCAGGCGGCGGATTCGCCGGGGTAGACGCATGTTCCGCACATGCCGAGTGAGGTAGGGATGATGTAGCTCGCATCCCGCCCGCATTCAGGGCAGGTGCGGCGGGCGGTGTTGGCCTTGGCCAGGGCCGCCCACTTCGCTGGCGTCATGGGACGTACGGGCTTGGCGTCTGCGACGCGGTAGAGGTAGGCGACCAGTGGCCCCCCGCGGCGGCGTGGCCGTTCGAGCTGTGCGGCCACGTCCTGCCCGCCGGGGCGCAGGCCGCGTGCGCGGAGCTGGCGGCGGGTGGCGTAGCCGTCCGGGGCCAGGCGCCACCGGAACACCGGCAGCGCCCCCATCACGCCACGCGCTTCCACGCGGCCCGCAACCGAACCTCAGAGGCCGAGTGACCGGCCGTGCGGAAGCGGGCGGCCATCTCGCGGTAGGACAGGGCCGGGGTTTCGCTACGCCGGATCTCGTCGACCAGAACGTCAAGCGCCTCGTCGCTCAGCGCGGGCCCCGACTCCAGCGCGGGAACCGCCTCCGACGGGCCCCAGACGGGCAGTTCCCAGCGAGGTGTGACGTCGGGCGTGACGCGGCCCGTCACGCTGGTCAGGGCCCTGGAGGTGTCCTCACCCTGGCGTGCCTTCTCCAGCGTCGACCACGCCTCAGCGAGGGTGGCGGCGGTCTTAGCCTGGACGCGTGCGACGCGGGCCCCGGCCTGCGTCACGGCCGCCAGGCGGGTCTCCTCCGTGGCCGCCTCGGACCGCAACCGGGCACGGGCCACGGCCGCCTCGTCGCGCGCCTCCTGCTGAATGCCCTGGATCGCATCCAGCGCATCCGCAGTGAGCGCGGTGCGCTCCCACAACCCATGGACCAGCCACAGCGCCTTGGCCGCCAGCGGCAGCCACGACACCGCGAGCCAGGCCCCGACCGAGTCCTTCTCCGCCATGAGGGCATGGGCGACCAGGACGCCGGTCGCCGCGACGCCGAACACCCAACCGACCACCGTCACCGGGGTGCTGTGGTCGCCCTGCGCGGCAAGGCGCCGCTCGTAGGCGAGGGTGGCCAGCCACCCGCCATCCAGGCCGAGACCGACGACCAGGGCGACACTCTTGGGCATGGCCTGGTCGAGCCACATCACGACCACGGCGAGGGTGAGCACCATGGACACCGCCGTCATCGCCATGGCGGGCAGTACGGTCTTGGCCCGCGTGATGCGCAGCAGGTTCGCGGCCTTCACAGTGCGCCCCCGGCCGTGAGCAGGGCGGCCAGGATGAGCAGTGCCCCGCCGGCGCAGGTCAGGTCGACCGCGCGGCGCAGGCACGTGAACTTAGCGACCGCCAGCCGGGAAAGGCCGGCGATGTCGGCGGCCAGGTCGGTCGCGACGGCGTCGGTGATCTCCTCGGCGGTGAGCGTGGCCCACAGCGGGAACCCGTGCCGGCCGCGCAGGTTCGGCCGGGCCGAGCGCAGCAGCACGCCGGCCGCCGCGACCAGCAGCATCATCCCGGCGGCGCCCGCGATGTAGGCGGGGAGGGTCAGGGGCAGGTCGCGGGTGACCGTCCAGGCACCAGCCAGCACCGCGCCGACGAACGCCAGCAGCAGACCGGTCTTGGTGTCGGTCCGCGTGATCTCCGCCTTCACCTCGGCGTGCGCGGCGGTCAGACTCCGGGTGGTGCTCACGCGGCACCCCCGGGCAGGGTCACGGCCGTGGTGCGGTTGGCCAGGGCAATGCGCGCGGCCAGCGCCCGGCGGCGGGCCCGGCGGAGCCGCCGGTTGTCCAGCTCGGTCGGGACGCGGTCCAGGGTGATGATCTGCGCGTCCAACAGCTCGACGTCCGCCAGGATGACGGGCATCTCCTGCTCGATCGCGTCCAGCTCAGCGTCCGTCGGCTCCATGAAGTCGTCGAACGCGGTAACAGCGTCCTGAACAGTAACGATGTGGCTCATTGGGTCGTGTGTCCTCTCAACAGGTACGGCCCGACAGCGCCCCCGGAGTTCCAGCTCCGGGGGCGCGCCGTTTAAGGGGTGTGCAAGTCCTAGGTCAGCGGCCCTGCGCCCAGCGGAGCAGGCCGACGACCGAGTCGGTGACGTCGGTGACACGGCCCGACTCCAGCTCGTCGGCCCGGGTCTCCATCTGCTGCGCGGCGGTGTCCTTGCCCCGGCTGCGCAGCACCTTCGCAGCCTCACGGTTCTTCGAGGCCTGTGCCTTCAGGCGGTCCATGAACAGTCCTCTCGATGGATGACGGGTGAAGCCCACGCGGCTCCCCTCAGCGCTGCTCGTGCGCGACGAGCAGCGGAGGCAACCGGCCGCAGCGAGGCTGCGGAGATCGAGTTGCGCTGTACCTCACACGGGGAACCCGTGTGGCCGCCTACTTGGCCGAGGAGAGGCGGCGTAATCCCCATTGAGTTGTCAAGGAGCTTCCGGCAAGGGGCCCGCCCCGAAAGGCGAGCTATCCCGAACCGGTACGGCCTGGAAGCAGCCCAAAGAAGGCCCTTCCAACTCGCTGTCCTAGGACTGCGAGCGGCTTGAGATGACAGTGCCACGCTGTCCTAGGACTGTCAACAGTCCTAGGACTATGTGGTTCACTGGTCGGGTCGAGAGGAGTTCTGCGTGGCACCGAAGTGGCGCGACCTGGCGGACAGGTTCGCGGAGCAGATCAAGAGCGGTCAGTTGCCGCCGGGCGCCCAGTTGCCCCAGATCAGAGAGCTAGTGGAGGCGGGGGAAGGCTCAAAGGAGACCGTCCACAAGGCCTTTAAGGCCTTGGAGGCCGAAGGCCTTGTGACGTCGACGCGCGGACGTGGCACCGTCGTGCGTCCTCGTACTGCACTCAAGCGGCTGGGTATCGCCCGTTACGACAAGGCGAAATGGCGCGACGGTGACGAGGTCGCGTTCATCGCTGACCGAGTCGCTTCGGGACGCGCGTACAAGCGCAACGAGCAGACGCAGACCGTGAGCCGTGTCGAGGCCGACAGCCTCGTTGCGGAGGGGCTGGGTGTCCCAGTCGGCTCCGAGGTGTACGCACGCGCCCGACTCGTGAAGGAAGGGGTGCAGCCGACTCACACCCTGACCAGCTACTACCGGCCGGAGCACGTTGAGGGGACACGCATCGTCGACCCCACGCCGGGGCCCGCCGGCCGTGGCGGCGGGTACCGGGTCCTCTACGACGCTGGATACGAGATCGACCACATGAGGGAGGCCCTGTTCGCCCGCGTCCCGACTACGGACGAAGTGCAGCTCCTACAGCTCCCCGCCAGTGAGCCCGTGGTCGAGCTGCACCGGACCACGTACACCGCAGATGGCACGGTGGTTGAGTTTGCGGTGGGCGTTCACGCGGCTTCTCGCTTCGCGTGGGAGTACGACTTCAAGGTTCCCGACTCGGCACAGGACAAGAAGGGGCAGGAATGATCTCGGCGCAGGCATGGGCGGATGCTCGACTGCTGTGGGACTACCACTTCATGCACCATGACACACGTCCGTGTTCGGTGGCGGTGGGGCTGGGCAGTCACGACCTTGGTGTGGCTGACGTGACAGCGGAGCTGTACCACCAGGGCATGGCGCCGGTCATCGTCTTCACGGGGGCCACGAGCCCCACGACCCGGGCGCGCATGCCGCGCGGTGAAGCTGTGCACTACCGAGAGCGGGCGTTGCAGCTAGGGGTGCCCGAGTCCGCGGTACTCCTGGAACCGCGTGCCAAGAACACCGGCGAGAACATCGAGTTCTCGAAAGCGGTGCTGGTAGAGGCCGGCGTCAAGGTCTCGTCCGTCCTGCTCGTGAGCAAGCCGTACGAAGAGCGGCGCTCGTACGGCATGATGCGGAAGCTCTGGCCCGAGGTCGAAGTGGTGTGCGCGTCGACGCCGATGGACCTGAAGGAGTATGCCGACTCCATCGGAGACGCCCGCATGGTGATCGACATGATCGTGGGCGCCCTGCAACGGGTGCTCGTCTTCCCGAGGTTGGGCCTGGCCATCGAGCAGGACGTACCAGGCGCCGTCGTAGCAGCTTATGAGCGGCTGTGCGTTGAAGGCTTCACGAGCCGACTCATGCCGGCTGACGTCGGTGGCCGACCTGGCACTTGATTCCAGGGCGGGCAGCAGTCCGCCCTAAGCTTCGTTCTCCACTTTCCCTACTTCATCAAGGCTCGCTGTGCTCGCCCGCCCGGCGGCCGATGGTGCTTGCCGATCACCGCCAACCCGACCGCCGCACACTCCGCCCAAGCGCATCAACGGCCGCGCCAGCCCGCATGCCACCGCCCCCACGATCCGGCCTCAGGAAGGGAAAGACCCAACAGCCGCTCGACCCCAACGCCCCGCATCGGGGGCCACGTCGCAACCCCTTCCACCCGGTTGCCTACACCAGTAGGTCGGATCAAACCGAGGGTCGCGCCAAGCGCGGCGCCGCCGGTCGGTCGCCGCCGCGCCGCCTCCATGTCTTCGCCACCGGCGCACGTCGCCGCCCGCCCGTCGCCGCCCGCAGCGGCCACATTGGTCAACAGACTGCCCGAGCGCCGGAAGCTTACGGGGCCATGATCACTCGCGCCAAAGCAGCTCCCGGCCAAAGTCGCTACGCCAACCTTACGCTTCTTACACAGGTTCAAGAATGACGAGGCTCTCTCTCAAGAAAGCAGACTCGCCAGCTCTCCGCTTCAACATTCGAGCGATCTTTACTTCAGAAACACGCCATCCGGAAAGTTCCGCCAGGCGACCCATGATGACATCAGCGGCGATCACATACTTACTATCGCCCGAACCATGCAGGGAATTTCCGACCACGAATACCAATCGACCATCTTCACGGATTATCCTGCGACATTCAACCAGAACTCGCAACATATCATCCGCGTAGCCGATGATCACTTCTTTGCGCCCCTCAGAATACCGATCACCGACGGGAACACACGAAACAACAGGATCGATTAGCGAATGTACATCAGCGGCAACCGCGGAATTCAAGTAAACGAACTCCTGCGAAAAACGCACACTAGGATGGCTCCTCACCGTGCGCTGCCGCTGAGCCTTCATCTCGGCCTCTGACTCGTAACAGCCGAGCACCCAGGCCTCAGTCTTATAGATCTCGGTGTAGTCGATATTGTTGGGATATGGCGGAGAAAAGAGAATGAGATCAAATTCTTGTTCCGTAGCAAGAGAAGAAACTTGACGGGCATCCCCCAAGACAACTTCTCCGCCACTAGCCGCCGGCTTCGTCGACTCGAGATCCCTACGAACGAGGTCCACCCGATCGAGGAAGATCTCCCACGGGAGCTTTGGATCACGCGAGGGTTCAAACCTCAAGGCTCGCCCGTCTCGCCGCAGCCGACTGGACGGCTCAACGCATGAAGCAAGGCACACGCGAAAGATCGAGCGTGTTTCCTGAGTCGCCCCTGCATCGATGGCATGCCGGATACGCAGAAGGTCTTGCATGTATTGCGCTGGAAAATACTTCTCGTTCTTGAGAGTCGACAGCCCAGGGATTACAAAAGTGTCGTACTTAAAATCTTCATAGAACTTCTTAATCTTTTCAAGCTCGGCAGCAAAAGAGCCGGCGATTGAATTACCGAGGATTCGCGCCTGAAGTTTAGCGTGAGACAATTCCCAAATAAATGGGTTGCGCTCCACGCCGAATACGTGAGCACGATGCCCATTTCGCTCACATGCCGATATCCCACTCAACAGCGTAGTGCCACTACCCGCAAATGGATCGGCAATCGCCAAATTCGCCTTCACGGAGAGTCCTACATCATGCAGCAGACGATCAAGCAACCGAGAGGAGAACGCTTCCTTCAAATGAAACCATCGGTACAAAGGCTCCTCAGAGTTTCCGTGTGGCACGACCAAACGGCCGTATTCCGCCGAACAATCAGCCACTTTCCAGTTGCCTTCGAAGGCACTGTAGTGGCGATCAAGCGTCTCAACGCTTCTAATCGCCATTACTTCCACCTCGTACGCTCAGTCGCGGTCCCCACCCCTCGGACTCGGGGTGCTCCAGTGTGACACAGCCGCCGCTACAGACAGGGCATGACGCCCAGTCAGGCTCCAACTGGGGAGGTTCCGGGCGCTCCAGACGGGGCGATAGGTGCAGAACCCCTGCACTCGCGCTACTTGAAGCCCTATGGTGGCTCACACGGCCACACGCGAGCGCCCGCGGGAGACCCACATGAGTGACAGGAATCAGCCCGTCAAGTTGCCAGTCATCCACGCCTTGGAGCTGTCGCACTTTACCCTATACCAGAACCGAAACAAAATTTCGATCGACTTCGGCGATGGTGTGTTTTGTCTCGCCGGAGCCAACGGCTTGGGTAAGTCGACTTTCCTGGCCATCTTGAACTACGCGATCACAGGAATTGTCGCTAGCCCGAATCAGAAGTTTCAGTCAGCCAAGGAGTACTACCAAGACAGCATGAAGTATGCGGCCGGGTACTTCCAGGGACGCGTGAGAGAGCTGTACCGGCCCGATGCTGAAGTGACCGTACGGTTCACAGTTGGGCCCACGCAGTACACGGTTACGAGAGACTTCTTCACGTCTCAATCGCTGCGGAGGCTGAAAATTGAAGGTCCCAGCGGCGAACGCAATTGGACCGTAGAAGATAGCGACCTCGACGGCAACATCATCCACAATGAGTACGTCTCGGCGATTCTTACTGACACCGGCCTAGCGGGCTTCGAACAACTGGTCTTCTTGCAGCACTTCCTCGTCACTTTCGACGAGAGGAGGCATCTTCTCTTCTGGGATTCACCTGACGCGACCCTGTATGCCCTGTATCTAGTATTCGGGGTTGATCCGACGAAGGTCGCACACGCAGCCGAATGGGCTCGCATGGCGGAACGCCTGGAATCTCAGGCACGAAACGCACAATACCAGGCAACTACTGCGCGAGATAATAGGAATGAGGTTTTGAAGCGAACTGCACCCGACACCTTGCCAAACATGGAACTGCTCGACCAACATGAAAAACTAGTCGCGCAGCAACTTAAAGCCCAACAACTTCTTGAATCCAAAACAGCAGAAGTTGAGGACTCACGACTAAGGGTGAGTGTTCTGGCGGCTGAGGCCTCATCACTGCGCCGCGACTACAATAAGTCGTTTGAATCGCGCTTCATTACTCAGAACCATCCTGAACAAAATCCATTGATCGCTCAGCTTTTGGATAACTGCGAGTGCTCGGTATGCGGCCAGACAGGAGAGGAGGTGACTGCCGCTGCTAAGGCCGCATTGGAAGCAAATAGTTGTCCGTTGTGCCGGCTGCAGATTCCTGCTCCAGTGGATCAAAGCGATGAAGCATTTGCTCAATTGGAGGAACTCGACAGGAAACTAGCCGCGGCGAAAGGCCAACTGACAGAGGCTCAAGCCTCTTTCGAGCGCCTAAACAATGAGCTGTCATCCGCACGCGCCCAGCTCGTTGAGGTCACGGACGCTCTTCGTGCATTCGAACAAGAAAACGCCGAAGAACTGAAGCACGAGAAACTTCCAAGCGACACGGACGCTATCACTAAAATTCTTCAGCAGTATGACGACGAGAGGCGCGAAGCTACTCGTCGTAGGGACGACTTTCGGGCTCGCAAGGAGGAGTTCCGGCGAAAACTTGCACCGATCCAGAAGGAACTGGCGCATAAGTACCATGCCGCTGAACTAGACTTCGTACCCACGTTTCAGCGCCTTGCCTATCAGTTTTTGGGTTTGGATCTCGAAGTACAGATGCTTGAAAGGGTTCGGGGCCCAGAGCTGGTTCTCACTATCAACGGCACCCGTCGGCGTGAAACCACACAACTCTCCGAGAGTCAGCAGTACTTTGTAGACATTGCTCTGCGGATGGCGTTGGTGCAATATCTGGTAGGCGATGAGGGTGTGGGAGGAATGTTCATTGACACACCTGAGGGTTCCCTCGACATCGCCTATGAGAAGCGAGCCGGCCAGATGTTTGGGCAGTTCGTGACACAGGGCAATCGCCTGGTCATGACTGCCAACATTAACTCAAGCCAGTTGGTATTGCGTCTCGCGGAGGAATGCGGATCCGACCGGATGCACGTGGAGCGCATGACATCTTGGACAACTCTTTCGGAAGTTCAGGCTGAATCAGAAGCGCTGTTCGACGAGGCCTACGCTCGAATTGAGCGGGCTCTGGTGCGAGGTAACGCATAGTGCGAACTCCCAATCCGGAAGCTTCGTTCGATGTCCTTTACGTGACTCGCGAGATGGGCGAACAGGGCTTTGCTCTTACCTCATCTGAGGTTCAACTCTTTTGCTATCTCGCGTGCCTCCTCGGGCTCTACGACAGCCGCCCCGTATCCGACTGGGGATACGACTTTGCGGCAACGCCAACCGTCACCCCGTTTAGTACCGCGTGCTCGGACTCTCTAGAAGCTTTGTCTCTTAGGCACTTCGTGGCGGAAAGCGATGGCACCTACAGCATAACTGCCTCGGGAAAAGCTGAGTTGGCGCGCTGGAGCCGGCTGTCCCTTCTTGATGAGCGCATCAAATACTTGCGTGGAGCGACTGGAGCTGCGACTGCAATCCCAGTCGCAGCGCTAGGTAGTGGTGTGGCTCTGGACCCTCAAATCGTGCGGGCCACTCGGCTACACGATTCTCGCCCGCTTCTGGAAGAAGTAGGGCTCTCCGGAGTCTACGAGCAATTTCAGGCCCTTGAGTCTGCGCTCGAGGGGAAGGTCCGGGACTTTATGGTGCCCGCAGTAGTGTGGCTCAGCTTTCTTCTCCAACAGGAGCAACAGGGTGAACTCAGTGCGGAGGGGGAGCTATGAACATCAAGGAAGTGATGCAAAACATCGTCCGCGACAACTTCGTGGCTCGAGTTTCAGAAGAACTGGGGGACGAAGGTCTAACAAGGCTCCGTGGGTTTCTCTCGAAGATTAGAACCATCTATTCTGCGATCGATTACGAGTCGATCAGCACTAGCCTTACGGTGGTCAGCAAGACCACTGATGAAGTTTGCCTGCCTGCGCAAAAGTGCTACCGAACGGATGAGCCGGCGGAACTTGCCTTGCACAATGCAGGTGTACTGACAGTCCAGGTGCTAGGCAACGGCGATCTCTTGGTCCTCAAGGAGGAGATTGATCTAGATCAGATCAATCAGGGTGCCATGGTCTATCGCTTCACACCGGCTGCCGGGGAGCAATTTTGGGTTGACGCAAAAGAGGCTCGCGTCCAATCGATGAGCGGCTATCCACTTCTCTTTGCTACGCCGAGCTTCCGTGATCTGTCCGAGGCACTCAATCACTACAGGACCCACATCGCCAGGCCGAGCGAATGCGCCGTTCTCAGCACCCTTTGGCGGGAAGCGGGGCGCGTAATGTGGAAGCCTGCACCTGAGGCGAGCATGCAGCGCTCACTTTACTTCTTCCTCAAATGCACACTGCGGGATGGTCACCCAGATATTCGACAGGAGACGCCTGTCGATGATAAGAACCCAGTGGACCTCGAGGTCCAGTGGTCGGGCTCCAACCGAATAGCGCTAATCGAAGTGAAGTGGCTCGGGAAAAGCGGAACTCTAAATCCTCCCAAGTTGGGGACCGAGTATTCTGAAAAAAGGGCAAAGGAAGGGCTTGCGCAGCTCGCAGATTACCTAGACCGCACACGTGGCAGAGCGCCATACAAGGACAGGCGCGGCTACCTGGTTATTTTCGACGCGAGACGCAGTCGAGTAAAGGCCGAAACTCTGGTACTGGACAGAAATAACGGATTCCACTTTGAAGACGCCCACATTGATTTTCAGGCCGATATCCTCGAAAGACACGATATCGCTGAACCTGTGAGGTGTTTCTGCGAGCCGAGCCTATCAGCAGGCCAGGCGCCGAGTAGTATGCCTGTAACAGACTAAAATGTGGCCTCTGGCAGATCCTGTGATGAGGCCTAGGCAAGAAGGCACGACCCTGGTGACGTCCAGGGTCGTGAGCCGCGGACTATCTGTGGACACATTCCACGGACGTCGAGGCAATAGAGTCGCTGGCCAGCGCGTTGTCCGCGAGATGAAGACCCCTCCGGAGCCGTGTGCGTCATGGATCGGGATGGCAGTGGAGGCAGGTACGCCACACACAAGCCACATGCCCTCGGACGGCCCGCCCGCTCCCCGGCCGGCTGGGCCGTCTGTGGGCCGTCCGAGGGCGGCCCACGACGACAGATGACGACAGCCCTACCCCTGCTCAGAGACGGGGCCCCGGGCGCCGGCGCAGGTGCTCATCCGCGAAGGTGAGTTGAGGAACTCCAGAGGTAGTGGGCCATATGCGGACCAGCACCCGAGGGCGAGCCCGCCCCTCCACGTTTTCGCATGAAGCGGGCCGGGGGAAGCAGCGGGGTGACGGCAGTCGTTGACGGCAACACCAGCGAACGTTGCCGTACATCGGAGGGCCGACCGCACACCATCCACAGGAGACGGGCACGCCTCGCCGCTGACCAGCGGAGCGCCCGAATGATCTCCTAAAGCGGGTGTCGCAGGTTCGAATCCTGCCGGGGGCACCAGCCAAAAGGCCCACCTACGACTTTCGTAGGTGGGCCTCTTGCATCTACTTCTGACATCAACGAGGGCGATCGAGAGGTCCCGCCCCGCTCTCGACGCCCCAGGAGTCAGTGGAATCCCGGGCCAGGAATGTCGGGGCGGTGCGTGCGCGCCGGGCCTGCCGGTACTTCTCGTTCAACTGGTCGGCCGTCGCGCAGGGGAGTCCGAGATTCACCCCCGGCAGGAACCTGAGGTGTCAGATGCGTACGCTTGGATGAGCGTGTGACCGTTCATGACGTTGCTCGACACCTGCCTGGGACAACAGTCCTTCGTGAGCACTGCCGCTCCATAGCCCTCCTTGAGGCAGTCCTGAGCCCTGAGTGGGAGAGCCGCCGCCACTCCTTCGCCGACCACTGGTCCGAGACGGAGTCGATGGCCTCGATGCGAAACGGATCGGGCGACGAATACTCGATCGTCTTCTCCCCCTTCGGCGTCTACGTGCGGGGATTCGATCACGAATCGCCCATGAGCCCCTATGTAGAGGACGGGCCATGGCCCGGAGTGCTGGACGAGGTTCCTGACGTCTTCCGGCCGTATGTCGAGGAGCCGGCGTTCTCCGACGAGGACGGGATGCCTCTCGTCACCGCCTGTGTGTGGCAAGAGACGGGCTACGACGGCTGGAAAGCGGGAACGATCGATTTTCCCGAATCGGCAATGGAGGACCCGGACGGCGCCGGATACCTTTTCCAACTGTTGGTGGATCGCTCGCCGGAAGCGTTCCAGCGGTGGGCCGAGGACTACTACGAGGTCCCTGTCGACCTAGAAGCCGTTCGTCACGTCTTCTCCTCCAGCCCGTTGACCGAAGAAGTCGTCCGCGCGTTGAACCCGGAAATTGTCCTGGCGGATCTCGCAGAGGACATTGCCGAGATCGGCTATCCGACGAGCTGAGAAACAGAGCAACGACGAGGCCCCTGGACGCGATGTTCCTGTCATTGGGAGCCTTGTGTTTCCAGATGTTCATGTCTCCCTCGCTGGCTTCTGTCACACGGTCGGCTCCTGACAGTGACTCATACCCCGGTCCGTTGCAGACTGCACAGCGGTAGACGCGAGCGCACTAAGCAGCCCGATCAGCTCGGGTCTTCAGCCTGCGCCATAGGAGAGGGGTGCTGACCCGAATCCACTCGGTGCGGAGCCGGCCTCGCTGGTGCAGCCTCTTTTTGCGGCAGGAGTCAACGCCGGTGCTCCAGACCGCCTACCTGCCAGGGTGTGCTGGGCTCAGGGCCTCATGGGCTGTTGCAGTACAGCAGCGAAGTACAGCAACCGTGCCAATCAGCAGCAACCGCTGACGCCTCTTGCGTCCTTTTCAGGCTGCTCAGTAGACCCCTGTGACCCACCCGCCCATGGTTCGTATCGAGGGGGTCGCTGTTCGCCCAGGGACTACCCGCCCGGTCCCCGGCCGCCGTGGCCGTGAACCTTGGCAGGACCGAGGCCGCGCAATGCCTGCGGTTCACTTCCACCTTGAAGGCGAGGACGACTGGCCTCCTGCGGCCAATCACCCGATCGGACTGGCCGATTGGCCGACGCGGTGGAGCGGGATCACTGTGGACTCATGCCGGAAAGCACACCCCGGGCGCGTGGCCACCTGGTCGACTGGTTGGGTGCGTTGCTTGCCGCTGCAGCCCTGGCCGTGTCCTGCTTCAGTCTGGCTGCGGCGCGCGGCGCAAACGATGAAGCCGCCAAGGCAAACACGCAGGCGAAGAAGGCGAAAGACGAGGCAGATCGCCTACGTAAGAGAGAATCGGCCGCTCTCGTCGATTTCATCGTCTGGGGGCCCGAAGACCCCGCGCAGAAGACGGTGCAGATCACCAACCGTAGCTCCACCGCCATTACAGACGTCATCCTCACGTTCAAGGGTGGCCGCTATCTCAATATTGGGGCAATCCCGAGCTGCCATCGCTGGGAGTTGGCCAATCTCACCCAACTGACTACAGACGGTGAAACCGTTACTCTGACGGTCGCCAGGCTCGACTTTGCGGATTCAGAGGATCCAAAGGGCCGCTGGACATACATTACGCACCTCAAGCCGCGTACTCATGACCCAGAAAACACTGAAGATATAAAGCCTCTCTTTAAGGACCACTACAGCCTTACCGATGGGCACTGCGCGGATCCCGAGTAGCGCGCCGGTACTGCAGCAGCGGCTCTGGGCATCGGTGATTGAAAGGTCCGCGCTCCACAACGGGCCGGTGCTTCGGGTCGACAGCCGCGAGCCGACGCAGGCGTGTGGGACCTATGGATGGAACAGCACCTCCCGCGATACAGCAGCTCAGTACCGCAACCCCAGCAACCGCCCGCGTCCGGTAGCGGTTCTCCGGGGCCTCGGCGCGGCCGGTATGGCCGCTACTGACCGATCCGTCTAGAGCTACGGATCAGAAGGTGTGCGCGTTGGTCGGTCCGCCAGGTCGGCACGCATGGCCTGGCGGAGCTCGGCGAGTAGTTCGTCGTATCTGGACTGGGCCTGCAAGAAATCTGTACTCTCGGCCTCGGCGCCAGCAGCGATCACATCGCGAAAGTTACGGAGGCCGCGAAAGCAGGCATCGGACGCCACGACGATGTCTGCAGGCGCCGTGATCGTCATGTGGTAACGCAGAGGGTAGGCGTCGCCACCACGCCATACCTCGTGCGCCCGCGCCTTCCTATTTGACCGGTCAGGGTCTTGCCCTAAGATCCCGTCGTTTCCAAAGGCGGCCGACCGATCCGCTTCATGCCAATCCGTTCCATGCCCCAGGTGGGGCGGTGTCTGAACTGGCCGATCGGCGAGGGTCCCAGGGGGCCCGTTCCGGCTGTCGCCGTCGCCGATGACGAGGGGATGCCGAGGCGGCCCGGGGCGCGAGAGCCGAAAACACCTCGCACCTCATCGCCTCCCCCGGTACGGTCGCGAGCGCGATCCGCTGCGGGCTGCCCACGGGCTGCGCGGGCGGGCGGCCCGGGAGTTCCCACGCTGAGAGTAGGTCTCGTCCATGGCATGTCGTATCAGTGAACTCGTGCTCGGTTGCCGCGACCCCGAGGTGCTGGCGCGGTTCTGGTGCGAGGTCCTGGACTTCGTCGTGCTCGACCGCGAGGAGGACGGCACCCTCGAGATCGGACCGCGCGAAGGGTTCGGCGGGCCGCAGCCGACGATCATCCTCAGCCGCAGGGACGAGCCGGAGCCGGGGAAGTCCCGGCTGCACATCGACGTCAACGCCACCGACCGCGATCAGGACGCCGAGCTCGAACGCCTTCTGAAGCTCGGGGCGCGTCCGGCCGACATCGGTCAGACCGGCGAGGAGCAGTGGCACGTTCTCATGGACCCCGAGGGCAACGAGTTCTGCCTGCTCAAGGCTCGCCTCAACCCGCTCTGACGGCTCCGCTCCGGCGAGCAGTCGCGCCTGTTTGGGCGTCCGCTCGCCGTGGCAGCTCTCCATTCTGTGACGCGACTTGAGGCCCCTCGGTTGTCGCCGAGGGGCCTCAGGCGCGGGGTACGGATCCTCCAACCAGCTCTAGATCAGCCGAGCTTGCCGCGCCCGCGGCGGGCATGACGTCCAAGGATCAAGGGATGCCCTCGGAAGAGCCCGATGTCGTCTGGGTCCTGGAGGGATTCAGCAAGGCGGACGACACCTTGCGCGTGGAGCACCCCATCAGCCGTGAACAGCTGCTCCGGTTGCGGGAGGTGATCACGCCGGGTCCTGACGATCCCTGGATGCTCCACTGCTACCCCGTTCCCATCGAGCTGTGGCCGGCGGTGGACGCGATCCTCCAGTGCGGGCCGCCCCGTCCGGAGCTGGACTATCTGACGGGTGCCTCCGCAGCCACGTGAGAGGCGGCGCTTCGTACGCGCGTCAGCGCCGAGGAGGCGGCCGGCGGGCCGGCGGGCGCGAACAGCCCTGACTTGGCAATTCCGCTCGACGGCCCCGGAAGGCCGGGCTGCGGCGTAAAGGCATCGCATCCGCCCCGTGACAAACGTCGGCCGGCGGCCGCGAACCCTGGCGCCGGGATGACAGCCCGAGCAATGTGAATGTCGGAGCCGGATGGAAACGAGAGAGATTCCGGATGGCGGCCAGGATTTCATGTCCTGGATTTCCGGTGACGGGGAATTCCGGCCCGGCAAAGGAATGCGACGTGGCCGCTGACCGGTTCAGCCGGAGTACGGCCGTCAGCCGCGCACGGCCAGGTGGTACGACGAGGCCCACAGCACCACGGCGCTGCCCAGGCCCACCACGATCCGCACGGTCTCGCTCGTGAGGCCGGCCGCGACGAGCACGAACCCGGCGACCGCGACGGCGGTCAGCAGCGACGCCGTCCACCGGTACTGCCACTGGTCGTACAGGCGGGCGAGCGGGAAGAGGTGCAGCCCCACGACGAGGGCGATGCCCGCGGGGATGACCTCGGGCCGCCCCGCGGCGTTGGACGCGGCGATGACGGCGAAGTCGGCCGCCAGCTCCACGGTGTTGACGATGCCCACGCCGCGCGCCCAGTTGGCCGGCAGGTTCACCGTCCGGGGCGAGGGCGCGGCGTCCTTGCGGTACCCCAGGCAGATCGCCGCCGCGGTGAGCAGCAGCGCGGCCACCTCGATGCCGAGCGGCGTGGCATCCGCCGCCGAGCCGGTCCCGGAGGCCGCCGCCACGGAGGACGGCGTGGCCCTGCACGATCTCGCTACCGACTTGATCCGGAAACTCTCCGAAACATTCGAGGACCGGAACCCTACACTCCGCGCAAGACGGGCAGGGTACGTCACCGGAGTTGATGCGCCTTAGCCATCAACCACCCCGTGAACAGCGGAAATCTGCGACCCCCAAGGCGGAGGCGACCCCGAACATTTCGCAATCACCGCCGAAACTATTGACAGTTGTCAGGGCCCGGCCAACACTCCCGGATGACAGAGCTCCCCATCGACCACCCCACGAGGACGAGGAGGAAGCACCCCATGAAGAAGTCTCCAGGCCGCTTCCGGCTGCTCATCAGCAGCATCTGCACCATGCTGCTGGTCGCGGTCGCGGCCCTCACCATGCCGGGCACCGCCCACGCCGACACCGTCGTCACCACGAACCAGACGGGCACCAACAACGGCTACTACTACTCGTTCTGGACGGACGCGCCGGGCACGGTCTCCATGAACCTGGCCTCCGGCGGCAGGTACAGCACCTCATGGCGCAACACCGGGAACTTCGTCGCCGGCAAGGGCTGGAGCACCGGCGCCCGCCGCACGGTGACGTACTCGGGCACGTTCAACCCGTCCGGCAACGCCTACCTGACGCTCTACGGCTGGACGGCGAACCCGCTCGTCGAGTACTACATCGTCGACAACTGGGGCACCTACCGGCCCACGGGCACGTACAAGGGCACCGTCACCAGCGACGGCGGCACGTACGACATCTACAAGACGACGCGGTACAACGCCCCGTCCGTCGAGGGCACGCGCACCTTCGACCAGTACTGGAGCGTGCGGCAGTCGAAGCGGACGGGCGGCACCATCACGGCCGGCAACCACTTCGACGCGTGGGCCCGGGCCGGGATGCCCCTGGGCAACTTCAAGTACTACATGATCATGGCGACCGAGGGCTACCAGAGCAGCGGCAGCTCCAACATCACCGTGCACACGGGGCCGTGAGGATGAGGGCCGACTCACGCTCCCCGCTCCGCGCCCTGGTCACGGCACTGACCGTCCTCGCGACGGCCGCAACCGCCACCCTCGTGGCCACTGCCGCGCCGGCACAGGCCGCTGCCTGCAACGGCTACGTCGGACTCACCTTCGACGACGGCCCGTCCGGCTCCACCACGAGGCTGCTCGACGCCCTCAGGCAGAACGGCCTGCGGGCAACCATGTTCAACCAGGGCCAGTACGCGGCCTCCAACCCGTCCCTGGTCCGGGCCCAGGTGGCGGCCGGCATGTGGGTGGCCAACCACAGCTACACCCACCCGCATCTGACCCGGCTGAGCCAGGCTCAGATCGACTCCGAGATCTCCCGCACCCAGCAGGCCATCACGAACGCGGGAGGCGGCACACCGAAACTGTTCCGCCCGCCGTACGGCGAGACCAACGCGACGGTGAAGTCCGTCGCGGCCCGGTACGGCCTGACCGAGATCATCTGGCACGTCGACTCACAGGACTGGAACGGCGCGAGCACCGACGCGATCGTCCAGTCCGCCGCCCGCCTCACCAACGGCCAGATCATCCTCATGCACGACTGGTCCGCCAACACCCTCGCAGCCATCCCCCGCATCGCCCAGGGGCTGGCATCCCGAGGCCTGTGCGCGGGCACGATCTCCCCCCAGACGGGTCGCGCGGTGGCCCCCACCTGAGAAACAACGGCGCGACGGCCCCCGCGGCCGTCGCGTCGCCCCGGCAGGCTCGGACATCCAGGGCGTACCTGAGTACGCGTGCTCATGACGGCCCCCGCGCCCGCCCTCGATCCTGGCTGTATGAAGAATCGGGGAATCATGGCGGCCGGAGCCGCGCTCGTCGGTGGTGTGCCGGTGGCCGCCTGGGGGCTGATGGGGCAGCAGAACTACGACGGACTGCCCGCCAGTGAGCTCGACTACGCGTTTCAGCCGTGGGACATCGGGGACGGTGTGGCCGCGATCGCCGGCGCGGTCGCGCTGGTGCTGGCTGCGGCCGGTGCGGCGGTGCTCGTGCGGAGCACGCTGCGTGGGGCGATGGACCGGCGCTGGTGGGGGGTGCTCGGGCCGCTGGTGGCGCTCGGGCTCATGGCCGGTGTGGGGTGGCGGATCCTGACCGCGGGGGCCATCGGAGCCAACATCGGGGCCGGGCTGCTGATCATCTTCGGTACGCCGATCGCCGTCGGGCTGCTGGTGTGGTCCCTGGCGTGGGCCGTCCGGCTGGTCGTCCAGAACCACGGGTCCAAGGGCGAACTCGGCGGCGGAGACCCGGGCGGTGTCGCCTCCCACGGGGTGTAGCACCGGGCCTGGACGGCAGCCCGCCCGCCCCGGTGGCCGAAACCCGGCGGCAGGCCGGCCGCGGGAAGGACAACACCCTCACCCCTCCAGGAAGTTCACCTAGGTTGGTGAGCCGGTCCCCCTTCCCCGCCCTCCAGGAGGCCCCGCCGTGTCCGACGACAGCCTGCGCGACCGCATCGACACCTCCAAGCCGCACTCGGCCCGCTTCTGGAACTACTTCGTCGGCGGCAAGGACAACTACGAGGTCGACCGCGAGATCGGCGACCAGATCAAGTCGATCTTCCCGGGGCTCGTCGACGTGGCGGTCACGAGCCGCCGGTTCCTGGGGCGGGCCGTCGGGTACCTGGCCGGCGAGCAGGGCGTACGGCAGTTCCTGGACGTCGGCACCGGGCTGCCCACCGCCGACAACACGCACGAAGTCGCCCAGCGCGTCGCACCCGACGCCCGGATCGTCTACGTCGACAACGACCCCATCGTGCTGGCCCACGCCAACGCCCTGCTCACCTCCACCCCCGAGGGCAGGACCGCCTACCTGGACGCCGACCTGTACGACCCCGAGGCCGTCCTGAAGGCCGCCGCCGGCACGCTCGACCTCTCGCGGCCGGTCGGCCTGATGATCCTCAACACCCTCGGCCACGTCGCCGACTACGAGCAGGCGCGCGAGCTGGTGCGGCGGCTCATGGCCGGGCTGCCGGCCGGCAGCCACCTGGTGATCAGCGACAGCACCGCGACCAGTGAGGGCATGATCGCCGCGTCGCAGGCGTACAACGCGAGCGGTGCGGTGCCGTACTACGTCCGTCCGGTCGCCGAGATCGCCGGGTTCTTCGACGGGCTGGAGCTGGTGGAGCCGGGCGTGGTGAGGGTGCCCGAGTGGCGGCCGGGGGCTTCCGGTGACGCCGGTTCCGGTGCCGTCGCCGTGGACGCGTACTGCGGGGTGGGGCGCAAGCCGTAGGCAGGTGTACGGGGTCCGGTGCGGCGTCGTGGGGGCTGGTCGCGCAGTTCCCCGCGCCCCTGAGCGGGACCGGCCCCCGTCCGTCACCCGTCCGGGTCGATCACCTCAGCCCTCCACCGCCCCCACGCGATAATCAGGACATGCCTGCCCCTCCCCCCGTCTCCGAGCCCGCCGGCCGGCTCCTCGGTGATCTGCTGGCGGTGGGTGAGCCCTACGCCCTCGTCCTCGCCGGCGGATACGCGGCGCTGGCGCACGGGCTCGTGGAGCGGACCGGGCGGGACGTGGACGTCGCCACGGAGCACCCGGCCGCGATGGAGGTCGTCGCGGGCGCCGTCCGGACCGGGCTGGTCGGTCGGGGCTGGCTCGTGCAGACCCTGGAGACCGAGCCGTTGTCCGCCCAGTTCCTCGTCACCGACGCGCCGAGCGGCGTGGAGTGCGAGGTCGCTCTCCACAAGGAGATGCTGTGGCGGCCGCCCGTGGAGACGGAGCTCGGGCCGGCGCTCTCCCTGGACGACCTCGTCGGCACCCGGGTGCGGGACCTGGCCGACCGCGGACTCCCGCGCGACCTGGTCGACGTGCACGCCGCCTCGGCCCGCTGGAGCCACCCCGAACTCGAGGAGCTCGGCCGCCGCCACGCCCCCGACACCTTCGACCTCACCGACCTCCAGGCCCGGCTGACCGGCACGGACTGGCTCGACGACCGCGCGTTCACCGTCCACGGCCTCGACGCCCCGTCCGTCGCCGGGCTGCGCCGCTGGGCCCAGGAGTGGGCCGACGACATCGCGGAACGCCTCATCGAGGGCGGGGCCCCGGACGAGGAGTGACCCGCTCCCCCCGCACGGGACTGACCGGTCGGTACCCTGACCCGATGGGGAACGGGGCAGCCGGGCAGGTGGGAGTCGTCGCCGCGCTGGTGCGCGCGGCGTTCCTGGTCGACGGTGTGTACGCGGAGGCCGGCCGGGCGTACGGACTGACGCCGCAGCAGGGGCAGTTGCTGTGCGTGCTGATGTCCCAGCCCTACGGGATGAGCGAGCTCGGCGAGACCCTCGGGCTGGCGAAGTCGAGCCTGACCGGGCTGGTGGACCGGACGGTGCGGCGAGGCCTGGTACGGCGGGAGCCCGACCCGCGCGACGGACGGGCCGTGCGGGTGGGACTGACGGACGAAGGGGCCGCGCTCGCCGGGAAGTTCTACGCCGAGATCTGCCGCCGTGTGGAGGCGCTGCCGTCCGGGCTGAGCGGCGCCGAACGGGACCGGCTGGCCGTCCTGCTGTCACGGGTCGTCGTGGACAACGAGGTTCCCGAGGTGTTCGTCGAGGCCGGGTCGGTCTCGGCCTCGGCCTCGGCCTGCGGCATCGACTAGCGGACGTTTCGCCGACGGCCGTTCAGCGGACTTCCACCGCCCGGAGTTCCTCCCGCTTCCCCGCGCCCATCAGCAGCAGCGTCACGCCCGCCGACCCCACGGCCATCGCCGTCATCGCCCCGGCGGGGGAGGTCAGTTGGGCCAGCGACCCCGCGAGCGCCGCCGCCACCCCCTGCATCGTGAGCATCCCCGCCGAGTGCAGCCCCAGGGCATGCCCCGTGAGCTCGTCGGGGGTGAGGGCCACCAGCCGCTCCTGCTGCACGAGGCTCGCGCCGAACCCCACGGAGGCCAGCGTCACCGCGGCCGCCGCAAGCGGGAGCGCCGGGTGCAGGAGGAACGGCACGTACGGGACGGCCAGGAGCAGCAGGAGCGGGAAGCCGAGGCGGGAGCGCAGGCGCGGGGGGAGCACGCGGCCGACCAGCACGTCCCCGGCGAGCATGCCGAGCGCGGCGCTGGCGAACAGGGTGCCGGCGGAGTCGGGGGCGTAGGAGACGTAGAGGGATTCGCAGCCGACGACCAGGCCGTTGGGGATCCACAGGGCCAGGTAGACCTGGCGTCGGGGCGGGGAGGACCAGAGCAGCGCGTTGGCGCGCCAGGTCGCCGCCACCGAGGGGCGGCCCGTCGTACGGGGCGGGCGGCTGGTCAGGCCGAGGCGGACGACGACGGCCGCCGTGCCGTACAGCCCGGCGGCGGCCAGCAGGGACAGCCGCGGTGACATGAGGGCCACGAGGGCGCCGCCGGTCGCGTAGCCGGCGATCTGCATGAGGCCGCTCATCATGTTGAACACCGAGCGGCCCAGCAGATAGCCGTCCTTGGAGAGGATCTCGTTGAGCAGGCCCCAGCGCACTCCCCCGCCCACCGACTCCGCCAGCCCCTTGGCGAGGACGATCACGAAGAGCCACCGGACGGGCAGGCCGGGCAGGGCCAGGGCGGCGGTGGCCACGGCGAAGAGCAGGGGCAGGGCCGTCAGGGCCGCGCGCGGGGGCAGCCGGTCGGCGGCGGAGAGCAGGAAGGTCGCGCCCAGCACCTGCACCAGCGACGAGCCGAACATGCTCACGGCGGACAGCAGCGGTGAGCCGGTCGCCCGGTAGACCAGGGTGCCCAGGGCCAGTCCGCCCATGGTCTGGGCGACCGTCTGCGCCGACGCGGCCAGGAAGAAGGGGGTGAACTCGGGCGTGCGGAACAGATCGCGGTAGCTGCGCATACGCGGAGTCTTCGACGCCCCTGATCGCGTGGTTATTGTTTCGCGCACACGCGAAACCTCGGAGGGGTGGCCCATGGGCTGGTGGCAGATCAACGCCGACACCCTGGCCGGGAGCCGGTTCGTGATCTCGCCGTTCGCCGAGGCCTTCGCGAGTCTGCGGCTGCTGAACACGGCCGAGGCGGCGCATCCCGGTGAGCGACGGTGGCTCGACGCGCATCTGCCGGCCTACCGGCGGCGGCTGGCGCGGGACCCGGTGACCGCGCAGCTGATCCGCGCCGGGATCGGGCGGGAGTGGACGGCCGACTTCCTCTCCCCCGCCCCGCGCGACGGGGAGAGTTTCGAGCAGGGGGTGGCGCGCGTGCGGGCGGCCGACCCGGGTGCGGCCCGCGCCGACCTCACCCTCTCCCTGCGCGGCCCGGTCCCGGCCCGGCTGCACCGGGACGACCTGCCCGAGCGTGCCGCGGACCTTCTGATGTACGTCTGGACCACGGCGGTGCTGCCGTACTGGCCGCACCGCCGGCGCATCCTCGAAGCCGATGTGGTCGCGCGGACCGCGCAGGTCAGCCGGGGCGGCTGGGCGAGCGCGCTGGACACGCTGCGGCCGGGGACGCAGTGGCTCGGGGAGAACCGGCTCCAGGTCAACGCGCACGAGTACCCGCCGCGCGAGCTGTCCGGCGCCGAGCTGGTCTTCGTACCCATCACCACGCAGCGCATCGGCTGGGTGGCGTGGGAGGGGACGGACCGGTACGCGCTGGTCTACCCGTGCGCCGGGGCACTCGCCGACCCCGGTGGCAGGCCCGTGCCCGCGAGCCTCGGCGCGCTGCTCGGCACCGCCCGCGCCGGTGTGCTGGTCCGGCTCGGCTCGCCCCTGAGCACCAGCCAGCTGGTCGCCGTGACCGGGCAGGGACTCGGCTCGGTCGGGCGGCACCTGCGGGTGCTGCTGGACGCCGGTCTCGTGGAGCGGCGGCGGGCGGGCAGGTCGGTGCTGTACTCGCGGACGGCGGCGGGGCAGGTGCTGGTGGAGGCCGTGGAGGGCAGGAACCGGCCCGACACCCGCCGGAGCTAGCATCCGAACATGACTACTAGCAACGGTTCCTCTCCCCTCGATGTCGAGATCGGTGCGCTGCAGGGCGGTTCGGCCGACCTGTCCCAGTACGCGGGCAAGGCGGTGCTCGTGGTGAACGTCGCCTCCAAGTGCGGCCTGACCCCGCAGTACACGGGTCTGGAGAAGCTCCACGAGCAGTACGCCGCGCGCGGCTTCTCCGTCCTCGGCGTGCCCTGCAACCAGTTCCTCGGGCAGGAGCCCGGCAGCGCCGACGAGATCGCCGAGTTCTGCTCGGCGACGTACGGCGTGACGTTCCCGATGACCGAGAAGGTCGACGTGAACGGCGACGACCGGCATCCGCTGTACGACCGCCTGACCGGCTTCGCGGACGCCGAGGGGCACAGCGGGGACATCCGCTGGAACTTCGAGAAGTTCCTCATCGGCCGGGACGGCCGGGTCGTCGCCCGCTTCTCGCCGCAGACCGAGCCGGACTCGGCGGAGGTCGTCACGGCGATCGAGGCCCAGCTGGCCTGACGTACCACCGCTTGACCTTGCCCCTGGGGCAGGCCCGAGCGTCCTCGTCATCGGGCGGAAGAGCCGCCCGATGACGGAGGATGCCGTGGTGGACGGACCGAACCAGGACTTGCTCACCATCGGGGCGTTCGCCGCGCGCGCCCGCCTGTCGGCGAAGGCCCTGCGGCTGTACGACCGGCTGGGCCTGCTGGCCCCGGCGCATGTCGACGAGGCCACCGGTTACCGCTACTACCGGGCCGGGCAGGTCGAACGGGCCCGGCTGGTGGCCATGCTGCGGCAGCTGGACATGCCGCTCGCCCGGATCGCCGAGGTGGTCGCGGCGGGCGACGGGCCCACGGCGGCCGGGCTGCTCGGCGCGTACTGGGCGGATGTCGAGGCGCGGGTGGCGGGGCAGCGGACGCTCGCCGAGTACCTCCGTGGACGGCTGTCGGGGAGGAGCTCCGAGATGTACGGGAAGTTCGCGGTCGAGACGGTGGAGACGCCCGCGCAGGTGGTGATCTCCGAGAAGCGGCACACGCTGGCGGACGAGCTGCCGGCGTGGATCGGTGCGGCCCTGGGCCGGCTGGAGGAGGCCGCCCGGGAGTGCGGGGGTGTGGCCGGGGTGCCGTACGTCGCCTACCACGCGGAGGTGTCGATGGAGAGCGACGGCCCCGCGGAGGCGTGCGTGCCGGTGGCCGACGAGGCGGCGGCCCGGGCCTGGGCGGAGCGGCGGGGCCGGGCCTGGGAGACGACGGTCCGGGTCGAACCGGCCCGGCGGCTGGCGTACACCAGGATCACCAAGGCGCAGGTGGCGCACCCGCAGATCCTGGCCGCGTTCGAGGCGGTGGAGGAGTGGATGGCGGCGGAGGGGCTGACGGCGACCGGCCCCTGCCGGGAGCTCTACTTCGCGGACTGGGCGGCGACGGGCCCCGAGGACCCGGTGTGTGACGTGGCGTTCCCGGTGAGCTGACCTCCCCCGGCTGCGCTCTCAGGGGCCTGCGGGCACAAGCGGAGCCCTCTCGGCAAGGACGGCGATGCTGGTCGAGAGGGCTCTGTCGGTGGTGCTTGTGGCGCTGTCGATCGCGGGGTCAGGCCTTGACCGACGCCACGAAGGCGTTCCACGCGTCGGCGGGAAACGCCAGCTTCGGACCCTCGGGGATCTTGGTGTCCCCGAGCTCCAGGGCCTCGTCGACGGTCGACCTGACCATCACGCACGCGCCGTTGTTGTTGGTGTAGGAGGACGTCGTCCACGTTTCCGTGGTGCCCAGACGAATTGCCATGTTAGCTCCGTTGCCAGTTGCGTTTACGCCAACCTGTGCTGGTGGTTGGCGTGATCGACGCTACTCGCCAACATCCTCGTACGGAGCAGTCATTCACTCGACTGGATGGCATATTCCAGAGGAGACTTCCAGCCAGGCGTGTCAGGGGTGTAGCATCCCGCGCTTTGCCCAACGGAAGGTCATCCTCCGGCGGTGGCTCAGCGCGCGTACTCCTTCGCCACCCGCTCGATGAGCTGCCGGGACTGGTCCACGTTCAGTGACTGGGCGCGCAGATGCTCGTACATCACCGTGTACTTCTGCACGTCGAGCGGCTTCTCCAGGTACAGGTCGCTGGTGACGCCCTCGATGTAGACGACGCTGGAGTCGGCCGCGTCGGCGAACTCCAGGATCGAGTACTGGCCGTTGATGCCGGCGTGCGCGCCGACCTCGAACGGCAGGACCTGCACGGTGATGTGGGGCAGCTGCGACATCTCGATGAGGTGCTCCAGCTGTTCGCGCATCACCGGCCGGCTGCCGACGATCCGGTGCAGGGACGCCTCGTCCAGGACCACCCACAGCCGCAGCGGTTCCGTGTCGGCGGTGATCCGGCCCTGCCGGCGCAGCCGGACCTCGACGCGCTTGTCGTTGTCCGCCTCCGACGCCTCGGGCGAGCCGCCCCGGATGATGGCCTCGGCGTACGCACGGGTCTGCAACAGGCCGGTGATGATCTGGGGTTCGTAGACCCGGAGCGACTCGGCGTCCGTCTCCAGGCCGATGTAGACGCTGTAGGGGATGTCCCCGAAGGCGTGCCACCAGCCCTGCTGCCGGGAGTCCTTGGCCATCTGCATCAGCGAGTCGACGATGCGCTGGTCCTCGACCTCGTAGACGCCGCACAGGTCGCGGACGTCGCGCTGGCTGATGCTGCGCCGCCCGTTCTCCAGCCGGCTGATCTTCGACTGCGACACCAGCAGCCGCTCGGCCACCTCTTCGGCCGTCATGCCCTTGAGCTCACGGAGCCTGCGGAGCTCCTGGCCCAGCCGGCGCCGCCTGACGGTGGGATTGACATTGGACGCCACGGGACGTGCACCTCCGGCTGCGTGCCTCTACTTTGCGTATCTGCTGTTGAGCAGACTGCCACCAAGGTGCTTACTACCGCTGGGAAACGGTGGATATGCGACGGGTACACGCCAGTTCGGACACGGCACGCCGAGCGGGGCGGAGAGAGTGTGCGCTCTCTCCGCCCCGCTCGGACAGCGGCTCCCGTGACCGGGTTCGTGGGTCCCGTGGTGCGTGTGCCGGTCGCAGGTCGTGCTTGGTGCCAGGTCGTGCCGGTGCGGCGCGGCTCAGTGGGCCACGGCGCGCGCCATGCTTCCGTGGCGCGGTTGCATCGGAACGCCGCGGGCGGGTTCCGCTGCGGGCCTGGCTCCGCCGGCGGCCTGACGGCCGGGCGGTGCCGGGCTGCGGCGCGGCTGGGCCGCGACGCCGTTCTGGACGTCCATCACCGCGTGCGCGACGAGACCGCCCATGGGGTCGTGCCTGATCAGGTCCCTGAGCCGGGAGCGAGAGGAACGTCCCTCGTTGCCCGGGTACAGGTGCTTGCCGAGGCCGACCGCGTGAGCGAGGGCGGCCAGTGCCGCGGTCCGCGGGTCCGGCGGTACGCCGGTGCGGATCGCGGAGTCCAGACGGGCCCTGATCTCCCGGCTGATCTCGGTGTCCGTCGCCTGGTAGCGAGTCGTCGGCAGCACTCCGCACATCTGGCCCGCCACGGCATGCACCATGCCGCACCGCTCCAGATGCGAGAGGTAGGTCTGGCGCAGCCCGAGACGCGGCCCGCCAATCCAGTTCACCGCACGTACGGGAGCGCCACGCCTTCGCAGCAGCTCCAACGCGCAGTCCAAAGTTGGATCTCCAGTCGGCCGTGGTGCCACCACGGCGATACGATCCCCGTCTGGGGCTATCCGTCCGGCCAGCGCCAGCTCTACTAGCTGTGCTCCGGCCAGACCGAGGTCGAGCGACTGCGGCTGTGCGGTGGTACCCGTGGTCGGGTCCAACGCCAGCAGCAGAAGCTCCTCCGGAAGTGTTCTGCGGCTCCTGCCCATCCATGCCTCCCCGCGTGGATGAAAGACAGGGTGACCCCTCTCACATTGGTCTGTCGAGGGTGCGTGACCGGTTCGTAGTGGAACCAGTAGGTATGTCGTTCTCGTCTACCGGATGGGTTTGGCCCGCACACAGGACACTGGTACATGGTTCGGACAGCGCCGAGCGGTGTCACGGGCGGCGGTTCACGGTTCGGTACGCGCACGCGGGGCGTGCGGCGCGAGGAGGAGGCATCGGTGGCGGGCGAGTCCCCCGACAGGTCGAAGCAGCGCGAGTCGTCGGCACGAAAGACGTCGGGGAGCGCGAGTCCGGTTCCGGAGGCCAGGAGCGAAGCCGCCGACCCGCGGCTCGCGGTGGCCCGGGAGCCCGAGAAGTCCTCGGCGCGAGGCGGTGCCGATACGGCGACCCGCGTGCTGTCCACGCGGACGGCGGAGGACCCGAGGAACACCGAGCGCGCCGCGGGTGACGCGGGTGACGCGGGTGACGCGGACACCGAGGACGACGCCGAGCGGGGCGAGAGCGACTCGGGCGCCGAGGGCGCGGCGGCTGAGGGCGAGCAGGGTGCTTCCGGCTCCTCCGAGGGGTCCGAGGAGCCAGAGGAGTCCAAGACCGGTGGGTCCTCCGGCGCCGAGGGCAGTGACGGGCGGCTGCGGGATGCCGTCGCCGCGTGGGTCGCTTCGGCGGACGGGGACAAGGGGCCTGACGCCGGGAAGGACGCCGCGGGCGAGGGCGACGAAGAGGCCCCTGAGGCCGAGCGTGCGGAGAAGGCCGAGAAGGCCGACGCGGACGCCCAGGAAGCCGGGAAGGCCGCCGGAGTCGCGGAGACCGGCACGGACGCCGAGGACGGCCAGGAAGCCGCAGGGGCGGCGTCCGAGGGCTCCGAGGCGGGCCGGGACGATGCCGACGAGCCCGAGGCGGACCGTTCCGTCAGCGCCGCGGAGACGAAGCCGGACGAGCGGGCCGACGACGAGGGCCCCGAACCCGCGGACCCGCGCGCCGACAACGACGTCGAGGCCACCGACACCGACACCGACACCGACGCGAAAGCGGACGAGCCGGCCGACGACGAGGACCCCGAACCCGCGGACCCGCGCGCCGACAACGACGTCGAGGCCACCGACACCGACACCGACACCGACGCGAAGGCGGACGAGCCGGCCGACGACGAGAGCACCGAACCCGCGGACCCGCGCGTCTCCGACGACACCAAGGCCGCACCGAAGGCCACTGACGCCGAGGACGAGGACGCCGCCGCCGAGGGCAAGACCCGGACCGACGGCACCAAGGACAAGTCCGGCACCGCCGAGGACAAGCCCGGCACCGACGGCACCTCCGAGTCGGACGACGACACCGACGACGCCCCCGCCGAACCCCCCGTCGACCAGCCCACCGCCGTCTTCAAGGTCGTACGGCCGCCGGTCGATCAGCCCACCACCATGCTGAAGCTCGGGGGCGCGGCCAAGGACCTCCCGAAGACGGACCTCCCGAAGAAGGACGTTCCGAAGAAGGACGTTCCGAAGAAGGACGTCCCGGAGAAGGACGCCGAGCGGACCAGCAAGTTCGTCGCGCTCAAGCCGCTGGACGACCCGGCGGCCAGGAAGCCGGCCGCTCCGGCCGCCGCCCCGGCAGCCGCCCCGGCCGACGCCACCGCGCCCGTCCCCACCGTCGGCCCGGAGCGGACCACGCAGCAGCCGCTGCCGCCCAGGCCGCCGCTGGATCTGCTGGCCGAGCTGACGAACACCCCGCCGCCCCCGGAGACCCCGCTGCGGACGGCGGCCCGGCGGGTGAAGATCTGGACGCCGCTGGTGCTGCTGCTGGTGGTCGTCTTCGCGGTCGTGCAGAGCGTGCGCCCGCTGCCCTCGCCCACCCTCGAACTCACCGCCAAGGACAGCTACACGTTCGAGGGCGGCAAGGTCGACATCCCCTGGCCCGCCGAGGGCCAGGCCGCGCTGGACGTCCAGGGCATCGGCACGTTCGGCTCCTCCGGCGAGCAGAAGCCCGTCCCGATCGCGAGTGTCGCCAAGGTCATGACCGCCTACGTCATCCTGCGCGATCACCCGCTCAAGAGCGGCGCGGACGGCCCGAAGATCCTCATCGACCAGGCCGCCCAGGACCAGTCCGACGCCGGCCAGGAGTCCACGGTCGACGTCACCAAGGGCGACAGGATCACCGAGCGGGAGGCCCTGGAGAGCATCCTGATCGCGTCCGCGAACAACGTGGCGCGACTGCTCGCCCGCTGGGACGCGGGGTCCGAGAAGGCGTTCGTGCAGAAGATGAACGACGCCGCCGAGGACCTCGGCATGAAGAACACGACGTACACCGACCCGTCGGGCCTGAACAACACGACCGTCTCCACGGCCGTGGACCAGGTGAAGCTCGCCAAGGCCGCCATGCAGCAGCCGGTGTTCCGCGAGGTCGCGACGATGATGTCGTACGTCGACTACAAGCAGAAGAAGCACGACAACTGGAACCGCCTGGTCGGCTACAACGACGTCACCGGCATCAAGACCGGCACCACCACCTCGGCGCTCGGCAACCTCGTCTTCTCGGCGAGGAAGGACGTGAACGGCGAGACCCGCCGGATCGTCGGCGCGGTCGTGCGCCAGCCCGCCGGCGGCCCGGACAACACGATCCTGGGTGCCGCGCTGCACGAGGGCGACAAGCTGATCCGGGCCGCGCAGGGCGCGCTGGAGTCGGCGACCATCCTGAAGAAGGGCGACATCGTCGGGTACGCCGACGACGGTCTCGGCGGCCGCACACCGGTCGCCGTCACCGAGGACGTCACGGCCGTCGGCTGGGCGGGCCTGTCCGTCGAGCTGACGTTCGCCGGGAACGACCTGCCGCACACGGCGAAGGCCGGCACGAAGGTGGGCACGCTCACCGTCGGCGACGGCACCACCAGCGCCGTGAAGGTCCCGGTCGCCCTCCAGAAGGAGCTCGTGGAGCCGGGCTTCGCGGCCAAGCTCACGCGCCTCGGCTGACCCGGGGCGCGGCCCGCACCACCGCACTCCGCCGGTAACGGCCCGTCCGGGCGCCGCCCGGCGGGGTGCGTGCTAGCGTCCCGAAATCGGGACGGGCCGCCGCTCGCGGCGGCGGAAGCCGAGAACAGAAGACGGGACACGGGGAGTGCCTTCGAGTGGCCACTGCGGAGCCGACACACGCAGACGACGCCGATCCGGGCTCGGTATCAGGCCCGCGAATAGGCCTGCCCGAAGCACCGGAGGACAGCGCGGCGGAAGGCTCCGGCGCACCCGGCCGTGACAGCGGGGCGCGCTTCGAGTGGCCGGCCCCGGTACTGGCGCTGCGCGAGCGCATGCTGCGGCATCCGGTCCTGTCCGTCACGGGCCTCGCCGCGGCGCTGCACATCCTCTGGTTCTTCACGTTCGCGAACAGTGGCGGCGATCTGGCCGCGCAGGACGCGTGGGCCGAGTTCGTCGGCCGGCACCCGGACTCGGCGTACAACCTCGCCTGGTACGGCGGGATGCACCCGGTGTCGTACAGCGTGGTGTCGCCGTATCTGATGTCGGTGCTCGGCGTGCGGACGACGATGATGATCGCGGGGACGGTCTCGGCGGGTCTGCTGACCCTGCTCCTCCTGCGCAGCCGCTCCGTCCTCAACCCGCTGTGGGCGTCGCTGGCGGGCGTGTTCGGACTGTTCTGCAACGCGGTGTCCGGGCGGGTGACGTTCGGTCTTGGCATGATGTTCGCGCTCGGCGCGGTCGCCGTCGTGTTCTGCTGGCCGTACCGGTGGCGGTACAAGCGCTGGGCGAAGGCCCTGAGCGCGGCGCCGCTGGCCGCGCTGGCCACCATGGCGTCGCCGGTCGCGGGCCTGTTCGTGGGCCTGGTGGCGGTGGCGCTGTTCCTGCAGAAGCGGCGGCCGGGCGCGTGGGCGCTGGGCCTGGCGCCGACCGCGGTGGTGGCGGTGTCGGCGTGGCTGTTCCCGTTCTCGGGCACGCAGCCGATGATGGTCGGCTCGGTGCTGCTGCCGCTGGCGTTCTCGGTCCTCGCCTACGTGCTGGTCCCGCAGGACTGGAAGACGGTCCGGCTCACGGCCGCGGTGTACGGCCTGGGGGTCGTGCTGGTGTGGCTGATCAGCTCTCAGATCGGTTCGAACATCACGCGGCTGGCGATGCTGTTCGCCGGGGTCGCACTGGTCGCCGCGCTGCCGTTCACGGTGCCGCGCAGCCGCAAGTGGTACGCGGCCGTCGTGGCGCTGTGCGGTTTCGGCGTGTGGATCGGCTTCAAGACGGTCGACGACATCGTGCACACGGCCCCCGCGGCGTCCTGGTCGCGCGAGCTCGCGCCGCTCGTCAACGAGTTGCAGGAGGTGCGCGCCGAGAAGGGCCGGGTCGAGGTCGTCCCCGCCCGCTCCCACCGCGAGGCCTCCGCGCTCGCCCCGTACGTCAATCTGGCCCGCGGCTGGAACCGCCAGGCCGACATGGAGCGCAACCCCCTCTTCTACGACGACACGCTCAACTCGGCGAACTACCACGAGTGGCTGAAGCGCTGGGCCGTGCACTACGTCGTGCTGCCGAAGGGCGAGCCGGACGGTGACGGGGGTCAGCGGGAGCGGGCGCTGGTGCGGCGCGGGCTGCCGTACCTGACCCAGATCTGGGGCAACGACACCTGGCAGCTGTTCAGGGTGACCGCCCCGACCCCGCTGGCCGAGCCGAACGCGGTGGTCGACCGGGCCGAGCAGGGCGAGATGGTCCTCCAGGTGAAGAAGGCGGGCCGGATCCTGGTCCGCATCCCGTACTCGCCGTGGCTGAGCATCGTCGACGAGGAGGGCAGGAGCCTGAAGCCGCCCCAGGAGACGGAGGAGTCCAGGAACCGTCCCGAGGGTGAGCCGAAGACGTATGTGAACGTCAACGGCTGCCTCGCGGAGACGGAGGAGGACGCCCAGGGCGACAAGTGGACGGAGCTGCTGGCCCCGAAGGCCGGCACGTACCGTCTGGCGGCGCCGTACCAGTTGCCGCGGGGCACGCCGTGCCCGGAGGAACTGCGCTGACCCGGTCCGCGCGGTCCGTCGCACCCCTCTGAACCCATCGTTCCCGTTCGATTACAGTGCTGAGCTGTCGTACGTATGGACGGTGCCCCGGGGAGGTCTAGGTGGGTGCGACTGCCGGCGCCGTCTGGGGCCGTACAGAGCAGCAGGACTTCCGCAGCCGGGTGCGCGGGACCCTCCTCGGCGTGGCTGTGGGAGACGCGCTGGGCACGCCGGTCGACGGGCTCACCATCGAGGGGATCCGGGAGGCGCACGGGGCGGAGGGCCTGGTGGACCTGGCCCCCGCCTACGGCAGACGCGGCGCCGTCACGCACCTCACCCAGCTCACCCTGTTCTCGGTCGACGGGCTGATCCGGGCCCAGGTCAGGCGGGACACCGGCGCCTGGCATCCGCCGACCGATCTGCACCGGGCGTATCTGCGCTGGGCGGCCACCCAGCGCGACTGGGGGCCCGACGAGCGCCGCAAGGAAGACGGGTGGCTGGCGCGGGAGGAATGGCTGTACGCGCGGCGGGACCCCAGCCGCGCCCTGCTGCTGGGGCTCGCCGACGACACCATGGGGACCCCGGAGGCGCCCAAGAACCCCGGTGAGGCCGGGCCCGAGCCCGCCGCCCGGTCGGCGCCCTTCGGGCTGCTCGTGGGCTGGGAGCCGCAACTGGTCGCCCAGCTCGCCGTCGAGTGCGCCGCGCAGACCCACGGCCATCCCACGGCCTCCCTCGCGGCGGGCGCGTACGCCGTGATCGTGCACGCGCTGGCGCTGGGCGAGAGCCTCGACGGTGCCGTGCAGCGGGCTTTCGGGCTGCTGGCCGCCCGGCCGGGGCACCAGCCGGTCTCGGACGCGCTGCAGCATGCGCTGGGCGCCGTGCGGCAGGGGATGCCGGGGCCGGAGCGGGTGGCGGAGCTGAGCGGGGCGGGTACGGCTGAGGGGCTCGTGGCCGCCGCCGTGTACTGCGCGCTGGTCGCGGCCGATGTCCGGCACGGGCTGTGTCTCGCCGTGAACCACGACGGCCCGTCCGCCGCCACCGGCGCGCTGACCGGCGGCCTGCTGGGTGCGCTGCACGGGGAGACGGCCCTGCCGCCGGCCTGGCTGGCCGAGCTGGAGGGCCGCCCGACCATCCTGGAACTCGCCGACGACTTCGCCATGGAGATGACCCAGGGCCCGGCCCTGCACGGCCCGGCCGGCTCGTCGCCGGGGTGGCTCGCCCGCTATCCGAGAGCCTGAAACTCTCCCGCCACGCCCCGCGGCACGACGCCGGGCGACCGTCGCCTCCGCACACCTTTACGGCCGGGCGCCGACACCACCACCGGAACCGCAGCCCGGGCTGGGCGCCTACGAGTGGCATCCCGACCATCACCTCGCGATCCCGGTGACGAGTGTCCGCCGGCGGTCGTTTCCCAGCGCCTGAGCGCCGTGCACGCCTTGCCACCTGGCCGACGTAGAGGGCTATAGTGCTAGGCAACTAGGTAAATGGAGGAACCGGTGATTGAGTTCCACCTGAACAGCCGGTCCGGCCTGTCCCCGTACCAGCAACTGGTCCAGCAGGTTCGGCACGCACTGCGCCTGGGTCTGCTGGAGGAGGGGGACCGGCTGCCGACGGTCAAGGACGTGGCGAAGCAGATGGCCGTCAACCCGAACACGGTGCTCAAGGCGTACCGGGAGCTGGAGCACGACGGCCTGGTGGCCGCCCGTCCCGGTGTCGGGACGTTCGTGACCCGGACGCTGGCCGACGGCACGCTCGCCGCGCAGGGACCGCTGCGCAAGGACCTGAAGCGCTGGCTGACCAAGGCCCGCCTGGCCGGGCTCGACGACGAGAGCATCGAGGCGCTGTTCATGACCACGTTTCGTGACGCCGCCGGAGAGGACGTAGCGTGAGCGCCGTCTTACGAGCCCAGGGCCTGGGCAAGAGGTACAAGCAGCGCTGGGCGCTGCAGAACTGCGACCTGGACGTCCCCGCCGGCCGGGTGGTCGGCCTGGTCGGCCCCAACGGCGCCGGCAAGTCGACCCTGTTGAACCTGGCGTCCGGGATGCTGACCCCGACGGCCGGCACCATCGAGGTGTGCGGTGGCCGTCCTGCTGCGGGCGTGGAACAGCTGGCCAAGGTCGGCTTCGTCGCCCAGGACACCCCGACCTACGCCGCACTGAGCGTCGCCGACCACCTCGACTTCGGCAAGCGCCTCAACCCGGACTGGGACGACGCCGTGGCGCGCGACCGGATCCGTCGCCTCGGTCTGGACCCCAAGCAGCGGGCGGGCAAGCTGTCCGGCGGCCAGCGCGCGCAGCTCGCTCTCACCCTGGGCATCGCCAAGCGCCCGGAGCTGCTGATCCTCGACGAGCCGGTCGCGGCGCTGGACCCGCTCGCCCGACGGGAGTTCATGCAGGACCTGATGGAGGCCGTCGCCGAGCACGAGCTGAGCGTCGTGCTCTCCTCCCACCTGGTCTCCGACGTGGAGCGGACCTGCGACTACATCATCGTCCTGGTCGACTCCCGGGTGCAGGTGGCCGGCGACATCGACGACCTGGTCGCCTGCCACCACCGGCTCACCGGACCGCGCCGGGACCCGGACACGCTCCCGGCAGGCCAGTACGTCATCACCGCCAGTCACACCGACCGGCAGACCACCCTCCTGGTGCGCACCGACACCGCGGTCCACGATCCGTCCTGGACCGTGAGTCCGCTCGGTCTGGAAGACATCGTCCTGGCCTACATGACCCGGCCCGCCGATGCGGTGCGTGACACCCGGCCCGCACTGGAGGTACTCCGATGATCTGGCTGACCTGGCGCCAGTTCCGCACCCAGGCCGCCGTGGTCTTCGCCGCCGTGGCCGCCCTCGCCGCCGTCCTCGCGGCCACCGGCCCACAGCTGGCCGGCCTCTACCGGACGGCCGGCAGCGGCCTGGTGGACCAGGTCTCCAGTTCGGACCAGACCCTCTACTACACCGGACTGCTGGTCGTGCTCGCCGTGCCGGCGGTCATCGGGATGTTCTGGGGCGCGCCGCTGATCTCCCGTGAACTGGAGACCGGCACCCACTACCTCGCGTGGAACCAGGGCGTCACCCGCACGCGCTGGCTCGCGACCAAGCTGGGCCTTGGCGCGGCGGCCTCCATGACCGCCGCCGGACTGACGAGCCTCGCGGTGAGCTGGTGGAGCAGCCCCATCGACCGGGCTGTCAACGGCGGCGGTGCGACGGACACGTACTTCCCGCGGCTCGACCCCGTGGCGTTCGCCGCACGGGGTGTCGTCCCCATGGCCCATGCCGCCTTCGCCTTCGTCCTGGGCGTCGCCCTCGGCCTGGTCATCCGCCGTACCCTGCCCGCGATGGCCACCACGTTCGCCCTCTACGTCGCCGTCCAGCTCGCGGTGCCGATGTGGATCCGGTCCCACCTGGCCGCCGCGGACCGGACCATCGTGCCGATCGAGCCCGACGGCGCCCCCATCAGCGTCCAGGACGAGGCCGGGCAGATCATCGCGCACCTCGACGAGGTGCCCGGGGCCTGGGTCACCTCCCAGCAGACGCTGAACGCCGCCGGTCAGCCGGCCTCCGTGCCGTCGTCCTTCCCCGACTGCCTGCGCACCGAGTCGGGCCCGCCCACCCTGCAGCAGTTCGAACGCTGCATCACCGACCTCGGCGCCCTGGGCTACAAGCAGCAGGTGACGTACCAGCCCGCCGGTAATTTCTGGGCCCTTCAATGGGCCGAGACCGGGCTCTACCTCGGCCTCGCCCTGGCGCTGACCGGGTTCTGTGCCTGGTGGATCCGCCGCCGGGTGACCTGACGGACGCCGGTCCCGCCTCTGTGCGGTGGTGCCGGGCGGCGCCTGCTCGACTGGGAGGGGCGCCGCCCGGCGTGCGCGGCCGGGAATTCACCTCTTGGCGATGCGCACCACGTCGTCCGCCGGACCGGCCGGGGTCGGGACCGCGGCCGATGCCGCGCCGTCGTCGTCCGTGTTGATCTTCTCGATGATCGCCAGCCGCTCCGGGGTGTCCTCCGGCCTGATGTAGCCGACCAGGATGTAGAGGACCAGGGAGACCGCCAGCGGGATCGACACCTGGTACTGGAGCGGCACACCGCCCTCGACGTTCCAGTTGATCGGGTAGTTCACCAGCCAGAAGGCGAGCAGGCCCATCGACCAGCTGGCGAGGGCCGCCGTGGGGCCGGAGCGGCGGAACGCGCGCAGCAGGCCGAGCATCATCGGGATCGCCATCGGGCCCATCAGTCCGGCCACCCACTTGATGACGACCGTGATGATGTCCTTGAAGGCGGGGGAGTTGACCTGCGTCGCCGCCGCCATGGACAGACCGAGGAAGACGACCGTGGCGATGCGGGCGACCCGCAGGCCCTGGCTCTGGTTCCAGGCCCGGGCCCTCGCCCAGATCACCGGCGCGCAGTCCCGGGTGAACACCGCCGCGATGGCGTTGGCGTCGGAGGAGCACATGGCCATGGTGTGCGAGAAGAAGCCGACGATGACCAGGCCCAGCAGGCCGTGCGGCAGGAGCTGTTCGGTCATCAGGGCGTAGGAGTCCGAGCCGTCCGGCTTCTGCGACTCGACCAGCAGCGGCGACATCCACATGGGGAAGAACAGGACCAGGGGCCAGACCAGCCAGAGGATCGCCGAGAGGCGGGCCGACCGCTCGGCCTCCTTGGCGTTCGGCGTGGCCATGTAGCGCTGGGCCTGGTTGAGCATGCCGCCGTTGTACTCGAAGAGCTTGATGAAGAGGAACGCGAGCAGGAACACCGTGCCGTACGGCCCGACCAGCGGTTTCTCGTGGCCCTGGAGCTCGGGCGAGTCCCAGACGCCGAAGAAGCCGCCGTGGTCGTCGAGGCGTACGAAGACCGCCACGAACATCGCGATGCCGGCCAGCAACTGGATGATGAACTGCCCGAGTTCGGTCAGGGCGTCCGCCCACAGGCCGCCGATCGTGCAGTAGACCGCCGTGATGCCGCCGGTGATGAGGATGCCCTGGTTGAGGGAGATGCCCGTGAAGACGGACAGCAGCGTGGCGATCGCCGCCCACTTCGCGCCCACGTCCACGATCTTCAGGAGCATGCCGGACCAGGCCAGCGCCTGCTGCGTCTTGAGGTCGTAGCGGTTCTTCAGGTACTCCAGCGGGGAGGCCACATGGAGCCGGGAACGCAGCCGGTTGATGCGCGGGGCGAACAGCTTCGACCCGATGGCGATACCGAGGGCGATGGGGAAGGACCAGGTGACGAAGGACGTGACGCCGTAGGTGTAGGCGATGCCCGCGTACCCGGTGAACATCACCGCGCTGTAGCCCGACATGTGGTGCGAGATGCCGGAGAGCCACCAAGGCATCTTGCCGCCGGCCGTGAAGAAGTCGCTGACGTTGTCGACGCGTTTGTGCGACCAGACGCCGATCGCGACCATCACGGCGAAGTAGCCGATGAGCACGGCCCAGTCGAGACCGTTCATGAATCCCCTTCCACGGTGCTGCCGCCAGGGTCAGGCATGTGAACTCTGGGTTCGGTGACGTGCGCACGGCAAGCAAGGGGAAGGTCAAGAGACCGTAAAATAGTTCGGTGAGGTGACCTCAGTTTATGTACATGAACTTATGGGTGTGGCTGGAAATCACCCTCAACGCATCAGCTCACCCGCGTTCACCAGCAGCGACTGCCCCGTGATCGCCCGCGCCCGGTCCGACGCGAGGAACACCGCCGCGTCCGCCACGTCCCCGTCCGTCGCCAGCTCCGGCAGGGCCATCCGGTCCGTCAGCCTGCCCAGCACCGCCGCCTCCGACACGCCCTCCGACTGCGCCGCGAACTGCACGTACGCCCGTACCGGCGGCCCCCACATCCAGCCGGGCAGCACGGTGTTGACCCGGATCCGGTGGGGCCCGAGCTCGCGCGCGAGCGAGTACATCGCACTCGTCAGCGCCCCCTTCGACGCCGCGTACGCCGCCTGGCGCACCTGTGACGGTGCCGCCACCGCGGACTGCGTCCCTACGAACACCACGGATCCACCGCCCCGTTTGAGCGACGGGAGGCAGGCCCGGGTCATCCGCAGCGTGCCCAGCAGATTCACGTCCAGGACGGACCGCCAGGACTCGAAGTCGGCGTCCTCCAGCCCGCCGAAGTAGCCGTCGAGCGCGGCCACATGCACGACGGCGTCGATCCCGCCGAACCGCTCCCGCGCCACCTCCGAAAGCGCCTCGCACTGCGCCTCGTCGCGGATGTCCGTGGCCCGGTACGCGGTGCGCGCCCCGCCCGGGTCCACCTCGGCCGCCGCCTTCGCCAGGCTCGCCTCCGTACGGGCCCCGAGCACGGCGCACCCGCCGTCCCGCACGACGGCCGCCGCGACCCGCCTGCCGAGCCCGGCCCCGACGCCCGACACGACGACCGTCTTCCCCGCGAGCAGTGACATGGCGAGACCTCCCCGGACCCGGACCCTGGCGTTCTATCTGACGGAGCGTCAGAGTATGAGCGAGCCACCGACGAAGGGGAAGGCCATGAGCGAGGACACCCGCAGCGAGCTGTACGCCGAACTGGCCGCCGTCGGCCCCTACGGCACCCACCCCGGGCACGCCCTCATCACCATGGTCGAGCCGCATCCCGGCCACGAGTACGCGTACAACCGCTGGTACGAGGACGACCACTACTACGCCGGCGCGATGGCCATGCCCTGGATGTACGCGGGCCGCCGCTGGGTGGCGACGCGGGACCTCCAACTCCTGCGCTACCCGGAGAAGTCGGCGATCGCCCAGCCGGTCACCGCCGGCTGCTACCTCTCCACGTACTGGATCACCGCGGGCCGCTACGACGACCACATGCGCTGGACGGTCGCCATCAACAAGCGCCTCAACCGGGACGCCCGCGTCTACCACGACCGCACGCACGTCCTCACGGCGTTCCAGAACCACGAGGCGACGGTGTACCGCGACGGAGCGGCCGGGCCCCGCGACGTCCACGCCCTCGACCACCCCTACGCGGGCCTGGTCCTCCAGGTCGTCGAGGCGGACACCCCCGAGCAGCGCGCCCCGCTCCTGGAGTGGCTGCGCACCCGCCATCTCCCCAGGCGCCTGGCGGGTTCCCCGGCCGCGCTGGTGACGCTCTTCCGCCCGACCCCGCTCCCCGGCGACCGCATGACCTACGTGAAGCAGGTCGAGGGCGTCGACACCCGCCTGACGCTCCTGTGGTTCCTCCAGTCGGACCCGAGGGAGTGCTGGGACGCCCACTTCACGGCCCTCGACGCGGCGGTGACGGAGTCGGGCCTGGGCAGGGTGGAGCTGGTGGCCCCCTTCATCCCGACGGTGCCGGGCACGGACACGTACGTGGACCGGCTGCGCTGAGACCGGCACACCGCACGGCGGTTACCCTTCGCTCTCATGAAGCGCGCCTGGAACCTGCCGATCCTGCTGGTGCTCTGCGGCTCGGCCGGTGCGGCGGGGCTGGTCCTCGGCGGGAGCACCGGTGCGGCCGTGGTCCTGCTCCTGGTGTTCCTCCTCCTCGCGGGCGCGCACTCGCCGCTGGTCTTCCCCCGGCCCGTCGGCGCGCTGGAGGCGGAGCGGCGCAGCGCGGCCGACGGCCGGCCGGTCGTCTACTGGCGGCCGGGCTGCATGTACTGCCTGCGGCTGCGCATCCGTCTGGGCCGTCAGGCCCGCCGGTTGCACTGGGTCGACATCTGGCGTGACCCGGCCGGGGCCGCTGTGGTGCGGGCGGCCAACCAGGGCGACGAGACCGTGCCGACCGTCGTCGTGGCGGGCCGGCCGCACACCAATCCCGACCCGGCGTGGGTGCGCGAGCAGCTCACCGGGTGAACAGACCGGCCGCGTTGTCGTGACACACGGCCCGGAGCCACTCCTCGCCGAGGCCCAGGCGTTCCAGCGCGTGGAGCTGGTGCCCGCCCCCACGCCCATCGGATCAGCCTAGACAACCCGCCCCGGCAAGTCCTTCTGTTGCAGGCTCACTTCGGCCCACACGGTCTTGCCGTGAGCCGGGGCCTCCACCACACCCCACCGATGCGCGTACGCCGAGACGATCCGCAGCCCTCTCCCGCTCTCCGTGTCGTCCACGACCGGCCCCGGGAGCTGTGGGATCCGGTCGCCCCGGGCGTCGGTGACCTCGATACGGAGCGTGCGGTCGGCGTGCAGCTTCAGCGCGAGCCGGAAGTCCCTGCCCTGGACGCGTCCGTGCAGCACCGCGTTCGAGGCGAGCTCGGCCACCACCTGTGCGGCGGCGTCGTACGTCTCGCCCCACTCGTCGAGCTGGCGTTCGGCGAGCAGGCGGGCCAGTCGAGCGCCTCTTCGAGTGGCGGACAGCTGGATCGTGAAGTGGCGTACGGGGGCGCTGATTTCAGCGAGGGATTTCCGACTCATGTCACCCAGCGTGGTCGTCCGTCCCTACCCTGAACAGCAACGACCTCGGTACGGAGCGTGACTGTCCGGACGCGTGGCGGGGTCGTACGGCTCGTACGTCAGGAGGGGAAGGCGTGGAGGACGAGGAAGCGGCGGCTGTGCTCAGGACGGTCGGGCGGCAGATCAAGATGTGGCGCGAGGCCGCGGGTCTGAAGCAGGCGGAGTTGGGGGCGGCCATCGGGTACGGGGAGGAGATGGTGTCGTCCGTGGAGCGGGCGCGGCGCATCCCGAAGCCGGACTTTCTCGACAAGGCGGATGAGGTCTTGGGCGCGGGCGGCAAGATCGCGGCGATGAAGGAGGACGTGGAGAGGGCTCGGTATCCGAAGACCGTCCGGGACCTGACCAAGCTGGAGGACCAGGCGGTCGAACTCGGCGCCTACGCCGCCCTGCACATCCATGGGCTGTTGCAGACGCCTGAGTACGCCCAGGCGTTGTACGCGATGCGGCGGCCGGCCTACACCGAGGACGAGATCGAGCGCCACGTGGCCGCGCGCATGGCTCGGAAGGCGGTCTTCGATCGGGTGCCCCGCCCTCTGGTCACCTTTGTCCAGGAAGAGATGACACTGCGGCGGCCCCTCGGGGGCAAAATGGTGCTGCACCGTCAGCTCGAACACCTGTTGGAGGTCGCCGAGTTGCGGCACGTCGAGATCCAGGTGATGCCCATGCGCCGGGAGGACCACGCAGCGGTGATGGGCTCGTTCCGGCTGCTGAAGCTCCAGGACGGCAAGGCACTCGGCCACACGGAAAGCCAGCTGTACGACCGGGTGATCAGTGATCCGAAAGAGGTCCAGATCCTCGATATGCGCTATGGCATGATCCGGGCGCAGGCCCTCTCGCCCCGTGATTCGCTCACCTTCATCGAGAAAGTGCTGGGAGAAGAGACATGACGCCCACCCCGCTGACATGGGTCAAGAGCAGCTACAGCGGCAACGACGGACCGGACTGCGTCGAAATCGCGATAGCGCACCCCACCATCCACATCCGCGACTCCAAGAACAAGGACGGCGCCCGGCTGTCCTTCACCGGCGGTGCCTGGTCCGAGTTCCTGGAGTTCACGGCAGCTCGCTGACCAGTGCCGACACCGCCCCGGCGTCCAGTTCCCGCACGCGCTCCACATCTGCCCGGGCCTCCTCCGGACGCCCCATGACCGCTTGGAGAACGGCCCGGCGGCACAGCGCCCAGACGTAACCCGGCCGCATCTCCACCGCCTTGTTCAGGGCGGCCAGGGCCTCCGCGTGGCGGCCCAGCCGGGCCAGGGACTCCCCCCGGCTCGCGTACGCCGACGTGTACGCGGGGTCCAGGGCCAGCGCGATGTCCAGGTCGGCGACCGCCTCCTCGTCGCGGCCCGCGACCCGCAGCGCGTCGCCTCGTTCGCAGCGGGCCCAGGGCCAGTCCGGACTGAGGGCGAGGGCCCGGTCGAGGTCGGCCAGTTGGCGGTGGGAGTCGCCCCGCGCGCGCCACACCCGGGCGCGGCGGGCGAACGCCCATGCGTAGTCCGGGTTGAGGTCCAGCGCCCGTCCCAGGTCGGCGAGGGCCGCGTCCGGGTCTCCGGCGCGCCCGCGCGTGGCGCCCCGGGAGGCCCACGCGAACTCGAGGGCGGGGTCGAGGCGGATGGCTTCGGTCAGGTCCCGGATCGCCTCGGCGTCGCGTCCGGCGATCCGATGGTGTTCACCGCGCAAGGCGACGTACCAGGCGTTGCCCGGTTCCAGGGCGACGGCTCGGTCCAGGTCGGCGATCGCCCCGTCGTGGTCGCCCAGGTCTCCCCGGATACCGGACCGGTTCCGGTAGGCGACGGCCGACTCCGGGTCCAGGTCGATGGCCCGGTCGTACTCGGTGAGGGCCAGCGCGTACGCGCCGTCGCCGCGCAGCTCGTCGCCCCGGACGATCCGGGCCCTGGCCTGAGTCGGCGCGTCGAGTCCCGCGCGGCGCAGCAGCAGTCCGAGGGCGGCGGTGATTCCCTCCGTGTCGAGGGCCGCCGTCAGCTCGGTCCCCCACCGGGACGTCGCCTCCGCGTCCGCGTCCCCTCCGGCGTCCACCAGCGCTCGGGCCCACCGCCCGGCCACGGCCACGCCCGCGTCGCACGCCTGGACGAAGTCCCGCAACGCCTGGGGGAGCGCGTCCCGTTCTCCCGCGCACAACAGGTGATACGTCTCCTCCAGCCGCAGTTCCCGCCACGCCTCGTCCGCCCACAGTTCCCCGGTGCCGCGGCCTGCCCCGGTCTCCTCCCGCCAGCCTCCGAACAACTCCGCCAGCCCGCGCTGCCGTTGCGTCCACCCCCGCGGGGACCGGCGGCGCTCCGCGCGCAGCATCGGTGCCCGTACGACGTCGTGGTAACGCAGGCGTTCCCCGTCGCGGTCGCTGACGAACGGCATTCCCCGCAGCCACGCCCACACCTGCTCCGGATCCTCCTCCGGGCACTCCGCCACCGCCCGGAACACATCCCCGTCCAGCCACCTCGGCAGCGCGCAGGACAGGGCGGCGGCCCGTCGGGCCGGGTTCTCCTCCCATCTGAGGAAGCGCTCCACGGCCGTCGCGCTCGGGTCGCCCACCTGGTCCGGGTCGGTGGGGCGGGACTCGGCGAGGGTCGAGACCAGGACGGGGAGCCCGCCCGTGAGGCGCAGCACCTCCTCGACGACCGGTTCGGCGGTCACGCCCTTGGTGGCCATCAGGGCGCGTGCCTCCGTCTCCGTGAAGGGGGCGAGCGGGAGGTCCGTCACGAAGTCCGCCAACCCGCCCCAGCGGACCGGGTCCAGGGGGGTCCGGCCCGCCGTGACCACCACCGTCGTGGCGGGCACGGCGCCGTGGCGGTCCGTCGTCATCGTCTCGTGCAGCCAGGGGTCCAGGTACGGGCCCGTCCGCTCGTACGTGTCCAGGAAGAGGGCGATCCACGGCGCGGTCGTGTCCGACAGTTCGCGCAGGAGTACCGGTGTGAGCACCTGCTCGGGGGCGAGGACCAGCTGGAGGTCCTCGTGGTTGCGGAAGCGGGTGATGAGGCTCGCGCGCAACCGGTCGGCGCCGTGGGCGAGTTGCTCCGCGTCCAGCATGCCCGCCAGCGGACCGACCACCGGCACCATCCCGGCGGCGACCACCCCGGCCCGCGCCGCCATCCTCCCGCCCGCGGACGGTCCGCCCTCCTCCGGCTGCGGGTCCAGGACCGCCAGCGCGGCCAGTTCCGCCTCGTGCCGGCGTTCGCGGTGCGCGGCGAGCAGGCGGTCCAGCTCCTTCAACCGCCTGCCCTGGGCGGCGAACTGGCGGCTGATGTCCGCCATCGCCTCCGGCACGCTGCCCGCGCTGTCGTCGACGTACGCCGTCAGCGCGCCCTGTTCGCGGGCGATGTGCTCCAACTCCCGCAGCAGGAAGGTCTTTCCGACGCCGGCGTTGCCGTGCACGTGGAAGCGGAAACGGTGGCGTTCGTCCTCCGGGGCGGTGCCGAAGTTGGCGCGGAAGGCGGCGCGTTCGGCGGAGCGGCCGACGAAACCGGCCCGGCTGCGCTGCCGTATCAGCTCCTGCAGGGACGGTCTCGCCTGCGCCATCCGTACGTTCCCCTCGTCTCGCGCGGTCGGCCTCGGCCGTCATTCTCGCTCAACTGCCGTGGGGTACACCGGAGGGCCGCGCGCGGGGACAATGATCGGCATGGCCACCTCCACATCACGCGGCGCGTTGTCGCTCGCCGCCACCCTGCTCACCGCGACCATCGCCCTCTACATGGCGCTCGTCGCGTTCGGGAACATCACCGACTTCGGGACCAACCAGCAGTTCGTCCGGCACGTGCTGGCCATGGACACCACGTTCAAGGACGAGGACCTGATGTGGCGGGCCGTCACGAGCCAGGGGCTCCAGGACGCCGCCTACGTCGGGATCATCGTCTGGGAGACCGTCGCCGCGCTGGTCCTCATATACGGGAGCTGGCTGTGGGCCAGACGCGATGACCTGCGTGCCCGGCGGATGTCCACGTACGGGCTGCTGATGGTGATGCTGCTGTTCGGGGCCGGGTTCATCGCGATCGGCGGTGAGTGGTTCTCGATGTGGCAGTCCAAGAGCTGGAACGGGCTGGACGCCGCGACCCGCATCTTCCTGTTCAGCGGGGTCGTGCTGATCGTCAACCAGCTCTCGGCCCCGAGGGAGACGCCCGCTACTTGACCACGGTCACGGTCGTGCCGACCGTGCCGAACGCCCACAATGCCGTGCCGTCCGCCTTCCGCATCCTGACTCCGCCCGTCTTGGTGCCGGAGGCGGCCGGCGGCGGCGAGGCCCCGTCGACCGCGTTGGAGAAGGCGACGGAGATCCCGGACTTCGCGGCGAAGTACATGATGTGCTCGATCTGGACGCCGTCCGAGCCGGTCGTGGCCGCGTTGCGCGACGACACCGTGTAGCTGCCCGGGTCGGGGCTGACCGAGCCCGGCCAGACGCTGAACGTCCGGCGGGTCGCCTCGCTCGCGTCGACCAGCCACACCCGCTTCTCACCGAGGGAGTAGACGATGCGCCGGCCGGTGCCGGAGCCGTCGGGCACCTTCGCCGGGACCGACGCCGTGGGGGTGGGCTGCGTCGAGGCCGTGCTGCTCGGCTTGGCCGAGGTGGCGGTGGGGTGCGAGCCCCGGTCCGCCTGCACGCCCAGGACCGTCACCGCGGCTATCGCTCCCACGGTCAGCCCGGTCACCCAGGCCCACGAAGGAAGTCGGGCAGGCACCGGCACGCATCTCCTCAGTCACGGGACCCCGCACCGCAACGGGGTTCCGATCATCGTACTGCGCGCCCGCCGCTCCCCCGGCTCCCTCAGGGGCCCCGGATCCCTCAGGGGCCGCCGGCGGTCTTGCGGACCGGGACCGGGCCCGTGCCGGCGCCGCGGGCGGCGTAGCGCGGTGTCCGTACCGGGGCCGGGTAGGAGAGGTGCACCAGCCGGGTCTGCTCCTGGCGCATGTGCATGAGCGACTCCAGGATGTAGCCCACGAGCAGCACGAGCGCCGCGATGGTCATGATCGCGGCGGCGAGGATCGCCGTGGGGACCCGGGGCACGGTGCCCGTCTCGACGAAGTCGGCGATCACGGGGATGCCGAGGATGACCGAGACCAGGGCGAGCACGCCCGCGAGCACGGTGTGGACCAGCGAGGGCCGCTCGCGCCGCGCGAGGTCGAGGATGACCCGCAGGATGCGCCAGCCGTCCCGGTAGGTGCGCAGCTTGCTCTCGCCGCCGGCGGGCCGGACGCGGTAGTCCACGACCACCTCCGCGGTGGGGAGCCGCAGGTGCAGCGCGTGGATCGTCATCTCGGTCTCGGTCTCGAACTCCCGGGCCAGCGCCGGGAAGGACTTCACGAAGCGTCGCGAGAAGACCCGGTAGCCGCTGAGCATGTCGGTCACGTCGTTGCCGAACAGGGACCGCACCGCCCCGGTGAGCAGTTTGTTGCCGACCGCGTGCCCGGCCCGGTAGGCCCCGTCGACCGTCACCCGGCGGGCTCCGACGACCTGGTCGTACGGTCCCTCGAAGAGCAGGTCCACCAGGTCGCGGGCGCGGGAGGCGTCGTAGGTGTCGTCGCCGTCGATGATGAGCAGCGCGTCGGCGTCGACGTCGGCGAAGGCGCGGCGGATGACGTTGCCCTTGCCCTTGCGGGTCTCCTGCCGGACGATCGCGCCGGCCTCCCGGGCGACCTGCACGGTGCGGTCGGTGGAGGCGTTGTCGTACACGTAGACGACGGCCTCGGGGAGGGCGGCGCGCAGGTCGCGGACCACCTTGCCGACGGCCGCCTCCTCGTTGTGGCACGGCACGACACACGCGATCGTCGGTTCCACGACCACTCCTCACTCGGACCGGTTCCTCACACAGTCAGCACCTCACACAGTTGGAAATAGTGCGATATGAGCGCGCCTGAGTGGATGGAACGCGCCGGGTCGTTACTCTCGCCGTGTGCCGGTCCTCGACTCCGTGACGCTGCGTGCGCGCGACGCCATCAAGGGCATCTGGCGCGAGGCCGCCAAGTTCGGGGTCATCGGGGCCCTGGCCTTCGTCGTCGACAACGGCGGCTACAACCTGCTCGTCTTCGGTCTGCCCGGCGGTGCGCAGGGCGGGGTGATGCGGACCGCTCCGGTGCAGGCTTCCGTCATCGCGACGGCCGCGGCCGCGCTGTTCAGCTGGGTCGGGAACCGCTACTGGACCTACCGCGACCAGCACGGCGGGAAGGTGACCCGCGAACTCGTGCTGTTCCTCGTCGCGAACGGAGTGGGGCTCGCCATCACCGCGGGCACGGTCTTCGCCTCCCGGCAACTGCTCGGGCTGGACTCGGCGCTCAGCGACAACACCGCCCGCATCCTCGGCTGGGTCCTCGCGACCCTGTTCCGCTTCTACGCCTACCGGCGCTACGTCTTCGTCGCACCCTGACCGGCCGGAGCCCGACGACCCGTTAGCATCCGGCATATGGGACAAACAGGATGGACGGGGTGGGAGCGGCAGCGCTGGGTGTGGGGGCTGGCCGCCGTCGCCGCGGTCTGCTGCCTGGCCACGATCCTCGTCTTCGCCCCCGGCTATCTGAGTCCCGACAGCCTCGACCAGCTCCGGCAGGCCGAGGGCGAGCGGCCCCTGACCGACTGGCATCCGCCCGTGCTGAGCCTGGTGTGGCGGGCGCTCATCGCCGTGACCGGCTCGATCACGTCGATGCTCGTGGTGCAGTCCCTCGTCTTCTGGGGCGCGCTGTGGGTGCTGGCCTGGTGCGTGTGGGCGCTGACCGGCAGCCGGGGCGGTTCGCTCGCCGTGCTGGGTCTCGGGCCCGCCCCGTTCGTGCTGACGTTCGTCGGGGTGGTGTGGAAGGACGTCCACGCGGCGTTCGCGCTGCTCGCCGCGTGCGCGGTCGCCTTCACCGGGCTGCGGCTGCGGCAGCGCGGGGCGGATCTGCGCCCCGCCGTCCGCTGGGGCCTGCTCTGGCTGGGCGTGCTGTTCCTCGCCTACGCCATGCTGGTGCGCAAGAACGCCTTCCTCGCCGCGATCCCCGTCTTCGTCATGCTGGTCCTCGCGCTGTGGGGCACGCCCGGACGCCGTACGTGGATGACGTGCACGGCGGCTCTCGTGGCCGGGCTCGTCGTACCCGCCGCCGCCATCTCCCTGTTCGCCGCGCCGCTGCAGACCAAGCAGGGCGCGCAGATCATGCTCGACGACCTCGTCCACGTGCTGACCGTGGACGAGCTCCGATCGGCGGACGTGTCACCCGCCCTGCGGGACCGGCTCGTGGCCTCCGCGCGGGAGTGCGAGCGCGTCGGCGCCCTCTCGGACGCCTACTGGGCCTGCTACCAGCGCCCGGCGGACGGGCTGCGCGGGGACTCCGGCGCGCTCACGTCCCTGTGGCTGCGGGAGATGAGCGGGCACGTGCCGCAGTACCTCCAGTACCGGCTGCTGCTCTTCACGACCCTGCTGTTCGAGACCGACTACGCGTACAAGGCGGGCATCACCCGCAACGACCTGGGCGTCGAGGTGGCGCACCCGCGGCTGGAGGACATGCTCGGCGCGTACGTCAACGGCACCGTCGAGGACCTGCCCTGGCTGTTCCGCGGCTGGTTCTGGCTCGCGGTCGCGCTCGTGCTCGCCGTCCAGCCCGGCAAGGGCGCGTTCGCGATGCCGATCCGGGCGCTCGGCATCAGCTCGGCGGCCTACATCCTCGGCTATCTGCCGATCATGCCCGCGACGGACTTCCGCTACGTCTACTGGCCGGCCATCGCCTGCGCCCTCGGCCTCGTCCTGCTCTGGGCGGGCCGCGGCACGGCTCCCCCGCGCCCGGCGAGCCCCGGCGCCACGGCCGACCGCACCCTCACGGCGCAGCAGCCGGCGGACGCCGGGGGCCAGTAGCGCGTCAGTCCAGCACCGGCAGCAGCTGGGGCAGATGCCCGTCCGACGCGGCCGCCGCCCGCTGCCGCTCCTCGGAGACCGCCCCGTACAGGGTGTTCCGGGCCCTGGCGGGACGGCCCGCGGCATCCGCCACCGCGATGAGGTCCTTCACCGACTTGTACGACCCGTACGACGAGCCCGCCATGCGGGAGATGGTCTCCTCCATGAGGGTCCCGCCGAGGTCGTTCGCACCCGAGCGGAGCATCTCGGCCGCGCCCTCCGTGCCCAGCTTCACCCAGCTGGTCTGGATGTTGGGGATGTACGGGTGCAGCAGCAGCCGGGCCATGGCCGTGACCGCGCGGTTGTCCCGCATGGTCGGGCCCGGGCGGGCGATCCCCGCGAGGTAGACCGGCGCGTTGGTGTGCACGAACGGCAGCGTCACGAACTCGGTGAAGCCGCCCGTGCGCTGCTGGATGCCCGCGAGGGTGCGCAGGTGCCCGAGCCAGTGCCGGGGCTGGTCGACATGGCCGTACATCATCGTCGAGGACGAGCGGATGCCCAGCTCGTGGGCCGTCGTCACGACGTCGATCCAGTCGGCCGCGGGCAGCTTGCCCTTGGTGAGGATCCAGCGGACCTCGTCGTCGAGGATCTCGGCGGCCGTGCCCGGGATGGTGTCCAGGCCGGCCTCCTTGGCGGCGGTCAGCCACTCACGGATCGACATGCCGGTGCGGGTCGCGCCGTTGACGACCTCCATCGGCGAGAAGGCGTGCACATGCATGCCCGGGACGCGTTCCTTCACGGCCCGCGCGATGTCGAAGTACGCCGTGCCCGGCAGGTCCGGGTGGATGCCGCCCTGCATGCAGACCTCCACCGCGCCCACGTCCCAGGCCTGCTGGGCCCGGTCGGCGACCTGGTCGAGGGAGAGGGTGTAGGCGTCGGCGTCCGTGCGGCGCTGGGCGAACGCGCAGAAGCGGCAGCCGGTGTAGCAGACGTTGGTGAAGTTGATGTTGCGGGTGACGATGTAGGTGACGTCGTCGCCGACGGCCGACTTCCGTACGTCGTCGGCGACCCGGGCGAGGGCGTCCAGCGCCGGGCCGTCCGCGTGCAGCAGGGCCAGCGCCTCGTCGTCGGTGAGCTTCGTGGGATCGTCGGCCGCCGTGCGCAGGGCCTCGCGCACGTCGGTGTCGATGCGCTCGGGGACCATGCCCGGGGCGGCGGCCTCGCGCAGGGCGCCCCAGTCGCCGTACACCTCGTCGAAGTCGTCCCGGCGGTCCGACGTACGGCCCTCGGAGTCGATCGAGGAGTGCAGGTCGGTGCGGCCGGACGCCGTGAAGACCTCCTCCGGCTCCTGCCACGGCAGGCCCTCGGGCAGGGCCTCGGGTCGGGCGAGGCCGGTCTCCGGGTCGGCCAGCGCGGCCACGTGCGGGCGCAGCCGCGGGTCCAGCCAGGGCTCGCCGCGCCGCACGAACTCCGGGTACACGCACAGGCGCTCGCGCAGCTCGAAACCGGCAGCGCGGGACTTCTCGGCGAGCTGCTCGATCTGCGGCCAGGGGCGCTCGGGGTTGACGTGGTCGATGGTGAGCGGGGAGACCCCGCCCCAGTCGTCGATACCGGCGCCGATCAGCCGCTCGTACTCGTCGTCGACGAGGTTGGGAGGGGCCTGGATGCAGCCCGACGGTCCCATGAGGAGCCGGGCGACGGCCACCGTGGCGACCAGTTCGTCGAGTTCCGCGTCGGGCATGCCGCGCATCGCGGTGTCCGGCTTGGCACGGAAGTTCTGGATGATCAGTTCCTGGACGCCGTGGTAGGCCCGGGACACCTTCCGCAGCGCGAACAGCGACTCGGCGCGCTCCTCGTAGGTCTCGCCGATGCCTATGAGGACGCCCGAGGTGAAGGGGACGGAGGACCGCCCGGCGTCCTCCAGCACGCGCAGGCGGACGGCGGGCTCCTTGTCCGGGGAGCCGTGGTGGGGTCCGCCCGGCTCCGACCAGAGGCGGGTCGCCGTCGTCTCCAGCATCATGCCCATGCTGGGCGCGACCGGCTTCAGACGCTGGAAGTCCGTCCAGCTCATGACGCCCGGGTTCAGATGCGGGAGCAGTCCCGTCTCCTCCAGGATGCGGATGGAGATGGCACGGACGTAGGCGATGGTGTCGTCGTAGCCGTGCGCGTCGAGCCACTCGCGGGCCTCCGGCCAGCGGTCCTCCGGCTTGTCGCCGAGGGTGATGAGGGCTTCCTTGCAGCCGAGGGCCGCGCCCTTGCGTGCGATGTCCAGCACCTCGTCCGGGGACATGAACATCCCGTGGCCGTCCCGGCGCAGCTTGCCCGGGACGGTGACGAACGTGCAGTAGTGGCACTTGTCCCGGCACAGCCGCGTCAGCGGGATGAAGACGCTCTTCGAGTACGTGATGACGCCCGGCCGACCGGCCGCCGCCAGGCCCGCGTCCCGCACCCGGGCGGCCGAGGCCGCCAGGTCCTCCAGCCGCTCACCCCGCGCCTGGAGCAGCACCGCCGCCTCGGCGACATCGAGCGAGACACCGTCCCTGGCCCGTTTCAGGGCGCGACGCATGGAGTTGTCGGTGGGGCCGGTTCCGGAGGTCGCGGAAGTCGTCATCCTTCGAGCATACGAGTGCGCTGATCAGAGCCGGGGAAGCCCCGTCAGTGGAAGGCCAGCCACCCTATGCCCAGGGCCGAGGTGAGACCGGCGGCGGCGACGGCGGCCGGTCTGTGGCGGTGCAGGGCGAACCAGACCAGCGCGGCGGTCACCAGCACGGCCGTCGTGCCGATCGCGGCGCGCAACAGCCCCTGGCTGTAGCCGTACTCGGTGAAATGACGCAGGAGCCAGGAAACCCAGGCAAGCCGCATGACGCGCTCTCCCCCCGTGGTGAACTGAACGGTAGTTTAGTAGAGGGGGCCAACCAGCCTGCCGGGCAAGGGAGTTGTCAGAGATGGACGGCGAGGCCGTCCAGCGTCTTCAGCACCTCCGCCTCCCCCGCCGGAGGCAGCTGCGCCACGACCTCCTCGATGCCGAGGTCGGCGTAGTGGGCGAGCTTGCCCGGGCTGGGGTGGACGGCGTAGGGGACGACCTGGAGGGCCTGGGGGTCGCGGCCGGCGTCGGCCCAGGCGGTGCGCAGGACCGGCAGCGCCTCGCCGAGGCCGCGGCCTCCGATCGGCAGCCAGCCGTCGGCGTACTCGCTGATGTGGGCGAACAGCTTGGGCCCGGCGGCCCCGCCGACGAGCGTGCGCGGGCCGACGACCGGGCCGCGCGGCTTCTGCACGGGCTTCGGATACGCGTGGCTGGCCCGGACGCTGCCGAACTCGCCCTCGTGGGCGACCGGCTCCTGCGACCACAGGGCCCGCATCAGCGCCATCCGGTCCCGGACCAGCTCGCGCCGGGTGCTCCAGCGCACGCCGTGATCGGCGGCCTCCTCGACGTTCCAGCCGAAGCCGAGCCCCAGGGTGAACCGGCCGCCGGAGAGATGGTCGAGGGTCGCGACCTGCTTGGCCAGGTCGATCGGGTCGTGCTGGGCGACGAGCGTGATGCCCGTGCCGAGCCCGAGCCGCTCGGTGACGGCGGCGGCCTGGCCGAGGGCCACGAACGGGTCGAGGGTGCGGCCGTACTCGGGCGGCAGGTCGCCCCCGGCCGGGTACGGGGTGGTCCGCTCGACGGGGATGTGGGTGTGCTCGGGCAGATACAGCCCCGCGAAACCGCGGTCCTCCAGCTCCCGGGCCAGCCGGGTCGGGGTGATCGTCTCGTCGGTGAGGAAGATCGTCACGGCGATGCGCATGACCTAATCACTACCATTCCTAGCATTGTCAACCGGTGTTGGCCGAGCAATGCAATCCGGGCCAGGTGTGAGGCATCTGGCGCCGGGTGCACCCCGAACGGTCTTGGGCACGGGGAACAGCACGAGCTGGTCATCTCGGTTCAGCCGGGTCCTACAGCCCTCGTGGGGCGTGCCCGTTGTCCTGGGTGGGCTCGTGGTCCCGCGCGGCCTGGGTCCGGGTCCGGTCTGGCCGGTAGCTCTCCGCGTGACGATCCTCTGGTCGTTGGCGGTCACACCTGACCGACGCCGGATCCTGTGGCCCAGGCCGCGCCGTCCGATGGCCACGGCGGCGGCGTGGTGCCGCGTCACCGTGGTCTGCTTGTTCTGCTGCTGGAGAGGCTGCTGCCAGTGGGCGGCTCCCCAGCGGGAGGTGTAGGCCGGGTCGACGCTGATGACGACCAGGCCGCGGTGGTAGGCAATGCCGCGCAGCCGCTCACGGAAGCGGGCAGTGGGGATGCCTGCGACCGTGCGACGGAAGCGCTTGCCGCGCCGTCCGCGTCCCATGGTTTCGCGGCCGGTGGTGCGGGCGTCGGTGAACCCAAGGTTCTCGATCACGATTCCGGCGCAGCCGTGTTCTTCGGCGAGTGAGGCCAGGGCGGTGATCGCGGCCCGCAGGTGGCCGTCGCGCATGGACGCGGGGCCGGTCAGGTCCATGGGGACAGTGACGGGCCGGCCGACGGGGTTGCCGTGAGGGTCGAGGACGCAGGCGGCCAGATGATCCGCGTTGAGGTCGACGGCGAGCAGCCGCGCACCAGCCGCCCGGATCTCCTGCGGTGCGGGCGGCACGGTGGTGGCGGTGGCCCACGAGGCGTCGAGGTACCAGCGCGCACGGGCTGGGTCGTACACGATGTCGTAGCGCACTGCCCGGTTGGCGGTGACGCGGTCCAGCCACTCCTGCCGCAAGTGGGAGAAGGCGACGACGCTCCCCAGCCGGTAGCGGCCGCGAGGGACGTTGGCGAGATGCCGCATCGGCTCGGGCAGCACGATCGTCACGCTGCCGTCCGCCGGGTCTACGCAGATGGTGTAGTTGCCGTGCGGCGCCCCCGACTCGCCGTCGGCGGTGAGGAACAGACGTGCCGCCTCCCACCGCTTGCGCCACTGAGCAAGGCTCAGTCCGGCCTCGGCCAGGTGGTGGCGAGCATGCAGCAAGCGCCGCCCGCCCACCACGACAGCCGGGCATCCTTCGGCGAGGCGCTGCTCCACCACGGCCAGGCGCCGCTGGAGTATCTGAAGGCGACGCTGCTTTTGGAAGCGTTCCTTCTGGTCCGCGTAACCGCGCACCCTGCCCCTGCGCTGCCCGCACGGGACGGCGAGGCGCTGGGTGATCGCCTGCACAGCGCGACGCAGTGCGACGCGCTCGCCGTACAGACAGCGCAGAGACAGCTGGTACTGGTCCTCACTCGCCCTCGTCATGGCGCCCGCCCAGCGCGACGACGACACCACCGTCAGCTTCTTCTTCCGCTCGGCCCGCCGGTTGCCCTTCACCGGCACCAGGCCGAGCGCGAGGCGTTCAGCGAAGTCCGCCCGCTGATGACGGCCGAGGTGCTCCCCGACCAGGGTGAGGACCTGCTCGTCCGTGCCATCGACACGCAGCCGGTCCCGGATCCGGGCACCCGTGGGTGCCGCCACCGTGAAGGGGGGCGCGATCGTACGCAACCCACGCCTCGTTCCGCCCCGACGCGCCACAGGCCTCCCCCTCTCCCCGGATCACCACGAACTCAGTTGCCACAACCGAGCATGCGTTCCTGCACACGCGAGATTCCAGCAACCAGGTCCCGTTCACCCGGACGAGGGACCCGCCGCCCAGCAATGACCAGCTACCGAGATGCGCAGCCGCCAACGCTGGGGAGATCCGACTGTCCATGCCAACCGATCGGCATCCGCCGGGCGAAGTCCGCCCCCGGCCTGTTCTCCTATTGCACGCCCTCCAATTCCCTTCCCTTGCACGCCGGTTCACGGCCCAATACAAGGGTTGCACGCACCACCCCCGCACCACCCATGCCTTGTCACCGACGACACCTGGGGAGCAGCAGCATGTGCGAGGACAGCCACGGCGGGCTCGGCCGGCGCGCTCTGTTCGTGACGGGAGCGGCGGCCGCGCTTACGTTGGGAAGCGTGAGCTTCGCTGCAGCGGCCGACGGGGACCAGGAGAGCAGGACCGTGCGCGGCACGCTGCCGCCCGGCTCCCCGGACTTCGTGTACGTGCCCGTCGAGGTCCCGGCCGGTGTCCGGGAGCTCAAGGTCGCCTACGCCTACGACCGGCCGCCCGTCCCGGCCGGCACCACGGGCAACGCCCTCGACATCGGCGTCTTCGACGACCGCGGCACCGAGCTCGGCGGCCGGGGCTTTCGCGGCTGGTCGGGCGGGGCGCGCACCGAGTTCTTCATCCGCGCGGACGACGCCACCCCGGGGTACATCCCGGGCCCGGTGCGCGAGGGCACCTGGCACATCGCGCTCGGCCCGTACACGGTCGCCCCGCAGGGCCTGTCGTACGAGATCACGATCACGCTGACGTACGGGGAGCCGGGCGAGGCCGCCCGGCCGGTGTATCCGCCGGAGCGCGCGAGGGGCCGGGGGCGGGCCTGGTACCGGGGTGACTGCCATCTGCACTCCTGGCACTCCGACGGCCGCCGCACCCCCGCCGAGATCGGGGAACTGGCCCGGGCCGCCGGCCTGGACTTCATCAACTCCTCCGAGCACAACACGCACTCGGCGCACGCCCACTGGGCCGACGTGGCCGGGGACGACCTGCTCGTCATGCTGGGCGAGGAGATCACCACCCGCAACGGGCACGTCGTCGCGCTCGGCACCGACCCGGGCACCTTCATCGACTGGCGCTACCGGGCCCGCGACAACCGCTTCGGCCGGTTCGCCCGGCAGATCCGCCGCGCCGGCGGCCTGGTCGTCCCGGCCCACCCGCACGCCACCTGCGTCGGCTGCAACTGGAAGTTCGGCTTCGCCGAGGCGGACGCGGTCGAGGTGTGGAACGGCCCCTACACGCCCGACGACGAGGTGGCGCTGGCCGACTGGGACAGCATGCTCGTGGCGTCCGTGCGGGACGGGCGCGGCTGGCTCCCGGCGATGGGCAGCAGCGACGCCCACCGCTCCCCGGACGCGGTGGGCAGCCCCCAGACGGTCGTCCTGGCCGACGACCTGACCAGGGAGGCGATCCAGGAGGGCATCCGGGCGGGACGGTCCTACATCGCCGAGTCCGCGCGGGTCGCGCTGTCGCTGCGGGCGTCCGGCGGACGCGGCGAGCACGCGGGCATCGGCGAGCGGCTCACCGTCGGCCGCGACACCCCGGTCACCGTCCGCCTGGAGGTCACCGGCGCCCCGCGCTGCACGGTCCGCCTCGTCACCGACCAGGGTGTGCTGCACACCAGCGCTCCGCTGCCGGTCTCCGGCTCGGGCGTGGTCGAGTGGCGGACGACTCCGTCCTACGCGGCGTACGTACGGGCCGAGCTGCGGCACGAGGCGGCGGCGGGACCACTGCCCGGGCCGCTGGCGGCGTTCACCAACCCGATCTTTCTCGGACGCCGAGAGTTACCTGCGCGGCAATCCCCTCCCGGTGCCACTACGCAGACCTCAGTCATCCACGATTGAGGTGGCCAGACGAGTCTGCCTTTTAATTTTCTCCCGCACCGATTTCAGCTCCGCGGAGTGCTCTTTGATCATTCTCTCCTGATACGCCCTGTCACTCGCGTACCAGGTCCCTACCACGTTGTAGGCCTTTTTGCATCGCGCATCGGCCACCGCGACCTTCTTCTCGTCACTCGTGGCCGATGCGGTCTTTCTCCACCGCGGATCGTTGTTTGCCTCCATCGGGTCGGCGTAATGATGCCCGGCACGCTGCATACAATGGGCCCACTTATTGAATACGACCCGCACCCTCTTGTCCTGGTACGACAACTGCCAGCTATTCGCGTTGATTTTGTTCGACACTTCGGCATCACCGCCTCCGCCGTCTTTTTCCGTATCCTGGAGCGCCCTTCTTGATTCACCTATGCAACCCCCCTCGGGCACGGTGCGCCCCCTGTACTCACCAGCGACCGTGGTGCCCTTGAGCAGCATCTTGACTTCTTTTGTAACGGGCTTCGGCTTGACCGGAGCGGTCGAGCCTTCACTCCCTGCGGGCCGGTAGCCGTAATCGGCGGCGTCGGACTCGCTGGTGATGCCGTAGCGGAGGGCGGTCAAAGTCTCGGGCTGGAATGACCTGGACTGCTCCGAAGGCTCATACGTGAGCCCGAAGCGTTGCACACAGAGCTCTATTACTTTTTCCTTCGCCTCCACTATTCTGCCGCGCTGACTGTTAGTGAACATGTACTGTTCAATCGGCAGTCTCATTTCAGCTGCACTGACAATCTTCGGCGCGGCAGAATTCTCCGAGGCTCCGCCACTGCTACCACCGGCGGCTCCGCCGTCGTGCATAGTGCACCCGCAACATGCGATCAGCAGTAGCCCCACCGAGGCACTTCGCAGCCGTAGCGCAATATCGGTGGTCTCTTTTGCGTGAAACATGGTTCCTCGATCGGCTCTCACTGCAAATTCAAGCGGCCCTTGGAGAGGTCTCCAAGGGCCGTTTCAACGGTTGAGCGTGGCAGGCAGGAAAACCCTACAGGTGCCGGCCGGACGCATTGTTGTTCTTCAGCTGGAAGTTCAGGTTCGCCCAACTGTTGCCGCCGATGGTCTGGTAGACGCCGGCATAATTGCTGTTGAAGTACACCCGGTAACCACCGGGGTCGTTACCCGAGCTGATCGACGCCGTGTTGTTCTTGACGTACTGACCGAAGCCGTTCTCGCCACCACTCCCGGACTGAGCGGACAGGAACTTCATCGTGCCGTAGTTCGCGATGTTTTCGCCATTGTCCCAGGCGAGGGCGCCACCCAAGCCCGAGTTGTAGTAGAAGCAAGCTTCCTGTTCGGGACAGTCGTAGGGACTGTCGGCTGCGGAAACACCAGCGGATCCCATGGTCAGAGCGACTGCACTCACAATCGCCGACAGCACGAGGTGCTTCATCTTCATTTCTTTTCCATCCCTTGAACGCATCTCCCCAAGATCATCCAAGTTACCTTCGAATGTAAGGGACCTGTCAAGAGGTACTTTCGGACACCGGATTTCAGAAGACTGGCCTCGGATGCCCCTATATCTGCCGGTATGGACACCGTTTGAGATATCAGTGTGGACGGCTCTGGCTCAAAGTAGTCGGAGATGCATGGGCAGCGGGTGAACAATGCCTGTCTGCAGAGGAGCGACAGAACGTGTCCGCCAGGTCGGCGACGACCGCCGTGTGGTCGGAGGGCCAGATCCCGTCGACCGGGCCGTCGCAGGCCCTCCGGACGGCCCGTACGTGGCCGAGTCCGCCGGGGCCGGGCGGGCCGACGTGGATGTAGTCGATGCGCGCGCCGGGCTCCCAGGTACGTGCCACGTAGGGATTGGCCGGGTCCCAGGTCACTGCCGGGGTGGCCGGGTCGGCGTACTCCCACGCGTCCAGGAACACCTGGCCGGGCACGGCCGGGGCGGTCTTGTAGCCGCCGAGGAGACGGACCTCGTCGGAGTCGGGCCAGGCGTTGAGGTCTCCCGTGACGACGGGCGGGAAGGGGGTGTCGCCGCGGTGCCGGGCGACGAAGGCGGCGAGCGCTGCGGCCTGGCCGCAGCGGACCGCCGAAGCGTCCGGGGCGGAGCTGAAGTGGGCGGTGAAGAAGGGCACTTCGTGGTCGGGGCCGGCCAGTCGGGCGTAGAGGGCCAGCCGGCCGTCGTCCGTGTCGGCGGGGGCGGGCAGCGGCAGCACGTCCTGGTCGACGACCGGCCATCTGCTGAGCACGGCGTTGCCTATGCCGACCGTGGGGTCCCCGATGCGCCGCTGCCAGCGCTCCGGGGCGGGCGAGGCGCCCCAGGCGCAGTGCAGGCCCAGCTCACCGGCGAGCCACTCGGCGAGGTTCTCGCCGTCGGCCGCCCACACCTCCTGCAGTCCGACGACGTCGGGCCGCAGCTCCCGCAGGGCCGTGAGGATCGCCTTCTGCCGCGTCTGCCACGGCCCGAAGCGCCACCAAAGGTTCCAGGTCACGATCCGCACGCGCAGCCACCCGCTCTCCTCGTTGCCGCGTCAGGGATCATTGAAGCAGGAAGCATTGCAGAAACCGTGAGAGCTTCGTGCGAAGGAGACCCGCCGACGATGTCCCGCCGCACCGACCTGAGGTTCCGCGCGACCACGGCCGTCCAGCGCCGCCTCAACCCGCTCCTGCGCCGCCTCCCCCTCCAGACGGTCCTGGAGACGAGGGGCCGCGTCTCGGGGCTGCCCCGTCAGACACCGGTGGGCGGGCGCCGCGTCGGCGGCTCCTTCTGGCTGGTGTCGGAGTTCGGCGAGAAGTCGCAGTACGTGCGCAACATCAAGGCGGATCCGCGGGTGCGGGTGCGGATCCGCGGGCGGTGGCACGAGGGCACCGCGCACCTGATGCCGCAGGACGACCCGGTGGCGCGGCTGCGGGGGCTGCCCCGGGTCAACAGCGCCGGGGTGCGGGCGCTCGGGACGAACCTGCTGACCGTACGGGTGGACCTGGACACCTGAGGGGCGTCACCCCGGCCAGACGATCGCCTGCACCTCGCTGTAGGCGTGCAGCGCGTACGAGCCCACGTCCCGGCCGACGCCGCTCTTCTTGAAGCCGCCGAACGGCGCCTCCATGTTCCGCCCGACGGTGTTGACCCCGACGCCGCCGGCCCGCAGCCGCCGCGCCACCCGGAACGCCCGGGCCACGTCCCCCGACCAGACGTAGTCGATGAGCCCGTAGTCGGTGTCGTTGGCGAGCGCGATGCCCTCCTCCTCGTCGTCGAAGGGGACGACGGCCACCACCGGCCCGAAGATCTCCTCGCGGACCACGCGCATGTCGTTGGTGCAGTCGGCGAGCAGGGTCGGGGCGACGTAGAAGCCCGAGGGCAGGTCCGGGCGTTCGCCGCCCGTCACCACCACCGCGCCCTCCTTCCGGCCCAGTTCGACGTACGACTCCACGCGGTCCCGGTGGCTCGCCGAGATCACCGGCCCGACCACGGTGTCCGGCTGGCGCGGATCGCCGACTTTCAACCAGCGGGCGTAGGCGGCCAGTTGCTCGACGAGACGGTCGTAGACCCCCCGCTGCGCCAGCACCCGCGTCGGTGCCGTGCAGATCTGCCCGCTGTAGAAGGAGAAGGTGGTGCCGATCCCGGCCACGGCCGAGCCGAGGTCGGCGTCGTCGAAGACGAGCGCCGCGCCCTTCCCGCCCAGCTCCATCAACTGCCGTTTCATGTCGCGCCCGCACACCTCGGCGATGCGCTGCCCGACCGCCGTGGAGCCGGTGAAGCTGATCATGTCGACGTCCGGTGACGCCACGGCCGCCTCGCCGACCCCGGTCGACCGGCCGGACACGACGTTCACCACGCCCGGCGGGACACCCGCCTCCTCCAGCGCCTGAGCCATCCGGTAGACCGACAGCGGATCCTGCGGTGCCGGTTTCACCACGACCGTGTTGCCCATGGCCAGGGCGGGCGCGACCTTTCCGGCCGGGTTGGCCCAGGGGTTGTTGTACGAGGTGACGCAGGTGACGACGCCGACGGGCTGCCGGACGGCCAGGGCGCCCATCACACCCGCCTTTCCCATCGGCCCGGCCTCGTTGATCTGCGGCGGGATCGCCCACTCGGCGGGCTCCACGCGTGCGTAGCGCCGGAAGCGGGCGGCGGCGACGCCGACCTGCATGCCGCGTGCGGTGCCGGTGGTCGCGCCGGTCTCCGCCCGGGCCAGCTCCGCGTACTCCTTCAGCCGGCCGGCGATGATCCCCGCCGCCCGCCCGAGCATCGCGGCCCGCTCCTCCGGTGGGGTGCGCGACCACGGCCCGAAGGCCTCGCGGGCCGCGGCACCGGCCGCGAGCACCTGATCCCGCGAGGCCTCCGGCGCCCACCCGACGGTCTGCTCGCTCGCCGGGTCGATCACCTCGTAGTGCCCGCCGTCCGGCTCCACCCAGGAGCCGCCGACGAACAGCGACTGCCGTGCCGTCACCTCGTGCTCACCGTCTCCGTGTCCCGTCCCGAGCGCAGCACCCGGCCCGGCACGGCCCCGGTCACGACGTCGTCCCGGATCGCCTCGACCCCGTTGACCCACACGGCCCGCACGCCCAGCGCCCGGGAGTCCAGCCGCGGGCTGTCGCCCGGCAGGTCGTGCACCAGCGTGGCCGGGCCCGCGTCGATCCGCTCCGGGTCGAGCAGGACCAGGTCCGCGTGCCAGCCCTCCCGGATCCGCCCCCGCTCCCGCAGCCCGAAGAGCCGGGCCGGGTCGTCGGTCAGCATCTTCACGGCCTGTTCGAGCCCCACCAGCTTCCGGCCCCGCAGACAGTCCCCGAGGAACCGGGTCGTGTACGGCGCCCCGCACATCCGGTCCAGATGGGCGCCCGCGTCGGACCCGCCGAGCAGCACGTCCTCGTGCTGCCAGGTCTCGGCCCGCAAGGCCCAGGACGCCGGGTCGTTGTCGGTCGGCATCGGCCACAGCACCGTGCGCAGCTCGTCGTTGGCGCAGATCTCCACCAGGCACGCGAAGGGCTCCTGCCCGCGCTCCTCGGCGATGTCCTTGACCACGCGCCCGGTCAGCCCGGCGTTCGCCTCGCTGTAGGTGTCGCCGATGACGTACCGCCCGAAGTTCGACAGCCGCCGGAAGACGCCCGCCTCCTTGGACTGCGCCCGCCCCAGCAGTTCGGCCCGCACGTCCGGGTCCCGCAGCTTCTCGATCCGCTCGGGCACGGGCAGCCCGAGGACGGGCCCCCAGCCGGGGATGAGGTTGAGCGCGCAGAAGGTCCCCAGCGACATGTTCATCGGCGTGAGGATCGGCATGGTGAGGGCCACGACCCTGCCGCCCGCCTTCCTCGCCTGCTCACTCGCCAGGAGCTGCCGGGGCACGCGCTCGGGAACGGCCGCGTCGATCGTCAGCACGTTCCAGTTCAGCGGCCGCCCCGCCACCGCGCTCATCTCGACGAACAGGTCGATCTCGGCGTCGCTGAACTGATCCAGACAGCCCGCGACGATGGCCTCGATCTGCGTGCCCTCGCACTCCCCGACGGCCCGCGACAGCGCCAGCAGTTCGGCCGGCTGGGCGTGCCGTGAGGCGACGGGCTGCCCGTCGCCGTCGGAGTGGCTGGTCGACTGGGTCGTGGACAGGCCCCAGGCCCCGGCGTACATGGCCTCCCGCAGCAACCGCACCATCGCGGCGAGCTGCTCCTGGCTCGGCTGCCCGCCCACGGCCTGCGGCCCCATCACGTACCGCCGCAGCGCACAGTGCCCCACCATGAACCCGGCGTTGACGGCGATCTGCCCCTCCAGGGCGTCCAGGTACTCCCCGAAGGAGTGCCAGCTCCAGGGCGCCCCCTCCTCCAGCGCCACCAGCGCCATGCCCTCGACCTTGGACATCATCCGCCGCGTGTAGTCGGCGTCCTCGGGCCGGTCGGGGTGCAGCGGCGCGAGCGTGAACCCGCAGTTCCCGCCCGCGACGGTGGTGACGCCGTGGTTGAGCGAGGGCGTGGCGTACGGGTCCCAGAAGAGCTGGGCGTCGTAGTGGGTGTGGGGATCGACGAAGCCGGGGGTGAGGACGAGGCCGTGGGCGTCCTCGGCGGTGCGGGCTTCCTCGGTGACGCTGCCGATGACGGCGATCCGACCGCCGCGGATGCCGACGTCGGCGGTGTATGCCGGGGCGCCCGTCCCGTCCACGACGGACGCGCCCTTGATGACGTGATCGAGCATGACCACTCAACTCCCTCGAGTCCGTTGCCCTATGAGGGGCGCGGAGCTGTGTCGATATGCGGCTCCGCCGCGTGGGCGCGACAAGCCACAACGCACGCCGCACCCGCCAACGAACGCTCAAACACCCCGCCGGAACCGCGAAGTCCGATGCACGGGATCCGTATCGATCTTGGGAATCACGTGCTCTCCGACCAGCCGGATCGTCTGCAGCGTCGCCTCCTTCGGCACCCCCACCGGCAACCCGAAACTCAGCTGATCCGCCCCGGCCTGCTCCCACCGTTTGCACTGCCGCAGCACCTCGTCCGGATCCCCGCAGATCAGCAGCTCCTCCTCGATGAGCACCTCCACGAACTCCTCGGTGTACTCCGGCAACGTCTCCGGCCACACCGGGAACCCCTCGGGCCGGGGGAACGTGTCGTGGTACCGGAACACCAGCGAGGGCAGATAGTGCAGCCCCCCGCTCGCGGCGATCCGCACCGCCTCCTCGTGGGTCGGCGCGCAGATCGCCGTGGTCGTCACCATCACGTTGTCGTTCACGAAGTCCCCGACGGGCTCCGCGTCCACGATCGCCGTCTTGTACTGCTCCAGCACCCACTCCATGTCGGAGACCTTCTGCACGCTGAAGCCGAGCACGCCGAGCCCCTTCTTCGCGGCCATGGCGTACGAGGGCGGCGACCCGGCGGCGTACCACATCGCCGGGTGCGAGCCGCCGTACGGCTTCGGCAGGACCTTCCTCGGCGGCAGCGACCAGTGCTTGCCCTGGAAACCCTGGTACTCGTCCTGGAGCCACATCTTGGGGAACTCGGCGATGGTCTCCTCCCAGAGCTCCTTGGTGTGGTTCATGTCGGTCACCCCCGGCATGAACCCGAGGATCTCGTGCGACCCGGCGCCCCGCCCGCTGCCGAACTCGAACCGGTTGCCGCTGAGGTGGTCGAGCATCGCGACCTTCTCGGCGACCTTCACCGGGTGGTTGACCGGGGCGAGCGGGTTGAAGATGCCCGAGCCCAGATGGATCCGCTCGGTCGCGTGCGCCAGGTACCCGAGGAAGACGTCGTTGGCGGAGAGGTGCGAGTACTCGTCCAGGAAGTGGTGCTCGGAGGCCCAGGCGTACTTGAAGCCGGACCGGTCCGCCTGGATGACGTACTCGGTCTCCTCCATCAGCGCCTTGTGCTCGGCGAGCGGGTCGGTCTCGGCGCGCTTGCCGACGTATCCCTGAACGAAGATGCCGAATTCCAAGGAGGTTCACCGCCCCACGGTCAGTTCTGACGATGCGTCAGATTAATGAGTCCGACTGTTCCACCGGCCCCCATGAGCGTCAATAGCTGATGGAGCGTCAGATGACGCTGACGCCCGCCAGCCACCCGCCGTCGATCACGAACGGCTGCCCCGTGATGTACGAGGAGTCCTGCGAGGTCAGGAACAGCGCGAGCCTGGCCACCTCCTCGGGCCGCCCGACCCTGCCCAGCGGCACGAGCTTGCGGTACAGCCGGTCGAGCCCCTTCGCCGTCTCCTCCAGGTCGGCGTCCGGGTCCAGCCGGGCAGGGTTGGACATCGCCGTGTCGATGGCGCCGGGGCAGACGGCGTTGACGCGTATCCCCCGCCCGGCCAGCTCCAGGGCGGCGACCCGGGTCAGACCGACCACGGCGTGCTTGGTCGCCGCGTAGGCGCCCACCGCGGCCATCCCGGTCAGACCGGTGTAGGAGGCGGTGTTGACGATGGTGCCCCCGTCGGCCATCTCCGGTGCGACCGCCCTGATGCCCAGGAAGCAGCCCACCTGGTTGACCTGCACGACCCGCATGAACTCGTCGAGGGGTGTGTCGAGGAGGGAGTTGAAGCGCAGGATGCCGGCGTTGTTGACGAGCCCGTCGACGTGGCCGTACGCGTCCTTGGTGGCGGTGACGGCGGCCTGCCAGTCGTCCTCGCGGCCGACGTCGAGATGGACGAACCGCGCGCCGATCTCCTTCGCGAGGGCCTCACCCTGGTCGTCGAGCACGTCCGCGACGACCACCCGGGCCCCCTCGGCCGCGAACAGCCGGGCCTCCTGTTCACCCTGGCCGCGTGCGGCGCCGGTGACGATGACGACCCGTCCGTCGAGCTTGCCCATGGGGGTCTCCTCACAGCTCGGGGGCGACCTCGGCGCCGAACGCCGCGATCTGGTCGGTGAGTTCACTGCGGCTCCGGCTGCGGAACCGCACCTGGATCTGATGCACGCCCATCGCCCGGTACGCCCGCAGCGACTCGGCGAGCTCCCGCGGACCGCCGGTGAGGGTCCGGCGCCCGACGTCCCACCGGGGCGTGCCGACGTACAGCGGCTCGACGATGGCACCCACGGTGAAGGCGTTCTGGGCGCGGGCCTTCTCGCGCAGCTCCCTGATGCGGGCGATCTGCGCGGGCAGCCGGTCCCTCGGATCGCCCTGCGGCAGCCACCCGTCGCCCTTGAGGGCGGCCCGCCGTACGGCGGGGGGCGAGGAGCCGCCGACCCACAGGGGGACCCGGTCCTGCACCGGCCGGGGCCGCTGCCCGAGCCCCTCGAAGTCGTACAGCTTGCCGTGGTGCTCGGGGAACTCGTCGGGTCCGAGGGCGGCGCGCAGGGCGTCGAGGCACTCGTCCAGCACGGCCCCGCGCCCGCGGAAGTCGACCCCCAGGGCGTCGAACTCCTCCTGGACGTGCCCGGCGCCGACCCCGAGGATCAGGCGACCGCTCGAGAGGTGGTCGAGGGTGGCGTACTGCTTGGCGGTGAGCAGGGGGTGCCGCAGCCCGACGACCGCGACGTGGCTGAGCAGCCGGACGCGTTCGGTGGCGGCGGCGAGGAAGGCGAGCGTGGCGACGGGGTCGTACCAGACGGTGCTCATGGCGGCGGCGAGCCGGCGGGGGATGCCGACGTGGTCGCAACCGGCGAGGTAGTCGAACCCGGCCCGGTCGGCGGCCCTGGCGATCTCCAGCAGGTCCTCCGGCCCGGCCTCCGCCTCCCACCCCTCGGCGTAGAGGGTGCTCTGCGACTGGACGGGAAGCTGCATCCCGTACCGCAGGCTCACCGCGCACCACCGCCGCCCGGCCACAGCCCCTCGGCCGTGAGCCCGAGCAGCTCGATGGCGTTCCCGCGCACGATCCGCTCGACCACGTCGGGCTCCAGGTGCCCCATCTGCGCCTCGCCGACCTCGCGGGACTTGGGCCAGGTGGAGTCGGAGTGCGGGTAGTCGGTCTCGTAGAGGACGTTGCCGACGCCGATGGAGTCGAGGTTGCGCAGTCCGAAGGCGTCGTCGAAGAAGCAGCCGTAGACGTGCTCGGCGAACAGCTCGGACGGCGGCCGGTGCACCTTGTCGGCGACGCCGCCCCAGCCGCGGTTCTCCTCCCACACCACGTCGGCCCGCTCCAGGATGTAGGGGATCCAGCCGATCTGCCCCTCGGCGTACATGACCTTGAGGTTCGGGAACTGCTCGAACTTGCCGCTCATCAGCCAGTCGACCATGGAGAAGCAGCAGTTGGCGTAGGTGATGGTGGAGCCGACGGCGGGCGGGGCGTCCGCGGAGGTGGACGGCATACGGCTGCTGGAGCCGATGTGCATGGCGACGACCGTGCCGGTCTCGTCGCACGCGGCGAGGAAGGGGTCCCAGGCGTCGGTGTGGACGGAGGGCAGCCCGAGGAACGGCGGTATCTCGGAGAAGGCGACCGCACGGACACCGCGTGCGGCGTTGCGCCGGACCTCCGCCGCCGCCAGCTCGGCGTCCCACAGGGGGATGAGGGGCAGGGGGATGAGCCGCCCTCGCGCGTCGGGGCCGCACCACTCCTCCACCATCCAGTCGTTGTAGGCGCGCACGCAGAGCAGGCCCAGCTCGTGGTCCTTCGCCTCGGTGAAGGTCTGACCGCAGAAGCGCGGGAAGGTCGGGAAGCACATCGCGGACTGGACGTGGTTGACGTCCATGTCGGCGAGCCGCTCGGTGACGTCATAGGAGCCGGGCCGCATCTGCTCGTACGTGATGACTTCGAGCCTGATCTCGTCCCGGTCGTACCCGACCGCGGTGTCGAGCCGGGTCAGAGGCCGCCGGAGATCCTCGTAGACCCACCAGTCCCCGACGGGTCCGTCATCCCCGGGCTGCCCCATGACCGGCTTGAAGCGGCCTCCGAGGAAGGTCATTTCCTTCACGGGAGCCCGGACGATCCGCGGCCCGACGCTCCGGTACTTCTCCGGAAGCCGGTCCTGCCAGACGCTCGCGGGCTCCACGGTGTGGTCGTCCACGGAGATGATCAGCGGAAACGTGCTGTCGTGGGTGTCCATGGCGCTCACGGTAGCGCTGATCTGACGGGGCGTCAGCTACGTGGTACTGGAGCGCTTGGGCTTCAGCTCCCTCCCCGCACCTGGACACGACCGTCCGGATCCGGCCCATCCGCTCCACTCCCCCTTCACTCCGAGGCGAGCAGGGCCGCGCGAATCTCCGAGATCATCCGATCGGGGTGGTGGAACACGTCCTGGGCGGTGAAGCGCAGCAGGGTGCGCACCTCGGGGCATTGGATGACCTGGTTGAAGCGGGAGACGTCTCGCCGGTGCGCCTCGCGGGTGCCGTGGTAGGCGTAGCCCTCGATCTCGACCGCCAGCCCCTCGCGCCGGAAGAGGAAGTCGAGGACGACGCGGCGCCCGAGCGGGGTGAACAGCTCGACCTGGCTCTCGGGCCGAAGAGCGGCCTCGGCCATGCGCATCCGGGCGATGGTCTCCGCCGGTGAGCCGGCCCGGGGGTCGCACAAATCGAGCCATCGGCGGGCTCTCGCCAATCCCTGCGCAGGGCTCGCCAGGGCCGCCCCCACCAGATCCAGTCCGGCGAGCGGTGCCCTCCGCGCCCCGCCGACCCGGCGGTAGGTCACCGCCGACTCCAGCGCGACCAGCGCATCATCCCTCGGGAGGGTGCGCAACAGGTCGGTGAGGGTCCGGACGGGGCTCGTGAGCCGCAGGCCGTGGCGCAGCGCCACGTCCCGGCAGTCAAGGAGCATCCGGCGTACGCGCACACCCCTGGCCTTGCCGCGGAAGGTGAGGGCGGGGTCGATGAACTCCAGGGGCGCCGCGGCGGCGGGGACGAGGGTCTCGATCCTCCACAGGGCGGCAGCGGAGCGGTGACTCACGACGAGCCGGGGATTCAGGAGCTGGACAGCCCGGAGCCGCGTGGGCAGGTCCGGGGCCCGGCCTGGCTCCGCCCAGGCACCCGCCTGAAGCCGCTCCCAGCCCTCCGCCCGCAGGGCACGGGTGAGACCCCGCGCGGGCCAACCGGATTCCAGGGCGCGGCAGGTGAGCAGCACTCCCCCTTGCGCCAGCTCTCGCAGCGCCTTTCGTTCCTCCATGCCGCAAAGATCGCAGGAATACGTCACGCCATGGCGGCCTGTGGACAACCTCCGTGCTCAGCCTTCGAGCGAGGCGAGGAAGGCGGTCCAGGCCGTTGCCCGGAACAGGAGGACCGGGCCCGCGTCCGAGGCCTTCGAATCCTTCCGTCCCTGCACGTCGACGTGCCGACGTTCGCGGGCGCGCACGGCGGGACGGCGGGGCTGGTCACACTCGGCAACTGCAACACCGGGACAGCACGCAAGCTAGTCGCCGCGTTGCGGGGAACCGGCCGAACGGAGGGCTCCCCACTGCTGGATCTCGAACTGGCCGTCCTGCCGGGCGCGGCCTGGCCCTGCTCGACGCGGTGGCGTTGCGGTGGGGGGTCGAGCCGGCTGAGTCGGGCAAGACCGTCTGGTGCGAACTGGCCCGGGACGAGGCCGCACGGACGGCCTGATGCCGCCGGGTTCTGGACACGCCTCGGCCGCGACGGCTCCCCCTCCGCGCCGCCGCGGCCGAACCCCGTGTGGTGAAGGTCTACTTCGTCGGCTTGAAGGGCTCCGACGTGGCGTGCAGGTCCTTGACCTCGAGCGGCTCCTCGGTCGCGTGCAGGTCCTGCTTCTTGACGGCGCCCTCGTCCGTGGCGTTCAGGTCCTTGGTCTCGAGCGGCTCGGTGGTGGCGTGCAGGTCCTGCGGCTTGAGCTCGTCGCCCATGATCGTCAACTCCCCTTGGCGTAAAACAAGCAGTGAGGTCGGCGGGCCGCCCGGTCACTCCCCCGAGTGCGGCCGGACGGCCCGCCTGGGCCGCTCACCCTGGAACATCAGAGCGAGGGCCGTGCGGCGACCCGTCTGCCCCCCGACGCGACGGATCGACTACGTCCATCATGGCGTGGGGCGATAAACGAATGATGAACGCCTCCGCGACGCCTCAGGCCGCCCGCACCGGGGACAGCAGCGCACGCACCTCGGCGGCCTCGGGCGAGCCCAACTCCTCGTAGATCCCGGCCGCTTCCTGCCAGCAGACCTGGGCCCGGCCGGTCTGGCCGATGCCGCTGAGGGCGCGTCCGAGGACGGTGAGGACATTGCCCCGCCGCCACTCCCCGCCGATCCCGCGGAGCACCGTGAGCGCCATCTCGGCGTTGGCGGCGGCTCGCGCCGCGCGCCGGGCGGCGAGATCCACCTCGGCCAGCCGGAACAGGCTCATGCCCTCCCAGAGGCGCTGCCTGCTGTCGCGGAACACCTCCAGCGCCTCCTGGAGCCGGTCGGCCGCGTTGCCCAGCTCCCCGCTCTGGGTGAGGGCGAGCCCGAGGGCGTAGCGGGCGTTCGCCCCACGCATCGAGTTGCCCATGGCGTCGTAGATGCCGATGCCCTCCTGGGCCAGCGCGACCGCACTCTGGGTCCGCCCGGTCGCGAGATGGATCCGGGAGAGGTTGCAGAGCGCGGAGGCCTCGCCGGGGCGGTCACCCAGGGCCCGGAAGTGCTCGATGGCCCGGGAGAGGTGCTCCTCGCCGTCCGAGTGCCGGTTCTGGTACAGCGCGATGATGCCGCGCGCGTTGCGCGCCCAGCAGACGGGGAGCAGGTCGTCGGACTCCCGCGCGAGGCGGATCACCTGTTCCGCCTCCTCCTCGGCCCGTTCGAAACGGCCGCTCACATGGTGGACGTTGACGAGCGTCATCAGCGCTCGCGCCTCCGCCCGTCCGAGGCCGTGCGACCGGGCCGCGCCGACGAGCGCCCCGGCCGTCGCCTCGTACTCCCGGGAGTTGGCACCCGACTCGGAGAGGTCGTGCGCGGCCCACAGCATGTCGATCGCCCGGGGCAGGGTCTCCGGCCGCCCCGCGGACTGCCGTGCGCACGCGAGGAGGCAGATGGCCTCCGCGTACAGCCAGTCCTGCGCCGCGTGCCGGTTGTCGAAGCGCAGCCCCGGATACGACGTGGGCTCCAGATGATCCACCAGCCGGTCGCCCGGCCGTTCGAGCGCGTACACCCCGGCCGCGGACGCCAGATAGAAGTCCAGCAGCCGGGACAGCGCTGAGCCCCGCTCGCTCGGCGGCTGTTCGTCCCTTTCCGCACAGGCACGCGCGTAGAGCCGCACCAGATCGTGGAAGCGGTAGCGGCCGGGGGCCGCCGATTCGAGGAGGGAGGTGTCCACGAGGGACTCCAGCAGGTCCTCCGTGGCCTCGACCGGCAGGTCCAGGACCGCGGCGGCGGCGGAGAGGGAGATGTCGGGGCCGTCCGCCAGGCCGAGCAGGCGGAACGCGCGGGCCTGCGCGGGTTCCAGCTGGCCGTAGCCGAGCTCGAAGGTCGCCTTGACGGCCAGGTCGCCGGCCTGGAGTTCGTCCAGGCGGCGGCGCTCGTCGGCGAGCTTCGCCGCGAGGACCGACACCGTCCAGGTGCGGCGGGCCGCCAGACGGGACGCCGCGATGCGGATCGCCAGCGGCAGGAAACCGCAGGCCGCCACCACGTCCAGGGCGGCCTTGCGCTCGGACGCCACCCGCTCCTCGCCCACGATCTTCGTGAACAGCGCCAGCGCCTCGTCCGGGGACATCACGTCGAGGTCGATCAGATGGGCCCCGGCCAGGTCCACCATCCGCACCCGGGAGGTGACCAGCGCGGCGCAGCCGTCCGTGCCGGGCAGCAGGGGACGCACCTGGGCGGCGTCCCGGGCATTGTCCAGCAGGACCAGCACCCGGCGCCCGGCCAGGACCGAGCGGTACAGGGCGGCGCGCTCCTCCAGGGAGTCCGGGATCGCCGAGTCGGCCGTGCCGAGGGCGCGCAGGAAGGAGCCGAGGACCGTCTCCGGCTCCGCCGCCCGGGCGCCCGCGCCTTGCAGGTCGACGTACAGCTGACCGTCCGGGAACGCCGTGCGCGCCTGGTGGGCCACGTGCACCGCGAGGGTCGTCTTGCCGACGCCGCCGATGCCGGCCAGGGCCGAGACCGCCATGACCCGGCCCTCGGCGGAGGCGAGGATGTCGCCGAGCTCGCGGACGAAGCCGGAGCGGCCGGTGAAGTCCGGCACCGTCGCCGGAAGTTGCGCCGGGCGCACCGGGACGGAGGCCGGCTCGGGCGCCGGGGAGGAGGGCTCCGCCAGCCCGGGGTCCGCCTGGAGGATCCGCTGCTGCAGCTCGCTCAGGCCGGGGCGCGGGTCCACGCCGAGTTCGTCGGCGAGCAGGCGGCGGGTGTCGGCGTACACGGCCAGTGCCTCGGCCTGGCGGCCGCTGCGATAGAGCGCCAGCATCAGCAGCTCGCGGAGCCGCTCCCGGAGCGGATGGGCCGCCGTGAGGGCCGTGAGCTCCGAGACGGCCTCGGCATGGCAGCCCTGCTCCAGGTCCATGTCCAGGCGCGCTTCGAGGAGCTGGAGCCGCCACTCCTCCAGCCGGACGCGCTGGGCCTCCGCGTAGGGGCCCGGCACTCCGGCCAGGGTCTCCCCGTCCCACAGGGCGAGGGCGCGGCGCAGGGTCTCGCGGGCGTGGCAGAGGTCGCCGGCGGAGCGGGCCTTCTCCGCCTCGGTCGCCAGGTCCTGGGCGACGGTGAGGTCCAGGGCGCCCTCGGCGAGTCCGCGGACCGCGTAACCGCCCGACTCGCTGACCAGGGCGGCGGGGGCGGAGGCGCCGGTGCCGCCCGACCGGCGTTGCTCGCCGCCCGGGTCCAGCACCTTGCGCAGGCGGGAGGCGTAGGTCCGGACCGCCGCCAGTGCCTGCGAGGGCGATTCCTCGCCCCACAGGGCGTCGATCAGCTCCGCCGCCGTGGCCGTCCGGCCCTCGCGCAGCAGCAGGGCGGCGAGCAGGGCGCGTTGCTGGGGGGACCCGGTGGCGACCGGCTCGTCACCGCGCCAGGCGCGCACGGGGCCGAGCACGCTGAAGCGCAGGGTCGCGGACTCCGCCGGCTTCTCCGGCTCAGCCGTCGTCGCCGACTCCCACGACACCGGCGTGGAGCCGGGAAGCCGCTGCTCCGGTACGCGCGGCACACCGTCCGGTACACCGTCCATGCAGTCCCCCTAGACATCCTGAGCAACCACGCCAGTTTGCCTTGTTGGCGGCGGATACGTCAGCCGTGGGAGACACCGATCACAGGGCGGCACACGGGAGTCCACCAGGTCTGCACACTCTCTCCGCACACGGATGGTCGAAGACCGCCTGCAGGGGAGGAGTTGGAGCATTCGGGCCCAGCGGCGGAGAACCTGCCCAGGTCAGGAGGTGACAGGGGTGCCCGGATGCTCCAGTCGAGCGGCGGGCATGTGGTGTCGCCGGGACGGGCCCCGGCACATCGCGCCATAGTGGATCCTCCAGATCCGCCGGATCCCGCAGATCACCCTCCCCAACCCGAAGGCGGCCCCATGCCCGGCGAGCAGCCCCACCTGTACGAGACGCTCGACGAGCGGTTCCGGTCGGGCAGGTGCCAGGCGGGGGACTCGCGGCTGGAGGTCCTCTACGACGGGTGCCGGTGGGCCGAGGGGCCCGTGTACGTGCCCGCCGGGCGGTATCTCGTGTGGAGCGACATCCCCAACGACCGGCTGCTGCGGTGGGACGAGACCACCGGGGCCGTGGGGGTCTTCCGCTCCCCCGCCGGGTACCCGAACGGCAGCACCCTGGACGGCCAGGGCCGGCTCATCACCTGCGAGCAGGGCAATCGGCGGGTGACCCGGACCGAGCACGACGGCTCGGTCACCGTGATCGCCGAGCGGTACCGGGGCAAGCGGCTCAACAGCCCGAACGACGCCGTCGTGAAGTCCGACGGCTCGGTGTGGTTCTCCGACCCCGAGTTCGGGATCGCCACCGACTACGAGGGGCATCGCGCCGAGAGCGAGATCGGTGCCCGGAACGTCTACCGCGTCGACCCCGCGAGCGGCGAGGTGCGGCTGGTCGCCGACGGGTTCCAGGGGCCCAACGGGCTGGTCTTCTCGCCGGACGAGCGACGGCTGTTCGTGTCCGACAGCGTCGCCAACCACATCCGCGTCTTCGACGTCGACGAGGACGGGACCGCCCTGGCCGGCGGCGATGTCTTCGCCGCCTGCGCGCACGGCAACTTCGACAACATCCGGTTCGACGACGAGGGGCGGCTGTGGGCCGCCGCCATGGACGGGGGCGTGCACTGCTACGACCCCGACGGCACGCTCCTCGGCCGCATCCTGGTGCCCGGCACCGTCGCCAACGTCCGGTTCGGCGGTGCCCGGCGCAACCGCCTGTTCATCGCCGCCGACACCACCCTCTACTCGCTCATGATGTCGGTCACCGGGACCCCGCCCCTGCCGGTCCGTCCGTGACCGCGTCCCGCAGGGCCCCCTTCACGACCTTCCCGCTCGCGTTGCGCGGCAGTTCCGCGACGAACTCCACCGCTCTCGGGACCTTGTAGTTGGCCATCTCCCTGCGGGACCAGGCGATCAGGTCGTCGGCGGTCAGCAGGGCGCCGGGGCGTCGTACGACGTAGGCCCGGCCGACCTCCCCGAGCCGGGCGTCCGGTACGCCGATCACCGCCACGTCCGCCACGTCCGGGTGGAGGCCCAGGAGCTGCTCTATCTCGGCGGGGTAGGCGTTGAAGCCGCCCACGATGAACATGTCCTTGAGGCGGTCGGTGATGCGCAGGTTGCCGGCGGGGTCCAGGACGCCGATGTCGCCGGTGCGCAGCCAGCCGTCCGGCGACAGCACCTCGGCGGTGGCCTGCTCGTCCTCGTAGTAGCCGGTCATGACGTTGAAGCCGCGCACCAGGACCTCGCCCGGCATGCCGGGTTCCAGGGGCCGGCCGTCGGGGTCCACGACCCGCACCCGCGTGCCGGGGACGGCCCGGCCCGACGTGGACGCGATGACCGTCGGGTCGTCGCCGCGCCGGCACATCGTGACGAGACCGCTCGCTTCGGAGAGGCCGTAGGCCGTGAGGACCGTGCCGACGCCGAGTTCGGTGCGCAGGCGCTCCACCAGACGGAGGGGCACGACCGCCGCTCCCGTCACCACCAGGCGGAGGGCGGAGAGGTCGTGGGCGTCGCGGGCGGGGTGGTCGAGGAGGGACTGGAGGAGGGTCGGCGGGCCGGGGAGTACGGAGACCCGCTCCGCGGCGATGTTGGCCAGGACCGTGTTCACGTTGAACACCGGCTGGGGGATCATCGTCGCGCCCCGCATCAGGCAGGCGATCACCCCGGCCTTGTAGCCGAAGGTGTGGAAGAAGGGGTTGACGATCAGATAGCGGTCGCCCCGGGTGAGGCCCGCCAGTTCACCCCAGATGTCGTACGCCCGCAGCGTCTGGTCGTGGGTGATGACCGCGCCCTTGGGGCGGCCCGTCGTGCCCGAGGTGAAGATGATGTCCGAAGGCCAGGTCCCCTGCACGGCCGCCGACCTCTCCCGCACTTCCGCCGACCCCACCCCCTCGCCGCCGGCCAGGAAGTCCTTCCAGGTCAGGAAGCCGGCCGGGGCGTCCTGAGAGAGGACGACCGCGTGCTTCAGGGCGGGCAGGCCGGGCAGCGGGCCGTCGCCCGGGCCCTCCCCCGCCGCCCGGCGCAGGGACGCCACGTACGAGGTACCGAGGAACGTGCCCGTCACGAACAGCAGTCGGGCTCCGCTGCGGCGCAGCACGTCCGCCGCCTCGGCGCCCTTGAAGCGGGTGTTCAGCGGCACGAGCACGGCACCCGCCGAGACCGCGCCCAGGGCGCCGACGATCCAGTCGAGCGAGTTCGGGGCCCAGATGCCGACCCGGTCGCCTGGCTCGACCCCGGTCGCAAGGCACGCCGCCGCCGCGCGCTCCACGCGGGCGCCCAGTTCCGCGTAGGTGACGCGGGTACGGCCCTCGACGACCGCCTCCGTGTGCCCGTACCGCTCGGCCGCCGCCCTGACCAGGCCCGGAACGCTTCCCCATGCCGTATCCGCTCGCACAGCACGCCTCCCCACGCCATAGGAGCTGACTACCCGTCAGATTATCTGTAATCTGACGACCTGTCAGCGACCGTTCGGCCCCGGAGGTGCGCGCAGCATGGCAGCAGGATCGGGAGGCCTCAAGGACGCCACCGCTCTCGTCGGCATAGGCCAGACGCCCTTCGCCAAGCGACTCCCGGAGGACGAACGCACCCTCGCCTGCCGTGCCGTCCTGGCCGCTCTCGACGACGCCGGGATCGCGCCCGGCGAGGTCGACGCCCTCGCCTCCTACACCATGGAGGAGACGGACGAGGTGGAGCTGGCGAAGGCCTGCGGCTTCGGTGACCTCACCTTCTTCAGCAAAGTCGGCTTCGGGGGCGGGGGTTCGTGCGCGACGGTCGCCCATCTCGCCGCCGCCATCGCCGCCGGGCAGGCGAGCGTCGGGGTGGCCTGGCGGTCCCGCAAGCGGGGCAGCGGACCCCGGCCCTGGACCAACACCACCGTCCAGCTCCCCACCCCGGCCCAGTGGACCCGGCCGTACGGGCTGCTGCGGCCCGCCGACGAGATCGCGATGCTCACCCGCCGCTACCTGCACGAGTACGGCGCCACCCGGGACCACCTGTTCAACGTCGCCCTCGCCTGCCGCAACCGGGCCAACCAGAACCCCGCCGCGATCATGTACGACCGGCCGCTCACCCGCGAGATGTACATGACCTCCCGCTGGATCAGCGAGCCGCTCTGCCTCTTCGACAACTGCCTGGAGACCGACGGGGCGCTGGCCTGCGTCGTGGTCTCCGCCGAGCGCGCCCGCGACTGCCGGCGCCGGCCCGTCTACGTCCATTCCGCCGCCCAGTCGCTCCCCGCCCAGCACCACGGCATGGTCAACTACTGGAACGACGATCCCCTCACCGGTCCCGCCTGGACCGCCGCCCGGCACCTGTGGAAACACTCCGACCTGGCCCCCGAGGACGTGGACGTCGCCCAGATCTACGACGCCTTCACGCCCCTGGTCCTGCTCTCCCTGGAGGGCTACGGCTTCTGCGGGCGCGGTGAGGGCGGGGCGTTCACCGAGGGCGGGGCGCTGGAGACCGGCGGGCTGCTGCCGGTGAACACCGGCGGGGGCGGGCTGTCCGAGGCCTACGTCCACGGCTTCAACCTCATCAACGAGGGGGTCAGGCAACTGCGCGGGACCAGTACCGCGCAGGTGCCGGGCGCCTCCGCCTGTCTGGTCACGGCGGGTGAAGGGGTCCCGACCTCCGCCCTGCTGCTGAGGAGTTGAGGAGCCACCCATGCTGCGTCCCGTCACCGACAGCGACGGCGCTCCCTTCTGGGAGTACGCCGCACAGGGCGAACTCCGCGTCCAGGCCTGCGCCGACTGCGGCGAGCTCCGCTTCCCGCCCCGGCCCTGCTGCCCCGGCTGCCAGTCCTTCGACAGCGAGTGGCGGCTGATGTCCGGCCGGGGCCGGGTCTGGTCGTACGTCGTCGCCCATCCGCCGCTGCTGCCCGACTACGCCGCCCAGGCGCCCTACAACGTGGTCGTCGTCGAACTGGACGAGGCACCTCGCATCCGGCTGGTGGGCAACCTGGTCACCGGGGCCGGGCGGCCCCTCGGCTCCCTCCCGCCGGAGAGCCTGCGCATCGGCGCCCGGGTGCGGGCCGTCTTCCACGACGGCCTTCCCCAGTGGGTTCCGGAGCGGTCATGAACAGCGTGCTCGTGCGGGCCGACCGGGACAGCGGGGTCGCGGTCGTGACGCTGAACCGGCCCGAGCGGCTCAATGCCGTCGACCTCTCCATGGCCGACGAACTCGTCTCCACCTGGAAGGAGTTGCGTTTCGACGACGGCGTGCGGGCGATCGTCCTCACCGGGGCCGGTGAGCGTGCCTTCTGCACCGGCATCGACCGGGACGCCGTCGTGCCGCAGCCGAACTCGCCGTACGCGCAGGACGATCCGTTGCTCGGCATCGGGCCGAAGGCGAACGACCTGTGGAAGCCGGTCGTCGCCGCCGTGCACGGCATGGCCTGCGGCGGGGCCTTCTATCTGCTCGGCGAGGCCGAGTTCGTCGTCGCGGACACCACCGCCTCCTTCTTCGACCCGCACACCACCTACGGCATGGTCAGCGCCTACGAGTCCGTCCTGATGGCGCAGCGCATGCCCTACGGGGAGGTCGCGCGGATGGCGCTGATGGGGACGGCGGAGCGGATCTCGGCGCGGCGGGCGTACGAGGTCGGGCTGGTGTCGGAACTCGTGCCGGAGGGCGAGGCATTGGGGGCGGCGACCGCGTGCGCCACCGTCCTCGCCGGGTATCCGACCGAGGCGGTGCAGGGGACCGTGCGGGCGCTGTGGGCCGCGAATGAGGCGGGGCGGGCGCAGGGATTCGCACAGGCACCGCATCTCATCGCACTCGGGAACGCGGCGGGCGAGCGGCAGGCCCGGCTGTTCGCCGGGCGGTCGCGGGAGTACGGGTTGCGCGAGTGAAGTCGTTTACCCCTACACGCGTATGCTCGGGGCGTGGTTGAGCATCGGATGATCGACGTCAATGGCATACAACTGCACATCGCGGAGCAGGGCGAGGGCCCGCTCGTGGTGCTGCTGCACGGTTTCCCGGAGTCCTGGCACTCCTGGCGGCACCAGTTCGCCCCGCTGGCCGAGGCCGGTTTCCGGGTGGTGGCGCCCGACCAGCGCGGGTACGGCGGCAGCGACCGCCCCGATGACGTGGCCGCGTACAGCATCCTCCACCTGGTGGGGGACGTGGTCGGGCTGATCCACGCGCTGGGCGAGGAGCGGGCGTTCGTCGTCGGGCACGACTGGGGCGCGCCGGTGGCCTGGCACACCGCGCTGCTGCGTCCGGACGTGGTGCGCGGGGTGGCCGGGCTGAGCGTGCCGCCGCCGTTCCGTGGGAGCCGGCCTCCGCTTCAGACCATGCAGGAGCGGTTCGAGGGCCGCTTCTACTGGAACTACTTCAACCGGCCCGGCGTCGCGGACGCCGAGTTCGCCGCCGACACCCGCACGACCCTGCGCAAGCTGCTGTACTCCGCCTCCGGTGACGCGCCGGAGGCCGGGCGCCCCGAGCAGGCCCTGGTCGACCTGGAGCGCGGCTGGCTCACGGACGCGCCGAACCCCGAGGTGCTGCCCGAGTGGCTCACCGAGGAGGACCTCGACGTGCTCACCGAGAGCTTCGAGCCGGGCTTCACCGGCGCGCTCAACTGGTACCGCAACCTGGACCGCAACTGGGAGCTGACCGCCCCCTGGCAGGGCGCGGTAGTGTCCCCGCCCGCGCTGTACGTGTACGGCGACCGGGACCTGGTGCCGGCCTTCCCGGGGACGCCCGAACTGATCGAGCAGCTCCCCGAGTTGATGCCGAACCTGCGCCGCAAGCCGCTGGAGCTGCCGGGCTGCGGCCACTGGACGCAGCAGGAGCGGCCCGCCGAGGTGAACGAGGCGCTGATCGACTTCCTGACCGAGCTGCGGGACTGACGTCCCGCACGTCGCTCGTCCCGTCGGCCGTTCGTCCCGACGTGCCGTCGGCCGTTCGTCCCGTCGTCCCGTCGGGCGCTCGTCCCGTCAGTCGTCGACGAGGGCCTGGCGGTCGACCTCGCAGTGGTCGACCGAGTCCACCAGGCCCGAGCCGCCCACCCGGACCTCGACGGTGGCCGTGCCGTTCGCGGGGACCGTGACGTCCCCGTACCGGTCGACGACGGTGATGCCCTGGGCGTCCTCGAAGGTGACCGAGACGGAGAAGCGGGCCTTGCGGCCGTTGGGGTTGCGGACCTCGACGGTCGCGTAGGGGGCCGCCGGGGTCGCGCAGCTCACCAGCTTCGCCGTGCCGTCCTTCAGGGCCCTGCCGGAGCCGGAGGAGGAGGTCGGCGTGGAGCCGTGGTTCGGCCGGCGGGTGTACGAGCTGCCGCCGCTGCTCGCGTGGTCATCGTCGTCGGAGCCGTAGGAGCCGCCGCTCGAGCTGGTGGAGCCGCCGGAGCCGTACGAGCCGCCGCTCGACGTCGACGACCTCGAACTGTCGTGGTCCTGGCCGGCGCTGCTGCACCCGCCGCCTCCGCCGTGACCGTGGCTGCCGCCGCGGCCCCGGCCGGACGAGAAGCCGGTCAGTGCCAGTACCACCAGGACCAGCACCGCCGTGAACCTGAGCCTGCGCCCCCGTATCTGCATGGCGGAGAGCCTAGTGAGCGCCTGTCACTGCCATGTCACCGCGTGGCGACCGGTGCGTACCCGGCGTAGCGTCGTGGGTGGGAACGGTGAACGGGCCGCTTCCCCAGAAGCGACGGCCGCCGTCTGGAGCCCCTTCCGTAGCCCGGGTCGACGGCCGTCCCGGGCCGGTCAGGCGGTGCGCGCCGTGCCCGTGCCCTTCTCCGCGTCCAGTGCGTACACGCAGCGGTCCTTGCTGCACGCGTACACCACCCCGTCCCGGACGACCGGGGAGCCGGTGATCTCGCCGCCGGTGGCGAGTTTCCAGCGCAGCCTGCCGTCGTCGGCCTTCAGGGTGTAGAGCAGGTGGTCGGTGGAGCCGAAGTGGATCCGGCCCTCGGCCACCGAGGGGGCGCCCACGATGTCGCCGCCCGCCTGGAAGCGCCACTTGGGCGTGCCGGTGACCGCGTCGAGGGTGTAGAGGCCCTTGCCGCTGCCCACGTGGACATGGCCGGCCGCGACCAGGACGGGATCGACGGAGGAGCGGGACTCGGTGGCGATGCGCCAGCGGTCGCGTCCGTCGGTGGCGTCGAGGGCGTAGACCGTGCCGAGGTAGTCGGCGAGGTAGATGCCGCCGCCGGTGACGGCCGGGCCGGGCACGAAGGTGGGCGGGCTGAGGAACACGGCCGGGGCCTCGAAGTGCCACTTCACATGCCCGGCGGCCACGTCCAGGGCGAGGACGCGGGTGCCGGCGCAGACGTAGACGTAGCCGTCGGTCGCCTGGGTGAGCCGGATCGGGACGCCGCCGCAGGAGGCCGCGTCGCCGATCGGGTACGACCAGCGCTCGTCGCCGGTGCGGGCGTCCAGGGCGCGCAGCCGGGCGTCCTGCCACACGTAGACCGTGCCGTCGTGCAGGACGGGTCCGGCCTCGGGGGACTCGAAGTCGGACTGGCAGCCGGTGATCTCCCAGAGCTTCTGGCCGCCCGACGCCTCCCAGCCCTGGACGCCGCCGCCGCGGGTGCCGGTGACGACGGTGCCGCGGCCGGCCTTGAGCGAGTAGACCCAGGCGTCCGTCTGCAGGCGCCACAGGTCGGCGCCCTCACGGGCGTCCAGGGCGAACAGGGTGGGCCCGTCGGAGGCGTGGATACGGCCGTCCGCGACCGCCATGGACCAGGCGACGTCCCGGGTCTTGAAGCGGCGGCGGCCGGTGGCGACGTCCAGGGCGTGCACCTCGAAGGAGGTGACGTAGACCAGGTCGTCGGCGACCGAGGGCGTGCCCCAGACGTCGTTGGACATGCGGAAACGCCAGGGCCGCCAGCCGCCGGCCTGCTCCGGCGGCGCGGCCGGGGCCGGGGGTGCGGCGACGGCGGGGCCCACGGCGGGGTCCGTGCCGTTGACGCCGGGGCGGGGCTTGGACCAGGAGGCGGCGAGGGCGGCCTCCGGTGCCGGCGCCTTCACGGCGGCGGCGCGTACGTCGGCGACGCGCGGGCCCGGGCCGATGGGCACCTGGGCGCCGGCCAGCCGGACGGGGCCGGTGTCGGGACCGCCGACGGGCGCGGGGGCGGGCGACGGGACGACCGGGTCGTGCGAGGGCGGGGGCGGGACGGGCGCGGGGGCCGGGGCGGGGCGACCGCCGCCGCTGCGGCCGGCGCCGGGGGCGGGCTTGCCGGCCGGGCGGCCGTTGCGGCGGGACTCGATCAGGCCCACGGCCCGCTCGGGCAGCCAGGCGGAGGCCGTGCCGCTGTCGTCGGAGCCGGAGCCGAAGAGGTGGGGGGCCAGCTGGGCCTGGAGGTCGGCCGGGTTGGGGCGGGCCGTCGGGTCCATCTGCATACAGGACTCGATGAGCGGCCGCAGTTCGTCCGGGAGCCCTTCGAGGTCCGGGCCCTCGCGCAGCAGCATGAAGACCGTCTCGACCGGGTTGGCGCCGTGGAAGGGCGGGTGCCCGGTGGCGGCGAAGACCAGCATCGAGCCCAGGGAGAAGACGTCGCTGGCGCCGGTGACGCTGCGGGAGTCCTTGGCCTGCTCGGGCGACATGTAGGCGGGGGTGCCGACGGCGACGTTCGTCATCGTCAAACGTGTGTTCGACACGCCCGAGGCGATGCCGAAGTCGATCACCCGGGGGCCGTCCTCCACGACGAGGACGTTCGACGGCTTGAGGTCCCGGTGCACCAGACCGGCGCCGTGGATGGACTGGAGCGCCTCGGCAACACCCGCCGCCAGCCAGCGCACCGCCTGGGCCGGCATCGGGCCGCAGTCGTTCACTATCTCCTCGAGGGAGGGCGCGGGGACGTACGCGGTGGCCAGCCACGGCACGGCGGCGCGCGGGTCGGCGTCCACGACCGCGGCCGTGTAGAAGCCGGAGACGGCGCGGGCCGCCTCCACCTCACGCGTGAAGCGGACCCGGAACAGCTGGTCCTCGGCCAGCTCCGTCCGGACGGTCTTGATCGCCACACGCCGGCCGGACGCCGAACGCGCGAGATAGACCAGCCCCATGCCGCCGGCACCCAGCCGTCCCAGCACCTCGAACGGCCCGATCCGCCGCGGATCGTGCTGCGTCAGCTGATCCACCACTCTGCCTGCCACCTCCCCGTACGAGCCGCGCCAAGCCACATGTTCCACGCGACCCCGTGCAGCGTCTCACCACCGCACCGCCATGGCGGCACGCACCCTGATTCTTCCTGGCCCGAGCCCTGGTTGCGAACCCGGTGACAATTGGGATGTCTCGGCATGTAAGTGATCAAACGATGACCAAACAATGCCTGCTCAGCGGTGCAGCAACGCGAAGGACGCCCCCTGATTGTCCGTGACGACGGCGACCTCGCCGTACGAGGTCTCGAAGGGCGGGGCCTGGACCCGGCCACCGAGCCGCTTCACGTCCTCCAGCGCGGCCGGTACGTCCTCGACGGCGAAGTGCACGAGGAAGTGGGGCGGCATCCGGTCGGAGAACACGTCGGAGACGGGGGCGCGGCCGACATCGGGCTCGGCGTCCGGCCCGAACAGGGCCTCCTGGAAGAGTTCGCCGTAGAAGGCGTTGGCCGCCTCGGTGTCGCGGGCGTACAGCTCGGCCCAGGCGAAGGTGCCCGGCTCGTGCCGCTTGCCGAAGCCGGGGTGCTCCTCCGGCTGCCACAGGGCGAAGACGGCGCCCTCGGGGTCGGTGACGAGCGCGGTGACGCCCAGTTCCCCGGCCGGAACCGGGGCCGAGACGATCTGCCCGCCCGCGTCCCGGATGCGCCGGGCCAGGGCCGGCGCGTCCGGGGTCGCGAAGTACACCGTCCAGACGGTGGGCAGCCGGCCGTCCACCTTGCGGACCAGAGCGGCCACGGGTTCGCCGTCCTTCAGCGCCTGCGCGAAGGAGCCGAACCAGTCCTCGAAGGTCCACCCGAAAAGTTCACCGTAGAACCGCTTGCCCGCCTCGACGTCGGGAAGCTGCGCGTCCACCCAGCAGGGGACGCCCTCTCCGTACACCGATGCCCTGTTTTCGGCCATGCCGACAACGTAACCGCGACTGCCGCAACCCGCAGACCAGGCACACCAGCCTCCGCACTCCCTCGCACCCCATTTGCAGTCGGCCGAATCGCGCCCCGATCACGCCTCGGTAAGCTGACGGCATGACAGGACAAGTGCGTACCGTCGACGGCCGCGTGGCCGGTAGGCGTGGGCAGGCGACCCGGCAGAAGCTGCTCGACTGCCTCAGCGAGATGCTCAGCTCCTCCCCGTACCGGGACGTCAAAGTCATCGATGTGGCCCGGAAAGCGGGCACTTCGCCCGCGACCTTCTACCAGTACTTCCCGGACGTCGAGGGCGCCGTCCTGGAGATCGCCGAGCAAATGGCGACCGAGGGCGCCGCGTTGACGGAGCTCCTGGAGGGCCGCTCCTGGGCCGGCAAGGCCGGCTGGCAGACGGCGCAGGAACTCGTCGACGGCTTCCTGGAGTTCTGGCGCAAGAACGACGCCATCCTCCGGGTCGTCGATCTCGGCGCCGCCGAGGGCGACAAGCGCTTCTACAAACTCCGGATGAAGATCCTCAACTCGGTGAACAACTCCCTCGCGGACGCCGTCGCCGAGCTCCAGGCCAAGGGCAGGGTCGACAAGGACGTGAACCCGGCGGCCGTCGCCGGTTCGCTGGTCGCGATGCTCGCGGCCGTCGCCTCCCACCAGAAGGGCTTCTCCTCCTGGGGCGTGAAGCAGGCCGAACTCAAGCCGAACCTCGCCCTGTTGGTGCACCTGGGCATCACCGGCCGGAAGCCGACGAAGTAGCGCGGCGCAGCGGCCTCTTACGTACCCAAGTCCTGTCTGGCAGGCGGTGGTTCACCCAGGTGGACCGCCGCCTGTTGCGCTTTCTACCTCCGTACGAGCCGGAACACCCGGATCTCCCGCTCCACCCGCGCCTGGTACGCCGCGTACGGCGGCCAGAACGCCAGCAGCGCCTGCCACGCCGCCGCCCGCTCCTCCCCCGTCAGCAGCCGGGCCGTGACCGGGACGTCCCGGCCCTTCCAGCTGATCTCCGCGTCGGGATGCGCGAGCAGGTTGTGGCTCCAGGCGGGGTGCCCCGGCCGTCCGAAGTTGGATCCGACGAGGATCCAGCAGCGCCCTCCGTCCTCCGGCATGCAGGCCAGGGGCGTACGACGGGGCAGCCCGCTCCTCGCCCCGGTCGAGGTCAGCACCACCCCGGGCAGCAGTTGTGCGCTGAGCAGCACCTTTCCCCGGGTGAGCCGGTGGACGGCCCGGTCGAGGGCGGGCACCACGTGCGGCGCCACGCGCGCGAAGCCCCTGGTCGACGACACCTTCTGCACCACGCGCGCGCCCCTCATGTGCCGGCCTCCTCGAAGACATGTGCCGCGTCGGCCGCGTGCGCCCGCAGCCGGTGCACCGGCCCGAACAGCAGCTCGTCGCCGGCGGCACGCTTGAAGTACAGGTGAGCCTCGTGCTCCCAGGTGAACCCGATGCCGCCGTGCAACTGGATCCCCTCTGCGGCGGCTCGGCGCAGGGCTTCGAGCGCCTGGGCGAGGGCGAGAGAGCCGGCCGTCTCCCCCCGGGCGGGGGCGGTGGCTTCGGCGGCGGCCCAGGCCGCGTAGTACGCCGCCGAGCGGGCCGCCTGGACCTGGACGTACGCGTCGGCCAGCCGGTGCTTGACCGCCTGGAACGAGCCGACCGGCCGCCCGAACTGCTCGCGCTGCCCCACGTACTCGACGGTCCGCTCCAGCACCCTCCCGGCGGCCCCCACGGCCTCGGCGGCGAGGCAGGCGGCGGCGGTGTCGCCGAGCCGGGCGAGGGCGGGGAGGACGTCGGCGGCCTCGCTGCCCAGCAACTCGGCCGGTGTGTGTCGCAGTTGGACACGGCCCTGCGGACGGGTCGCGTCCAGGGCGGTCTGCCGTACGCGGGTGAGGCCGGCGGCGTCGGCGCGCACCAGGAAGAGCAGCACACGGGAGCGGGCGAACCCCCCGGTGTGCGCGGCGATCACGAGGAGCCGGGCGCTGTGGCCGTCGAGCACCTGGTCGACCTGCCCGTACAACTGCCAGCCGCCCTCCGTGCGCCGGGCCTGCACACCCCCGGCCCGTCCCCCGCCGGCCCACTGCCCGCGCCGGTCGTGGCCGGTGAGCGCGAGGGCGGTGGCGAGGGCGGGCCCCGGTACGGCGAGGGCGGCGGTGAGTCCGCCGGAGGCGAGGGCCGGCAGGAGCTCGGCGCGTTGGGCGCCGGTGCCGAGGGCGAGCAGCAGCGGGGCGGTGAGGACCGCGGTGGCGAGCAGGGGGGTGGGGGCGAGAGCCCGGCCCGTCTCCTCGCAGGCCAGGGCCAGTTCGGTCACCGTGCAGCCGACGCCGCCGTGGGTCTCGGGGAGGGCCAGTCCGGGCAGGCCGAGCTGTTCGGCGAGGGTGGTCCACAGGGCGGGGTCGTGTCCGGCCGGGGTGTCGACGGCGGCCCGCAGCTCCTCCGGTCCGCAGCGCTTGCCCAGCAGTTCGCGCAGGGTGCGGCGGATCTCGTCCTGTTCGTCGGTGAAGCGGGCGTCCATGGGGCACACCTCTCTCCGCATCTGACGGTGCGTCATATTAGGGCGACGGAACGGGGAAGCCCAGAGCCCTGCCGCGTCCGCGCACATCTGATGTACCGTCAGATTCATGGTTGCCCGGAGGAAAGTGGCCGTCGTCGGCGTGGCCCTCTCGGACTGCGGCCGCGTGGACGACGCGACCCCGTACGCCCTGCACGCCCAGGCCGCCCGACGGGCCCTGGCCGACGCGGGCCTGGACCGGTCGCTGGTCGACGGCTTCGCCTCGGCGGGCCTCGGCACCCTGGCGCCCGTCGAGGTCGCCGAGTACCTGGGCCTGCGCCCCACCTGGGTCGACTCCACCTCCGTGGGCGGCTCCACCTGGGAGGTCATGGCGGCCCACGCGGCGGACGCGATCGCGGCCGGGCACGCCCGCGCGGTGCTGCTCGTCTACGGCTCGACGGCCCGCGCGGACGTGAAGGCCCGCCGCCGCACCGGGACGCTGTCCTTCGGCACGCGGGGACCCCTGCAGTTCGAGGTCCCGTACGGCCACACCCTGATCGCCAAGTACGCCATGGCGGCCCGCCGCCACATGATCGAGTACGGCACGACGATCGAGCAGCTGGCGGAGGTGGCGGTGCAGGCCCGGGCCAACGCGGCCCTCAACCCGGAGGCGATGTTCCGCACCCCGATCACGGTCGACGAGGTCCTGGCCGGGCCCATGATCGCGGACCCCTTCACCAAGCTGCACTGCTGCGTCCGTTCCGACGGCGGGGCCGCGGTGCTGCTGGCGGCGGAGGAGTACGTACCGGACTGCCGCACCTCGCCGGTGTGGGTGCTGGGGACCGGGGAGTACGTCTCGCACGCGGCCATGTCCGAGTGGCCGGACTTCACGGTGTCGCCGGCGGCGGTGAGCGGGCGGCTGGCGTTCGAGCGGGCGGGGGTACGGCCGTCGGAGATCGACTTCGCCGAGATCTACGACGCGTTCACCTACATGACGCTGGTGACGCTGGAGGACCTCGGCTTCTGCGGGAAGGGCGAGGGCGGGGCGTTCGTGGAGAAGGGGCGGCTGCGGGTCGAGGGCGGTGAGCTGCCGGTGAACACCGACGGGGGCGGGCTGTCGGCCCAGCATCCCGGGATGCGTGGGCTGTTCCTGCTGGTGGAGGCGGTGCGGCAGCTGCGCGGGGACGGCGGGGAGCGGCAGGTGCGGCGGGGCGACGGCTCGCTGCCGCGACTGGCGGTGGCCTCGGGGACGGGGGGCTGGTTCTGCTCGTCGGGGACGGTGGTGCTGGGGGCGGGGTGAGGGGCCCTGCGCTCTCCCCCGCCGTGCGCGATCAGGTACGTGCCGGCCGAAGGGCCGGTCCTCGGCACGCCCCCGGCCCCCTCCCCGCGTGGAACCGGTGACAATCGAGGCATGGCAACCGATCTTCACGAGCTGCTGAGGTCACTGCGGGTCTGGGACCCGAAGGTCACGGACCTGCCCTCCTTCGAGCCGGCCACCGCTCCGGCCGCTCCCCTGCCCCTGTTCGCCGAGTGGTTCGCGGCGGCGGTGGCGGCCGGCCAGACCGAGCCGCACACCATGTCGCTGGCGACCTCGGACGAGTCGGGCCTGCCCGACGTACGGATCGTGATGCTGCACGGCGCGGACGCCGACGGCTGGTCCTTCGCGTCCCACGCCGGCAGCCGCAAGGGCCGGCACCTGGCCGGCCGCCCGTACGCCGCGCTCGGCTTCTACTGGCCGGTGCTGGGCCGCCAGGTGCGGGTGCGCGGCCCGGTGACGGCGGCCCCGTCCGAGGAGGCCCAGGGCGACCTGCACGCCCGCTCGACAGGCGCGCTGGCGGCGGCGCTGACCGGGAGGCAGAGCGAGGTCCTGCCCTCTCTGGACGACCTGGCCCGGGCCTCGGAGCAGGCGTGGGAGCGGGCGTCGCGGGAGCCGGAGGCGCCGGTGTCGTCCTGGACGCTGTACCGGCTGCGGCCCGATGAGGTGGAGTTCTTCCAGGGGGACGAGCGACGGCGACACGTCCGGCTCCGCTACCGGCGGGAAGGAGAGCAGGCCGGAGAGGTGTGGTCGCGGGAGCTGCTGTGGCCGTGAGGGGGCTGGGGCGCGGGGCTCACGACGGCCAATGGGCCTAGACCCAGGGCGGCTTGAGAACTAGGCCCCGGGTACCGGCCGGACAGGCCCGCGGTCCGATTCGCGGGGCTCCGGCGCCGGTTAGCGTCGCAGCATGCGTATAGGACTTCTCGGCACCGGAAACGTCGCCCGCGCCCTGGCCCACGGCTGGAGCGCGGCGGGACACGACGTCCTCCTCGGTTCACGCAAGCCCGGGGAACGAACGGACCTGACCCTGCCCGTGGCAGGCCTGAACGAGACGGCGGCCCATGCGGAGGCCCTGGTCAACGCCACCCCGGGAACCGTCTCCCTGGACCTGCTCCGCTCCCTCGGGGCCCCCGCGCTGGCCGGCACGCTGCTGATCGATGTCGGGGTCGGTCTCTCCGACGACTTCACCGAGCTCTCGCATCCCAACAGCAGCCTGGCCGAACAGCTCCAGGAGGCCTTCCCGCAGACCCCCGTCGTCAAGACGCTGTGCACCATGGACTCGACCGCGATGACCGCGCCGGACGGCCTGGCCGGCCCGACCACGGTCTTCCTCTCCGGCAACGACCCCCGGGCCAAGCGGACCACCGGCCACCTGCTCACCGACCTGGGCTGGCCCCCCTCGTCCCAACTGGACATCGGCGACATCACCACGGCCCGCGGCCAGGAGCACTTCGCCCTGCTCTTCATGGGCATCGCGAACGGCCTGGGGTCCCACACGTTCAACATCCGGGTGGTCCCCCGGGCGTCTGCCTAGCCGTCGCTCTCCGACGCGAAGTCGTACACCTCGAAGTCCGCCACCGGCCGGTATCCGATCCGCTGGTAGAGGCCGTTGCTGGTCGGGTTGGACAGGTCCGTGAAGAGGAGGACCTCCTCCGCGCCGGCGGCCAGGGCGGCGCGGCTGACCTCGGTCGTCGCCGCGCCCGCGTAGCCGCGGCCGCGCAGGTGGGGTGGGGTGTAGACCGAGGCGACGCGGACCTGGCCCGCGACCAGGGGGCTGGTGCCGGCCATGGCGGCGGGTGTGCCGTCGGGGGTCTCCCAGAAGATGATGTCGCCGCTGTCGATACGGGCGTCTGCCCACTCGGCGGAGTCGCGGACCGTGCCCAGGCCGACGGCTTCACTGAACTCGTCGTGCCAGCGCCGGAGTTGCTCGCGGTCCGCCTCGACGGCGACCCTGGGGCCGCCCGGCGGTACGGGTCCGGGCGCGGTCAGGGTGCCGAGCCGGTAGAGCCGCTGGCGCTGACGCAGGGTGGCCGTGGCGCCCGTGCGCAGCTGCCAGGCTTCGGCGAAGGCGGCCGCGGTGTCGCATTCCGCGTTCACTCCGGGCAGTCGCCGGCCGAGGGCGGCCAGTCGCGCGGCGAGGGCGTCGGCGTCCTCGGGGGTGAGGGCCGTGAGGTTCAGCCAGTGCGGTGGGGTGCGGAAGAAGGTCGCCCGGACCTCTCCCTCCCGTTCCAGTACGCCGAACTCCGGCGCCCCGTCGCCGTACACGCACCGGCCGCGCGTCCGCAGCGTCTCCGTGACCGTCAACGGCACGGTGTGCAGCGCCGGCCGGGAGCGGAGGAAGGCGCCCGCGCGGGTCAGGAAGTCGTCGAGGTCATGGGTGAGGTGCCAGCCACCCGTAGCGGTACCGGAGTCGGTCTCGGTCTCGGTCTCGGTCTCGGTGTCCATGGTTCATGGTGCCGCCTGCCGCCTTCCGGGCACTTCTGATTTTTCGGCGGGCCCCCCGCCTCGGCTCACTTGCCGCTGCCCTCCGCCAGCGTGTGCGCCACCAGCGCGTTGGCGTGGCCGTGCCCCAGGCCGTGTTCGGTCTTGAGCCAGTTGACGAGCTCCATGTGCCGGGTCAGCGGCGAGGTGCGGATGAGCTCCTGCCAGTCGGCGATCGGCCGTCCGTACTTCTTCTCGATGGAGGGGAAGTAGCTGGCGGGGCCCTTCACGGGTGCGGTCATCTCGGCCGGTCCCTCTCTTCTTCGCGGCTGGGCTGCGGTTGCGCCTCGGCTGCTCTTCGGTTGTCGGTTATGACCGGCGGGGCGGTACGGACTGATCGGTCAGCCGCAGTGACGCGCGTCACATCAGTGCGCTCTGCCCGCCCAGTCCTCCTCACGGGTCCGCCGGTTCCGGGTCCGTGGCCAGGCGTGCGTGCAGATGGGCGTCCCGGAACGCGTCGTGCCGCTCCTCCTGGAAGATCGCACCGCGCAGGGTGCCCTCGTACGAGAAACCGCATCTCTCGGCGATCCGGCACGACGCGTCGTGACCGACCGCATGATCCAACTCCAGCCGGTGCAGGCCGAGTTCCCTGAGCGCCCAGTCGGCGGTGAGCAGGAGGGCCCGGGTGGCGACGCCCTGGCCGCGGGCCTCGGGGAGGACCCAGTAGCCGACCCGGGCGACCTTCAGGTGGTACTTGATCTCGTTGACGCCGATGTGCCCCAGCGGGGCATCGCTGCGCGCGTCCGCGACCCGGAACGACACCGACGTCCCCTCCAGGGCACTCTGCGCCCGCGCGAGCAGCGACTCCCGCGCACTCGCCCGGTCCGTGACCAGCCGCAGCGGGGTGTTCCAGCGCCGGAACTCCGGATCACGCAGCCCTCGCAACCACGTGTCGACGTCGGCGCCGGACCCGGCGTCCCAGGGGCGCAGACGGAGGCCGTGGCCGTGGAGGTCCGGGTGGGGGCCGGTCGGGGACTGGTCACGTATGGGGGCCATGGGTCCCATTCAAACCCGTGGTGCGCGGTTCGGGGCGCCGTGCCGGAGAGAATGCGGTTGCCCTCGATCCGGCTCGCCCGGACGATCGGAGTGTGACTGCGGAGTTGTTCCTGATGGTCGGCCTTCCGGGGGCCGGAAAGACCACGAGAGCCCGGCCTCCCGGGTGGCCCGGCCGGCCGCAATGGGCCGCCGACCGGCGGCCGTCGCTCGTCCGACCGCTCAGGCCCTCGGCACCGTCCGGAACACCGGGACCCCTTCCCGGAACGCCACTTGCAGTTCCGTCCCGCCCGCCAGGTCCGGATCCCCGGCCGCGAGCGGTTCCAGCGCTTCTCCCGCCCCGACGATCTCCGTCATCATCCGCGGTCCCTCGGCGAGTTCGACCACAGCGGCGACGTACGGGACGCGTTCCGAGAACGGCGGCAGGTCGTTGCGGTGGACGACGGACCATGTGTAGAGCGTGGCGCGGCCGCTCGCCGGCTCCCACGTCACGTCCTCGCTCCAGCAGTGGGGGCAGAACTCGCGCGGGTAGTGGTGGGCCCGGCCGCAGGCCCCGCAGCGGCGGATCAGCAGCCTGCCCTCGGCGGCCGCGTCCCAGTATGTCCGGGTGAAGGCGTCGGTCTCGGGCAGGTCGTGGCGGCCGGCCATCAGAACAGCCCCAGCGCGCTGTCCAGCGACCACGACTGCCAGGACATCCCGAACAGCCCGACCACCGACATCAGCGCCATCATCGAGTTCTGCCCCTGCTCGGCGACGTCGTGGACCATGAGCGTGAAGTAGAGGGCGTTGAGGAGGAACCCGCCGATCAGGGCGATCGGGGTGAGGAAGCCGGTGATCAGGCCCAGTCCGAGCGCCAGTTCCGCGTAGACGACGACGTACGCCATCACGCGCGGGTGCGGTGCGACGGCCGTTTCAAAGCCCGAACGGACCGCGTTCCAGCGGTGCTCGGCGGCTATGCCGGCCGCCCACGCGATGCCGGTGCCCCGCTCGAACCAGGCCTTGCGGTCCTTGTGCCGCCAGCTCTCCAGCCACCACAGCCCGAGCCCGATCCGCAGCACGGCCAGCCATTCCGCTCCGGTGAGCCAGATGGTCTCCATGCGATCTGACGGTACGTCAGTTCTTCGGATGCGCAAGGCCCGGTGGGCGCCCGACTACTGGAACGAGGGCCACGGCGCGAACACCGACCCGGGCGACTTCATCCGGTGGATCGCCGAGGTCACCGGCCACCAGCGCGGCAAGGAGACCGCCGCGCGTCCGGCACGGCCTCCGGTCTCCCCCTCCGCCACCGGAGGGCCATGCCCGCCACCGGAGGGCCCTGCCCGTCACCAGGAGGGCCGTGCCCGCCACCCGCCAGAAACGATCACCACCCCGCCACAACCAGGCCGCTGCTCCACGAGCCCCACCCCCTCCCGCTACAGCCGTGATCAAAGCGAAACCAATTCCGGTCTTGACCGAGACCCATCAAGCGGTCCCGTGATTACGCTCCCGCTCATGGCCGACTCCACACCCCCCACACACGCCACCGCGCAGCCCCCACCCGACCGCCCCGTCTACGTCATCGGCGGCGGCCCCGGCGGGCTCTCCGCCGCGTACGCGCTGCGCGCCCGGGGCATACGTGCCATCGTCCTGGAGAAGTCCGACCATGTCGGTGCGTCCTGGCGCCGCCACTACGACCGGCTGCACCTGCACACCACCCGCCGCCTCTCGGCCCTGCCCGGGCTGCCGATGCCACGCAGGTTCGGGCGGTGGGTGTCCCGGGACAACGTGGTGCGGTACCTGGAGAAGTACGCCGAGCACCACCGCCTCGAGATCGTCACCGGCGTCGAGGTGTCCCGCATCGAGCGCTCCCCCGACGGCACGGGCTGGCTACTGCACGCCACCGGCGGCCGCGAACTGACCGGCGCGGCGGTGGTCGTCGCCACCGGCTACAACCACACCCCGCGCCTGCCGGACTGGCCCGGCCGCGCCACGTTCACCGGCGAGTTCCTGCACGCCGGTGAGTACCGCAGCGGCAAGCCCTACGCCGGCCGGGACGTCCTGGTCGTCGGGGTCGGCAACACCGGCGCCGAGATCGCCGCCGACCTGATGGAGAGCGGTGCCTCCCGGGTCCGGCTCGCCGTGCGCACCGTCCCCCACATCGTGCGCCGCTCGACCGCGGGCTGGGCCGCCCAGTACAGCGCCGTCCTGGTCCGCCGGCTGCCGGTCGGCCTGGTCGACCGGATCTCCCGGGTGCAGGCCAAGGTGGCCGTGCCCGACCTGTCGGCCCACGGGCTGCCGCGTCCCGACACCGGGCTGTACACGCGGGTGAAGCAGGGTGCCATCCCGGTGCAGGACGTCGGCCTGATCGACGCCGTGCGCAAGGGCACGGTGGAGATCGTGGCCGCCGTGGACAGCTTCGAGGACGGCGGCAAGATCGCCCTCGCCGACGGCACCCGGATCTCCCCGGACGTGGTGATCGCCGCCACCGGGTACGTCCGCGCCCTGGAGGACCTGGTCGGCCACCTCGGCGTGCTCGACGACCGAGGCAGGCCCGTCGCCCACGGCGCCCGCACCCCGGAGAGCGCCCCCGGGCTGTACTTCACCGGGTTCACCAACCCGATCAGCGGCAACCTCCGCGAGATGGCACTGGACGCGGTGAAGATCGCGAAGGCCGTCGCGAGGAAGGGCCCGGGGAGGGTGTCCCGCCTGCCGGTCTGAGCACCTGCCCGACGGCAAAGCGCCCATGAGTCGGTCCGGTCGGCAACTTCGCCCGTACACAGCCGTTCCTGACCTCGCGTCAGTTCAGTAATCTGACAGTGCGTCAGTTAGCGGCTGTCTCACAGGAGCGGGCGGAAACGATGCTTGGATCGACCCACGGCACCCTCACCACCGACTCCCGCCGGACTTGGGCCATCGCCTGTGGCGAGCGGTCCGGTCCCGCCGTGCACGGCAGGCCGGCCCAGGCGGGCGACCTGGACGTCAGCGGACGACCGCTGCACGCCGGCGTACCCGACCTCGACCGCTTCTTCCGCCCCCGGTCCGTCGCCGTGATCGGCGCCTCGGACGCGGAGGGGCGCCCCCGCACCGGTGTCACCCGGCAGCTGATCGACTGGGCGGAGCGGGTCGGCGCCCGGCTGTACCCGGTGCATCCCAGCCGGCCGTCCGTCTTCGGCGTCCCCTGCTCTCCGTCCGTCGCCGACCTGCCCGAACAGGTCGATCTGGCCGTGGTGCTGGTCGGCGACCCCCTCCCGGTGATCGAGGAACTGGCCGAGGCCAAGACGCGGTTCGCGGTCGTCTTCGCGTCCGGGTTCGCGGAGACCGGGCCGGAGGGCGAGGCCGCCCAGCGGCGACTGACCGCCGCCGTCGAACAGTCCGGGCTGCGGCTGCTGGGGCCCAACACCAACCTCAACGCCTTCGAGCGGTTCCGCGACGACCTGGAGGGTCCGGCGATCGCGTTGATCACCCAGTCCGGCCACCAGGGCCGCCCCGTCTTCGCCCTGCAGGAACTCGGCATCCGCCTCTCCCACTGGGCCCCCACCGGCAACGAGGCCGACCTGGAGACCGCCGACTTCCTCTCCTACTTCGCCGAGCAGCCCGAGGTCGGCGCCATCGCCTGCTACCTCGAAGGGCTCAAGGACGGCCGCTCCTTCCTGCTCGCCGCCGACCGGGCCGCGCGGCTCGGTGTGCCGGTGGTCGCCGTCAAGGTGGGCCGCACCGAGACAGGCTCCCGCACGGCCGCCTCCCACACCGGCAAACTGACCGGCGCGGACGCGGTGGTGGACGCGGCGCTGCGCCAGTTCGGCGTGATCCGGGTCGACGGGCTCGACGAACTCCAGGACACGGCCGCCCTGCTGGCCCGGGCCCGCCCGCCGCGCGCGGACGGGGTCGTCGTCTACTCGATCTCGGGCGGCACGGGCGCGCACGTCGCCGACCTGGCGACCGAGGCGGGCCTGAGCCTGCCGGTCCTGTCCGAGGCCAAGCAGGCCGAGCTGCACCAGTGGATACCCGAGTACCTGAACGTCGCCAACCCGGTCGACAACGGCGGGCACCCCGTCGGCGACTGGCGCGGCCGGAAGATCATCGACGCGATTCTCGCGGACCCCGGGGTGGGCGTGCTGATCTGCCCGGTCACCGGGCCGTTCCCGCCGCTCAGCGACCGGCTCGTACGGGACCTGGTGGACGCGGCCGAGGAGACCGACAAGCTCGTCTGCGTGGTGTGGGGTTCGCCCGTCGGCACCGAGCCGGCCTACCGCGAGGTCCTGCTCGGCTCCTCCCGCGTGGTCACCTTCCGCACGGTCGGCAACTGCCTCACCGCCGTCCGCGCCCACCTCGCCCACCACCGCTTCACGGCCGCCTACCGCTCCCCCTTCGACGAGGCCCCGCGCACCCTCTCGCCGTCCTACCGCAAGGCGCAGGCCCTGATGCAGCCCGGCCGGCAGCTGAGCGAGCACGCGGCGAAACAGCTGCTGCGGGCGTACGGCATCCGCGTACCGCGCGAGCAGCTGGTGACCAGCGCGGCGGCGGCCGTCCGCGCGGCCGGGCTCGTGGGCTACCCGGTGGTGATGAAGGCCTCCGGCGCCCGGATCGCCCACAAGACCGAGCTGGGCCTGGTGAAGATCGGGCTCACCTCGGCCAGCCAGGTCCGCGACGCCTACCGGGAGCTGACCGACATCGCCCGCTACGAGGACGTCGCCCTGGACGGCGTCCTGGTCTGCCAGATGGTGGAGCAGGGCGTCGAGATGGTCGTCGGTGTCGCCCACGACGACCTGTTCGGCCCGACCGTGACCGTCGGACTGGGCGGCGTGCTGGTCGAGGTGCTGCGCGACACCGCCGTAGGGGTGCCGCCCTTCGGGGAGGAGCAGGCGCGGGACATGCTCGCCGGGCTGCGCGGGCGGGCCCTGCTCGACGGGGTCCGGGGGCGGCCGGCGGCGGATCTGGACGCGCTGGTCGAGGTCGTCCTGCGCGTGCAGCGCATGGCCCTGGAACTGGGCGACCAGCTCGCGGAGCTCGACATCAATCCGCTGATGGTCCTGCCCCACGGCCAGGGCGCCGTGGCGCTGGACGCGCTGGCGGTGTGCCGCTGATGACGCGGGCCGCGCTGCTGCACACGACCGGCGACCACGTCCTCTCCCTCACCCTCAACCGGCCCGAGAGCCTCAACGCCCTCACGCCCGAACAGCGCGAGGACATCATCCGGTTGCTGTCGGAGGCCTCCGCCTCGGCGGAGGTGCGGGCTGTCGTGATCACGGGGACGGGACGCGGCTTCTGCGCCGGAGCGGACCTCCGGGCCGCCGGCACGGTCGGCGAACGCCTCGCGGGCGATGTCGCACGCGCCCTGCGCACCGGCGCCCAGCGCCTGATCGCCGCCGTACTCGACTGCGAGAAGCCGGTGATCGCGGCGGTGAACGGCACGGCGGCGGGTCTCGGCGCGCAGCTGGCGTTCGCCTGCGATCTGGTCCTCGCGGCCGAATCCGCCCGCTTCATCGAGGTGTTCGTACGCCGCGGGCTGGTCCCCGACGGCGGTGGGGCCTATCTCCTGCCCCGCCTGGTCGGCCCGCAGCGCGCGAAGGAGCTGATGTTCTTCGGCGACGCGCTCAGCGCGCCGGACGCCGAGCGCCTCGGGCTCGTCAACCGGGTCGTCAGGGACGAGGAGCTGGAGAAGACGGCGCGCGCATGGGCCGAGCGCCTGGCCTCCGGGCCGACCCGCGCCCTCGCCCTGACCAAGCAGCTCGTCAACGCCTCCCTCGACACCGACCGCGCCGCCGCCTTCGCCGCCGAGGCCGCGGCGCAGGAGATCAACATGACGACGGCGGACGCGCAGGAGGGCGTGCGGAGTTTCGTGGAGCGGCGCAGCCCGGAGTACAGGGGCCGCTGACCCTTCCCGCCTCTTCCTATCTGACGCTACGTCAGTTTCAATGCTGGATGTGATGGGACAAGCAGGAATGGCCGAAGCCGCCGTCCGCTACCTCAGGTCGGTCCGCACAGCCGCGGAGCCCGTCGAGGCCCTGCCGCGGCCCGACCTTCGGTGCGTCGGCGCCGACGAACGCGCCCCGCTCGACCCCCGGGAGTTCCGCCGGGTCCTGGGCAGCTTCGCGACGGGCGTGGCCGTGGTCACGGCCCCTGCCGCCACCGCCGGCGAACCTCCCGCCGGCTTCGCCTGCCAGTCCTTCACGTCCCTCTCCCTCGACCCGCCCCTGGTCGCCTTCATGGTCGGCCGGACGTCGACGACCTGGCCGCGGATCGCCCGCGCCGGGGTGTTCTGCGTGAACGTCCTGGGCTCCCGCCAGGGCGAGTTGTGCCGGGCTTTCGCGGTGAGCGGCGCGGACAAGTTCGCGGGCGTGGCCTACGACGCGGCTCCGGCGTCGGGCTCACCCCGCCTGACGGGCGCCGTGGCCTGGATCGACTGCGCGATCCACGCCGTCCACACCGGCGGCGACCACCTCGTCGTGGTCGGCCGGGTGAACGCCCTCGGCACGGAGGACGCCGCCGGGTCGGACGGACCGCTGCTCTTCCACCGGGGGCGCTTCGCACGGCTGGCGGACTGACTCCACCGTCACCGCCCGACATGTCCCGTGCGGTGTCGGGTCGGTGGGGCGGTCACGTGCAGAACGCGGGTCCGCGAGCAGGAGCGAGCTCCCCGCTCCCCCCAGAATGGGCCGGGCGGGGAGCCGGCCGCCGTCACCGGCGGCGGGGGCATCGGGTGATCCGGGTTCCGGCGGATCGGGAAGGCACAGCCACATGAACGCCGAAGACAGCGCGGGGGAGCCGGCCGAGCACGCTCGTTTCGCCGCCTACCTGGTCGAGCTGGAACAGGTCGCCGACGCGGACGAGATCGAGCTGGTCGGCGGCGTCCTCGCCGACCCGGATCCCGTGATGGCCCGGGCCGCCGTGGTGCGGCACCTCGACCGCCGGGCCGAGCGGCTCTGTCACGGACCTGCCTGGGAGGAGTGGGCCGAGGCCATGGCCCGGGCGGTGGTCCGCCATCCCTTCCTGGTCCGGCGCCTGCAGGAGTGGTCCCTGTTCCGCGCCGTCACGCTCCGGCTGCCCTGGAATCCCGGCGACCTCCTCGCGTCGTCCGACTGGCTCCAGCTCAGGACCGCGGCCGGATCGAGCCCCGAGGCCCTCGGGGTCCTCGCCGAGAGCGGCCGGACGAAGAGGATCCGCAACACCGCCCGGGCGAACCTCACGGGGCGGGTCAAGGGCTGAACCCCGGCGATTGGCCCGGTTCAGGCCACGGCCACCTCGCCCGCCGCCCTCCGCCGGATCACCAGCGCCATCAGCGCCGCCGCCGCGCACAGTGCCCCTGACGCGTACCACACCACGTCGTACGTGCCGAAGGTGTCGCGGGCGACGCCGCCCAGGAAGGCGACGAGGGCCGCCCCGATCTGGTGGGAGGCGAGGACCCAGCCGAAGACGATCGCGCTGTCCTCGCCGTACTGCTCACGGCACAGGGCGAGGGTGGGCGGGACGGTGGCGACCCAGTCGAGGCCGTAGAAGACGATGAAGAAGATCATCGGGGGGTGGACAGCGGGGCCCAGCAGGAGCGGGAGGAACATCAGCGAGACGCCCCGCAGCGCGTAGTACACCGCCAGCAGGCGGCGCGGCTCGAAGCGGTCCGTGAACCAGCCGGAGGCGATCGTGCCGACGACGTCGAAGACGCCGATGACCGCGAGCAGGGACGCGGCGGCTTGGAGGGGCATGTGGTGGTCGTGGGCCGCGGGGATGAAGTGGGTCTGGATCAGGCCGTTGGTGGAGGCGCCGCAGATCGCGAAGGTGCCGGCGAGCAGCCAGAACGGCCCGGTGCGTACGGCCGAGAGCAGGACGGTCACGGCCCGGCGCGCGGCGCCGCGCACGGGCGGCGGCTTCGGCACGAACTCGGCGGCGCCGTACGGCTTCTGCCCCACGTCCGCCGGGTGGTCGTGCAGCAGGAGCCACACGAACGGGACGACCGCGAGCGCGGCGAGCGCGACCGTCACGGCCGCCGGGCGCCAGTCGTAGCGGTCGATGATCCAGGACAGCAGGGGCAGGAAGATCAGCTGGCCGGAGGCCGAGGCGGCGGTGAGGATGCCGCTGACCAGCCCGCGCCGTTCGGTGAACCAGCGGTTGGTGACGGTCGCGGCGAAGGCCAGCGCCATGGAGCCGGAGCCGAGACCGACCAGCAGGCCCCAGCACAGCATCAGCTGCCAGGCCGCGGTCATCCACACGGTGAGCCAGGAGCCGGCCGCGATCACGGTGAGGGCGACCGCGACGACCCGGCGGATGCCGAAGCGGTCCATCAGGGCCGCCGCGAACGGGGCCGTCAGGCCGTACAGCGCGAGATTCACCGAGACAGCGGCACCGATCGTGCCGCGCGACCAGTCGAACTCGTCGTGCAACGGGTCGATGAGCAGGCCCGGCACGGAACGGAAGGCGGCGGCGCCGATGATCGTCACGAAGGTGACGGCGGCGACGAACCAGGCACGGTGCACCCGCGCACGAGTCGGCTTCGGCGACTGCTCCGCAGCCGCCGCTTCGGTTGTCTGGGTCACGACATAGAGCTTCCGATCTGTGAAGCACTCCATCGAGTGGCCCGAAGGACAGCATTCGTTAGGATCGGGCCATGAGCCGTGAGAGGGAGTTCCGCCCGCACCGCGTCGTCGTCCTCGCCCTCGACGGCCTGCTCCCCTTCGAACTGGGCATCCCGCACCGCATCTTCGGCCGCCCCAAGGACGCCGAGAGGCGCCCGCTGTACGACGTCGTCACCTGCTCGATCCGTCCGCCGGGCCCGGTGCAGACCGACGCCGACTTCGCCATCCAGGTCGAGCACGGCCCCGAGGCCCTGGCCACCGCCGACACCGTGATCGTCCCGGCGTCGTACGAACTCGGCCCGGTCTTCGAGCAGGGCGTGCTGACCGGCGAACTGGCCGCCGCCCTCGCCCGCATCCGCCCCGGCACCCGGCTCGCCTCCATCTGCACCGGCGTCTACGTCCTCGCCGCCGCCGGTCTCCTGGACGGCCGCCCCGCCACCACGCACTGGGCCGACGCCGAGCGCCTCCAGCGGCTGTTCCCGCAGATCAAGGTCGACCCGGGCGTCCTGTTCATCGACGACGGCGACGTCCTGACCTCCGCCGGCGTCGCGGCCGGCATCGACCTGTGCCTGCACATGGTGCGCCGCGACCACGGCACGGCGGTCGCCAACGACGTGGCCCGCCGCACGGTCGTACCGCCGCACCGCGACGGCGGTCAGGCGCAGTACATCCACCGGCCCGTGCCCGATCCGCAGCAGGCGACCACGACCTCGGCCCGCGCCTGGGCCCTGGGCCGTCTCCACGAGCCGATCCAGCTGCGCGACATGGCCGTCCAGGAGTCCATGTCGGTGCGCACCTTCACCCGCCGCTTCCGCGAGGAGACCGGCGTCAGCCCCGGCCAGTGGCTCACCCAGCAGCGCGTGGAGCGGGCCCGTCACCTGCTGGAGTCCACCGACCGCTCCGTCGACCAGGTGGCCCGGGACGCGGGCTTCGGCACGGCCCAGTCGATGCGCCAGCACCTCCAGGCGGCCCTCGGTGTCACGCCCACCGCCTACCGGCGGACGTTCCGGGCGGAGAACGACACCTCCGCCGTCCTCAGAAGGTGAGCACCGCCCGCGCCACCCGCCCCGCCTCCGCGTCCGCCGCCGCCTTCTCGAAGTCCTCGACCGGGTAGGTCCGGGTGACCAGTTCGTCGAGCAGGAGGCGCCCCTGGCGGTACAGCCCGGCGTACAGGGCGATGTCCCGCTGGGGGCGGGAGGAGCCGTAGCGGCAGCCCAGGACGGACTTGTCGAGGTACAGCGAGGAGACGCGGAAGGACGCCTCGGCCGTGGCGGGCGGTACCCCGAGGAGGACGGCCTGGCCGTGCCGGTCCAGGGCGTCGATCGCCTGCCGGATCAGCTCCACGCGGCCGACGCACTCGAAGGCGTGGTCCACGCCCGTGGGCAGGATGTCGCGCAGCCCTTCCGCCGACGTCAGGAAGTCGGTCGCGCCGAACCGGCGTGCCGCCTCCTCCTTCGCCGGGTTGGCGTCGACGGCCACGATCCGCCCGGCGCCCGCGAGCCGCGCGCCCTGGAGCACGTTCAGGCCGATGCCGCCCGTCCCGATGACCAGGACGCTGTCGCCGCGGTCCACCCGCGCCCGGTTCAGTACGGCGCCCACCCCGGTCAGCACCCCGCACCCGATGAGCGCCGCCGACGTCAGCGGGATGTCGTCGGGGATGCGGACGGCCTGTACGGCCTTGACGATCGTGCGCTCGGCGAACGCCGAGTTGGACGCGAACTGGTGCACCGGCGAGCCGTCGTGACCGAAGGGCCGGCCCGGGCGTCCTATGGCCTGGCGGCACATGGTCGGCCGGCCCCGGTCGCACTCCGCGCACGTACCGCAGTTCGCCAGCGTGGACAGCGCGACATGGTCACCGGGCGACACATGGGTGACGCCCCCGCCCACCGCCTCCACGACCCCGGCCCCCTCATGGCCCAGCACCACGGGAACGGGGAAGGGTATGGTCCCGTCCACCACCGACAGATCGCTGTGGCACAGCCCGGCCGCCGAGATCGCGACCCGCACCTCGCCCGGCCCCGGCTCCCGCACCTCCAGGTCCGTCACGACCCGGACCTGCTTCCCGTCGAAGATCACGCCTCGCATCACACGGCTCCCTTGGGCTCCCTGGGCAGGCCGAGCACGCGCTCGGCGATGATCGTGCGCTGGATCTGGTCCGAGCCGCCGTAGATGGTGTCGGCCCGGGAGAAGAGGAACAGGTGCTGCGCCGCGTCCAGTTCGTACGGCGACTGCGCCGACCAGTCGGCCGGTCCGACGCTCGCCGTGGCGCCCCGCACCTGCACCGCCAGCTCCCCGAGCCGCTGATGCCAGCCGGCCCACAGCAGCTTGGCCACGCTCGGGGCACCCGCGTCTCCGGAACCCCCCAGTGTGCGCAGGGCGTTCCAGCGCATCGTCCGCAGCTCCGCCCACTGCCGCACGAGCCGTTCCCGTACGACGGGATCCCGCACCGCGCCCGACGCCACGGCCGCCCGCACCACACCGTCCAGCTCCTGGGCGAACCCGATCTGCTGGGCCAGCGTGGACACACCCCGCTCGAAACCGAGCAGGCTCATGGCGACGCGCCAGCCGTTGCCCGCACCGCCGACGACGTGCTCCGCGTGCGCGCCGTCGAAGAAGACCTCGTTGAAGTCGCTGGTGCCCGTCATCTGGCGGATGGGGCGGACCTCGATCCGGCCGGGCTGGTCCATGGGGACGAGGAGGAAGGTCAGCCCGTGGTGCCGCACCGAGCCGGGTTCGGTCCTGGCCAGCACGAAACACCAGTCCGCCTCGTGCGCGAGCGACGTCCAGATCTTCTGCCCGGTCACGCGGTAGGCGCGGCCGCCCGGCTCGCGCACGGCCGCGGTACGGACACCGGCCAGGTCCGATCCGGCGCCGGGTTCGCTGTAGCCCTGGCACCAGAGTTCCTCACCGGCGGCGATCGGCGGGAGGAAGCGGGACTTCTGCTCGTCGCTGCCGTGGGCGATGAGCGTGGGGGCGAGCAGGTTCTCCCCGATGTGCCCGGAGCGCGGGGGCGCGGCCGACCGCGCGTACTCCTCGGCCCAGACGACCTGCCGGGTGAGGCCGGCGGTGCGATTGCCGTACCCGGAGGCGGACCATCCGAGCCCGATCCATCCGGCTGCGCCGAGGGTGCGTTCCCAACTACGCCGGTCGGTGGCGTCCTCGGCGTGCGCCGCCAGCCAGTCGCGCGCCTCGGCACGAAAGTCCTCGTCGTCTTGCCCGAACCCGAATTCCACGGTCACCGCCTCGGATTGGCCAGGTCCTTCACATGGGCAGTGGGGCAACTCCCCAGGGGCGCGGGGAACTGCGCGACAAGCCACAGCGCACCCGCACCCGCCACACCACGCCCGCCCCCGAACTACTGGGCGTTGGGCCGCTCCCCCTCAACCGCAGCCCTCTCCATCTCCCGCACCTTCTCCAGCATCGGCATCGGATCCACCCCCACCGACCCGGGCAGAAACTCCGCGATCCGTTCCGCGGTCCACCCGCCGGAGGCATACGCGGCCCGCAGTTCCCGCGGCTGTGCCCACACCGCGATCTTCGCCCCGGCCACCGTGTACACCTGCCCGGTCACCCCCTGCCCGGCGGCGGCATCGGACAGCAGGTACACCACCAGCGCGGCGACGTCCTCCGGCTCCCCGATCTCGGCCAGTTCCGTCGGCACCCCCGCCGACATCCGGGTCCGCGCGACCGGCGCCACCGCGTTCGCGGTCACCCCGTACTTGTGCAGCCCCAGCGCGGCGCTGCGCACCAGCGAGATGATCCCGCCCTTGGCGGCGCTGTAGTTGGCCTGCGAGACCGACCCCTGATGGTTGCCGCTGGTGAAGCCGATCAACGTCCCGGCCCGCTGCCTGCGCATCACCGCGGAGGCCGCCCGGAAGACCGTGAAGGTGCCCTTCAGGTGCGTCGCGACGACCGGGTCCCACTCCTCCTCGGTCATGTTGAACAGCATCCGCTCGCGCAGGATCCCGGCCACACAGACCACACCGTCCAGCCGCCCGTACGACGCCAGCGCCACGTCGACGACCCGCTGCCCGCCCGCCATCGTGGAGATGTCGTCGGCGACGGCCACCGCCTCCCCGCCCGCCGCCTCGATCTCCTTGACCACGGCCTCGGCGATCGCGCTGGTCGGTGAGGCGCCGTCGACCGAAACGCCGTAGTCGTTGACGACGACCTTCGCCCCCTCGGCCGCCGCCGCGAGCGCGACCGCCCGGCCGATGCCCCGCCCGGCGCCCGTGACGGCGACCACCTTGCCTGCCAAGAAGTTCCCCACGCCCGGCCCCTTCCCGTCCCGCGGTTTCTGACGGACCGTTAGATTCTCGATGCCTGGATTCTACGGCCCGTCAGATACGGGAAGACAAGCCCCGCGGAGGACTCATGTCGCTGCCGGACGCGTTCCACGACATCGCCAAGCGCGTGAACAACTGGGGGCGTTGGGGCTCCGACGACGAGATCGGCACGCTGAACCTGATCACCGACGAAGTCGTCAGGCAGGCCGCGGCGACCGTCCGCAGCGGCCGTCGGATCCCGCTCGCGCTGCCTCTCCAGCAGGACGGCGTACAGACCGGCATGATCCCCGGCCGCGTCAACCCCCTGCACGCCATGGTGCAGATCAACCAGGAGATCTTCGGCCCGGGCACGGTCGCGTGCAGCGACGACGTCGTGACCATGGGGCTCCAGGCGGCCACCCACTGGGACGCCCTGCCCCATGTCTCGCACTCGGGCCGGCTCTACAACGGCCGCCCGGCCCACACCGTCACGCCGCACGGCGGCGCCGAGTTCAGCGGCATCGGCACGGTCCGGCACGTCGTCTCACGCGGAGTGCTGCTGGACGTCGCCCGGGCCCGTGGCACGGACCGGCTCGACGGCGGGTACGCCGTCACACCCGAGGACCTGGACGCCGCCGAGGACCTGGCCGGCACGCGGGTGCGGTCGGGCGACATCGTGCTCGTACGGACCGGGCAGATCCAGGCGTGCCTGGCCGGCGACCGGCACGGTTACGCGTACCCGTCGCCGGGGCTGTCGATCCGGACTCCGGAGTGGTTCCACGCGCGCGATGTGGCGGCCGTCGCCAACGACACCCTGACCTTCGAGGTGTTCCCGCCGGAGGTGGAGGACCTCTGGCTGCCGGTGCACGCCCTCGACCTCGTGGAGATGGGCATGCCGCAGGGGCAGAACTGGAATCTCGAAAAGTTGTCCACAGCCTGTGGAGAAGTGAGCCGGTACGCGTTCCTGCTGACGGCGACCCCCGAGCCGTTCACCGGGGCGACCGGCTCACCGGTGGCACCCGTCGCCGTCCTGTAGGACGCCGGGCCGCCACCCGCTGGAGCTGGATGGCGGCGCCGCGCTGCTCGCCCCGAGCACGGCAGCGCGCGCCGCCACCCGACTCCGGCGCTCCCGCCCCGACTCCCTGGCCCCGAGGAAGCCGACGCCGAATCACGACTCACACTCGCCGAGGGCTGCCGTCCACCGAAGCCCTCGCCGTCCCCTCACGGTGAATCGCTGCCCACAAGCGTGAGCAAACGGTCACGACGCGTCAACACCTGTTCGGCGATATGTTGCTTATGCGGCTTTTGCCGCAGGCGCGCACGGAAGCACGTCCCGGCGCATCGCCGCATGCCCTGACGAAACCTGCCGGCCCGCCGTGCATCCGTGCCCCGGCCCCGCCGCACAAACCCGCGGCATGTGCCGCCGCACACCCGCCCGGCAGACACGGGCGGCGGGCGGCGCGTCACACCGCCTCGTACGCCAGCCCCTCGAAAGCCGCCCCGCCGTCGCACGCCACCACGCCGCCTCCGCACGACGCCGTGAGGTCGCGGGACTTCGCGCACCGGTCCAGTTCGCACCAGATGCGCTTCCCGGTGGCCTCGACGCTCCAGCCCCAACGGTCGGCGAGGCCGTCGACGAGAGCCAGGCCCCGGCCGCCGGTCGCCTCGTCGCCGGCGCACCGGGGCACGGGGGCCCGGCCGCTGCGGTCCGCGACCTCGAGACGGACGGTGGCCTCCTCGGTCACCACGTGCGGCAGGGACAGCCGCAGGACGGCGGGACGGCCGGTGTGCACCACGGCGTTGGTGACGAGCTCGGAGACGAGCAGGATCAGCGTCTCGGCGAGGGGTTCGTCGGCCTGTATGCCGGACCCGGCGAGGCGCGAGCGGGCCCACCGACGAGCTCGCCCCACTTCTGCGGGGTCGGGCCGGATCTCCAGCTGCACTTGAAGCACCTGCACCGCTCACACCATCCGAACCGGCGGACACTTAGGCTCGCGCCTCACGAGGGCCACGATCGTAGCCATTTTCTGCATGGCCAGAACAATGGCCGGGACAAGGATCACGGAACGTGAATCCCTTGTGGGACAGCATGGTTGACGTACAGTCACGCCAACAAGCGCTTCGGGCATATTCCAGCGCGAAGGAGTACCCGTGCGGCATACTGTGCGACGCTCGCCGCGGGCAGTCGAACAGGCGGCGCCACTGGGTCGCACTGCGCTCGGAGCCACTCGCATCTCACACAAGGTACCGGAGCGGGCAATCGACTCCAGGCCGTAACGAGTCACGCTGAGGACACAAGCCGATATCAACGCTCCGTAATTCCGGTATGCCACGATCCGCGACATCTCTGGGAGCGTGCACGGCGATACCGCAGCCAGACGGCCCGTCAGGCCGTTTCTGACACCAGAGCCGCAGCGAGCACCTCTTCACTCTGCGTTACACCGCCCGCACGCTGGGTTCGAACCCATGCGCGTTTCAGATGCAGATGGACCTCGGACTCCCAGGTGAAGCCCATGCCGCCGTGCACCTGGAGACAGTCGCGGGCGCCGCGCACGGCGGCCTCGTCGGCGAGGAGCCGGGCCGCTGCGATGTCGGCCGGGTCGGCGGTGACGGCGGCCGCGTACACCGCGGCGCGGGCCGTCTCCGCCCGGACCAAGATCCCCGCGCACAGATGCGCCACCGCCTGGAAGGCCCCGACGGGCCGTCCGAACTGTTCGCGTGCCCGGGCGTGTTGCGTCGCCAGTTCACAGACGCGGGTGGCGGTGCCGAGTTGCTCGGCGGCGGTGAGGAGGTTCGCGACGGGGTCGGGGCCGGGACGCTCGGCCGGTACGCGGTGCAGGGGCGTCAGCGGGTCGAGCGAGCGCAGGGGCACGGCCCCGGTGGCGTCCCCGCGTACGACGTCCGCCTCCGCCAGCCACTCCACGAGCCCGCCGTCCACGGCCGCCACGACCGTCTCCCCGGTGGCCGCGCCCGGTACGGCACCGGCCGCGAGGTGGGTGGCGACGAGCGGCCCGGGCAGCAGCACCCGTCCCGCCTCCTCGAACACCAACACCGCCTCCGGCAGCCCGAGTCCGACCCCACCGTCCGCCTCCGGCAGCCGCAGCGCGAAAACCCCGAGGTCACCGAGGACGCGCCACAACCCCCGATCAAGCCGCGACGGCCCGCCGCCCCGGCCCGCCCGCTCACCCTCCGTACCGCCCCCACCCGTCCCGGAACGCCCCACCGCCACACCGCCCGCCCCCGAACGACACGCCCCCTGGCCCCCGATACCGCCACCGGCCGCGACGGAACGGCCCGTCCCCACACCGCCCGTCTCGCCACCATCAGCCGCGGAGCAGCCCTCCGCCACACCGCCCGCACCGCCGCCGCCGCCCGGCACGTCAACACCCGCCTCGGAACGGCCCGACCACTCGCCGTCCGGCCCGGAACGACGCGCCCCGTCACCGCCCGCACCACCACCCCCGTCCCCGCCAGGACCCACCCCCTCACCCCTGATACCAGCGGCACCCTCCACGGCCCCCCGCAAGGCCTGGCCGTCGAAGCGTCGCGCCAGCGCCTCGCGCACCGCGTCCCGCAGTGCTCGCTGGTCGTCCGTCAGCCGGAACCGCACGGCATCTCACCGTCCCTTCGGCAGGCCGAGGATGCGCTCGGCGATGATGCTGTGCTGGATCTGCGAGGTGCCGGCCGCGATGGTGTACGACAGGGAGGACAGCCGGTCGAGGGTCCACGGCCGGTCCAGGTCGAGGCAGTCGGGGCCCAGTACCTCGGCGGCGGCGTCGTAGAGCTCCTGGCGGGCGTGCGAGTAGCGGAGCTTGAAGACCGAGCCGCCGGCTCCCGGTACCCCGCCCGAGGCCTCCGCCGCGCTCACGTTCCACTGCGTGAGCCGCCACAGCGCCCGGAACTCGGCGTTGAGTCTGCCCAGCCGGCGCCGCAGTGCCGGATCGTCCCAGCGGCCGTTCCTGCGGGCCTCGACGGCCAGTTCGCCCAGCACGCGCCGGCAGGTGACGACCTCACCGGCGAAGGCCGTGCCCCGCTCGAAGGACAGCGTCACCATGGTCACGCGCCAGCCGTCGTTCTCGTCGCCGACCCGGTTCGCCACCGGCACCCGCACCTCGTCGAGGAACACCTCGGCGAACTCGGCCGACCCGGCGAGCGTGCGCAGCGGCCGTACGGTGATGCCGGGCGCGTCCATGGGCAGGGCCAGCCAGGTGATGCCCCGGTGCTTGGGCGCCCCGGGGTCGGTGCGGACCAACAGCTCGCACCAGTCGGCGACTTCCGCGTGGGACGTCCAGATCTTGGAGCCGGTCACCACGTAGTCGTCGCCGTCACGCCACGCGCGCGTGCGCAGGGCCGCGAGGTCGGACCCGGCCTCCGGTTCGCTGAAGCCCTGGCACCAGACCTCCTCGCCACGCAGGATCGGCGGCAGCCAGCGCGCCCGCTGCTCCGCCGTGCCCTCGGCGGCGATGGTCGGCCCGGCGTGCAGCAGCCCCACGAAGTTGGCGCCCACATAGGGTGCGCCCGCCTTCTCGGTCTCCTCCAGGAAGATCAACCGCAGGGTCGGGGAGGCGTCCCAGTGGACATGGGCGTATCCGGCGTCATGGAGCCGGCGCTGCCAGCCGAGGTCGTACGCCCGCCGCCCCGGCCAGTCGCCGGGGGACGGCTTGGGCGGGAGAGCGGGGAGCACCGCCGCGAGCCAGTCCCGCAGCCGGGCCCGGAAGTCCTCCTCCTCGGGCGTGTACGACAGGTCCATCAGCGGTCGAGGTCCAGGTCCAGGTCCAGCATCCGGATGGCGTTGCCCCGCATCAGCTTGTACACCGTCTCGTCGTCGAGGCCCTGGACGTGGTCGAGGGCGACCTCCTTGGTGTGCGGGAAGGTCGAGTCGACGTGCGGGTAGTCGGTCTCGAAGGTGGCGTTGTCCCGGCCGACCACGTCCAGCGACGCCACGCCGTGCTTGTCGCGGAAGAAGCAGCAGAACATCTGCCGGTAGTAGTACGTGGACGGCGGCTCGGGGATCGTGTCGCGCACGCCGCCCCAGGCGCGGTGCTCCTCCCACACGTCGTCGGCGCGCTCCAGGGCGTACGGCACCCAGCCCATCTGGCCCTCGGAGTAGGCGAGTTTGAGGCGCGGGAAGCGCACCAGGACCCCGCTGAAGAGGAAGTCCATCATCGAGGCCATCGCGTTGTTGAAGCTGAGGGAGGCCTGCACGGCGGGCGGCGCGTCCGGGGAGGCGGCCGGCATCTGCGAGGACGAGCCGATGTGCATGTTGACGACCGTCCCGGTCTCCTGGCAGGCCGCGAAGAACGGGTCCCAGTAGCCGGAGTGGATGGACGGCAGCCCGAGGTGGGTGGGGATCTCGGAGAAGGTCACCGCCTTCACCCCGCGCGCGGCGTTGCGGCGGATCTCCTCGACCGCCAGACCGACGTCCCACAGCGGGATCAGGCACAGCGGGATGAGCCGCCCGCCGCTGTCGCCGCACCACTCCTCGACCATCCAGTCGTTGTAGGCGCGTACACAGGCGAGGGCGACCTCCTTGTCGTGCGCCTCCGCGAAGGTCTGGCCGCAGAACCGCGGGAAGCTCGGGAAGCAGAGGCTCGCCTCGACGTGGTTGAGGTCCATGTCCTTCAGGCGTTCCTTCGGGTCCCAGCAGCCGGGCCGCATCTCCTCGCGGGTGATGCCCTCCAGGGTCATCTCGTCGCGGTCGAAGCCGACGGCGGCGATGTTGCGCTTGTACGGAAACTTCAGATCCTCGTAGATCCACCAGTCGGTGGGCTGGCCGTCCGGGTCCATGGTGATCCGGTACTTGCCGCCGACGTAGGCGAGTTCGCCGATTCCGGCGGTCAGCGCCCTGGGGCCGCGCTCGCGGTACTTGGCCGGCAGCCAGGTGTCGAAGAGGTGGGCGGGCTCGATCACGTGGTCGTCGACGCTGATGATGCGGGGCAGTTCGGTCGCCATGGGTCCCCTCCGCCGGACGGTACTTATCTGATGCAGCGTCAGTTAGCATCCCACCTGACGACCCGTCAGCCAAGGAGCAGGGGGCAGTCGTGAACGAGACCCCGCACGCCCTGAGTTCGTCCCGCACCCTGTGGGACTTGGTCACCCGCCGCGCGGCGCTCACGCCCGACCGGCCGCTCTTCCGCCAGGACGGCCGCACACTCACCTTCGAGGCGCTGCGCGCGGGTGCCGAGCGGGTCGCGGCCGGCCTGTACGACATGGGCGTACGCCCCGGCACCGTGGTCGCCTGGCAACTGCCCACCCGTATCGAGACGGCCCTGCTGTCCTTCGCCCTGGCCCGCCTCGGCGCCGTGCAGACCCCGGTGATCCCCTTCTACCGGGACCGCGAGGTCGGCTTCGCGCTGCGCGAGTCGAAGGCGGAGTTCTTCGCCGTGCCGGGCACCTGGCGGGGCTTCGACCACACGGAGATGGCCCGGCGGCTGGGCGCGAAGGGGATCTTCGAGGCCTACGCCGACCTGCCCGACGGCGACCCCTCCGTGCTGCCTCCGCCGCCCTCCGACGGCACCGCCGTGCGCTGGATCTACTGGACGTCCGGCACGACCTCCGACCCCAAGGGCGTGCTGCACACGGACCGTTCACTGCTGGCGGGCGGCTCCTGCCTGGCGCACGCGCTGCGCCCCTCGGCGGACGACGTGGGCTCGATCGCGTTCCCGTACGCCCACATCGGCGGGCCCGACTACACGGTGATGCTGCTGCTGTACGGCTTCCCGGCGGTGCTGTTCGAGCAGTTCGCGCTGCCGGAGGCGCTGGAGGAGTACCGCGCGCACGAGGTGACGATGGCGGGCGGGTCGACGGCGTTCTACTCGATGTTCCTGGCGGAGCAGCGCAAGCAGCCGGGGACGCCCGTGGTGCCGACGCTGCGGCTGCTGGCGGGCGGCGGGGCGCCCAAGCCGCCGGAGCTGTACCACGCCGTCGTGCGCGAGATGGGCGTGCAGCTCACCCACGGGTACGGCATGACCGAGGTGCCGATGATCACCATGGGAGCGCCGGACGACAGCCCCGAGTCGCTGGCGACGACCGAGGGACGGCCACCGCAGGGCATGGAGATCCGGATCGTGGACGGGGAAGTGCGGCTGCGCGGGGAGGCCGTGTGCCGGGGGTACCTGGATCCGGGGCAGACGGCGCAGGCCTTCGACGAGGACGGCTTCCTGCGCACCGGCGACCTCGGGCGGCTCACGGAGACCGGGCACCTGGTCCTCACCGGCCGGCTGAAGGACGTGATCATCCGCAAGGGCGAGAACATCTCGGCCCAGGAGATCGAGGACCTGCTGCACCGGCATCCGGCGGTCGGGGACGTGGCGGTGATCGGCCTGCCGGACGCGGCGCGCGGCGAGTTGGTGTGCGCGGTGGTGGAACAGCCGCCGGGGGCCGAGACCTTGACGCTCGCGGGCCTGACCGCCTTCCTGCGCGCCGAGGGACTGTCCGTGCACAAGCTGCCGGAGCGGCTGGAGGTGGTGGACGCCCTTCCGCGGGGCGAGACCCTGCGGAAGGTGCTGAAGTACCGGCTCCGCGAGCGCTATTCGGGCACGGTGAAGTAGCGGGCGAAGGCCGGGACGACCTCGGCCTCGCCGACCTTGCCGTCTTCGTCCGCGTCGAGCGTGGCGGCGGCCGGCCCTGCGACGTCCTCGGGGACGCCGAGGCACTTCAGGACGCGGGCGGCCTCCTCGATCGTCGCCGCGCCGTCCCCGTCGGTGTCGGCGACGTCCAGGGCCGCGTGCAGGAAGGGGCGGGCGATCTCGGCGAACCGGTCGGGGTTGTCGCGCAGGCGCTTGACCGCGCCGTGAACGAACTCCTCGCGCGTGATGCGCTGGTCGCCGTCGCGGTCCGCTATCCCGGCCATGCCCTGCCAGAAGCCCTCGGCGCCGGTGTACAGCGCCTGCCCCTTGTCGGACCGGGCCGCCACGGCGAACTCCGTGAGCAGCGCCTTGGCCGCGCCGTAGAAGTCCTCGCGGTCGATGTAGCCGTTGCCGTCCTGGTCGAAGGTGGCGAACCGGGCGGCGATCTTGCGCTCGTACTCGCTGCTGACCATGTCTCTTTCGGGCCGCCTTACGTCGGATGGGGTGCGTCTCGGTCGGAGCGTACGACGGAGGGAGCGGTTCGGGCGCGGGAAAACGTCACTTGTGCCAAGACCGGGGGAATTCCGGGACAACAGCGTGTCGGAACGGCAACACTCGGCCTACCGTGCGTCATCGGGCCGTCACGCGGACAGGGGTTCGCCCTCGTCGCCGAGGGCCGCGTGCACATCGCCGTACACGTCGAACAGCCTGCGCACGCCCAGCGCGCCGAGGACCCGGTTGACGTGGGATCCGTCGGCCGCGCCCCGGGCGGGCAGCACGAGGCGCAGCCGGCCCTGGCAGGAGCGGATCAGCCTGCGGGCGGCGATGAGCACGCCGACGCCGCTGGAGTCGCAGAAGAACACGTCGGACAGGTCGAGGACAAGACAGTGGTGCCCCTCGGCCACTACGTCGTGCACGCGCTGACGCAGCACCGGCGAGGTCACCAGATCCAGTTCGCCGGACACCTGGAGCACGGCCCATTCGCCCTGCTCGCCGCCGGTCACTTTGAAGGTCACCACCACGCCCTTCGATCGCCAAAACGGAAGCAGTCCCTACGCTTCCTTGCAGCGCGGCTGCCCAGCGGCCGTTCCCTGAAACACAACCCGAAAAACGGATCCCCCGCGGAAGAGGCTTGTTTTAGTCGACTTCGATCCTGTTCGATCCTCTTCAGACAGGTCTGATCGGAGGGCGATGGGGTAGGCGCGGCACCAAAGGCACTCGGTGCGAGCTCCGGCGGTCCTCTACCACCTGCGGCCGGTCAGGGGGCGCACATTGCCACAAAGGGGCGTGCGTTACCGGACGTGCCGACTACATTCGAGGAGACGTCGGGCACAGGCTGGACAGAGCACGGGCGCGGGACACGAGCAGGGGGTGAGGGGGCCGCATGGCGAAAAAGGACGTACCGCCTCGCTGGGACCGCAAGATGCAGCAGCGGCTCGCCCGCGGAGAAGCCGCCGCCCTCGGTGAGCTCTACGACCGGTTCGCCTCCCTCGTGCACGGCCTCGCCCACCGGGTGCTCGGCGACGAGCGCGCCGCCGACCGCATCACCCGCGAGGTCTTCATCCACGTCTGGGAGCACCCCGACTCCTACGACCCCAAGCAGGGCCCGCTGCGCACCTGGGTCGCCACCCTGACCCACCGGCTGGCGGTGCAGCGGCTGCGCGCCACCGAGACCGCCGCCCTCGCCCGCGAAGGCTCCGGCACCGCGGAGGAACTGGAGCACAAGGTGCGCCGCGCCTCGGTCGCCGCCCGCGCCGACTACATCGTCCAGTCCATGCCGGCCCCGCTGCGCTCAGCCCTGGAACGGGCCTACTTCCAGCGCCGCGACTACCGCCAGACCGCCGCCGACCTCGGCATCACCGAGGACGAGGCCCGCCGCCGCCTGCGCCTGGGCCTGCAACTGCTGTCCACCGCCCACGACACCGAGGCACCGGGCGCACCGCCGGGATACGGGGGTGCGGTGTGAACGGGCCGGACCGGTTCGAGGCGCACGACGGCGACGAAGGGGAGAACGGCCGGGAAGAGAAGGGCGATACGCGGGACGAAAGCGGCATTCAGGATGAAAGCGTCGAGGGCGTGCACGCTACCGGTACCCCCTCAGGCCCGGGACACGGGCACCCGCCGCGCATACCCATGCCCCGGCCCTCCGTCGAGGACAGCGGGCTGCCGCTGCCCTCACCGGCGGACCTCGGCGACCTCGCACCGCCGCCCGCCCCGCCCGTCCTCGAACACCCCGTGCTGAAGGCCCTGCTCGGCGCCTGGGCGCTGGCCGCGTGCTCCGCCGAGGAGGCCACGGCCGTCGAGGAGCACCTCGGCGACTGCGGCTCCTGCGCCGACGAGGCCCGGCGGCTGCGCGAGGCGGTCGGGCTGCTGCAACGCCCCGAGAGCCTCGACCTGGACCCCGGGCTGCGCACCCGCGTCCTGGACACCTGCCTGGAGCGGCGCCCGCCGCGCATCCCGGTACCGGACTGGGCCGCCGCGTACGACGCCGAGACCGCCCGCCTGGACGCCCTGCTGCAGGACTTCGGCGACGCCGAGTGGCACGCGCCGGTACGGCTGCGCTGGTTCCGGTCCGACGAGCCGACGAGCCGACGCACCACCGTCGCCGGGGTCATCGCGCATCTGCTCAGCGTCGACGGCCTGGTGGCGGTCGCGCTCGGCCTGGACGACCCGCTCGGCGACGTCCCGTCCCGGCGCCCGACGCCTGCGGCCCGCACCGAGGCGTTCTGGCGCGCCTCCCACTTCCCGCCCACCCGGTTCGTCCGCGCGCCCTGGCGGGAGCAGAGCCACAGCCTCGTGCGCACGGTGTCCTTCACGGGCGGCGGCGCCGGGAAGATGCCGGTGCCGTACGGCGACTTCGAGCTGCCGCTGCACGATGCGATGCTCGACCGCGCCTTCGAGTGCTGGGTGCACGCGGAGGACATCGCCGACGCGGTGGACTACCCCTACGACCCGCCCTCGCCGCGCCATCTGCACCGCATGATCGACCTGGCGGCCCGGATGCTGCCGACGGCCCTGGCCCACCGCCGCCGGGCCGGCCTGGCCTCCCCGGCCCACCACCGCCACCTGGTCGCGGCGGGCGAACCGGGCCGCAGCCTCCGGCTGGAGATCGAGGGCTCGGGCGGCGGGGAGTGGCTGATCCCCCTCGACTCCCCCGCGGCGAAGGGCTCCGCCGAGCACGAGGTGGCCCACGTGGCCCTGGACGGCGTCGAGTTCTGCCGCCTGGCCGCCGGCCACGTGCCCCCGCAGGAGGCGGCGGCGGGCCAGGTGGGAGACCGGGAGGCGATCAGAGACGTCCTGTTCGCCGCCGCCTCGCTGAGCCGGATGTGAGCAGCCCTGGCTCCTAGGGCGACAGGCCCTAGGCGAAGATCACGGTCCGTCGGCCGTTGAGCAGGATCCGTCGCTCGGCATGCCACTTCACGCCCCTGGCCAGCGCCTGGCACTCCACGTCGCGCCCGATCGCGACCAGCCCCTCGGGCGTCACGTCGTGCCCGACCCGCTCGACTTCCTGCTCGATGATCGGCCCCTCGTCGAGATCGGCCGTCACGTAGTGCGCCGTCGCACCGATCAGCTTCACGCCCCGGGCATGAGCCTGGTGATACGGCTTCGCACCCTTGAAGCTGGGCAGGAACGAGTGGTGGATGTTGATGATCCGCCCGGAGAGCGCCTTGCACAGGTCGTCCGACAGCACCTGCATGTACCGGGCGAGCACGACCAGTTCGACGCCCTCTTCACGCACGATGTCGAGGAGCCGCCCCTCCGCCTCGGACTTCGTGTCCTTCGTCACCGGAATGTGGTGGAAGGGGATGTTGTACGACCCCACCAGCTCGGCGAAGTCCGTATGGTTCGACACCACTCCGGCGATCTCCACCGGCAGCGCCCCGGTCCGCGCCCGGAACAGCAGGTCGTTCAGGCAGTGCCCGAACTTGCTGACCATCAGCAGGATGCGCATCTTCTGGTCGGCCCGGTTGATCTGCCAGTCCATCTGGAACGAGTCGCCGATCGCCGCGAAGCTGGCCCGCAGCTTCTCGACGGTCACCGGCGCGTCCGCGGAGAAGTGCACCCGCATGAAGAACAGTCCCGTGTCGTGGTCGCCGAACTGCTGGCTGTCCTCGATGTTGCAACCGGTCATGAACAGATAGCTCGACACGGCGTGCACGATGCCCTTCCTGTCCGGGCAGGAAAGGGTGAGGACGTACTGGTCGGCCGGGACCGCGGCGCTGGTGGACTGCTCATTCATGCAGGACAGGTTCCCACAAGGAACGACACCACCGGCAATCGTCCCGCTGGGCGGACCGCCGGGAAACGGCTAGGCGGACCTGTTCATGATCTGCAGCACTTCCAGGCTGCGCGGCGCCGCGTCCGGCTCGTCGCCGTCACTCGCCGCGAGCCGCACATGGGCGTCCCGGGCCGCCTGGACCGCCTCCGGCCACGCCTCGTGTTCGAGGTACGCGGCGACCGGCGCGTCCGGCCCGACCTGGTGCATGATCCGCAGCACCCGCAGCACGGCGGTGTCGACGAGGGCCGCCTCCTGCGAGTCGCGGAAGATCGTGCCGACGTACTTCTCGGCGGACCAGTGGTCCAGCCAGGTGTCCTCGACCAGCCGGTACACCGCGTCGGTCACGTCGCCGTAGCCGTCCACGCCGGCCAGCCAGACGTCCCGCTGGAACCCGGGATCGGAGAGCATGTGCAGCGCCGAGCGCACGTTGCTGCGCCAGCGCCACCACGGCATGTCGTTGGCAGGCATGCCGCCCATGGTGGATGAGCGACGGCCACGACGGGAAGAGTTCTCCGAAGCTTGCACGGTCATCGATCGTACGTTCCCCTCCACATCGGTCACACCGGCCCCCGCTATTCACCTGTGCGTCACCAATTGTTGTCACCGGATCACTCACGGGTTAGCCGTGTGACGGAATCGTGCGGAACCATGACCGGTAGGCGACGCACCCGCAGCACATACCTCCCCGGCCTCCTCACCCGTCACGCCAGAAACGGCGTCCTCTCCGCGGGCACGGCGGTCGCGTGCGCGTCGCTCCTCGCCGGATGCGGGGTCGTCCCCGGCGCCACGGGGGGTGTCGGGGACGACACCATCACCGTCATGACCTGGGCTCCGCAGGACACCAAGGCCACCAACAAGCCCGGCATGCCCGCCTTCGCCCGCGCCTACGCCCGCTGGATCAACGCCAAGGGCGGGATCAACGGCCGCAAGCTCAACGTGCTGACCTGCAACGACCACAACGACAGCGTGGACGCCGCGAAGTGCGCCCGGCGGGCCGCCAAGGAGAACGCGGTCGCGGTCGTCGGATCCTACAGCCAGTACGCGGACTCCTTCTTCCCGTCGCTCGAGGGCGCGGGCATCCCCTACATAGGCGGCTACGGCATCACCAACGCCGAGTTCACCAGCCCCCTGTCCTACCCCGTCAACGGCGGCCAGCCCGCGCTGCTCGCCGGTCTCGGCAGCGCCCTCGCCGACTGCGGGCCCGTCGCGCTGATCCGGCCCGACACCATCGCGGGCGACCAGCTGCCCCCGCTGCTCGACTCCGGTCTGAAGGCGGGCAGGCACCGGGCCTCGAACGACCAGCGGGCGGCGGAGGACGCCACCGAGTACGACGGCCAGGCTGAGCGGGCCCTGCGCACGACGACGACCGGCGCAGCGGACGACGGGTGCGTGGTGCCCGCGCTGGGGGACCGCAACGGCACCTTCATGGACTCCTTCCGGCGGGCCCGCGAGGACTACCCGGAGGTGCGGACGGCCACCGTGCTGGGCAGCGTCGACCAGACGGTGATCGACGCGACCGGCGGGGCGTCGGGGCCCTACGAGGGCTCGTACATCACCGGCTGGTACCCGGTGGCGAGCGATCCGCGCTGGGACGAGATGAAGCGGGTGATCCGGGAGGAGGCCTTCGGCGACAACCGCATCGACCCCGCGGACGCCGGAGTGCAGACCACGTGGATCGCCTACACGGTGTTCCGGCAGGTCGTCGAGTCGCTCGGCGACGGCGAGGTGAGCGCCGACACGGTGGCGGGGGCCTTGGATGACGGCCTGAAGGTCAGCACGGGCGGGCTCACGCCGACGCTGCAGTGGCAGTTCCAGGACAAGCTCGCCGCCGTGGGCTTCCCGCGCCTGGTCAACGCGAACGTCACCCTTCAGGTGGTGCGGGAGGGGCGGCTGGTCTCGGCGCGCAAGGGCTTCGTCGACACCACCAGGACGCTGGAGAACGCCGACGTGAACTACTGAGCCCCCCGCTCAGCAGTTCACGTCCGGGCCGGATCTGCCCGACCTCCCAGATCCCTCAGAGCTGCGTCGGCTGGCGCTCGGTCAGGCCGTACTTCTTCGCGATCCCGTTCCACAGCCCGGCCGCCTTGGCCTTCTCGGTGCTGGCGACGCCGCTGGCCCTGTTGCCGGCCTGGGTCTGGCTGGTGGTGCGGGCCTGGCCCTTCTTGCAGCCCTTCTTGCCCGCGGTCTGGTCGGCCCAGGCCGCGTAGTGGTTGTCGGCCGAGGCGGAGGCCTGCCAGGCCTTGGTGAGGGCGGTGGTCAGCGCGGCGTGGTCGGGCAGCTTGTCGACCTCGATGCCGGAGAGCCGGGTGACCAGCTGGTTGCGCTGCTTGGCCGCGTCGCGCAGGTCCTTGGCGGCCTTGGGGAGGTTGTCGCAGCCCTTGACGTCGGCGACCGCCCTGATCACGGTGCTGCGGCTGTTGCCGCTGTCGGCGAGCAGCTTGTCCAGCTCGACCGCCTGGGCCCGGGCCGGGTCGGCCGACGGCGAGGCGGAACCGTCCGTCGCGGGTGCGGAGGCGGCCACGGTCTTGTTGTCGCCGCCGTCGTCGTCACCGTCGCCTCCGCCGGCGGCGAGCAGCGCGCCCGCGCCGACGCCGAGCACGGCGATGCCGATGCCGACGGCGGCGATGACGGGGACGCGCGAGCCGGTACGGCCGCCGCGCGAGCGGCCACCGGCGGGCGGGGTGCGGGAAGGCTGGGGGGCGCCGTACGCAGCCTGCGGCGTCGGCTGCTCGATGCGGGGCATCTGCTGGGTGGCCCCGGCCGGGCTCTCGGCGGGCTCACTGCGGAAGAGGTTGTCGAACTCGGCGGGCGGCTGTTTGTCCCCGCCGGGCACCGGCGCGATGTACTGGGTCGCCTCGGCGTCCGGATTCGAGGCGGGCGGCAGCGGTCCGGCTCCCGCTCCGGCCCGGGGCCCGGTCCCGAGGAACCGCGTCGCCTCCGGGTCCTCCCCGGAGGGCATCTCGGGCGGCAGCGCCCCCGGGCCCACCGGGGGTATGTACTGGGTCGCCCCCTCGTCGGCGGACGGCGCGACGGGCGGTATGTACTGCGTGGCCGCGTCCCCCGCGACGGGCGGTATGTACTGGGTCGCGCCCTCGTCGGCGGGCGGAGGCAGGGGGGCGCCTCCCGCGGCGTGCCCGTACGCCCCGGCACCCGGCGACTGCGGGGCTCCGCCCGGGGCGCCGTAGCCGTCGGCACCCTGCGGATACCCGTACCCGGAGCTCCCCTGCGGCGACTGCCCACCACCGGCTCCGCCACCATGCGCACCGGCCCCCGGCTGCGACTGCGGGGCTCCCCCGGCAGGGGCGCCGTAGCCGTCGGCACGCTGCGGATACCCGTACCCGGAGCCTCCCTGCGGCGATTGCCCACCACCGGCTCCGCCACCATGCGTACCGGCCCCCGGCTGCGACTGCGGGGCTCCCCCGGCAGCGGTGCCATAGGCGTCGGCACCCTGCGGATACCCGTACCCGGAGCCTCCCTGCGGCGACTGCCCACCACCGGCTCCGCCACCATGCGCACCGGCCCCCGGCTGCGACTGCGGGGCTCCGCCCGGGGCGCCGTAGCCGTCGGCACCCTGCGGATACCCGTACCCGGAGCCTCCCTGCGGCGACTGCCCACCGGCACCATGCGCTCCGGAGCCTTCCGGAGGCAGCGGGGCTCCCCCGCCGGGGGCGCCGTACGGGGCGTACCCGCCGGCGGCCGCGGGCGGCTGGGCCGTGCCGTACGGGTCGGGGTTCGGGGGCTGGGTGCCCTCCGGGGGGAGCGCGCCCGGGGCCTGGGCGTCCCACGCGGGCGGCTCCGGGGTGCTCCACTGCTGGGGCTGGGACTGCCAGGTCTGTCCCGGCGGCGGGGGCGGGGTCTGCTGCTGGTCGGGGCCCCACGGCTGGCCCCAGGTCTGGCCCTCCGCGGGAGCCGAGACCTGCGGCCCGCCCGGCGAAGGCGGGGCGGGCCGGCTGCCGGGGGCGTCACCGGGTCCGCCCGTCATGCCCGGCAGCAGGGGTTCGCCACCGTCGGAGGGCAGCACGATGCCTTCGCGCGCGGGGCGCGCCGAGGGCTCCTCGCCCTGTCCACTCTGCGTCACCGGGACTCCTACTAATGGGGGACCTTGTGAATCGTCGGGTCACGCTACCGGGTCCCCAGAGCCCCGTGCCACGCAGCACAGGGCCCGACCTCATGCCCTGTGAGCGCGGTTACACCAACGGATCACGGCACACCGCTCATGTCACCTCCTGCGCACCCAGCGGCCGTTTCCCGCACGTTCACGCATTCGCAGACCCTGTGTTCACGCCGCCGCCTGCAGGTCGAGCCGCGCCCCGAACTCCCTGACCACCGCCTCGTCCCGATACGGCTCCAGCCGCTGCTGGAAGTCCTCCAGGTACTCGGCGCCCCGGTTGGAGCGCAGCCCCTCCAGCAGTTCCACGGCCTTCATGCCGGTGGTGCACGCCTCTTCGATCTCGCGCTGCTGCACCTGCGCCGTGGCCAACAGCACATAGCCGATGGCCCGGCGGCGCGCCCGCGTCTCGGGATGCCCGGCCAGCGACTCCTGCGCGCACCGGGCCGCCGCCTCGGCCTGCCCGAGGTCCCGGTGGCAGTGGGCCAACTCGTCGGCCAGATACGCCTCGTCGAAGTGCGCGATCCACACCGGGTCGTCCCCGGCGGCCGGGTCGGCCGCCTCCAGGGCGCTCACGGCGCGCCCTGCCGCGGACTGGGCGGCGCGCACGTCGCCCATGAGGGCGTGCCCGCGCGCCTCCGCCGCGAGGAACATCGACTCCGCCCGCGGCGAGACGCGCCCCCGCGCCCCTTCCTGCGCCGCCCGCGCCAACTGCGCGATCTCCCGCGGGTTTCCGAGCTGGGCGGCGAGATGGCTCATGGAGGCCGCGAGGACGTACCCGCCGTAGCCGCGGTCCCCGGCGGCCTGCGCCAGTCGCAGGGCCTGGATGTAGTAGCGCTGGGCCAGGCCCGGTTGTCCCGTGTCGACGGCCATGTACCCGGCGAGCTCCGTCAGCCGGGCCACCGCGGCGAACAGGTCCCGCCCGACCGCCTCCCGGTACGACCCCGCCAGCAGCCCCGAGACCACGCTGTTGAGGTAGTGCACGACGACCGGCCGCACATGCCCGCTGCCGTACTGGTGGTCGAGATCCACCAGCGCCTGCGTCATGGCCTGGACCGCCTGCACGTCGGACTGCCCCACCCGCGGCCCCGCCGAGCGCGACACCTGCGAGTCCGGTGCGGAGATCAGCCAGTCCCGGCTGGGCTCGACCAGCGCGGACGCGGCGACGGAGGAGCCGGACAGGAAGTCCCGCCGCCCCACGTCACTGCGCCACAGCTCGCAGACCTGCTCGATGGCCCCCAGTACCGTCGGCGAGAACTGGAGACCCACGCCCGAGGCGAGGTTCTTGCCGTTGGCCATGCCGATCTCGTCGATCGTGACCGTACGGCCGAGTTTGCGGCCCAGGGCCTCGGCGATGATCGCCGGGGCCCGGCCCCGTGGCTGCTGTCCGCGCAGCCAGCGCGCCACCGACGTCTTGTCGTAGCGCAGGTCGAGGCCGTGCTCGGCACCGCACATGTTGACCCGGCGGGCCAGGCCGGCGTTGGAGCATCCGGCTTCCTGGATGAGCGCCTGGAGCCGTTCGTTCGGCTGCCTGGCGACGAGCGGCCTTGCGGCCATGGCGTACCCCCTGTGGCTGCGGTGCCTGCCCACGCACCGAGTTGACGTGTCTTCCGCGGCCGGACCCCTCACGTCCCAGCGAATGGATCCGGCCGTGAAGATCAATGCCCCGCCGACCAGGCGAAAATGCGAGGCATGTGAGGAATGCCGGGGTAACGGCTGTTGCCGGCCCCCCTCGTGGCTACCCAGCTCCGTCGAGGGATCCTCCTGCGCGCCCCCGCACATGCACCCATGCGCCCCGAGAACAGGGGCGATGCTCTCCCCCGCGCACGCGGGCGGGCGTAACCCCTGGTGACGACCAGAGTTGTGTTCATCGTGGAAGAGACGATCGCCGGCACCGAAGCCGCTCAGATCCCGAAGCAGCGCGGGGAATCGCTGCTGGAGACCGCTGTTCGCTACGCCGAGGAGCGCCACTGGGACGTGTTCCCGGGCACCTGGCTGGAAGCCGTCGACGGGAGCCAGCGCTGCTCCTGCGGTGACGCGGCGTGCCCGGCGCCCGGGTCGCACCCGGCGCGTCCGGACTGGGCGACGCAGGCGACGGGCAGTGCGACGGTCGCGCGACGGATGTGGCAGAAGCAGCCGACCGCGTCGATCCTGCTGCCGACGGGGCGGACCTTCGACGCGATCTCCGTGCCGGAGACCGCGGGGTTTCTCGCGCTGGCGCGGATGGAGCGGATGGAGCTGACGCTCGGGCCGGTGACGCTCACGCCGGACCGGCGGATGGAGTTCTTCGTGCTGCCGGGGGCCGCGGTGAAGGTGCCTGATCTGGTGCGGAAGCTGGGGTGGTCGGTGTCGTCGCTGGATCTGACGGTGCTGGGCGAGGGTGCGTATGTGGCTGCGCCGCCCACGCGGTTCGGGTCTCGGGGTGCTGTGCAGTGGGCCTGCCGGCCTACGCCCGCGAATCGGTGGCTGCCGGATGCGGAGGAGTTGATCTCGCCGTTGGCCTACGCGTGCGGGCGGGATCGGTAGCGCCTGATCATCTGCGTGGTTCCCCTTCGTCGGCGGCTGCGGGTTGTCGGTGGCTGATCGCGCAGTTCCCCGCGCCCCTTGAGAGCGCCACCGTAGGGTTCTCGGTGACGGAGGGAGGCGCGGTGGGATCCAGCGCTGTGCGTGTACAGGGGCTCTGGAAGCGGTTCGGGCAGCAGGTCGCTGTTGCCGGGATCGATCTCGAGTTGCCCGCGGGCAAGTTCATCGGGCTCGTCGGGCCGAACGGGGCCGGGAAGACCACCACCTTGTCGATGGTGACCGGGCTGCTGCGGCCCGACCACGGGACCGTCGAGGTGGTCGGGCACGACGTGTGGCGGGACCCCGTCGAGGTGAAGGCGCGGATCGGGGTGCTGCCGGAGGGGCTACGGCTGTTCGAGCGGCTGTCGGGGCGGGAACTGCTGGCGTATTCCGGGCGGTTGCGCGGACTTCCCGGTGCCGAGGTCGACAAGAGGGCCACGCAGCTCCTCGACGTCCTCGATCTGGCCGGGGCCCAGCACAAGCTGGTCGTCGACTACTCGACCGGCATGCGCAAGAAGATCGGGCTCGCCGCCGCTCTCCTCCACAATCCCGAAGTGCTGTTCCTGGACGAGCCGTTCGAGGGGGTCGACCCCGTCTCCGCCCAGACCATCCGGGGCGTCCTGGAGCGGTACACGGCCTCGGGCGCCACGGTCGTGTTCTCTTCCCACGTCATGGAGCTCGTCGAGTCGCTGTGCGACTGGGTCGCCGTCATGGCCGCCGGGCGGATCCGCGCCACCGGCACCCTCGCCGAGGTGCGCGGCGACGCGCCCTCGCTGCAGCGGGCGTTCCTCGAACTCGTCGGCGCACAGAGCCGGGACGCCGGGTCCGACCTCGACTGGCTGGGCGGCGGGGCGCGGTGAGCGCCCCCGCGATCACCCCCGTCTTCGTACGGCTGAAGCTGTCGCTGCTGCGCAACGGACTGCGGCAGTCCGGCGGGCGGAAAGCCGCCTACATCACGTCGGCCGTCTTCGCCCTGCTGTTCGCCGCACTGCAGTTGATCGGCCTGATCGCGCTGCGCGGGCACGCGCACGCCGAGTCGGTGGTCGTGCTGGCGGTGGCGGTGCTGGGGCTCGGGTGGGCCGTGATGCCGCTGTTCTTCCCCAGCGGCGACGAGACCCTCGACCCGACCCGGCTGGTGATGCTGCCGCTGCGGCCCCGGCCACTGGTGCGGGCGCTGCTCACGGCCTCGCTGGTCGGGATCGGGCCGTTGTTCACCCTGTGCCTGCTGGTCGGGTCCGTGGTCGCGGTGGCGCGGGGCGGGGCGGCGTTCGCGGTGGGGGTCGTGGCCGTCGCCCTGGCGCTGCTGGTGTGCGTGGCCCTCGCGCGGGCCGTCGCCGCCGCCAACGTGCGGCTGCTGACCAGTCGCAAGGGGCGGGACCTCGCGGTGCTCAGCGGCCTCGTCATCGCGATCGGGGCGCAGATCGTCAACTTCGGCGCGCAGCGGCTCGGGGCGTCGGGACTGGGCGAACTCGACCCGGCGGCCGAGGTGCTCCAGTGGGTGCCGCCCGCGTCGGCGGTCGGGGCCGTGCACGCGGTGAGCGAGGGCTCGTACGGCATCGCCGTCGCCCAACTGGCGCTGACGGCGGGTGCGCTGGTGGCGCTGCTCGCGCTCTGGTCGCGGCATCTGACCCGGCTGATGACCTCACCCGACGGGTCCACCCTGCCGAGCGCCGAGTCGGCCGCCCGGGAGCGCTCGTCGACCGGCCTGGGGCGGCTGCTGCCGGCGGGCCGTACGGGCACGGTCATGGAGCGCAGCCTGCGGTACGTGTGGCGCGACCCGAAGACCAAGGCCGCCTGGGTGACGTCGCTGGCCATCGGGCTGATCGTGCCGGTGTTCAACGCCTGGCAGGGCACCGGCTCCGTGTACTTCGCGTGCTTCGCCGCCGGGATGCTCGGCATCCAGATGTACAACCAGTTCGGGCAGGACACCTCCGCGTTCTGGATGGTCGCGATGACGATCTCCTCGACGCGTGACGCCTACGTCGAGCTGCGCGCCCGGGCGTACGCCCTGCTGCTGATCACCCTGCCGTACGCCACGCTCGTGACGGTCCTGACGACGGCCATGCTCGGCGACTGGCGGCGGCTGCCCGAGGCGCTGGGGCTGTCCTTCGCGCTGCTCGGCGCGATGCTCGCGACCGGGGCGTGGACCTCCGCCCGCTTCCCGTACTCCATCCCGCAGGAGGGCTACAAGAACGTGGCCCCCGGGCAGACCGGGCTCGCCTGGATCTCCATCTTCGGCGGGATGGTGGCGGCCGCCCTGCTGTGCGCGCCCGTCATCGCGCTCACGATCTGGCTGAACGTGAGCGCCGACGGCGACGACTGGACGTGGCTGCTGCTGCCGGTGAGCACGGTGTACGGGGCGGCGCTCACGGCGGCGGGGCTGAAACTGGCCGCTCCGCGGACGGCCCGGCGGCTGCCGGAGATCCTGACGGCGGTCAGCAAGGGGTGAGCGTCGGCGAGGAGTGACGCGGCACGCCGCGACGGGGAGCGCCGTCAGCCGTCGCCCAGCGAGTCCAGGAACGGCTCGATGGCGGCGCGCCAGGCATCCGGCTGGTCGTAGTGCACCAGGTGGCCGGCGTCGGCGACCTCCGCGTACTGGCCGCGGGGCAGGACCCGGACCATCTCCTGGGCCTCGGCGCGGCCCAGCTCGCCGTCCAGACCCCGCACGACCAGGGCGGGGCAGCGGACCTGGGCCAGCTCCTCCCAGTGCGCGTCGTACACCCACGTCTCGCGGGAGCGGAGCATCTGCTCCGGTTCGAAGACCGGGCGCCAGCCGTCCGGGGACTCGGCCATCACCTCGGCGTAGAACTCGCCACGGGCCGGATTGGGCCGCTCCACCCAGGGGTCGTCCTCGCCGAACCACTTGCGGACGTCGGCGAGCGTGGCGAAGGGCAGCGGCCAGGACTTGAACCACTGGCCCCACTCGCGCTGCGAGGCGGCGCCGAGCGCGGAGGCCCGCATGTCGCAGACGATCAGCCCGCGGACCAGGTCGGGACGCTTGGCGGCGAGCTGCCAGGCGGTCAGCGCGCCCATGGCGTGGCCGATCAGGACGACCGGGGCGAGGCCGAGCTGCTCCAGGGCGGCCTCGACGTCGTCGACATAGGCGTCACGCGTGAAGGAGCCCTGCGGGGGTTTGTCGCTGCGGCCGTGGCCGCGCTGGTCGAGGGCGACCGCGCGGTAGCGCGCGGAAAGCCAGCGGGCGGTGGACGCCCAGTGCGAGGCGCGGCCCATGAGGCCGTGCAGTAACAGCACGCCGGGCGAGCCCTCCGGAGCGGTGTGCCCGTCGTGCGCCCCCTGCGCGTCCTGCGCCGGATCGGTCTTGGGCGGGTCGCCGAACTCCCAGGCCGCCAGGCGTACGCCGCCCGTCCCGGTCACGTCGATGCGTCGCGCCATGTCCTGGCACCCCCCAAGCTTCGCGCGGACCGCGGCTCCCTCGAGCCGGCCGGTCCTGTGAACCGTGTTCTGCCTGCTGTGCCTTCTGCCGTACTGGTTGCCGTACCCGTCGGTGCAAGTGTGCCGTGCGCCGCCCGCAGACTATCGAATGCGCATTCGAGAATCGGGTTCTCGCGGGCAACACCCCTCGTTCGAGTGACCGCCCCCGGGGATTGATCGCCGCTGCCGAGGGGAGATCTTCAGCGGGAGGCGGACCGCTCGGGGAAACCGGTCCGAGGGGAATGACCCTGAGAGCTCGGGGCTCCGGGTCAGCACAGGGGAGGACAGGCCCCGGCGCCACAAGGCGCCGGGGCCCTCACCGTCTCCACGGCACATCTTCCCGCCCCCTCCCCGGCCGGGTGACATCGCTGTCGAACCGCGGCCCAGAGCCCCTCAGGTCATATGCCCCACGCGACAGCGTCGCACGGGAAGCGTACGAGCGCTGCCATTCGACGGACTGGGTCCCGGATTCGGTCCGGATCACGCCAACGCCACAACAACCTCATGCGCCACGGGAGTTGTCCGGCGCCGCCGGGCCGGCCGGTCGGATCAGGGCTTGGCGACGAACACGTGGGAGGCGACGTCCGACTCCAGCTCGGCCGCCTCGCCGCCGCTGCCCACCAGCACCCCGCCGGCCGACTCGGTCACACTCACCACCGAGCCGGGCTGCACGCCCGCCCGCCGCAGCGTGTACATCAGCTGCGCGTCCGTCTGGATCGGCTCGCCGATCCGGCGCACCACGACCGTCTTGCCCTCGGCGCCCGGGTCGAGACTGGCCAGCGACACCATGCCCTCGTCCAGGAACGGGTCGGCGCCGTCCTTCTCGCCGAGCTCCTCCAGACCCGGGATGGGGTTGCCGTACGGCGACTCCGTCGGGTGCCGCAGCAGCTCCAGGACGCGGCGCTCCACGGCCTCGCTCATCACGTGCTCCCAGCGGCACGCCTCGGCGTGGACCTGCTCCCACTCCAGACCGATCACGTCGACGAGCAGACACTCGGCGAGGCGGTGCTTGCGCATCACGCGCGTGGCCAGCCGGCGGCCCTCGTCGGTCAGCTCCAGATGCCGGTCGCTGGCGACGGACACCAGGCCGTCGCGCTCCATCCGCGCCACGGTCTGGCTGACGGTGGGCCCGCTCTGGTCCAATCGCTCGGCGATACGGGCGCGCATGGGGACCACACCCTCTTCCTCCAGCTCGAGGATGGTGCGGAGATACATCTCCGTGGTGTCGATCAGTCCGGACATACGTGCCCCTCGAATGAGATCTGCCGGAGGCTGGACGGCTCACCGGCGTGTGCGCTGGCCCTGCACCCAATTCTGCCGGATACCACCGACAACCGTGCCGTGGGAGGGAAAGCCGGGGATTAACGGGCCGGGCGCAAGGGTACGGACTTTCGCTCTGGGACTTCCCGGCGCCCGGCGCGCGGGCACTCATGGCCGTATTGACACCGCACTGGTCCAGACCGCACCGTGATGCGCGACACAAGCCGCCGAGGCCAGCCCGAAGGGACCCCGTATGAGCGACCGCGCGCCGGCCGGCCAGTTCCTCGACGCCGCGATCGGCCTGTTGCGGCAGCTCCGCGACGAGGAGACCGACAGCATCACGGCGGCCGGGACGCTGCTCGCCGACACCGTCGCGGGCGGCGGCCGGCTCTTCGCCTTCGGCGCCGGACACTCCTCCCTCGCCGCGCAGGACCTCGTCTACCGCGCCGGCGGTCTGGCGCTGATGAACCTGCTCGCCGTGCCGGGTGTCGTCGGCGTCGACGTCATGCCCGCGCCGCTCGGCTCCGCCCTGGAACGCGTCGACGGCCTCGCGAGCGCCGTCCTCGACAGCTCCCCGCTCCGCGAGGGCGACGCCCTGCTGATCATCTCGCTGTCGGGGCGCAACGCCCTGCCTGTGGAGATGGCCATGAGCGCGCGCGCCCTGGGCGTCAAGGTCATCGGCGTGACGTCGGTGGCCTACGCCGCGGAGACGAAGTCCCGGCACGCCTCCGGGACGTATCTGAAGGACCACTGCGACCTCGTGCTCGACTCGAAGATCGCGGTCGGCGACGCGGAACTCACCCACGACGACATCCCGGCCCCCTTCGCCCCCGCCTCGACGGTGGTCACCTCGGCCCTCCTCCAGGCCGTCATGGCGACGACGGCCACCGCCCTCGCCGACCGCGGCATCGAACCGCCCCTGCTGCGCTCCGGCAACGTCGACGGCGGCCACGACTGGAACGCCCGGGTGATGGAGCAGTACCGCGACCGGATCTTCTACCGGTACTGAGGGGGCTGGGCGGACGCCTCTCACTCCGGGCCCGCCCACCCCGTCCGGTACCGGGGCCGCAGCCGCCACCGTCGCCGCTCGGCCGCCGGCAGGGCCCGTCCCAGCCCGGCAAGCGGACCACGGCCCGCGCCCCCGGCTCCGGGCCGACCACCCCCGCCCGGCACAAAGGGGCCACGACCGGCCACCTTCACCGCTGGTCCGACAGCCCAGCCCGGCAGACCGCGGCCGACGCGTCTCACTCCCCGTCCGGCAACCCCGCCAGATCCAGCGCCGCCGCGATCCGCAGCGCCACGTCCTCCGCGTACATCGCGTCGGAGCGCTCGAAGGCGCTGCGGCCCGCGCCCCGCAGGAACGTCAGGACGCCCAAGGTCCGGCCCCGGCTGCGCAGCACCGCGCACAGGGCGTGGACCGCGTCCGGGGGCCACTGGCGGGCCAGGGCCCACTCACGGGCCGCCTCGGGCGGGGCGGCGCCCGCGCTCGCGCGCAGGGCTCCCGCGCGCTCCACGGATTGCAGGGCCGGGTGCCCCTCGGCGTAGCGGACGGGCAGGCCCGCACGGCCGGCCAGCTTGCTCGGGCCCGGCGCTCCGGAGGGTGTGGCGGCGACCCGGACCAGCCGGACGGGCCCCTCGGCCTCCACGTCGGTGAGCGCTCCGCCGGCGACCCGGTCGATCAGCGCGTGGTCGGCGAACCCGGCCAGGGCGAAGTCCAGATGGATCGTCGCCGCCTCCGCCGGGTCCTCGCACTCGGCCGCGGCCCGCGACGCCCGGTGCAGCTGCTGCGCACGGAACCGCAGCAGGGATGCCTCCTGCTCGGCCTGCTTGGCTTCCGTCACGTCCTGGAACAGCCAGCCCACACCCAGCGGAACCGGCTCCTCCGCGAGCGGTGAGGCCAGCCGCAGGAAGCCGCTGCGCCAGCACCGGCGCTTCTCGCCCTCCGAGGCGCGCACACTCACCCACACCTCGGCGGGCGCGGGCGGGGCGCCCTCCGCCAGCACATGCTGCAGCGCGCTCTCCAGCTCCTCCACGCCCTGCGACAGCAGCTCCCCGAGCGGCCGTCCCAGCACCGACGTGCGCCCCGTGCCCAGCGCCCGGGCCGCGTGCGCGTTCACCACGGCCGGCCGCAGGTCCACGTCCACCAGGACGACACCCCAGCTGGCGTCCTCGAACAGCGCCTCGCTCAGCGCGATCGACCGCTCCAGATCGATCTGTGCGTGCACCTCGCTGAACGCGCAGTACACACCCGCCGGCTTTCCGTCGGGCCCGCGCACCGCGGCCGACTGCGTCCGGACGAGCACCCGCCCGCCGTCCTTCGTCAGCAGGGCGAACTCGTGCACCTGCCGCCCGGGCGCGTGCATGACCGACAGCAGCCGCCCCTCGACCTCCTCGGCGTCCGCGGTGCGCACGGCCCACCCGGCCAGTCCACGCCGCCCGACGGCCTCGTCCGCGCTCCACCCCAGGATCCGCTCGGCTTCGCGGTTCCAGTGCGTCACGACGCCGTCGGCGTCGAACGCGCACAGCGCCGCGTCCATCCCGTCCAGCAAAGCGGCAAGCAGATCCGAACCATCCGAGTTCTCGCGCTCGGGCTCGTCCGGCCCCAGCTCGTCGGTGGTCCCACTACGCCGGGAAGCACTCACCTGGACCCCCTGCAGGCTGCGTCCGCACGTACGGCACGTCGGTTCGCTCCTTGCAATCATTCAACTGGAACGTGACCCAGCGCACACCGAGTTCCCACAACATTGAAGGAATCGTTGTACGGCGGCAATCCCCACGTCAACGCCACGGAGGCCGCCCGGCCGCCCACGTCGACAGCCGATCGACGCCGTCAGTCGATCAACGGCACGGCCGCGGCGCCGCTCCCCCGCCGCGCGTACACCTCGATCTCGATCTTCATACGGGGGTCCGCCAGCCCGCACACCACCATCGTGGCGGCGGGCCGCACCTCACCGAAGCACGCGCGGAGCACCGGCCAGCACGGCTCGAAGTCCTCCCGCTCCGGCAGCAGGTACCGCACCCGCACGACGTCCGCGAACGAGGACCCGGCCTCCGCCAGCGCGGCCCCGATGTTCCGCAGACACTGCTCGGCCTGCTCCACCACGTCCTCGGAGATCGTCATGTCCACGTAGTCGAACCCGGTCGTCCCCGACACGTGCACCCGGTCCCCGTCCACGACGGCCCGGGCGTAGCCGATCCGCTCCTCGAACACCGAACCACTGAGAATCGCCTGCCGCCGCTCCGTCATGCACCGCACGCTAGGCAGGAGATCGCTCATACGTCTAATACGAGACGAGGGACGTCCTGATATCCCTGACGTTATGGAACGGCGCCCGGAACTGCTCCCCCTCCCGCAACTGCACGCCTTCGTCGTCCTCGCCGAGGAACTGCACTTCGGCCACGCGGCCGACCGGCTCGGCATCGCCCAGCCCCCGCTGAGCCAGCAGATCCGCCGCCTCGAGGACAAGGTCGGGCACGCCCTGTTCACCCGGCCCCCGGGGCGCGTCGCCCTCACCCCCGCCGGACGGGAACTGCTGCCCGCCGCCCGCCACGCCCTCACCGGCCTCGCGGACGGTCTGGCCGCCGCCCGTGCCGTCGGCAGCGGCCGCACCGGCCGCCTGCGCATCGGCTTCGCCGCGTCCCTCGCCCTCACCGTTCTGCCCGGCCTGCTCCGCACCCACCGCGAGCGCTATCCGGGCGTCGACCTCGACATCCGCGAGATGACCACGGCCCCGCAACTCGTCGCGCTGCGCGACGGCACGATCGACGTCGGCCTGCTGCGGGAGCCTCCGGAGGGCGACCCCGAGCTGGCCTTCCGCACGCTCCTGACCGAACCGTTCGTCGCCGTGCTCCCCACCTCCCACCCCCTCGCGGCCCACCGCACAGTCGCCCTGGCCGACCTGGCGGACTCCCCCTTCGTCCTCCTGCCCCGCGAAGCGGGCCCGGGCCTCCACGACCGCATCACCGCCCTCTGCGCCACCGCCGGCTTCACCCCCCGGGTCACCCAGCAGGCCGTCGAATGGCAGACGGTCTGCGCCCTGGTCGAAACGGGCCTCGGCGTCTCGTTGGCACCGGCGGCGATCCGCCGCATCCGCCTCGGAGGGGTGGCGTTCCGCCCCCTGACCCCGGGCGACGCGAGGACCCGCGTGTCGGTCGGCCGGCGCAGAGTGGACCAGAGGCCGCTGGTGGCGAATCTGCTGGAGACGATCGCCGTCGGGCCGGCCTGAGGGGCCGTCCCCAGGTCCCGCGTCAACATCTCGGAAAAACAGTTGAGCCGCCCGCGGGGGGCTGCCTAGGGTGGCAAGCACTTCAGAAGGGAGGTGGTTCGGCAGATGTATGGATACCGGACGGAAGAGGTGGCTGCGGGCTGACGGCCCGACACCACATTCAGTGCGGTGCCGAGCCAGCGCGTGAGCGCACGTGCAGCCGGCCCAATCTCAAGCAGTCACCCGACCCGCGAGTCGCCGGTACGTCCGGCCGGCTCCTCCTCAGGAGGAACCAGACTCGCGGGTCGCCTGCGTTTACTGCGCTTCTCGGGGGCGACGACGGTGGATACGTGGCGCGACGATCGGATCGGCAGCGCCCTGCGGGGTGAGAACCCGGCCGTGATGCGGAGGCTGGACTCCGGGTTCGCGGCGATCGGGGATGTGCAGTTCCTGCCCGGCTACTCGGTGTTGCTGACCGACGATCCGGCGGTGCAGCGGTTGTCCGAACTGCCGCGGAGCGGGCGGCTCGCGTTCCTGGCCGACATGGACCGGCTGGGGGAAGCCGTCGAGCGGGCCTGCCGTCGGGCGGGGCCGGGGTTCCGGCGGGTCAATCTGGAGATTCTCGGGAACGCGGACGGGTTCCTGCACGCGCATGTGTGGCCGCGGTACGACTGGGAGCCCGCGGAGCTCGTTCGGCTGCCCGTGTGGCTCTACCCGCGGGAGATGTGGAGCGAGGAGCGGTACGCGCTCGGTCCGGCGCACGACCCGCTGCGGGAGGCCATCGGCGCGGAGCTGGATCGCCTCGCGGGGTGAGACACACGGACGGCCTCACCCGGAGGTGGGTGAGGCCGTGAGCGGGGCGGATCAGTGGGCGATGTCCTCGTAGCCCTCGATCTCGCGGGGGTTGCGGGTGCCCGGGCCGGTGTAGCGGGCCGAGGGGCGGACCAGGCGGCCGGTGCGCTTCTGCTCCAGGATGTGGGCGGACCAGCCGGCCGTGCGCGCGCAGGTGAACATGGACGTGAACATGTGGGCCGGGACCTCGGCGAAGTCCAGGACGATCGCCGCCCAGAACTCGACGTTCGTGGCGAGGACGCGGTCGGGGCGGCGGGCGTGGAGCTCCGCGAGGGCGGCCTTCTCCAGGGCCTCGGCGACCTCGAAGCGGGGCGCTCCCAGCTCGCGGGCCGTGCGGCGCAGGACCCTCGCCCTCGGGTCCTCGGCGCGGTAGACGCGGTGGCCGAAGCCCATGAGGCGCTCACCCTTGTCCAGGGTCTGCTTGACGTAGGCCTCGGCGTCGCCCGTCCGCTCGATCTCCTCGATCATGTGCAGCACGCGGGAGGGGGCGCCGCCGTGGAGCGGGCCGGACATCGCGCCCACCGCGCCGGAGAGCGCCGCCGCCACGTCCGCGCCGGTCGAGGCGATGACCCTGGCCGTGAACGTGGACGCGTTCATGCCGTGCTCGGCGGCGCTCGTCCAGTACGCGTCCACCGCCGCCACGTGCTTGGGGTCCGGCTCGCCCCGCCAGCGGATCATGAAGCGCTCGACGACGGACTGGGCCTTGTCGATCTCCCGCTGCGGAACCATCGGCAGGCCTTGGCCGCGGGCCGACTGGGCGACGTACGAGAGCGCCATGACGGCCGCTCGGGCCAGGTCCTCGCGGGCCTCTTCGGCGTCGATGTCGAGGAGGGGCTTGAGGCCCCAGACGGGCGCCAGCATGGCCAGGGCGGACTGGACGTCGACGCGGATGTCGCCGGAGTGCACGGGGATGGGGAACGGCTCGGCGGGCGGCAGACCGGGATTGAAGGCGCCGTCGACGAGCAGGCCCCAGACGTTGCCGAACGAGACATGGCCGACGAGGTCCTCGATGTCGACGCCCCGGTACCGGAGTGCGCCGCCCTCCTTATCCGGTTCGGCGATCTCCGTCTCGAACGCGACGACTCCCTCGAGCCCGGGTACGAAGTCGGACATCAGGCGGCTCCTCGTGATGTATGTGACAGATGGTGTGATGTGGGGTGGAACGAACCATGTGTCAGTCAGCTGGCGAAGCGGGCGGCCGCCCAGTGGATCCACGGTCGCCCACGCGACTCGCGGTCCTGGCCGGTCTCCCCCTGTGATGCCCCGAACGGCTGGCGGTCACCCAACCGCAACGGCACGGAAACGATATCCCCGAGTGCCACCGTTGGGGAGGGGTCACGGCACTCAGTGCCACGCAGTGACGAAGGACACCGTCCATACGGCAAGATGACCGGGTGACCGACCGCGACGACGTCCCCTTCGATCTGGCCTCGATGCGCAAGCAGTACCGGGCCGAGGGGCTCTCCGAGACCGAGCTGGCCGCCACGCCCGTCGAGCAGTTCGCGCGCTGGTTCAAACAGGCCGCGACGGACGGCGGGCTGTTCGAACCGAACGCCATGATCGTCTCGACGGCCGACGCCGAGGGGCGGACGAGCTCCCGTACGGTGCTGCTCAAGCACTTCGACGAACAGGGCTTCGTCTTCTACACGAACTACGACTCCCGCAAGGCACGTGACCTGGCGGAGAACCCGTACGTCTCGCTGCTGTTCCCCTGGCACCCCATGGCCCGGCAGGTCATCGTGACCGGGGTCGCCCGGCGCACCGGCCGGGACGAGACGGCGGCGTACTTCCGCACCCGGCCGCACGGCTCACAGCTGGGGGCGTGGGCCAGCGCCCAGTCCTCGGTGATCTCCACCCGCGCCGACATCGACGGCGCGTACGCCGAGCTGGCCGCCCGCTACCCGGAGGGCGAGCAGGTGCCCGTGCCCCCGCACTGGGGCGGTTTCCGGGTGGCCCCGCAGGCGGTGGAGTTCTGGCAGGGCCGCGAGAACCGGCTGCACGACCGGTTGCGGTACGTGGAGCGGCCGGACGGGAGCTGGCGGGTGGAGCGGCTCAGCCCCTGAGGCTTCCTCGGGTTCAGATCGCTCCCCACACGTACGCCGTGCGGTGGCCGTCGAGCAGGGCGGCCAGGCGGGTGCGGAAGTCCTCGGTGAGGTCGGGCCAGTTCCAGAACTCGAAGCCGAGGTGGCCGAAGGCCAGGGGGCACTCGTCCCAGGCCCAGTCCGGGACGGCGACGGCCGCCGTGCAGGCGGGGCAGGGGACGGACGCGCTGCCGGTCTCGTACCAGGTCTGCATCGCGGTGCTGAAGCGCGGCCATACGGCGTCGTCCAGCGCGGTGACCGCCCGGCAGTGCGGGCAGACGGCCGCCCCCGGCATGTCCGCGCCGCTGGTGAAGCCCGTGCGGCCGGTGTGGACGGCGAGGCCGTCCCAGGGCTCGTGGTCCCAGTCGTCGGTCACGGCCCGTTCCCAGTGGGGGCCGGGGGGATGGCCGAGTGGTTGTCCGAGGACGCAGTTCGTGCGGTCGGCGAGGACGACGCCCTCCGCCACGAGCCACTCCACGACCCGGTGTGCCAGGGCTTCGGCGTCCGCCGTGCCGGCGTCGAGGTCGACGATCGTCTGGAACCGGTCCCCCATGGTCAGCCCAGCGTCTCGTCCAGCAGCCCCGCCCACTGGGCCACCACCCGTTCCCGGCGGGCCGCGTCGTCCGTGAGGAGGTTGGCGAGGCCCAGGCCGCGGGCCATGTCGAGTAGGCCTTGGACCGTTTCGCGGACGCCGGGGACGGATTCGTCGGCGGCGAGAAGGTCGACGGCTATGCGGTGGGTCTCACGGCCGACGCGGGATTCGAGCTCGGTGACGCGGGGCCGGAGCTGCTCCTCGTCGGAGGCGGCGACCCAGAGGTGGAGGGCCGCGCGGAACAGCGGCCCCGTGTAGAGGTCGACCAGGGCGGCGACGACGGCGTGCCGGTCTCCGGCCGCGCCCTCGGGGAACAGGGCGCGCAGGGCCGTGGAGCGTTCCTCGGCGACGTACTCGACGGCGGCCGTGAAGAGGTCCTCGCGCGTCGGGAAGTGGTGCTGGGCGGCGCCGCGGGAGACGCCGGCGCGTTCGGCGACCACGGAGACGGTGGATCCTGCCCAGCCGTGTTCGGCCAGGCAGGACACGGCGGCTTCGAGGAGCCGCTGCCGGGTGGCCCGGCTGCGGTCCTGCTTGGGGACTCTCTCGGCACGGTCGACCGTGCTCACACCACCCATGCCGGATCCCGTCGTTCGAGGAAGGCCGTCATCCCCTCGCGGGCCTGCGGCGAGGAGAACAGCCGGGCCGAGAGCGCGGTCAGGTCGGCGGCGTCCCGGTCGAAGGCTTCCAGCACCCTAGCCGTGAGCAGCCGTTTCGTCTCGGCCAAGGCGTCGGGGGCGGACTTGCGCAGGCCGTCCAGGATGGGGGCCAGGGCCGTGTCGACGTCGTCGGCATGGGTGGTGAGCAGGCCCGTTGCGGTTGCTTCCGCCGCGTCGAAGCGCTCTCCCGTGAGGTAGTGGCGGGCCAGGGCGCGCGGGTTCGTGCGGGGCAGGAGCGGGAGGGAGATGACCGCGGGGGCGACTCCGATGCGGACCTCCGTGAAGGCGAAGGTGGCTTCCGTGGAGGCGGCCGCGATGTCGCAGGCGGCCAGGAGGCCGAGGCCGCCCGCGCGGACGTGGCCGGTGACCCGGGCGACGACCGGTGTGGGCAGCTCGATGATCTGCCGCAGCAGGGCGACCAGCGCCTCGGGCGGTGGCGGGTCCTTGAGGTCGGCGCCCGCGCTGAACGTGTTGCCGGTGTGCGTGAGGACGACCGCGCGGACGCCGGGGTCCTTGCCGGCGGCGGTGAGCGCGTCGGCGAGCTCGCCGACCAGGGCCGCCGACAGGGCGTTGCGGTTGCGCGGCGAGTCGAGGGACAGGGTCTCCACGGCACGCGCGCGGGTACGGGCGATCAGCGTCATGCGCTCTCCCTGAGCTGTCGGCGGAGGATCTTGCCGGAGGCCGCGCGGGGGACGCCGACGATGAAGGTGACGCGGCGGATCCGCTTGTAGGGGGCCACGCGCTCGGCGACGTACATCATGACCTCCGCCTCGGTGAGGTCCGCGGCGGACGGCTGGCGGACCACGTACGCGTGCGGGACCTCGTTGCCGTCGTCGTCGTACCTGCCGACGACGGCGGCGTCGGCGATGCCCGGGTGGGTGAGGAGCAGGGCCTCCAGCTCGGCGGGGGCCACCTGGAAGCCCTTGTACTTGATGAGTTCCTTGACCCGGTCGACGACGAAGAGCCAGCCGTCCCCGTCGACGTGTCCCACGTCCCCGGTGTGCAGCCAACCGTCGGGATCGATCATCGCGGTGGTGGCGTCGGGGCGGCCGAGGTAGCCCTTCATGACCTGGGGGCCGCGGATGAGGATCTCGCCGGATTCGCCGGCGGGCAGGTCCTTGCCGGGGTCGTCGAGGGAGACGATGCGCATCTCGGTGCCGGCGACGAGCTTGCCGACGGTTCCGGGCGGGGCGTCGTTCATGGCGTCCAGGGGGACGACGTGCGTGCCGGGTGACAGTTCCGTCATGCCGTAGGCCTGGCCGACGGGCGGCAGGCCGAGGCGCTGGGAGCAGGCGGCGGCGAGACGGGCGTCCAGGGGTGCGGCGGCGCTGATGATGTAGTCCAGGGACGACAGGTCGTACTGGGCGACGGCCGGGTGCTTGGCGAGGGCCAGGACGATCGGCGGGGCCACGTACAGCGCGTTGATGCGGTGGTTCTGGATGGCCGCGAGGAACTGCTCCAGATCGAAGCGGGGCAGGACGACGACGGTGGCGCCCTGCCGCAGGGGCGCGTTCATCAGGGCCGTGAGGCCGTATATGTGAAAGAAGGGCAGGACCGCCAGGACGCGGTCCCCCGGGCCCGCGGGGACCGCCGGGTGGAGCTGGGCGAGGTTGGTGGCGATCTGCCGGTGCGTGAGCATCACGCCCTTGGGGATGCCGGTGGTGCCGGAGGAGTACGGCAGCGCCGCGATGTCCTCGGCGGGGTCGATGGCGATCTGCGGCTCGGGGGCCGCGGAGGCCAGCATGTCGATCAGGGAGCGGTGGCCGCTCGCGCTGTCGCACACGAAGATCTCGCGTACGCCGCCCGCGAGTTCGGCGGCCCGGCGGGCGACGTCCAGCAGGGGTGAGACGGTGACGATCCAGCGGGCCGCCGAGTCCCGCAGCTGTTTCGCGAACTCCTCGGCGGTGGCGAGCGGGTGCACGGTGGTGACGGTGGCACCCGCGCGTGTGGCCGCGTAGAAGGCGGTCGGGAAGGCGATGGTGTTGGGGCTGTGCAGGGCGAGGACGTCGCCCTTGCGGACACCGGCCTCGGCGAGGGCGGCGGCGACGCGCCGGTGGAACCGGTCCACCTGCTCGTACGAGAGGGTGGTGCCGTCCGTGCCGTCGATCAGCGCCGGGATGTCGCCGAACTCGGCGGCCCGGGCCAGGACCGCGTCATGGATGGGCAGGTCGACGGGCGGGACGTCTGCGTACTCGCTGCGGAACATGGCTGGTTCCTCCTCGCGGCGCGGGCCGTCTCAGGGTGCTCAGTACGACTTGGGCAGGCCCAGGGTCTGGTGGGAGACGTAGTTGAGAATCATCTCCCGGCTCACCGGCGCAATACGAGCCACGCGCGCGGCCGTTATCAGCGAGGCGAGGCCGAACTCGCGCGTGAGGCCGTTGCCGCCGAGGGTGTGCACGGCTTGGTCGACCGCCTTCACACAGGCCTCACCGGCTGCGTACTTCGCCATGTTGGCGGCCTCCCCGGCGCCCATGTCGTCGCCCGCGTCGTAGAGGGCGGCGGCCTTCTGCATCATCAGGCGGGCGAGTTCGAGGTCGATGTGCGCCTGGGCCAGGGGGTGGGCGATGGCCTGGTGGGCGCCGATGGGGGTGTTCCAGACGGTGCGGTCGCGGGCGTAGTCGATGGCTTTCGCGAGCGCGTAGCGGCCCATGCCGATCGCGAAGGCGGCCGTCATGATGCGTTCGGGGTTGAGACCGGCGAAGAGCTGGAGGAGCCCCGCGTCCTCGTCGCCGACCAGGGCGTCGGCGGGCAGCCGTACGTCGTCGAGGGTCAGCTCGAACTGCTTCTCCGCGGCGTGGAGTTCCATGTCGATGGGGCGGCGGGTGAAGCCGGGGGTGTCGCGCGGGACGATGAAGAGGCAGGGCTTGAGGCGGCCGGTACGGGCGTCTTCGGTGCGGCCGACGATGAGGGTCGCGTCCGCGATGTCCACGCCGGAGATGAAGACCTTGCGGCCGGTGAGGAGCCAGTCCGCTCCGTCTTTTCGTGCCGTGGTGGTGATGCGGTGGCTGTTGGAACCCGCGTCGGGTTCCGTGATGCCGAAGGCCATGAGGCGGGTGCCGTCGGCCAGGCCGGGGAGCCACTGTTGTTTCTGGGCGTCCGTGCCGAAGCGGGATATCACTGTGCCGCAGATGGCGGGTGACACCACCATCATGAGAAGCGGGCAGCCTGCGGCGCCGAGCTCTTCGAGGACGATGGAGAGTTCGGAGATACCTCCGCCGCCGCCTCCGTACTCCTCGGGGAGGTTGACTCCGAGGTAGCCGAGTTTGCCTGCTTCCGACCAGAGTTGTGTGGTGTCGGATCCGCGGCCGTTGCGGTTGCCGAGTGCGGAGACCGCTCCTCGTAGGGCTTTGTGGTCTTCGGTGTCCATGGGTGTCCTTTCGGGTGCGGGAGCGTCGTGGCTGGTCGCGCAGTTCCCCGCGCCCCTAAGGGGTCTCTGTCACCACTGCCAGGAGTGAGCCCGGCTCGACCTGTTGTCCGGGTACGGCGTGCAGGGCGCTCAGAGTTCCCGTGGCCGGGGCTGTGATCTTGTGCTGCATCTTCATCGCCTCCAGCCAGAGGAGGGGGTCGCCGGCCTTGACGGCTGTGCCCACGGTCAGGCCTTCGGCGACTCGGACGACCGTGCCCGGCATGGGGGCCAGGAGGGAGCCCGGCGCGTGCTGGGCGGTGGGGTCGGGGAAGCGGGGCAGGGCTGTCAGGGCGGTGCGGTTGACGTAGACCTGCTTGCCGTAGCGGGTGACCTCGTACTTCCGCTCCACCCCGTCCACTTCGAGTACGACCAGTCCCGAGTCGGCGTGCACCACCCGCACCCCCTCCGCCTCCAGGCCCTCCCTGGTGTGCCGGTAACGGGCCTCGTGCTCCTCGCCCGCCATCAGGTACCGCTTGATCTGCGGCTGGGACGGGACGTTGCGCCAGCCGCCGAGGCGGGAGCGGCCCTGGGCGTCGGCGAGGGCCGCGGCCAGGGGGGCGTGCGGGTCGGGGGACGGCTCGGTCAGGTCCGGCAGGTGGCGGTCGTAGAAGCCGGTGTCCATACGGGCCGCGGTGAACTCCGGGTGGCGCAGGGAGCGGACCAGGAGGTCGCGGTTGGTGACGGGGCCGTGGAGCACGGTGCGTTCCAGGGCGGCGGCGAGCCTGCGGACGGCTTCCGTGCGGGTGGGGGCGTGCGCCACGACCTTGGCGAGCATGGGGTCGTAGTGGACGCCGATCTCGTCGCCGTCCGTGTACCCCGTGTCCAGGCGGACCGAGCCGGGCACGGACAGGCGGTGCAGGCGGCCGGTCTGCGGGGACCAGTCGCGGGCGGGGTCCTCGGCGTACAGGCGGGCCTCCACGGCGTGGCCACGCGCGCGCGGCGGGTCGGTTCCGAGGGGGTGGCCCTCGGCGATCCGGATCTGCTCCGCCACCAGGTCGATGCCGAAGACGGCCTCGGTGACGGGGTGCTCGACCTGGAGGCGGGTGTTCATCTCCAGGAAGTGCGCCCTGCCGTCGGCGACGAGGAACTCGACCGTTCCGGCGCCCACGTAGTCCACGGCCCGGGCGGCCCGTACCGCGAGGGCGCGGACCTCCTCGTCGAGCGCGGTGGACAGGCCGGGCGCCGGGGCCTCCTCGATCACCTTCTGGTGGCGGCGCTGCAGGGAGCAGTCGCGGGTGCCGAGGGCCCGGACGGTGCCGTGGGTGTCGGCGAGGATCTGCACCTCGACGTGGCGGCCGTTCTCCACGTACGGCTCGACGAAGACCTCACCGTCCCCGAAGGCGCTCGCGGCTTCGGCCCGTGCGGCGGCGAGTTCGGCGTCCAGCTCCGCCAGGTGCCGTACGACGCGCATGCCGCGGCCGCCGCCGCCCGCCGCCGCCTTCACCAGCACGGGCAGGTCGGCCTCGGTGACCTCGGTGAGGGGCTGGATTCCCATGAGCTGCTTGGCGCGGGTCTTGGACGCCATGGCCTCGATGGCCTGCGGGGGCGGGCCGATCCAGCGCAGGCCCGCGTCCAGGACGGCCCGGGCGAATTCGGCGTTCTCGGAGAGGAAGCCGTAGCCGGGGTGCACGGCGTCGGCGCCGGCCGCGACGGCGGCCTTCACGATCAGGTCGCCGCGCAGATAGGTGTCGGCGGGCGCCTCCCCCGGAAGTCGTACGCTCGCGTCGGCCACGCGCGCGTGGAGGGCGTGTCCGTCGGCGTCCGAGTGCACGGCGACGGTGCGGATGCCCAGGTCGCGGCAGGTGCGGAAGACCCGGCACGCGATCTCGCCCCGGTTGGCGACGAGCAGAGTGGAAATCATCTGATGCCTCACATCCGGAAGACGCCGAAGCCGCCGCGCGCGCCCTCGTAGGGGGCGGTGTGGATCGCGGAGAGGCACAGGCCGAGGACGGTGCGGGTGTCGCGCGGGTCGATGACGCCGTCGTCGTACAGCCGCCCGGACAGGAACATCGGCAGCGACTCGGACTCGATCTGCTGCTCCACCATGGCGCGCAGCGCCGCGTCCGCCTCCTCGTCGTAGGGCTGCCCCTTGGCGGCGGCCGACTGGCGGGCGACGATCGACAGCACGCCGGCGAGCTGCTGCGGGCCCATGACGGCCGACTTGGCGCTGGGCCAGGCGAAGAGGAAGCGGGGGTCGTAGGCCCGGCCGCACATGCCGTAGTGGCCGGCGCCGTAGGAGGCGCCCATCAGCACGGACAGATGCGGGACCTTCGAGTTGCTGACGGCGTTGATCATCATCGCGCCGTGCTTGATGATGCCGCCCTGCTCGTACTCCTTGCCGACCATGTAGCCGGTGGTGTTGTGCAGGAAGAGCAGGGGGATGTCGCGCTGGTTGGCGAGCTGGATGAACTGGGCGGCCTTCTGGGACTCCTCGCTGAACAGGACCCCCTGGGCGTTGGCGAGGATGCCGACCGGATAGCCGTGCAGGGCGGCCCAGCCGGTGGTCAGGCTCGTGCCGTACAGCGGCTTGAACTCGTCGAAGTCGGAGGCGTCGACGATCCTGGCGATGACCTCGCGCGGGTCGAAGGGGCTCTTCAGGTCGCCGGGGACGATGCCGAGGAGTTCGTCGGCGGAGTACTTGGGCGGCTCGGCCGGGCCCGGATCGCCGTACGCCTTGCGGTGGTTGAGGCGGGCGACCACGCGCCGGGCCTGCCGGAGCGCGTCCTGCTCGTCGACGGCGAAGTGGTCGGCGAGGCCCGACACGCGCGCGTGCATCTCGCCGCCGCCCAGGGACTCGTCGTCGCTCTCCTCCCCGGTCGCCATCTTCACCAGCGGCGGACCGCCGAGGAACACCTTCGCCCGCTCCTTGACCATGATCACGTGGTCGGACATGCCGGGGATGTAGGCGCCGCCCGCGGTGGAGTTGCCGAAGACGACCGCGACGGTGGGGATGCCGGCGGCGGACAGGCGGGTGAGGTCGCGGAAGACGGCGCCGCCGGGGATGAAGATCTCCTTCTGCGACGGCAGATCGGCGCCGCCGGACTCCACCAGGCTGATGCAGGGCAGCCGGTTGGCGAGGGCGATGTCGTTCGCGCGCAGGGCCTTCTTCAGCGACCAGGGGTTGCTCGCTCCGCCGCGCACGGTCGGGTCGTTGGCGGTGATCAGGCACTCCACGCCCTCGACGACGCCGATGCCGGTGACGAGGGACGCGCCGACGGTGTAGTCGCTGCCCCAGGCAGCCAGCGGGGACAGCTCCAGGAACGGCGTGTCGGGGTCGAGGAGCAGCTCGATGCGCTCACGGGCGAGGAGCTTGCCGCGCTTGCGGTGCCGTGCGACGTACTTCTCGCCACCGCCCGCGAGGGCTTTGGCGTGCTCGGCGTCGAGTGCGGCGAGCTTGGCGAGCATGGCCTCGCGGTTGGCCCGGTGGTCGGGGCCGGCGGGGTCGAGCGCGGAGGTCAGGACGGTCACAGCAGGGCCTCCGGTATCTCCAGGTGGCGGGAGCGCAGCCATTCGCCGAGGGCCTTGGCCTGCGGGTCGAAGCGGTGCTGGGCGGCGACACCGGCGCCGAGGATCCCCTCGACGACGAAGTTGAGGGCGCGCAGGTTCGGCAGCGCATGCCGTACGACGGTCAGCTCGCGGCTCTCGGGGATCAGCTCGCGGAACCGGTCGACGGTCAGCTCGTGCGCGAGCCACCGCCAGGCGTCGTCCGTGCGCGCCCACACTCCGGCGTTGGCGTTGCCGCCCTTGTCGCCGCTGCGGGCGCCCGCGACGAGGCCGAGGGGGGCGCGCCGGGTGGGCCCGGGCTCCGGCGGCTCCGGCAGGGGCGGCTCCGGCACCTCGTCGAGTGCGGCCGTGTCGTGGGCCGGTGGCACGGGGATCCTGCGCCCGTCGTGGAGGACGGCCACATGGTCGACTCCCCCATGGGGGACGTACACATCCTCGAAGACCCCATAGGGCGAGCCCTTTCCGGGTGGGGCCAGCACATGGAAGCCGGGATAGCTGGCCAGCGCCAGCTCCACGGCCGCCCCGCTCAGCGCCCGCCCGACGGCCCCCTGGTCGGGGTCCCTCACGACGAGCCGCAGCAACGCGCTCGCCCTCTCCTCGCTCGGTGCGTCGGGACGGTCGGTGCGGGCCAGTTCCCAGCGCACGTCGGCGACCTTGCCGAGGGCCGGTTCCATCTGGTCCCGCACCAGGGCTGCCTTGGCCTCGATGTCGAGGCCGGTGAGCACGAAGACGACCTCGTTGCGGAAGCCGCCGAGCCGGTTGAGCCCGACCTTGAGGGTGGGCGGTGGCGCCTCTCCGCGCACGCCCTCGATCCGCACCCGGTCGGGCCCGTCCTGGCTCAGCCGTACGGTGTCCAGCCGGGCGGTGACGTCCGGCCCCGCGTACCGGGCACCGGCCGTCTCGTACAGCAACTGCGCGGTGACGGTGCCGACGTCGACGAATCCGCCGGTGCCGGGGTGCTTGGTGATGACGCAGCTGCCGTCCTCGTGCAGTTCGGCGAGCGGGAACCCGGGGCGGCGGACGTCGCCGTCCCGGAAGAAGGCGTAGTTGCCGCCGGTGGCCTGCGCCCCGCACTCCAGGACATGCCCCGCGACCACGGCACCCGCCAGCCGGTCGTGGTCCTGCGGTGTCCATCCGAAGTGGGCCGCGGCGGGCCCGGTGACCAGGGCGGCGTCCGTCACCCGCCCGGTGACGACGACGTCGGCGCCCGCCCGCAGGCACTCCGCGATGCCGAACCCGCCGAGGTAGGCGTGGGCGGCGAGGCTGCCGGGGTGCGCTGCCGTGAGGTCGTCACCCGCCACGTGGGCGACGCGCACGGGGATGCCCAACCGGTCCGCCAAGTGCCGTACGGCGTCGGCGAGTCCGGCCGGGTTGAGTCCGCCGGCGTTGGTGACGATCCTGACGCCCCGCTCGTGCGCGAGCCCCAGGCAGTCCTCCAACTGCCGCAGGAACGTGCGGGCGTATCCGGCTGCGGGGTCCTTGAGGCGGTCCCGGCCGAGGATGAGCATGGTCAGCTCGGCGAGGTAGTCGCCGGTGAGGACGTCGAGTTCGCCCCCGGTGAGCATCTCGCGCATCGCGTCGGAGCGGTCGCCGTAGAAGCCGGAGGCGTTGCCTATGCGGAGGGTCACGAGGCGGACTCCTTCGGCGGGCGTCCGCTGCCCGGCGGTCCCGCGAAGGCCTGCGCGATGCCGAGCCAGCGGTCGGCGTCGGGGCCGTCGGCGCGCAGGGCGAGGTCGGTGCGGTGGGCGCGCTGGGTGACCAGCAGGCAGAAGTCGAGGGCGGGCCCGGTGACCCGCTGCGCGGCGTCAGCGGGGCCGTACGTCCACAGGTCGCCGGAGGGGGCGCGCAGTTCGACGCGGAACGGGTCGGCGGGCGGGGTCAGGCCGTGCACGCCGAAGGCGAAGTCCCGGGTCCGTACCCCGAGCCAGGCCACGTGCCGCAGCCGGTCGGTGGGCGGGCGCACCACACCCAGGGCCTCGGCAACGTCCTGCCCATGGGCCCAGGTCTCCATGAGACGGGCCGTCGCCATGGAGGCGGCCGACATGGGCGGGCCGTACCAGGGGAAGCGCGCCTTGGGCGGGGCGGCCCGCAGGGCTTCCTCCAGTGCCCTACGGCCGCCGCGCCACCGGGCGAGCAACTGGTCGGGCGGGAGCTTCGCGCCCTCCTCGGCGCCCTCGTCGACGAAGGAGTCCGGCGCGGCGAGGGCCTTCTCGACCAGCGTGTGGAAGCCGTCGGCGTCCGTGACGGCGAGCAGGGCCGAGCGGTCCGTCCAGGCGAGATGGGCGATCTGGTGGGCCACGGTCCAGCCGGGCGCGGGGGTCGCGAGCGACCAGCGGTGCGGGGTCGACCCGGCCACGAGGCGGTCGAGTTCCTCGCTCTCCTCGCGCAGATCGTCGATCACGGATGTCGGATCGGACACGGGCGCTCCCCTCGGGGCACGGCGGTGTGCGGGGTGGTGCGGCGTGCTGAGGAGCATGGCAGCGGCACCAGAAACAATCAAGCGTGCTTGCATGAAATTGTTGCGGTGACCGAGAGGGTGTTCTTCGGCGGCGCGACCGGGGCCCGGCCCGCCACGGTCGGCTCAGTCGGTCCTGCCCGCCTCGCGCGCCGCCTCCTCCAGGCGGTGCCGATGGGCCTCCCACATGGCCAGGTCGTCCGTGGGCATGCTGTCCTTGCCCGGCGTCAGGCCGACCGACCCGTCGATGAGTTCGCGCACGATGTCGGCGTGACCGGCGTGACGGCTGGTGTCGGCGATCACGCGTACCAGGATGTGGTGCAGCGTGGTCTCCCGGCGCTCCTCGGGCCACCAGGGGACGTGACCGGTCGCGTCCAGCGGCAGCGCCGCGATCGTGCCGTTCGCGTGCTCCCACGCCCGGCGGTACAGCCCGGCGATGTCCTCGCGCGACTCTTCCGGGGTGGCCCACATGTCGGCGTTGGGTTCGGCGTCCTGCGTGTACCACCAGGGCGGTGGGTTCCCGTCGAAGAACGGCCGGCCGAACGTGTCGCCGAAGTACCCCAGCTCCACCCCGGCGGCGTGCTTGACCAGCCCCAGCAGATTGGTGCCGGTCGGTGTCAGGGGGCGGCGGATGTCGTACTCCGAGAGCCCGTCGAGCTTCCACAGCAGGGCGTCACGAGCGTCCTGGAGGTAGCAGAGGAGGTCCGCCTTGGGGTCCGGTGCGGTCATGCGGGCAGTCTTGCACCCGGCACTGACACCCGGGCCGGACCGGAACAGCGGCCGCGTCCCTCCCGGAGGCCGGTCAGCCCTCCAGGCCTGTGCCCTCCAGCGCCGCCGTCTTCTTGCGGCCGCGGCCCACCTGGGTGCGCACCGCGCCCATGCTCGCCGCGACGACCAGGGCGATCGCGGCGGCCTCGGCGGCGTTGAGGGCCTGGTCGAGGATGAGGAAGCCGGCCGTCGCGGCGATGGCCGGTTCGAGGCTCATCAGGATCGCGAACGTGGAGGCGGGCAGGCGGCGCAGGGCGAGGAGTTCGAGGGTGTAGGGCAGGACCGAGGAGAGCAGGGCGACCGCCGCGCCCAGGCCCAGCGTCACCGGGTCGAGCAGCTTGGTCCCCGACTCGGCGATGCCCAGGGGCAGGAACAGCACCGCTCCCACCGCCATCGCCAGGGCCAGCCCGTCCGCCTGCGGGAAGCGGCGGCCGGTACGGGCGCTGAAGACGATGTAGGCCGCCCACATGGCGCCGGCGCCCAGGGCGAAGGCCGCTCCTGTGGGGTCGAGGCCGCTGAAGCCTCCCCCGCCGAGGAGGAAGACACCGGCGAGGGCGAGCCCCGCCCAGACGACGTTGATCGCGCGGCGGGAGGCGAAGACCGAGAGGGCGAGCGGGCCGAGGACCTCCAGGGTGACCGCGGGGCCCAGCGGGATGCGCGCGACGGATTGATAGAAGAGGCCGTTCATGGCGGCCATGGTGATGCCGAAGACGACGACCGTGCCCCAGTCGGTGCGCGAATGGCCGCGCAGCCGCGGACGGCAGACCAGGAGCAGGACGACGGCCGCGACCAGCAGGCGCAGCGCCACCACGCCGAGGGCACCCGCCCTGGGCATCAGCGTCACCGCGAGGGCGCCGCCGAACTGCACGGAGATCCCGCCCGCGAGCACCAGGCCCACGGGACCGAGGGAGCCGAGCCGGCCCGGGCCGGCGGTCGGCGCGGTGGCGTCGGCGGTCGCGGACGGGGGCGAGGTGGCGGTCTCCGGCGTGGTCACGGGCGGTCCTGTGGTCGGGGTGGGTGTCCGGGTGCTGGGGGTGTGCGGTGCGTACACCCGGATACACTCAACGTACAGCCCGGTGCACTGCCCAGTCCAGGGTAATGGACTCCGACAGGTGCGTGAACCCTTTTTGCCTCTGTCTCGGGCTGTGAGACGTCAGCGGCGGGCGAGATACAGGTTCAGCGCCTTGTACAGCAGCCGGTTGAGGGGGTAGTCCCATTCGCCGAGGTACTCCACGGCCTCGCCGCCGGTGCCCACCTTGAAGCGGAGCAGGCCCAGCAGGTGGCTGGACTCCTCCAGGGTGTCGGTGATGCCGCGCAGGTCGTAGACGGCGGCGCCGAGTTCGTGCGCGTCGGTCATCATGCGCCACTGCACGGCGCTGCTCGGCTGGACCTCGCGGCGGCGGCCGGTGGAGGCGCCGTAGGAGTACCAGACGTGGTCGCCGACGGTCAGCATGGTGGCCGCGGCGAGCACCTCGCCGTCGTGGTAGGCGAGGTAGAGCCGCATCCGGTCCGGGTGTTCGGCGGTGAGCGCGGTCCACATGCGCTGGAAGTACGGCAGCGGGCGCGGGATGAAGCGGTCCCGCTCGGCGGTCTCGCTGTACAGCTCGTGGAAGGCCGGCAGGTCCTCCAGGTCGCCGCGCACGACCTTCACCCCGGCCTTCTCCGCCTTCTTGATGTTGCGGCGCCACTGCTGGTTCAGGCCGTTGTGGATGTCCTCCAGCGACCGGCCGGCGAACGGCACCTGGAAGACGTACCGGGGCTGCCCCGCGGCGAAATCGTCGTCGCCGGAGGCCTCGGACTGCCGCCAGCCCATGCGGCGCAGACTGTCCGCGACCTGGCCGGCCCGCGGTTCGTACGACGTCGCCCGCACGTCGCGCAGCCGCCGGGCGGCCGGGTCCGCGATCGCCGCCTTGACCGCCTCGGCGTCCCAGCGGCGCACCACGACCGGCGGGCCCATCCGCACCGCGAAGGCACCCCGCCGTCTCAGGTGCGCGAGCATCGGCTCCAGCAGACGTTCGAGGCCGGGCTCGTGCCAGTCGATCAGCGGGCCCTCGGGGAGGTAGGCGAGGTACCGCGGCAGCCAGGGCAGTCGCGGCCCGGGCAGGGGGCGCAGCAGCACCAGTCCCGCGCCGACGAGCTGCCCGCCGTCGAACCAGCCGAGGCTCTCCGCCCGCCAGTCGGGTTTCACCTCGCCCCAGGACGGGACCTGGGTGTGGCTGGCGGAGGGGCGGGCCGTGACGAACGCGAGGTGCTCGTCACGGGTGATCGGCTGGACGCGGACGCTCATGCGCGGGCTCCTTCGAGCAGCGGCCCTCGGCGGGCAGTGGCTGGTTCCGCGAGCCTAGGAGCGGCCCCGGCCCTCCCCCGGCTCAGACACTCGGGTCGCCCGTCCCGTGGCCCGAACGCCTCACCCGCCGTCGCGCCGGCGGTTCTCGTCCAGTGCCTCGGCCAGGACCTCCGCGAGATGCCGGCCCCGTACGCCCGCCAGCTGCGCCAGCTGGGTGCGGCAGGAGAAGCCGTCCGCCAGGACCACCGTGCCGTCCGGGGCGTCCCGTACGGAGGGCAGGAGTTGTTCCTCCGCGCAGGCGGTGGACACCTCGTAGTGGCCCTTCTCGAAACCGAAGTTGCCCGCGAGGCCGCAGCAGCCACCGCTCAGTTCGCCGGTGAGCAGGGCCGCTTCCCGCAGCCGGCGGTCGGCGGCGTCGCCGAGCACCGCGTGCTGGTGGCAGTGGGTCTGTCCGGCCACCGGGCGGTCCACGCGCGGCGGTGTCCAGCCGGGGGCGTGGCGCTCCAGCGTCTCCGCGAACGTGAGGACCTTCGCGGCGAGGCGGGCCGCGCGCGGGTCGTCGGGCAGCAGCTCGGGGACGTCCGTGCGCAGGGCCGCGGCGCAGCTCGGTTCCAGGACGACGACCGGGGCGTCGGTCTCCAGCACCGGTTCCATCAGGTCGAGCGTGCGGCGCATGACGGCCCGGGCACGGTCGAGCTGGCCCGTCGACACGTACGTCAGCCCGCAGCAGACACGGCCCCGGCCGCGCAGCAGGGACAGCGGGTCGAGGGCGACCGTCCTGCCGTCGCCCACCGGCGGCTTCGCCAGGTGCACGGTCGGCGGCAGCGCCACCCGCAGCCCGGCCGCCTCCAGTACCCGGACGACAGCCTGCCCCACGGCCGGCGAGAGGTGCTCGGTGAAGGTGTCGGGCCACAGCACGACGAGCGGCCCCTGCCCTGCGGCACCCTCGCGCCGCCGCTCCCACCACCGGCTGAACGGCCGCGGCGCCACCCGCGGAATCTCCCGCTCGGGCGCGAGCCCGCCGAGCCGCTTCGCCGCCCGCGCGACGGGCCGTACCGCGGACAGCGCGTTGACCAGCCACGCGGTGCGCGTGCGGGACACCGCCCGGAGCCACACCGGCAGCCACCCCATCGCGTAGTGCGCGGCGGGCCGGCGCCGCCCGGCGTAGTGCTGATGCAGGAACTCCGCCTTGTACGTGGCCATGTCGACCCCGACCGGGCAGTCCGACCGGCAGCCCTTGCAGGACAGGCACAGGTCCAGCGCGTCCCGGACCTCGGTCGAGCGCCAGCCGTCCGTCACCACCTCACCGGCGAGCATCTCGTGCAGCAGCCGGGCCCGCCCGCGCGTGGAGTGCTCCTCCGCGCCCGTCGCCCGGAAGGACGGGCACATGACGCCCGAGCCGGACACCGATGTCGTACGGCACTTGGCGACGCCCACGCAGCGCCGCACCGCCGCCGAGAAGTCACCGCCGTCCGAGGGGTAGCCGAAGGCCACGTCGACCGGTTCGCGGGGCAGGACGGAGAAGCGCAGGTCGGCGTCGAGGGGGGCCGGGCGTACGAGCATCCCCGGGTTGAGCAGGTCGTCCGGGTCCCACACCCCCTTCACCCGCTCGAACAGGCCCACCATCCCGGCCCCGTACATCCTCGGCAGCAGCTCCGCCCGGGCCTGCCCGTCGCCGTGCTCCCCGGACAGGGACCCGCCGTGCGCCACCACCAGCTCCGCGAGCTCCTCCGAGAAGCGGCGGAAACGCGCGACGCCGGCCCGGGTCAGCAGGTCGAAGTCGATCCGGACGTGGATGCAGCCGTCCCCGAAGTGCCCGTACGGCGTGCCGCGCAGCCCGTGCGCCGCCATGAGGGCCCGGAAGTCCCGCAGGTACGCCCCCAGCCGCGCGGGCGGCACCGCGCAGTCCTCCCAGCCCGGCCACGCCTCGGTCCCGTCCGGCATGCGCGTCGCCGTACCGCTCGCGTCCTCCCGGATCCGCCACAGCGCGCGCTGCCCGGCCGGGTCGGTGACCACGAGCGCGTCCACGACGTCGGCGGCCCGCACGATCTCCTGCGCACGCGCGCGTGCCTGCGCCGCCGATTCCCCGCCGGTCTCCACGAACAGCCAGGCCCCGCCCCGCGGCAGCGCGGCCGGGGACGGCACCAGGTCCACCGCCATGCCCTCCACCGTCAGCGGCCCGTACGGCAGCAGCCCGGCCGCCGCCTCCGCCGCCGCGCTCTCGTCCGCGTACGCCAGCACGGCCAGCGCACGCGCGCGGGGCGCCTCGACCAGGCGCACGACCGCCTCCGTCAGCACGCCGAGTGTGCCCTCGGAGCCGCAGAAGGAGCGGGCCACGTCGGCGCCGCGCTCGGGCAGCAGAGCGTCCAGCGCGTATCCGGAGATGCGGCGGGGCAGTTCCGGGAAGCCGGTGCGCAGGCGCGCCAGTTCCCCCTCGGCCAGGGTCCGCAGCCCGTCCGGCGCCCCGGCCCAGTCCTGCCCGAGCCGCAGCCGCTCGCCCCGCGCGGTGACGACGTCCAGCTCCCGCACGCTGTCCGCGGTCGTCCCCCACGCCACGGAGTGCGAGCCGCAGGAGTTGTTGCCGATCATGCCGCCGAGCGTGCACCGGCTGTGCGTGGACGGGTCCGGCCCGAAACGCAGCCCGTGCGGGGCCGCGGCCTCCTGGAGCCGGTCGAGCACCAGCCCCGGCTGCACGACGGCGGTGCGGGTCCGCGGGTCGAGCGAGACGAGCCCGTTCATGTGCCGGGTGAAGTCCAGCACCACGCCCGTGCCCGTCGCCTGCCCCGCGATCGACGTCCCGCCGCCTCTCGCGACGACCGGCACCCCCCGCTCCCGGCACACCTCCAGGACCGCCGCCACGTCGTCGGCGTCCCGCGGAGCGACCACCCCCAGCGGCACCCGCCGGTAGTTGGAGGCGTCCATGGTGACCAGCGCCCGGGAGGTGGCGTCGAACCCCACGTCACCTCGGACGACCCGGCTCAGCTCCGTCCCGAGGGCGGGGAGATCCCCGAAATCCGTCATGCGTCCAGCATGCCCCGGGGGCCTCAGCCCTTGACGGCGGAGCTGGCCACGCCCTCGACGAACCAGCGCTGGAAGAACGCGAAGACGATCAGCACGGGCAGCACCAGCAGCACGCCGAAGGCGAGGATCTGACCCCAGTCCGGGGGCTGCTGCCCCTGGAAGACGCTCATCTCCAGGGGGAGGGGACGCACCGACGGGTCGGACACCATCAGCACCGGCCACAGGAAGGAGCCCCACTGGATGAGGAAGGTGAGGATCGCGACCGAGGCGAACACCGGCCTGGACATCGGCACGATGATCGCGAAGAAGGTGCGCCAGGGCCCCGCGCCGTCCAGCCGGGCCGCTTCCTCGATGCTCGGCGGGATCTTCTTGAAGAACGTGTGGAACTGGTAGATCGCGAAGGCGTTGGCGACGAACGGCAGCGCCTGGACGAACAGGGTGTTGCGCTGGCCGTTGAACATGTAGAACAGCGGCACCGCCACCGACTCGAACGGGATCAGCATCAGCAGCAGGACGAGGGTGAACACCGCGTTCTGCCCCCGCCACTTCAGCCGCGTCAGCCCGTACGCCGCCATCGAGTTGACGATCAGTCCGCCCGTCACCACGACGAACGACAGCAGCACCGACACGCCCATGAACTGCCAGAAGTAGCCGGTGCTGTCGGAGTTCAGGCTGTCGAGGACGGCGGCGTAGTTGTCGAAGGAGAGGTGGGTGGGCAGGAAGCCGGACAGGCCGTTCAGGACCTCGTCCGACGGCTTGAGGCTGCCGAGGAAGAGGTAGAGCGCGGGGAGCGCGAAGACGAACGCCAGGACGCTCAGGACGGTGTAGTCGAGGACGCGGCGTACGGGCGTACGGGTCATGGCCATGGATCAGTCAGTCCTCGTTGTCGGGCCGGACGACGCGGCGCTGGACGATCGTCAGGGCGACGACGATCAGGAAGAACACCACCGTGACGGCCGAGGCCTGGCCGATGTCGTTCTGGTCGAAGGCCGTGGTGACGGCCTGGTACATCACCGTCCGGGTGGCGTCCTCGTCCAGACCGCCGCCGCGGATGAGGATGTACACCTGGTCGAAGACCCGGAAGGACAGCACCGAGGTCAGCATCGCGACGAAGACGAGGGTGCCGCGGATGCCGGGCAGGGTGACGTGCCGGAACTGCTGCCAGCGCGAGGCACGGTCCAGCTCGGAGGCCTCGTAGAGCTCGCCCGGGATCTGCTGGAGGCCGGCCAGCAGGATGACCATCTGGAAGCCGACGCCCTGCCACACCGACAGCACGATGATCGAGCCCATCGCGGTGAGGCCGTCGCCGAGCCAGTCGAAGGCACCCCAGTTTCCGAAACTCACCGTGTCCAGCAGGGAGTTGAGCATGCCCTGCTCGCTGCGGGCGAGGATCAGCCGCCAGATCACGGCGACCAGCGCCATCGGGAAGACCACCGGCATGAAGAAGAAGGACCGGAACAGGCCGATGGCCTTCAGCTTGCGGTTGAGCAGGATCGCCAGCGCCAGCGCAAGGCCCGTCTGGAGCGGTACGACGACCGCGGCGAAGGTCAGGTTGTTCAGCAGCGCACGCAGGAACGGGCCGGACAGGTCGGGGTCGGTGAACAGCCGCCGGTAGTGCTCCACGCCGAAGAAGGTGGGCTCCAGCGGCGAGCCCAGGCGGACGTTGTAGAAGGAGAGCACCACGGCGTAGCCGAACGGGATGCCGACGAAGGCGATCAGCCCGCCGACGGCCGGGGCGGACATCAGCAGCCCGTGCAGCCGGTCGCGGTTGCCGCGCGACGGACGCGGGGGCTTCGCGGAGGGCGCGGGCGAGACGGCCTGCGCCCGGTCTGGGGCCGCGCCGTGCGCGGGTTCCACGGTTTTCACGGGAGGGTCCTCTTCCCGGCGGGGCGGGCGCGGTCGGTACGTCGCCGACGGCCCGCTCCGGCCGATGCGTCCTGCGGGGTTACGGGATCTCGTAGCCGGCGTTGTCGGTGAAGTCCCGGTCGATGGCGCGGGCCGCCTTCTGCAGGGCTTCCTCCGGGTCGGCGCCGCCGTAGATCGAGTTCAGGGCCGTGTTGAACTTGGCGGTGATCGTCGGGTATCCGGCGGTCACCGGGCGGGTGACGGCGACGCAGGAGGCGTTGATGTCGCTGTCGCCGCAGGGCCGGGCGAGCTGGTCGGCGAAGAGCTGGAGCGGGCCGCCCTTCTTGTACAGCTCGCTCTTGGCGAGGGCGGACTTGGTGGCGGGCACCGCGCCGTTGGCCTTCGTCATCGCGCCCACGTTGGCGTCGTTCAGGAGGTAGTCCAGGAAGGTGCCCGCGGCCTTGCCGTTCTTGCTGTCGGCGCCGATGCCCCAGGCCCACGAACCCTGCCCGGTCTTGGGGCCGTTGCCGAAGTCCGGCAGCGGCAGGACGGCGAGGTCGTCGCCGAGGGCCTCGCTGTAGGCGGGGTAGTTCCAGTGGCCGACCCAGCTCAGCGCCGCCTTCCCCTTGGCGAAGGCGTTGCCGTCGGTGTTGGGGTCGACGTACGTCTTCCAGGACTGGAAGGTCTTCAGCGCGGAGACGACCTTCGGGCTGTCGAGGGCGCCCTCCGCCTTGCCGTCCTTCAGCAGGGCGCCGCCGGCCGACCAGACGATCGGGGAGAAGCCGAAGGTGCCCCACTCGGAGGCCAGGCCGTACTGCTCCGATATGTCGAGGACCTTGCCGTCGGAGTCCTTGCCCTTCAGCGCCTTGAGGGCCTTGCCGAACTCCTCGGCCGTCCAGGCGTCGTCCACGCTCTTCGGGTACTTCACACCGGCCGCGTCCAGCAGCTTCTTGTTGGCGTACAAGCCGAGCCCGGCGTCGAACATGCCCAGGCCGTAGTGCTTGCCGCCGATCTCGCCCTGCGCCTTGATCGCGTCGGTGGCGTTGCCGAGGGTCTTGGCGGAGACGTGACCGTCGACCGGGGCGAGCTTGCTGTTGTAGACGAAGTTCGCCATCGTCGGGCCGTCGAACTCCAGCACGTCCGGCAGTTCGGACGCGTCGGTGGCGGTGATGGTCTTCGTGTAGTCCTTCTCGGGGATCAGCTTCAGCTCGGCCTTGACGTCGTTCTGCGAGGAGTTGAAGGACTTCACCGCGTTCTGCAGCGCGGCCGTCTCGCTCGCCTGGCCCTGGTGGGCCCAGACGCTGATGGTGCCCTTGCCGCTGCCCTCCTCGGCGGAGGTGTCGCTGCCGCCGCCCCCGCCACAGGCGGCCAGCGCGGCCAGGGGCAGCAGAGCGAGGGCGGTCAGGGCCGTACGACGGTGCCTTCTGTGACCGGTGATCATGGTGGTGCCTCCGTGCGGGGATGGATGGGTGCGCGGACTGTCGGGGCCGGGGACAGGAACGGCCCTTCGGTGTCGGGCGGTTGAGGGGAGTGGTTCGGTTACCGCGGCCGGCCGCTGGGCGGCGGAGCGGTGGTCTCGCGGAGGATGAAGCGAATGGGCATCTCGACGGGGCGCGGCGGCCCCGCGTCCGGATCGTCCAGCTGCGCCAGCAGCAGCCGGGCCGCCTCCTGGCCCTGGGCCGCGACCGGCTGGGCCACCGTGGTCAGACCGACCACCTCGGACAGCTCGTGATCGTCGAAGCCGACGACGGACACGTCTTCCGGAACCCTCAGCCGGTGCCGGCGCAGGGCACGCAGCGCGCCCATCGCCATCTCGTCGGACTGGGCGAACACGGCGGTCGGCGGGTGACGCAGCGCCAGCAGCTCGGTCATGGCCCGCTCACCGCCCCCGACCGTGTATCCGCCGTCCGCCTCCAGGGCGGGGTCGGGCTCGACCCCGGCGTCGGTCAGCACGTCCAGATAGCCCTGCCGGCGGTCGAGGGGCGTGGTCCAGTGCAGCGGCTCGCTGGCCCCGGAGATCATGCCGATGCGACGGTGGCCGAGGTTCACCAGATGCCGTACGGCGCTCTCCGCCCCGCCCCGGTCGTCGATGCCGACCACCGTGAAGCCGGGCCGGGCGCCGCCGACCGTGGTCGCCAGCGGCACGCCGAGGGACCTCAGGGCGGCGGCCTCGTCCGGGTCCGGGATCAGCAGGGACAGCACGGCGTCGACCCGCTTGCGGATCGGCAGGTTGGTGAAGAAGCGCTTGCGCGCCTCCGGTGAGCCGAGGTTGTACAGCAGGACGTCGTAGCCGGCGGCGCTGAAGACCTTCTCCGCCGCGTCCAGCACGGTGCCGAAGAACCAGCGGCCGACGTACGGGACGACGACGCCGATGGTGTGGGTGCGACCGCTGGCCAGGCTGGAGGCCGAGCGGGAGGCGGTGTAGCCCAGCTCGGCGGCGGCCGCGACGATCCTGGCCCGCATCTCCTCCGACACTCCGGGACGGCCACGCAGGGCGCGGGACACGGTGGACGCCGAGACCCCGGTGGCCTCTGCGACATCGGTGATGCTGACCGTCACGGGACGCTCCTTGATCGGGTGCACGCCGCGGGTCTGTGGCCCGGAAGCACGTCGGCGTGAGGGGGAGTGACGAGACCGTAAACCCGCCTCCGTTGTTGCGCAAGCGTTTGCGTTCAGATTTACTTCGGCTGACTCTCAGAGAAACCCCCGCCAGCCAGAACACAGCGCACGCGTTTGAGTGCCGCTGTCGGCAGACAGGACCTGTCCATGCGATACGCGCCGCCCGGCCTCTGCGTGAACGACTTCGACCTCCTGCGCCACGCGGACGGCACCTACACGGTGCTGCACCTGCAGGGCCCGTGGACGGCCGAGTTCGACCACCTGCGCATGGAGACCTCCTACGGCCGGGCCACCTCCGCCGACCTGGTCCACTGGGAGCCGCAGGGCACGGCCTTCGGCAACGGCCTGCCGGGCCGCTTCGACCAGCAGGCGGTGTGGACCATGCACGCCTTCCCACACCGCGCCGGCATGGCGATGCTCTACACCGCGGTCTCCGGGCTCACCCCGGACGGCTGGCCCCTGCAGTCGGTCGGCCTGGCCCACTCCGACCGCACCGACGGCACCGGCTGGCGCCGCCACGGCACGGGACCGGTCGTCGAGGCGGACGGACGCTGGTACCGCACGGGCGAACGCATGGGCTGGCGCGACCCCTTCGTCGTACGCGACGACGAATCCGACGGCTGGGTCATGGTGATCTGCGCCGCCGACGCCTCCCTCCCGGTCGAGGTCAGCGGCTGCGTCGCCTGGGCCACCTCCGACGACCTGGAGCACTGGACCGTCCACCCGCCGCTCATCTCCCCCGGCGACGTCGACGAGCTGGAGTGCCCGGTCCTCGAACGCCTCGACGACGGCAGCTGGTTGCTGCTCGGCTCCATCGGCGCCACCCGGGGCTTCGAGGCGTGGACCGCCCCGCGCCTGCGCGGCCCGTGGACCCGCCGCGGCCCGCTCGGCCCGACGGGCGCGTACGCCCCGCGCGTCGTCGCCGCCCCCGACGGCTCCCGCGTCGTGCTGCACACCACCCCGCGCCGCGTCGGCCTCACCGACACCGGCGACCGCTGCCGCGGCATGCTCGCCCAGCCCAAGTCCCTCGTCGTACCCGAGGACGCGGCGCCCCGCCTGGAATGGTGGCCGGGCCTCGACCCCTGGCTCGGCGAGGAGACGTACGACGCCCCCCTGCACGCGGTCGGCGACATCGGCCTCCGCGGCCGCACCGAGATCACCCTGCGCACGCATGTCTCCGACGCGGACCGGCCCGCGCTCACGGTCGCCTGCGACGGCAAGAACCTCCGGGTCACCGGCCCCGACGGCGTCCCGCTCGGCGAGACCCTCCTGCCGGAGCCCGCCGCCTCGCTGCGCATCCTCACCGTCGGCGAGTACGTCGAGGTCTACGCCGACGGCGTCTTCGTCCTCACGACCCTGTGCTACTCCGGCCGCCCCGCCCCCTGGACGGCCACCACCGAGGACGGCGTCCGTCCCGTACCCGTCCGCCCGGTCCGGCTGCCCGCCCCGCACCGCGACGACGCCTCGGCCGTCTGGCCCGGTCCGTCGCTCGGCTGACCGGCCACCGGACACCGTCTCACCCGACGGACGACGTTTCGCCCGCGTTTCCGGAAACGGCTACGCTCCCCTGCGTGGCTGAGATCCAGATTCCCGCTGACATCAAGCCCGCCGACGGACGTTTCGGCGCGGGTCCCTCCAAGGTGCGGACAGAGGCGCTGGACGCCCTCGCCGCCACCGGCACCTCCCTCATGGGCACCTCCCACCGCCAGGCTCCTGTGAAGAACCTGGTCGGCAAGGTGCGCGAGGGCATCAGTGAGCTGTTCCAGCTCCCCGACGGCTACGAGGTGATCCTCGGCAACGGCGGCTCGACCGCGTTCTGGGACGTCGCGACGCACGGCCTGATCGAGAACAAGTCGCAGCACCTCAGCTTCGGCGAGTTCTCCTCCAAGTTCGCCAAGGCCGCCAAGCTCGCGCCGTGGCTCGCCGAGCCGGACGTCATCTCCTCCGACCCGGGCACCCACCCCGAGGCGGTCGCCGAGGCGGGCGTGGACGTCTACGCCTTCACCCACAACGAGACCTCGACCGGTGTCGCCATGCCGATCAAGCGGGTGGCCGGTGCCGACGAGGGCGCCCTGGTGCTCGTGGACGCCACCTCCGGCGCCGGCGGCCTGCCCGTCGACGTCAGCGAGACCGACGTCTACTACTTCGCCCCGCAGAAGTCCTTCGCCTCCGACGGCGGCCTGTGGATCGGCGTCTTCTCCCCGGCCGCGATCGAGCGCGCCGAGCGCATCCACGCGTCCGGCCGCCACGTCCCGGAGTTCTTCTCGCTGCCGACGGCGATCGACAACTCCCGCAAGAACCAGACGTACAACACCCCGGCCCTCGCGACCCTCTTCCTGCTCAACCAGCAGCTGGAGTGGATCAACGGCCAGGGCGGCCTCGACTGGTCGGTCCGGCGCACGGCCACCTCCGCCCGCACCCTCTACGGCTGGGCCGAGGACATCAAGTACGCCAACCCGTTCGTCACCGACCCGGCCAAGCGCTCGCAGGTCATCGGCACGATCGACTTCACGGACGAGGTCGACGCCGCCGCCGTCGCCAAGGTGCTGCGCGCCAACGGCATCGTCGACACCGAGCCCTACCGCAAGCTCGGCCGCAACCAGCTGCGCGTGGCGATGTTCCCGGCGATCGACCCGGCGGACATCGAGGCGCTCACGAAGTGCGTCGACTACGTGATCGAGAAGCTCTGACCTTCGCGCGTACGTGACCGAGGGCGCCCCGCGTGTGCGGGGCGCCCTCGCTCGTGCTCAGGCGGCCGCGCCCCTGCCGAACACCTCGAACAGCCGCGTCAGGCTGTCCTCTTCGTAACCCTCCGCCGCCGCGCGCCGGAACGACTCCAGCACCGCGGCCGGCAGCGCCGGATCCACGCCCGAGTCGCGGGTGGTGTGCACGACGTGGTCCATGCTGGCCACCGCCATCGAGATCCGCTCGACGTCACCGGCGTGCCGCCCCTCCTCGATCCGCGGCGTGTAGAAGTCGAGGAACTGGCCCATCCCGCCCAGCGTCCCGGCCGCGTACGGCATGATCTCGGAGGGCTTGATGCCGTTGGCGTCCGCCAGCGCCAGCATGTGCAGCCAGGCGGTCAGGGTCGTCCAGAACAGGTCCATCTGGAGCTGGTAGTACAGGGCGGCCAGGCCCGGGTCCTCACCGCGGTAGTCGGTGCCCGTGAGGACCTTCAGGACGTCCTCGTACTCCTCGAAGAGGTCCCGGGGGCCGCTGTAGAAGGTGTCGAACTCCGGCGAGCCGATGCCGGACGGCGGCGTCTGCACACCCCCGGTGAGGTGGCGCGCCCCGTGCCCGGCCGCCCAGACGGCACCCTCACGGGCCCTGTCCGGGGTGTCCGAACTGAGGTTGACCAGGACGCGGCCCTTCAGCGCCGGGGCTGCGGGCTCCAGGACGGTGTACATCGATGCGTAGTCGGTGAGGCTCAGCACCACCACCTCGCCCGCCGCCAGCGCCTCCTCGACGGTGGCGGCGCGCACCGCGCCCCTGGTCACCAGGTCGTCGGCGCGGCTCGCGGTGCGGTTCCAGACGGTGACCCGGTAGCCGGCCTTCAGGTAGGCGCCTGCCATGGCGCGGCCCATGGGGCCGAGCCCGATGACGGTCACGGACGGCGTACTCACAGCGGACGGACTCACGTAAATCTCCCCGAGGATCACTGGACGGCTCAACGACGGATGACAGAACGACGGACGACGAGCACCAGACAGCGAGCGACTAGAACTAACGCTCTATCTAGAAGGGAACCTAGCACAACGTCTAGAACGATCGCTCTAGCTCGGTACAGTGGTGGCGTGAAGACCAAAGCCCCGCACGACCTCGAAACCGTCGGCACTCGCGAACGGATCGTCCATACGGCCTCCCGCCTGATGCAGCGCCAGGGCTACGAAGGCACCGGCATCAAGCAGATCTCCCGCGAGGCCGGGGCGACGCTCGGCTCGGTCTACCACTTCTTCCCGGGTGGCAAGCAGGAGCTCGGCACGGCCGCCGTACGGCTCGGCGACGAGGAGTTCACCGAGCTGCTGCGCGAGACGCTCGACGCGGAGCCGGAACCGGAGAAGGCCCTGCTCGCGCTCGCCGCCTCCCTCGCCCAAGGGCTGCGCGACTCCGACTGGCTCGACGGCTGCCCGGTCACCTCCACCGTCGTGGGCACGGCGGCCGGCGCCCCCGGCATCCAGCGGGCGGCGGCCGAGGCGTTCGCCCGCTGGCGCTCGGTCGTCGCCGAGAAGCTGGTCGCCGCCGGCTTCACCGCCCCGGACGCCGAGGACCTGTCCCACACGGTGATCGCCACACTGGAAGGCGCCGAACTCGCCGCCCAAGTGGCCCGCGACGAAGCGCCGCTGGAGGCCGCTGGGCGGCATCTGGCGCGCCTGGTCGCCTCATACCGCTGACTCCCCGCCGTCAGCGGCGGCGAGAGCTCGGCTACGGCGAGAGCTACGCATCACCCGGGGCCGAGCGCGCCACCCTGAACCCCACGTCGTCGATCCGGAACGTGGGATGGCTGCGGCGGCGCACCGAGGCGCGGCAGCTCCAGTGCTCGTCGGACCAGCCGCCGCCCCGCAGGACGCGGTAGGTGCCGTAGACCTCGGCGTCGTAGAGGTCCCAGCACCAGTCCCAGACGTTGCCCAGCATGTCGTACAGGCCCCAGGCGTTGGGCTGCCGGCCGCCCACGGGGTGGATGCCGTCCCCGGAGTTGCCGCGGTACCAGGCGATCTCGTCGAGCGGGCCGTGGCGGGGGCCGGTGCTGCCGGCGCGGCAGGCGTGTTCCCACTCGGCCTCGGTCGGCAGCCGGTAGCCGTCGGCGGCGGTGTCCCACTCGGCTTCCCCGGTGCCGGGCCGCACCTCGTACGCGGGGGTCAGGCCCTCGCGCCGGGACAGGGCGTTGCAGAACCGGATCGCGTCCCACCAGGACACGCCCTCGACGGGCAGCCGGTCACCCCGGGCCGCGCTCGGACGCTCGCCGGTGACCTCGGCGTACCACGCCTGCGTGACCGGGAACGCCGACAGGCAAAACGGCGCGACCTCGACCGTCCAGGTGCGCTGCGTCCGCCGGTCCGACAGGGTCACCCGGCCGGGCGGGACGGTCGTCATCGTGTGTGCCACAGCCCCCGTGTTCATGGCATGTGACCCTATCCGCGGCCTCGTTGCGCCACGAGCACGTCCAACCCGTCCAGGATCCGCTGCAATCCGAACTCGAAGTGGTCGAACTCCGCGCCGAAGGCGTCCTCGGCGAGGGACGCCATCACCGGGTAGCGGCCCGAGGCCATGGCTTTCTCCAGGGCCGGCACCTGCGCCTGCCAGAACTCGGCGTCCGTCAGACCCGTCCGGCGCTCCGCCTCCTGCTCGTAGAGCTGCGTGCGCGCGGCCCCGACGACGTATCCGTCGATCATGATGATCGCGGAGACCAGCTCGGGGTCGGTCAGCCCCATCGGGCGGATCCGGGTGAGGACCTTCTCCATCCCGTCGAGGGCACTGGGGCCGAGGATCGGGCGGGTCTGGTTGACCTGGAGCAGCCAGGGGTGGCGGCGGTAGAGGGCGAGGGTGGCGCGGGCCAGTGCCTCCAGGGCCGCACGCCAGCCGCCGTCGCCGAGGTCGGCCGGGTTCTCGGAGGGGCGCTGCACCCGGTCCAGCATGAGGTCGAGCAGCTCGCCCTTGCCGGGCACGTACCGGTACAGCGACATGGTGCCGGTGCCGAGCTCGGTCGCGACGCGGCGCATGGAGAGCCCCTCCAGACCCTCGGTGTCCGCCACCTGGATGGCCGCTTCCACGATCCGGTCCAGCGTCAGGGTCGGTTTGGGGCCGCGAGTGGGGCGGCGACCGGTGTCCCACAGCAGTTCGAGGGTGCGGGCGATGTCGCCGCTGCCGCTGGTCTCCGTACCGCCCGTGCCACTCGTCATGGCACCCAGCTTAGATCCCCGCCGAAAAACTGGGTACGGCGTACGCGCAATCGGGTACGGTGTACTCAGTTAGCGCCGGCGGGGCGAGCACACGGGAGGGGCGGCATGGACGGATACGCGGTGCGGGCGGAGGGGCTGGAGAAGAGGTACGGCGAGAAACACGCCCTCGACGGCTTCGACCTGGAGGTGCGCGAGGGCACGGTGCACGGCCTGCTCGGGCCGAACGGGGCGGGCAAGACCACCGCCGTGCGCATCCTGTCCACGCTGCTCCGGCTGGACGGGGGCGGTGCGACGGTCGCCGGGCTGGACGTCGTCCGGCAGGCACGAGAAGTGCGGGCCCGGATCGGCCTCACCGGCCAGTACGCGGCGGTCGACGAGGTGCTCACCGGCCGGCAGAACCTGGAGATGTTCGGCCGCCTGTTCCACCTGGGCGGCAAGCGGGCCGGGCTCCGGGCGACCGAACTGCTGGAGCAGTTCGACCTGACCGACGCGGCCGACCGGGGGGTGGGCAAGTACAGCGGCGGCATGCGGCGCCGGCTCGACCTCGCCGCGTCGATGATCCTCGCCCCGGCCGTCCTCTTCCTCGACGAGCCCACGACCGGGCTCGACCCCCGCAGCCGGGGCGAAGTGTGGGACTCCGTACGGACATTGGTGGCCGGCGGCACGACCGTGCTGCTGACCACGCAGTACCTGGAGGAGGCCGACAAGCTCGCCTCGCGCATCACCGTCATCGACCAGGGGCGGGCCATCGCCGACGACACCCCGGACGGGCTGAAGAACCTGGTCGGCGGCGACCGCATCGAGGTCGTGGTCACCGAGCGGTCCGAGATTCCGCGGGCAGTGAAGGTGGTCGCCCGGGTCACGGACGGCGAACCCGAGGCGGACGAGACGGAGTTGCGGGTGCACGCGCCGGTCACCGACCGGGTCACGGCACTCACCGAAGTGGCGCGGACCCTCCAGGACGAGGGCGTCGGGGTCGAGGACATCGGGCTGCGCAGGCCCAGCCTCGACGACGTGTTCCTGCGCCTGACCGGACACCGGACCGAGAAGGAGGCCGCGGCGTGAGCGCCCTCGACCTGAGCACCCCGAGCACGCGGGGCGGTGCGTACTGGCTGCTCGCCGACTGCTGGAACATCGTCCGCCGCGGCCTGACCCACTACCAGCGCCAGCCCGTCAACATCGCCTGGCAGCTGGGCTTCCCGATCCTGTCCGTGCTGATGTACGGCTATGTCTTCGGCAGCGCGATGAGGGTGCCGGGCGGCGGGGACTACAAGGACTTCCTGATGCCGGGCATGTTCGTGATGACCATGGCGTTCGGGTTCATCAACACGGCCACCGTAGTGGTCTACGACTCCACCAAGGGCGTCATCGACCGCTTCCGCTCCATGCCGATGGCCTCCTCGGCCGTGGTGGCCGGGCGCGGGATCACCGATCTGATCGTCGCCTGCGCCGAGTTGGCCATCATGATGCTCACCGCGTTCGCCATGGGCTGGCGCCCGGACGGCGGCTTCGGCTTCCTCGCCGCGTTCGGGCTGCTGCTCTGGCTGCGGTTCGCGCTGATCTGGATCGGCGTGTGGCTCGGCCTGCTGGTGCCGAACCCCGAGGCGGCGGGCGGCCTGTTCGCGGTCGCCTTCCCGCTGACGATGATCTCCAGCGTCTTCGTCGCACCGCAGCTCATGCCCGACTGGCTGGGCTGGCTGGCGGTCTGGAACCCGATCTCCTCCACGGCGGCGGCGACCCGTGACCTGTTCGGCACGCCGGTCACCGGCGACACGTGGGTCGAGCAGCACGCGCTGCTGATGGCCGGGGTGTGGCCGGTGATCCTGACAGCGATCTTCCTGCCGCTGGCCGTACGGCGGTTCAGGAAGCTGAGCCGCTAGCGGTCGCGGTGATTGCACACCTCCCAGAGTCTTGACGTGCCCATGTTGCGTCAGTTCTCTGGGAGGTGCGCGGCGCTATGGGAGCGCTCCCATAATGTTCCGGGTGCCGTGCCTCCCCGAGAGGAAGCAGCCACATGTTCCGCACTCTGCGCAGAGCGCTGTGTGCCGCCGCGGCGCTCCTGTTACCGCTGGCGGGTGTGCAGTCGGCACGGGCCGATGTCGCCGCCGAGGCCGCCGGCGGCGGCTACTGGCACACCAGCGGCCGGCAGATCCTGGACGCGGCCGGTCAGCCCGTCCGTATCGCCGGCATCAACTGGTTCGGCTTCGAGACCGCCAACCACGTCGTCCACGGCCTGTGGGCCCGCGACTACAAGAGCATGATCGACCAGATGAAGTCGCTGGGCTACAACACCATCCGCATGCCCTACAGCGACGACATCCTCAAGCCAGGCACCATGCCGGACAGCATCAACCACGACGGCAAGAACACGGACCTGCGCGGGCTGACGTCCCTCCAGGTCCTGGACAAGATCGTGGCCTACGCGGGCCAGTCCGGCCTCAAGATCGTCCTGGACCGGCACCGCCCGGACGGGGCCGGGCAGTCGGCGCTCTGGTACACCTCCTCGGTCCCCGAGTCGACGTGGATCGCCACCCTCAAGGCCCTGGCGACGCGCTACAAGGGCGACTCCACCGTGGTCGGCATCGACCTGCACAACGAGCCCCACGACCCGGCCTGCTGGGGCTGCGGCGACACCTCCCGCGACTGGCGTCTGGCCGCCCAGCGCGCGGGCAACGCGGTGCTGTCGGCCAACCCCGAGCTGCTGATCATGGTCGAGGGCGTGCAGTCGTACAACGGCGTGAACGGCTGGTGGGGCGGCAACCTGATGGGCGTGGCCCAGCACCCGGTCCAGCTGGACGTCCCCAACCGGCTGGTCTACTCGGCGCACGACTACGCGACGTCGGTGGCGCAGCAGTCCTGGTTCTCGGACCCGTCCTTCCCCGCCAACATGCCGGGGATCTGGGACAAGTACTGGGGCTACATCTTCAAGCAGAACATCGCCCCGGTGTGGCTCGGCGAGTTCGGTACGACGCTCCAGCCCTCGGTGGACCAGAAGTGGCTGGCGGAGCTGGTGAAGTACCTGCGCTCGACGTCGGCGTACGGAGCCGACAGCTTCCACTGGACGTTCTGGTCCTGGAACCCCAACTCCGGTGACACCGGCGGCATCCTGAAGGACGACTGGCAGACGGTCGACGCGGCGAAGGACGCGTACCTGGCGTCCGTCAAGGCCCCCGGCTTCGACGCCGGCGGCCCCGGCCCCGGCGACCCCGGCGATCCCGGCAGCGGCACGCCCACCTGCACCGCCGCCTACACCGTCGGCAGCGACTGGGGCGGCGGCTTCAACGCCGAGGTGAAGGTGACCAACACGGGCGCGGTTCCGCTGAAGTCCTGGAAGGTGACGTGGACGTGGAGCGGCTCCCAGAAGGTCACGAACATGTGGAACGCGTCGCACACCCAGAGCGGCGCGAGCGTCACGGCCGTGAACGCCGCGCACAACGGCACTGTGTCTCCGGGCGGTTCGGCGAGCTTCGGGTTCGGGGGCGCGCCTGGGGGCGGGGGTGTGCCGGGGGTGAGCTGCTCGGCTACGTGACACAGAGGTGAGGGGCGCCCGGTGTTCGCCGGGCGCCCTTGAGCGGGGCGGCCGAGACGGGCTCCGCCGGAACCGCCTGCGGCTGACCGCTACCTCCGTCGTCTCATCCCCCGCAGACCCAGCACGACGACCAGGAGGACACCGGCAGCGATCGCCCCCGTCTTGAGGTTGCCGTTCAGGCCGTCTCCCCCGCCGTCGGACGCGGCCGAACTCCCGCCGCCGGACGAGGAGTCGGACCCCCCGCCCCCCGGCGCGTCCTGCGGCTCCACAGGACTGTCCGCCCCCTCGGCGCCGTACATCAGCTTCTTGCCGTCGGCGGTGTAGGTGACGGACTCGCCCTGCCCCAGGAACGGCACGCCGAGCCGTTGCTTCTTTTTGATCTTCCCGCCGTTCCAGTCGTACGCGATCGCGCCGAAGTAGCTGCGTACGACGAGGTGTTCGCCGTCCGGGGAGAGCGTGGCGTCGGTGGCCTCCAGGTCGGGGACGGCCGCGACGGGCCGGAACGTGTTCGACCCGGAGGAAGAGAGCCGGGCCGGGCCCTCGTACAGGTGCCCGCCCTTCTCGTTCTTGTCGACGATGTAGACACGGCCGGTCTTCGGGTGCACGACGAGGGACTCGGCGTCCCGCGCGCCGTCGGAGTACTTCACGACGTACTGCGTGGCCCGGATGGTCTGGTCGCGCAGGTTCTTCGGCTCGGGCAGCCGGTAGATCCAGACGTACGGCCAGCTTCCGCCGAGGTTGTCACCGATGTCGCCGACGTAGATCTGGTTGTCCGGCCCGATCGAGATGGCCTCGACGTCGCGCGGACTGCCCACGCCCGACATGGTGATCGTGGCGACCGTCTCGCCCGTCGCGCTGTCGACGGCGTAGAGGTACGCCCCGTCGTCGCTGTCGTTGTGCGTCCAGTAGATGCCGGGGTGCTGCCGCGAGGCCGCCAGGCCGCTGGACTCGGTGATGCGCGGGTCCCTGATCGTGAACTTCTCGTCGCCGTCGGCGGCTGAGGCGGGCACGGCGAGGGCGCCCGTGAGGAGGGCCGCGGCAAGAAGGGCGAACGGTCTGCGCATGCCCCAAGCCTGCCATCCCGCTCGCCCGTTCAGCGGGGCGTGGCCCGACTCACATCCCGCCGGGCGACTTGATCGTTCATGATGAGCGGATGCTCAGGTTCATGCCCGTCGGTGACTCCATGACGATCGGAAGCACGGGCGAACACACATGGCGCTACCGGCTGTGGCAGCACCTGTCCCGTTCCTACGGCGGCCCCTTCACCCTCGTCGGCCCGCGCGAGACGCTCTACGACAAGCTCGCCGAAGCCCCGGTGTCGTACGCGTACGCCGAACCGGACTTCCCGCGTGCCCACCTGGCCGGCTGGGGCGAGGGCTGGCAGCACATGGCGCCGCTGATCGGCGATGCGGTGCGGTCGTGCCGCGCGGACGTGCTCCTGGTCTCCCTGGGCCTGATCGACCTGGGCTTCTACACGAACGCGGAGCAGACCGCCGAAAACGTCCGGGCCTTCACGGCCGAGGCACGGGCGGCGAACCGGCGGGTGGGCATGGTGTGGCTGCCGGTCACCCCGAACGTGCGCGCCCAGTCGGACGCGGCCTTCGCCGGCGAGGTCGCCCGCTTCAACGAACTCCTCGCCAAGGCGGCCGCGGACCTCGACGAGCCCGGCTCCCCCGTCCTCCTGGCCACGCCCCCGCCGTCGTACGACGTCGCCACCGACACCTACGACGGCACCCACCCCAACGCGAGCGGCGAGCACAAGATCGCGGCGGCCTTCGCGGAGGCGATGCACCAGGGCTGGGACCTGGCCGGTCCTTACGAGGCGTAGCTCAGCCCCACCGGCAGCTTGCTTGGAGCGCACTTCAAGACGTTGGCTTGGGCAACATGAAGTACACGCAGCTCGGACGCACGGGACTCAAGGTCAGCCGGCTCGTCCTCGGCACCATGAACTTCGGTCCGCAGACCGACGAGGCCGACAGCCACGCCATCATGGACGCGGCGCTGGACGCGGGCATCAACTTCTTCGACACCGCCAATGTGTACGGCTGGGGTGAGAACAAGGGCCGTACCGAAAGCATCATCGGCAACTGGTTCGCCCAGGGCGAGGGACGGCGCGACAAGGTCGTCCTCGCCACGAAGGTGTACGGCAACATGGGCGCCGACGGCCCGGCCTGGCCCAACCACGACAAGCTCTCCGCGGTCAACATCCGGCGGGCCGTGGACGCCAGCCTCAAGCGGCTCCAGACGGACTACATCGACGTCTACCAGTTCCACCACATCGACCGGGACACCCCCTTCGACGAGATCTGGCAGGCGATCGACGTCCTGATCCAGCAGGGAAAGATCCTCTACGTCGGGTCGTCGAACTTCCCCGGCTACAAGATCGCCCAGGCCAACGAGATCGCCGCCCGGCGCGGCGGGACCATCGGCCTGGTCAGCGAGCAGTGCCTGTACAACCTCGCCGAGCGGCGGGCCGAGATGGAGGTCGTCCCGGCCGCGCAGGAGTACGGCCTCGGTGTCATCCCGTGGTCGCCGCTGCACGGCGGTCTGCTGGGCGGTGTCCTCAAGAAGGAGGTCGAGGGCAAGCGCCGCGCCTCCGGCCGTGCGGCCGACGCGCTCGCCGACGCCGGCACCCGCGCGCAGATCCAGTCCTACGAGGACCTGCTCGACAAGCACGGCATCGAGCCCGGCGAGGCCGCCCTGGCCTGGCTGCTCACCCGCCCCGGCGTGACCGGCCCGATCGTCGGCCCGCGCACCGCCGAGCAGCTCGCCTCCGCGGTTCGCGCGTCCGAGCTGGAGCTGTCCGAGGAGCTCCTGACCGGCCTGGACGAGATCTTCCCGGGGCCGGGCCCGAGCCCGGAGGCTTTCGCCTGGTAGGCCCACCCCCTCAGGGGCGCGGGAACTGCCGCACCATGCGGCTCCGCCGCGCCCCAAGGGGCGCGGGGAACTGCGCGACCAGCCCCCGCCGGCCCGCAGTCGAAGAACAGCCGTCGGCAGTCCCCCCACCGCCTACCAGCCATCGCCCAGGGGCCCCGCCGCCCCCAAGGGGCGCGGGGTACTGCGCGACCAGCCCCCACCGGCCCACAGCCGGAGGACAACGTCCGCGGTCCCCCCGCCGCCCTACCTCCCGAGCACGGAGGCCAAGGCGACGACGAGAAACATCAGCACGAGCACACCGGCCATGATCCGGTTGCGGGTTTTCGGGTCCACGCACCGAGCCTAACCGGCGCCCCCGAGCGGCCAGCGCCCGACCGCCTCGTACCGGGGCTGCTCCCCCGGAACCCCGGAGGTCGGCAGATTGCTCCGCACCAGGCAGAGCTCCCGCACGGTCCAGGTCCGGCCCGTGAATCCCGCGAGCGTGTCCAGGAACGCCCGCGCATCCCCCGCCTCCCGGCTCCGCGCCACGGTCAGATGCGCCTTGTACCGCCGGTGCTCCCCCATCGGCACCCCCGCCTTGCGCGCCGCGGCCTCGGCCCGCTCGGCCAGGAGACGGAGGGTCGCCAGGTCCCCCTCGGCCCCGGCCCACAGCGCCTTCCCGTGCCCGAACTGGCCCCCGCCCCGCACGGCCAGCTCGAACGGTTCGGTCCGGCGGGCGGCCCGCTCCAGCCGCTCCGACAGCCCGGGCACGAGAGCGTCGTCGACCTCACCGTAGAAGGCGAGCGTGAAGTGCCAGCCGGGACGGCCGGTCCAGCGCATGCCGTCGGCGCCGGGCAGCTCGCGCAACTCGTCGGCCACGGCACCGAGTTCACGACACACCTCGTCAGGGGGCAGCACGGCCGCGAAGAGTCTCATGCGGACAAGCCTGGCATCATGAGGCCATGCGGATCACCATCCGGGACGGCGGGCCCGACGACATTCCCGCGATACTCGGCATGCTCGACAGCTGTGTGGAGTGGCTGGTCTCCCAGGGGCGCACGGGGCAGTGGGGGACGCGGCCCCTGTCGCAGAGCCCGAAGACGGTGGAGTCGGTCGGCCGGTACATGGCGGAGGGCAGTGTGTACATGGCCGACGTCGACGGTGTTCCGGCCGGGACCCTCACTCTCACCGGATCGGCGGGCGCCTACCTGTCCCACCTCCCGCAGCCCGGCGAACCCGAGCGCTACATCCACTGGCTGGCCTCCGACCGGCGCTTCAAGGGACACGGCGTGGGCAGCGCCCTGCTCGCGCACGCCGCCGAGGAGACCCGCAGCGCCGGGGTCTCCCTCCTGCGCGTCGACTGCTACGCCGGGGACGACGGCAAGCTCGTCCGCTACTACGAGTCCAACGGCTTCACGCGGACCGAGGCCTTCACGGTCGGCGAGAACGAGTGGCCGGGGCAGTTGCTGGCTCGGAGGGTGTAGGCCCGCCCCACTGACCCGGACGTGTCCAGGTCACCGTGCGTATCGTTGTACCGCGCGGCCGGCTCCATCCGCGGGTGCGGCCGGGGAGGAGCGCCGCGATGACCGTCCTTGCAGACAGGATCGAGATGGCCGACAGCAGCGGTGAACTCACCCTCGACATGATGTTCGAGTGGGTGGAGACGATGCCGGTCCCCGAGGGCTACAAGGTCGAGATCGTCGGGGGGAACATCTTCATGGCGCCTCAGCGGGACACCCACTGGGACATCATCCTGGACATCGTCGAGCAGCTGCGCGGCAAGTACCCGCGCAAGCGCGTGAAGTCGGACGTCCGTGTCGACTACCCGGGCCACCTCAACGGCTTCGCCTCCGACATCACCGTGATGACGGAGGGCGCGGCGAAGAACGACAAGGGCCTGTGGCGCTACCAGGACGTCGAGTTCGTCGCCGAGGTGATCTCCAGGAAGACGGGGGCGAACGACTACGGCCCCAAGAAGGACGCCTACGCCGTCGCCGGGGTGCCGGTGTACCTGATCGTGGATCCGTACACCGGCCGCTGGCATCTGCACACCAAGCCCAAGGACGGCGAGTACCGGGGCGAGCTGAGCCTGGACTTCGGGGACGAGATCGACCTGACGGGCACCGTGGTCGGGCTCGTCCTCCAGACCGGCGAGTTCCCCCGGGACTGACGGCGTCCCTACGCCGCCCGAGCCAGCTCCTCCTGATGCCCCCGGGGCACGAAGCGCACCCGGGGATGGCCGCCGTGCCAGCCGATCGACAGCCGGAGGTTGCCGACGCGAGCCAGGATCAGGCCGATCACCGCCGCGGCGAGCGCGGCCACCGCGCCGCCGGCCGCGAGGCCGACCCGGGCGCCGTAGGTGTCGGTGATCCAGCCGACGATCGGGGCGCCGACCGGCGAGCCACCGAGGAAGACCATCATGTAGAGGGCCATGACACGGCCGCGCATGGCCGGGTCCGTGGACATCTGGATGCTGGTGTTCGTCGTGACGTTGACGGTCATGCCGAACAGCCCCAGCGGGACCATGAGCAGGGCGAACATCCACAGGGTGGGCGTCGTGGCCGCCACGATCTCCAGCGTTCCGAAGACCAGCGCCGCCGCGATCAGCAGCCGCAGCCGGGCCGTGCCCCGCCGCGCCGCGAGCAGCGCGCCCGCGACCGAGCCGACCGCCATCAGCGTGTTGAACATGCTGTACGCGCCCGCCCCCGCGTGGAACACGTCGTCCGCGAAGGCCGACAGGTAGACGGGGAAGTTGAAGGCGAACGTGCCGACGAAGCCGACCAGGACGATCGGCCAGATCAGCTCCGGGCGGCCGGTGACGTAGCGCACGCCTTCGCGCAGCTGCCCCTTGGCGCGCGGGGCGCGCTCCACGACGTGCAGCTCGCGGGCGCGCATCAGCAGCAGGCCGGTGAGCGGCGCGATGAAGGACAGGCCGTTGAACAGAAAGGCGTAGCCGGTGCCGACGCCGGTGATCAGTATGCCCGCGACGGCGGGGCCGACCAGGCGGGCGGACTGGAAGTTCGCCGAGTTCAGGCTGACGGCGTTCTGCAGCTGCCCCGGGCCGACCAGCTCGGAGACGAAGGACTGCCGGGCCGGGTTGTCGACGACGGTGGCGAGACCGACGGCGAACGCGGCGACGTACACGTGCCACACCTGGACATGACCGGTGAGGGTGAGGACGGCCAGGGCGATCGCCGTGAGCGCCATCGAGGACTGCGTCACGAGGAGCGCGGGCCGCTTGCGCAGCCGGTCGACGAGGACACCGCCGTACAGGCCGAAGAGCAGCATCGGCAGGAACTGCAGCGCGGTCGTGATGCCGACGGCGGCGGAGGAGCCGGTGAGGCTGAGCACCAGCCAGTCCTGGGCGATGCGCTGCATCCAGGTACCGATGTTGGAGACGACCTGCCCCATGAAGAACAGGCGGTAGTTGCGCACCTTCAGGGAGGAGAACATCGAGGACTTGCGAGCGGGCCGGGCGGCGGGTGCGTCGGAGGCGGGTGCATCGGAGGCGGGCGGGGAATCGTGGGGATCAGGTGCGGGGGCGGAAGCTGCTCCGGGTCCCGAACTCAAAGAATTCGCCTCCTTGCGAGTACGACTTACAGATGCGCGAGCTTCTCCAGCACGGGGGCGGCGGCGCGGAGTTTCGCCCACTCGTCCTCGTCGAGGTTCTCCACCAGCGTGGCCAGGAACGCGTTCCGCTTGGCGCGGCTCTCCTCGAGCATGGCCTCGGCCTGCTCGGTGCGGGTGACGACCTTCTGGCGCCGGTCCTCGGGATGAGGCTCCAGCCGGACCAGTCCCTTGGCCTCCAGCAGCGCCACGATGCGGGTCATCGACGGCGGCTGGACGTGCTCCTTGCGGGCGAGCTCGCCCGGCGTGGCCCTGCCGCACAGGGACAGGGTGCCCAGCACCGACATCTCGGTGGGGCTGAGCGATTCGTCGACCCGCTGGTGCTTGAGCCGACGGGACAGCCGCATCACCGCGGATCGGAGGGAGTTCACGGCGGCTACATCGTCGCCATGGCTGAGGTCCGGCATGTTCTTTAGCGTAACTCATTACTCTCGCTAAAGACCAGCGGGGACACGCAGGAACGCCCGTGACGCCCGCCACTGAACCGTGACATCACTCATATGGGTGATCCGGCAGCGGAACGCGACACACCGGACCAAAGGCTGCCGCGACCCTCATGGGCATGGGGACCAGCGTGCTCAGCCTGCGAATAGACCACGACCTGCTCGAACGGCTCAGGCACCATGCCGCGAAAAGGGGAATGAGCGTCCAGGACTATGTCGTCCGGACGCTCATTCGAGATGACTTCGACCAGCGGTTCCGGTCCGCCGTCGAGGAGACGGAGAGGTTCTACGGGTCACCCGACTCCGGTGACGGGGATCAGGTCAGGCCCAGCGCCGGCATCAGGTAGTAGAACGCGAACACCGCCGACACCGCGTACATCGCCACCGGCACCTCGCGGCCCCGCCCGGCCGCCAGCCGCAGCACCACGAAGGTGATGAAGCCCATGCCGATGCCGTTGGTGATCGAGTAGGTGAACGGCATCATCAGCATCGTCACGAAGGCCGGGACGGCGATCGTGTAGTCCGCCCAGTCGATCTCCTTGACCGATCCGGCCATGATCAGGAAGCCGACCGCGAGCAGCGCGGGCGTGGCCGCCTGGGACGGGACCATCGTGGCGACCGGCGTCAGGAAGAGGGCGACGGCGAAGAGGCCGCCGGTGACCACGTTCGCGAAACCGGTCCGGGCGCCCTCGCCGACCCCCGCCGTGGACTCGACGAAGGCGGTCGTCGCGGAGGAGGAGCTGGCGCCACCGGCGGCGACCGCGAGGCCGTCGACGAGCAGCACCTTGTTGATGCCGGGCATCTGCCCCTGCGCGTCGGTCAGCTTCGCCTCGTCGGAGACACCCATGATCGTGCCCATCGCGTCGAAGAAGCACGACAGCAGCACGGTGAAGACGAAGAGCACGCCGGTGAGCATGCCGACCTTCTCGAAGCCGCCGAACAGGCTGACCTGCCCGATCAGCCCGAAGTCGGGGCTGGCCACCGGGTTGCCCGGCCACTTGGGCGTGGTCAGGCCCCAGCTCGGCACCTTCGCCACCGCGTCGATGACCACCGCGAGGACCGTCATGGCGACGATCGAGATGAGGATCGCGCCGGAGACCTTGCGCACGATGAGCGCGAGGGTCAGCAGCACACCCAGGACGAAGACCAGGACCGGCCAGCCGTTGAGGTGACCGTCGCCGCCGAGCTGGAGCGGGACGGTGGTCTGGGCAACGTCAGGGATCCGGGAGACGAAGCCCGCGTCGACGAGTCCGATCAGCATGATGAACAGGCCGATACCGATGGAAATGGCCTTGCGCAGCCCGTAGGGCACGGCGTTCATGACGCGCTCGCGCAGCCCCGTCGCGACCAGCAGCATGACCACGAACCCGGCGAGGACGACCATGCCCATCGCGTCCGGCCAGGACATGCGCGGGGCGAGCTGGAGGGCGACGACCGAGTTCACGCCGAGGCCGGCGGCCAGCGCGATCGGGACGTTGCCGATGACGCCCATGAGGAGGGTGGTGAGCGCGGCGGTGAGGGCCGTCGCGGTGACGAGCTGGCCGTTGTCGAGCTGGTGACCGTACATGTCCTTGGCGCTGCCGAGGATGATCGGGTTCAGCACGATGATGTAGGCCATCGCGAAGAAGGTGGCGAGACCGCCGCGGACCTCGCGGGACAGGGTGCTGCCCCGCTCGGAGATCCGGAAGAAGCGGTCGAGTGCGCCGTACATGGGCCCGGCTCCCGGCTGTTCAGGGGCGGGGACCTTGGCGGGAGCCGAGGAGGACATGTGTTTGGTGTTTCCTACGAAGAGAAGTGGTCAGACATAAACCGTTTCAGTATGAACATATAAAGTCCCGATCGCACATCTCCGCGCGTAGACCTGATCGCCTCGTAAGCTGTCCCCATGGCGAAGTGGACCCCCCGACACGAGGCGCCGGAGCCCCTGGAGGGCCCCGTGGTCGCCACCATCACCGGCGGCACCATCCTGTGGTTCGTCCTCTTCCTGGCCCAGCTCCCCTTCTACGGCTGGTTCGACGACCACGGCCACACCTGGTGGGTGTGGACCTGCCTGGCCGGTGCCGGGCTGGGACTGATCGGTATCTGGTACGTCCGCAAGCGTGACGCCGCGCTCAAGCGGGCGGCCGCCGCCGAGGGGCTGACGGCGACACCATCGGCCGAGTAGGCACCTGCCTGCCGCTCTCCCGCGAGACACGTCCCCGCACCCTCCCTACGCTCTTAGAAGGCGGCGAAACGCTCGAAAACCGTCAGCGCGGAACCGCCGCCCGACCGGTGAGGAGCGCAGCGATGACGATGCAGAACAGCGCGGCCGAGGCAGACCGCGCCCTGAAGTCCAAGCACCGGGCGATGTGGGCCCAGGGCGACTACCCCTCCCTGGCCGCCGAGGTCATCCCCGAGCTGGGAGCGATCCTGGTCGAGGCGAGCGGGGTGCGCTCCGGCCAGCGGGTGCTGGACGTGGGCGCCGGCTCCGGCAACGCCGCGATCCCGGCGGCCCTGACCGGCGCGGACGTGGTGGCCTCCGACCTGACGCCGGAACTGTTCGAGGCCGGGCGGCAGGCGGCCGAGAGGCAGGGTGCGCACCTCGCCTGGCAGGAGGCCGACGCCGAGGCCCTGCCCTTCGGTGACGCGGAGTTCGACACCGTGCTGTCCTGCGTGGGCGTCATGTTCGCCCCGCACCACCAGCAGGCCGCCGACGAACTCGTCCGGGTCTGCCGTCCGGGCGGCACCATCGGGCTGCTGAGCTGGACGCCCCAGGGCTTCATCGGCCGGATGTTCGCCGCGATGAAGCCATACGCGCCACCGCCCCCGCCCGGGGCCCAGCCGCCGCCGCTGTGGGGAGACGAGGACCATGTGCGCGCCCTCCTCGGCGACCGGGTCACGGACGTCAGCGCCGAACGCCGCACGGTCCGGGTCGACCGCTTCGAGACGCCCGAGACGTTCCGCGACTACTTCAAGGAGCGCTACGGCCCGACCATCAGCGTCTACAAGAACATCGCCGGCGAGCCCGACCGCGCCGCCGCCCTCGACCGCGACCTGACGGCCCTCGTCGAGGACGGCGACCTCGGGACCGGTTCGGGCGGGACGGTCCTGGAGTGGGAGTACCTGCTGTTCACCGCCCGCCGGGCGGGCTGACCCCGGGGCGCGGCGCCGTGGTTCGACGGCGTACAACTGCCGTACGACCACGGCACGAAGTCCGTCCTTCCCAGGTCGGATCTTCGCCGCATTCAGCGGGTGAAGCGGCAAATCCGCACGTACCGTCGAATGCATGACGCATCTCGACGCGGGTGCCCGGCCCGACTCCGCGCGGCCGGCGACGGTCACCTCCCGCGAGACCGGCCTGACCGGTGCTCAGGTCGCCGAACGGGTGGAGCGCGGCCAGGTCAACGACGTGCCGGTGCGCAGCAGCCGGTCCACCGTCGACATCGTCCGGGCGAACGTCTTCACCCGCTTCAACGCGATCATCGGCGTGCTGTGGCTGATCATGCTGGTCGTCGCGCCGATCCAGGACAGCCTGTTCGGGTTCGTGATCCTCGCGAACACCGGCATCGGGATCGTTCAGGAGTGGCGCGCGAAGAAGACGCTGGACTCGCTCGCGCTGATCGGCGAGGTGCGGCCGACCGTACGCCGGGACGGGACCGCCGGGCAGGTCAGCACGTCCGAGATCGTGCTGGACGACCTGATCGAGATCGGGCCCGGGGACAAGGTCGTCGTCGACGGTGTCTGCGTCGAGGCGGACGGTCTCGAGATCGACGAGTCGCTGCTGACCGGTGAGGCCGACCCGGTCGTCAAACGCCCGGGCGACCAGGTCATGTCGGGCAGCTTCGTGGTGGCGGGCGGCGGGGCCTTCCAGGCGACGAAGGTCGGCCGCGAGGCCTACGCCGCCCAGCTCGCCGAGGAGGCCTCGCGCTTCACCCTCGTCCAGTCCGAGCTGCGGTCGGGCATCTCCACGATCCTCAAGTACGTCACGTGGATGATGGTCCCGACCGCGATCGGCCTGATCATCAGCCAGCTGGTCGTGAAGGAGAACGCCTTCGACGACTCCGTCGCCCGCACGGTGGGCGGCATCGTCCCGATGGTCCCCGAGGGGCTGGTACTGCTCACCTCGGTCGCCTTCGCCATCGGCGTGATCCGCCTGGGCCGCAAGCAGTGCCTGGTGCAGGAGCTGCCCGCGATCGAAGGGCTGGCCCGGGTCGACACCGTCTGCCTCGACAAGACCGGCACCCTCACCGAGGGCGGCATGGACGTCACCGAGCTGCGGCCGCTCCAGGGCACCGACGAGACGTACGTACGGAAGGTGCTCGGCGCGCTCGGCGAGTCGGACCCGCGGCCGAACGCCTCCCTGAAGGCGATCATGGACGCCTACCCGGCCGTGGAGGGCTGGCGCTGCACCGAGGCCCTGCCCTTCTCCTCCGCCCGCAAGTACAGCGGCGCCGCGTTCAGCGAGGGCGACGGGGAGGCCGGCCGCTGGCTGCTGGGCGCGCCCGACGTGCTGCTGGCGGACGACGATCCGGCCCTGGCCGAGACCGGGCGGCTGAACGAGCAGGGCCTCAGGGTGCTGCTGCTCGTGCGGGTCGCGCGGGACCTGGACGATCCCGACGTGACGAAGGGGGCGAAGCCCACCGCCCTGGTCGTGCTGGAGCAGCGGCTGCGGCCGGACGCCGCGGACACCCTGCGCTACTTCGCCGACCAGAACGTCCGGGCCAAGGTCATCTCGGGTGACAACGCGGTGTCGGTCGGTGCGGTCGCCGCCAAGCTCGGGCTGTCCGGCACCACCGTGGACGCGCGCCGGCTGCCCGCCGAACCGGAGGGGATGGCCGACGCGCTCGACGACGGCACGGTGTTCGGCCGGGTCACGCCGCAGCAGAAGCGGAACATGGTGGGCGCGCTGCAGTTCCGCGGGCACACCGTCGCGATGACGGGCGACGGGGTGAACGACGTCCTCGCCCTGAAGGACGCCGACATCGGCGTGGCGATGGGCTCCGGCTCGGAGGCGACCCGGGCGGTCGCGCAGATCGTGCTGCTGAACAACAGCTTCGCGACGCTGCCGTCGGTGGTCGCCGAGGGGCGCCGGGTCATCGGCAACATCACGCGGGTGGCGACGCTGTTCCTCGTCAAGACGGTGTACTCGGTGCTGCTGGCCGTCCTGGTGGTCTGCTCCCAGGTGGAGTACCCGTTCCTGCCGCGCCACCTGACCCTGCTGTCGACGCTGACCATCGGCATCCCGGCGTTCTTCCTCGCGCTCGCGCCCAACAAGGAGCGCGCGAAACCGAACTTCGTACGGCGGGTCATGCGGTACGCGATCCCGGGCGGGGTGGTGGCGGCTGCGGCGACCTTCGCGACGTACCTCATCGCCCGGGAGCACTACACGGGCGCGGGGGCGCTGGACGCGGAGACCAGTGCGGCGACGCTCACGCTGTTCGTCGTCTCGATGTGGGTGCTGGCGATCATCGCCCGGCCCTACACCTGGTGGCGTGTCGCCCTCGTCGCGTCCATGGCCGGGGCGTTCCTGTTGGTCCTGGTCGTGCCGTGGCTGCAGCACTTCTTCGCGCTGAAGCTGGTGGGGATGACGATGCCGTGGATCGCGGTCGGCATCGCGGCCGTGGCGGCGGCCACCCTGGAACTCCTGTGGAGGTGGGTGGACCGCCGCCTTCCGGCTTAGCGGGTTCTACTTCACGTCGACGTAGTCGCCCGTGGCGTTGACGGCCGGGGTGGTCGTGGTGCCGGCGAAGCTGAAGCGCCAGTAGCCGTCGTACTGGGCGGTGGCGGTGGCCTTCACGTTGCCGTACTGGTCGGAGGTCACCGTCTTGACCGTGGTGTACGTGCTGGTGCCCGCCTTGCGGAACTGGAGCTTGACCGGCTGGCCGGTGTAGCCGTGGTAGGCGTTGTCCTCCCAGTTGGCGCGGGACAGCTTGCCGGTGGACGTGATGGTCTTGCCCTTGTACACGGGCTCGGGGCCGGCGTTGACGGTCAGCTTGGAGTAGCGCTGCACCTTGGTGGTGCCCAGGCCGCCCTGCATCTTCTCGGCGTCGTCGCTGGTGACGGCGAGGGCGCCGGCGCCCCAGGTGCCGGCGTCGGAGTTGAACAGGTCGCCGTCGGCCGGGCGGATGCTGATGACGCCCTTGCAGTCGAGGACCGTCGACGAGGCGGCGGTGCAGGTGGCCGGGTCGTCGCTGATCAGGACGTTGTCGGCGGTGTCGAGCGAGGAGCCGTGGTAGATCAGCGGGCCCGTGGCGAAGTGGTCGGAGCCGGTGTCGAGGTCCGCGGCGTGGGTCACGGTGAAGGTGACCGGCACGCTCACCACGTTGGTGGTGCCGACGACTATGTTCTTGCCGCTGTTGACCTTCACGTTGGAGAAGGTGACGTCGAGGGTCGAGGCGGTGGTGCCCGTGCCCGCGTCGGCCGCGGCGGAGCTGAACGCCTGCTTGCCGGACGGGGCGTCGGCGGCCTGTGCGGCCGGGACGACGAGGGCGGAGAGGGCCAGGGCGCCGGCGACGGCGGCCACGGTGGCTCGCATGTGCATGTGTTTCCCCAGGGGGAGAAGTGATCGCGGAGTCTGTTGACTCACGCGATCAGATCCACGAGCCCCGGGCGGGGTTGTAGGGCCGGGCCCGGGTTTTGCCGTCTCGTCCGCAACGTTTGACGAGCGCTTGGCATATGCCCGGTGCACAGACGACACCGCCGGCCCCGGCATGACGCCGGGACCGGCGGTGTCGTCGTCGCGTGGACGGTATTACTGCACGTCGACGAAGTCGCCCGTGGCGTTGATGGCCGGGGTCGTGGTCGTGCCCGCGAAGGAGTAGCGGAAGTAGCCGTCGGTCGACGCGGTGACCGTGGTCTTCAGCTCACCCGTGCTGTTCGACTTGATGGTCTTCAGCGTGGTGTAGGTGTCGCTGCCCTTCTTGCGGAACTGCAGCTTCACCGACTGGTTGGTGTAACCCGCGTACTTGAGGGTCTCCCAGTTGGCGCGGGACAGCTTGCCCGTGACGGTGACGGTCCGGCCCTTCTTCACCGGCTCCGGCGAGGCGTTGACCGTCAGCTTGGAGGCGCGCTGGACCTTGTGGGTGCCGTAGTAGTCGTTCCAGTACATGTCCCCGCTCTTGGCGAGGGCCCCCACGGTGACGTGCCACGTGCCGGCCAGCGCGTTGGCGTACAGCTCGCCGATCCCGTCGTCGTTCAGGCCGGGGGCGGCCGAGATGGTGAGCTTGCACGACGACGTGGTGGCGCTGGTGGCCGTGCAGGTGGCCGCCTCCTCGTTCGGCGGGAGGAAGCCGTCGACGTTCTCCTCGACGTCGGTGCCGTGCCACAGGTCGATGTACGCGTCCTCGACGCCCGAGGCGTGGCTGACGTTCAGCGACACCGTGAAGGTCTTGCTGTACGTGGTGCCGACCACGACGGCCTTGCCGGAGTTGACCTTGACGTTCGACACGACGGGCGCGGCCTCGGCGGCGGCAGCGGTGCCGAAGGCCGACTTGGCGGAGGAGGTGCCGAAACGCTCCGCGGCGCTCGGCCGGTTCAGGTTGACGTCGCCCTGGGCGTCGGCCTGCGCGGCCGGCACGGCGAGAGCGGAAAGGGCCAGGGCGCCGGTGACGGCGGCCACGGTGGCTCGGATACGCATGCATTCTCCAAGTGGAGAGGGGCCCCGGTGCTCGTCGTCGGCTCTCGGGGCCCAAGTGATCGTGGAGTCTGTTGACTCACGTGATCAGATTCCTCAACAGTGCGCATGGTTGTACGGCAGGTGAAAAATATGTGCGGAACTTTTCACCTGCGGTCCAACGTCACCGCCGGATCAGTCGAACCAGCGGTCCCGCGCCAGTTCCTGCGTCCGGGACGGGTCCTCCAGCAGCGCCGCCACCTCGAACCGCCGCGGCCACTGCCCCGCCGCCCAGGCGAGCCCCGCGGCGACGCCCTCCAGGGTGGCGGCGTGCAGGACACCGTCGTCGGTGAGCCGCCAGTCGATCTCCACGCCGTCGACGACGAGTTCCTCGTGCTCGACGTAGAAGGACGGGGTCTGCCGGCCGAGCAGCACCCGCACCGGCTCCGGTACGTCGTGCTCGGTGCCCTCGGAGGTGACCTCTCCCGTGACGGACTCGCTCAGCCTCCGCACCTGGAACAGTTCGGCCAGCTCGGCGGCGCGTGACGGCCGTACCGGAAGCAGCGGGACGCCCTCGGTGAAGGGCAGCAGGTCGGGCGAGTCGCACACCACGGCGTCGGCCGCGTCCACGACCTCCACCCGGCCGTCGGTGACGGCCCGCAGGTCGTCCGGAAGGGTCACCTGATCCGGGTCCAGCTCGGCCAGCGACCCGTACAGGGCGTGCAGTTGGGTCCCCGTCACCTCCCGCTCGGGGTCGGCGAGCCGGTCGAGCAGCTCGGCGGCGCCACCGGGCTCGCCCAGCAGCGCGGCGACGGACGTCCGCACGCCCAGCGCCCGCAGCACCTGCTCGTCCTCGAACCCCGTCGCGTCGGCCTCGTCGTAGAGCCCGCGCAGCAGCGGGTCGCCGCCGGCGGCCCGCAGGCCGGCCGGGCGGCGGCCGTCGAGCACGGGGTTCCCGCGCAGCCACCAGGCGGTGTACGGCCGGACGGCCTCGTGCGTCCCGTCCGGCAGCAGGATCCGCACGGGCTGCACGATCGCGTCCCTGAGCGGCGGCTGGGACAACAGCGCGAGCGCCTGCGCCCACTTGTCCTCGTCCACGAGGTCCAGGTCCCGTACGGCGATGATCTCGGTGGCGACCGGCGGCACCGGGCTGTCCGGGAACCGGTCGAGGATGTCCTCGCACCACACGTCGACGGCGTCCAGCAGGCCCGCGTCGTCGGGTTCGGCGAAGTCGCCCTCGCGGGGCTCCAGTTCGTCCGGGTCGAGGACGACGTCGGTGGCGCGGACGACCGCGAAGTTCACCAGGACACCGCAGGCGGCCAGCGGCTGCTCGCCCCACTTGTCGGCCAGCTCGGCGTCCACGGCGGCGAGTTCACCCTCGCGCATGACCTGGGCGAAGTGGCCGCCGGGGAAGACGAGTTCGCACGCCGGGGCCGGTTCGCCGTCCTCGTCGGGCAGGGCGAGCGCGCCGAGCCAGGGCTCGTCACCGGGCTCCAGCCCGGCGTCCCGCACCAACGCGAGCACGGTGTCGGCCAGTTCGTCGGCGTCGAGGGAGTCCTCTTCCCAGTTCACGCCGCCCTCGTCGTCCAGGGACGCGGCGACGGCGGCCCGGACCTGCGGCGTGGTGAGGACGGCCCGGGGCGTCGCGGGCAGGGCGCCGAGCTTCTCCAGGATCGGGTGGGCGGCGTCCGGGTGGGCGACCTTCAGACCGAGCCGGGCCAGCACCTCGGGGTCGATCCGCGCGGCCTCCGCGCTCGGCAGCAGGACCTGCCGGGGCCCGATGGTCGTACGGCCGTCCGCCAGCGGGACCGGGAGCCCCGACAAGCGGTCCGGGTCGATCCCGGCCAGGCTGTCGTAGAGCCGCTGCCACCAGCCGGGCTCCTTCTCCAGCCCGGCCAGCCGGTCGATCGCGTCGGTCAGCGGGACCCGGGCGACGCCCAGCGTCCGCAGCTCGGCGCGGCGCTCCAGCCCGGCGGGCAGCAGGGTGGGCAGCACCTCGGCGAGCACCCGCACGGTGTCGGCGCCCGCGCCCTCGACGACCTCGGCGTCCCGGGGCCGCAGGGATTCCGGCAGGTCGTCGTCCTCGCGGGGAGGGAGGGCGGGCGGGAGAAACCCAGTCCGCGGCAGCCGCTCCAGGATCGCCTGGCGCAGGGCGCCGTCCAGCTCGCCCTTGCCGAGCGGGCCGGGCACCAGGCCGATGATCCCGGAGGTCACCGGCCGCCAGTCGCCGAGGAGCTCGGCGTAGGCGTCGGCCGCGCGCTGGACGAGGAAGTCGGTCAGCGGGCCGGGGGCGGCGTGCCGGCGGGTGGAGTCCAGCGGGAACGAGGCGATGAGCAGGGCGGGGACGCCGAGCGGTTCGTCACTCGGGGTCGGGGCGTGCACGACCGCGCTGGTGCGGGGCCGGGCCGGGCTGCCGTCGCTGTCCACGGGCACGGCCCAGGTGACCGACCAGTGGGGCCGCAGCCGTTCCTCGACGGGCCGGTCGGTGAGGAGCTCCGGGGTGAGCGGGCCGTGGGCGGCGGCGGTGCGCCAGTGGGTGACGCCGTGGGCGGAGTCGTCGACGACGGTGAAGGGACCGTCGGACCGGCGGGTGAGGGTCCGCGGACTCTCCCCGTTGATCTCGACGACCAGCTCTTCGAGTCCGGGCAGGGTGAGCAGCAGGGCGTCGTCGACGGCCCGCAGGAGCCGCTCGGCGAGATCGGCGGCGGCCGCGTCACGCAGCGGCAGGATGACGGCGGTGTCGTACGGGCCGGGGGCCGTGCCCTCGGCGGCGTACGGGAGCCGCAGCAGGGGTACGTGCCCGTCCCGGCGCCGGACCTCGTCCCCGAGGCCGGGGCTGTGCCGGGCGGTCTCGGCGGCCAGGGCCCTGGCCTCGGCCAGCGACCACCGCACACCGCCGTGCCGGCCGACGACGGCGGGCTCGTCGGTGACGGAGAGCACCGCGGCGAATCCGACGCCGAACCGCCCCACGGAGGACGTGTCGCCCGAGTCCCTCTTGGCCGACGCCCGCAGGGTGGACAGCGACTCGACCCCGGCCGCGTCCAGCGGGGCGCCGGTGTTGGCGGCGACGAGCACCCCGTCGCGCAGGGTGAGCCGCAGCCGCCCCGGCACTTCGGCCCGGGCCGCCGCGTCGGCGGCGTTCTGGGCGAGCTCCACGACGAGCCGGTCCCGGTAGCCGCCGAGAACCAGGTCCTCCTCGGCGTTGGCGTCCTCACGGAACCGGGCGGGGCTGGTGGCCCAGGCATCGAGGACACCGCGCCGCAGACGGGCGGTACCGAACGGATCGGCCCCCTCGGCGGCGGGCCGCACGAACTTGCTGCTCACGTTCCGTTCCTTCTCCTCGTGGACGTGAGGATGAAGGTACCGCCTGGGAAGCGGACGGCGTGCCCCCGCCCGGCGCGGGCAGCGGCGCTACGAGTGCCCCAGTTCCTCCGTGTCCAGGTCCGCCGTCGCCGATACCGAGCCCGAGTCCGAGGCCGGACGGAGGGGGAACGGGTCGACCCGGGTCTCGTCGATGACCGGGGCGGCCGGCTGGGGCGGACGGGGCATGACCGCGGCCTCGGAGTGGCCGCCGCAGCCGTAGGCGAGGGAGACCAGGCGGCCGTCGGCCGGGGAGAACTCGTTGGCGCAGGCGCCGAAGGCCTGGCCCAGGGAGCCGCCGATGGGCACGAGGAAGCCGCAGCTGACACAGGCCGCGGGGGCCGCCTGGGCCATGGGGGTCTTGGGGCCGAACGCCTCCTCCCAGCGGTCGGCCGCGGTGTGCAGGCCGTAGCGGGACAGGACGCGGGCCCGGCGCATGCCCAGTTCCTCGGCGACCGCCGGGATCGAACCGCGCAGGGGGGCGACCGTGAAGCCGGACGAGGGGCCCATGGTGAGGTCCGCGTCCTCCGCCTCCACCAGGTCGGCCATCTCGTGCGACACGGGAACGTTCGGCGCGGGCTCGTCCTCGCCCGTGTAGCCCGGCTCCAGCCGCAGGTCCTCGGCGTCGGTGGGCAGCAGATCGCCCGGCCCCATGTCGCCGGGACGCAGCCGCTCGCTCCACGGCACCCACTCGGGCGCCAGCACCGCGTCCGGGCCGGGCAGCAGCGCCGCCTCGTCCACCGTGACGATCTTCGCCCGGGAGGCCCGGGCCACCGTCACGGCCCAGCGCCAGCCCCGGTACCCGAGCTCCCGGCACTGGAAGAAGTGCGTGACGACACGGTCTCCCTCGGAGATCAGGCCCACGTGTTCCCCGACGATTCCTGGCGCGGCGGCCTCCTCGGCTGCGGCGCGTGCGAGGTCGACGGCCTCGGCGCACAGACGGTCAGGGGTGCGGCTTCGCGTTGTCGCTGCGCTCACAGGTATCGCTTCTCTCCATACGCCGTCTCACGAGTGCGCCACTCCCAGCGCGGGGGCGGACGGAGCGGACCGGGGGACCGCGTCGACATCCTTCATCCATTTTGCGGGATGGCTGAGATACGCACGCTACCCTTCCGCCCCACTTCGCGTACACCGACGGTCCTGTTGCGCCGCCCACCGGACACGAGCCGCACCCCGGACAGTCACCCCACAGGCCCTATACAAGCGGTAATGGCACTACCCACAGCCTTATCGGGGCACTATGACGTCGTGGCAGCCGCGAAGACACCCCCGGGCGCCACCGGGACCGGTGGGTCGAAAGGGGTCAAGGGAAGCAGCCGACCGGGCGGACCGGGCCGTTTGGGCGGCTCCCTCCGCTCGGTCGGCCGTGCCCTGCACTTCCCGGTGACCGGCACGGCCCGCGGCATCCGCAAGGCCACCCACGCGCACGGCGCGGGCGAGTCCGGCCTCGGCAAGCTGATCGAGCTGCACGGCGTGAACGGCGCCGGTGACGTCATGATCACCGTCGCCCTCGCCTCCACGGTCTTCTTCTCCGTGCCCACCGACGAGGCCCGCGGCCGCGTCGCCCTGTACCTCGCCATCACCATGGCGCCCTTCACCCTCCTCGCGCCCGTCATCGGCCCCCTCCTCGACCGCATCCCGCACGGCCGCCGCGCCGCCATGGCCGGGGCGATGCTGGCCCGGGCGCTGCTCGCGCTCATCCTGTCCGGCGCGGTCGTCAGCGGCGGCCTGGAGCTGTACCCGGCCGCGCTGGGCGTCCTGGTCTCGTCGAAGGCGTACGGCGTGGTCAGAAGCGCCGTCGTGCCCCGGCTGCTGCCGCCCCGCTTCTCCCTGGTGAAGGCCAACTCGCGGGTGACCCTCGGCGGCCTCCTCGCCACCGGCATCGCCGCGCCCATCGGCGCCGGACTCCAGCAGATCGGGCCGCGCTGGCCCCTCTACGGCGCCTTCGTGCTCTTCGTGGCGGGGACGATCCTGTCGTTCACGCTGCCGTCGAAGGTCGACTCCGCCAAGGGCGAGGACCGTGCCCTGCTGGCCGCGGACGAGCAGCACCTGCACGGGCCGCACCGGCAGCCGGTCAAGCGCCCCGGGCTGCGCACGGTCGGCCCTGCCGTCACCCACGCCCTCGGCGCCAACGCCGCCATCCGCTGCCTGACCGGGTTCCTGATCTTCTTCCTGGCGTTCCTGCTGCGCGAGCACCCGGTGTCCGGCCAGAGCGCCGCGGTGTCCCTGGGGATCGTGGCGGTCTCGGCGGGCGTGGGCAACGCGCTCGGCACGGCCGTCGGGGCGTGGCTGCGCTCCCGGGCGCCGGAGATCATCATCGTCGTGGTCGTGGCGTGCGTGGCGGGCGCGGCGATCACGGCCGCGGTGTTCTTCAGCGCGGTCATGGTGGCCGCGCTGGCCGCCATCGCCGGGTTCGCGCAGGCCCTGGCGAAGCTGTCGCTGGACGCGCTGATCCAGCGGGACGTGCCCGAGAGCGTCCGTACGTCGGCCTTCGCCCGCTCCGAGACCCTGCTGCAGATGTCGTGGGTGCTGGGCGGGGCGATCGGCATCGCCGTGCCGCTCAACGGCACGGCCGGGCTCGCGGTGGGCGCCGCGATCGTCGGCGCCGGGTGGCTGACGACCGTACGGGGGCTGATCGACTCGGCGCGGCGCGGCGGCACGGGGCGGGCGCGCGTCGCATAGGGCCCTTCTGATGGATCTCCCAGGGAGCCGTACCCCGCGTGGGCGGTGCGACCGGCGGGCCCGATAGCCTTCGCCCATGAACACGTTGCAATCCGCTGTGCGACGCCGCCGCGCCGTCGCTGTCGCCGGTGTCGTATCCGCCGGACTGCTCGTCCTGTCGGCCTGTGACAAGCCGACGCCGATGGCCACGGTCACCGTGGGCAGCGACTCGGTGAACTCCGAGGCCACCTGCGGTGGCGAGGGCGACGCCCTGAAGCAGTCCGATCTCGCCGGGTGCCTGAAGGACAAGGGCATCAAGAGCATCTCCGTCGACCCCGACGAGACCGTGCGCTTCGGTGTCGACCCCGAGATCGCCGACAAGGGCTGGACGATCCTGATGAACGGTCAGCCGCTGACCGACGCCAGCACGAAGACCTACCGCACGATCCCGGGCAGCGTGTTCTTCAACGCCCAGTACGGCGCGCAGGGCAACTCGACGCTGGTCTCCATCAAGGAGGGCGAGAAGGACGCGTCCGGGCTCTGGAACTTCAAGCTCAAGAAGGACGCCTGATCGCTGCCGCTGGGCTTGACCGGGTGCTCGTCGCCACCGCGGTTTCCGCGGAACAGGACGCGGTCGCCCGGTCCTGCCCCGGGGCCGGCGGCATCGAGGTGATCGCCGCAGGTGTCGGGCCCGCTCTCGCCGCTGCCTCCGTCGCCTCCGCCCTCACCGCCGCCTCCCTCCGGGGCGAGCCCTACGGTCTCGTCGTCTCCGCCGGGATCGGGGGCGGGTTCCAGCCCGGGGCGCCTGTGGGATCGCTCGTCGTCGCCGACGGGATCGTCGCGGCCGATCTGGGGGCCGAGACCGAGGACGGGTTCGTGCCGGTCACCGAGCTCGGGTTCGGGACCGTCAGGCATCAGCCGCCCGCGGATCTCGTCCGGCGGGCCGCCGACGTCACCGGGGCCCGCACCGGGGCCGTGCTCACCGTGTCGACCGTGACCGGGACGGCCGCCAGGGCCGCCGCGCTGCGGGAACGGCACCCCACCGCCCTCGCCGAGGCCATGGAGGGCTTCGGCGTCGCCGAGGCCGCCGCCGCGCAGGGGGTGCCCGTGCTGGAGATCCGGGCGATCTCCAATCCCGTCGGGCCGCGTGACCGCGCCGCGTGGCGGATCGGCGACGCTCTGGCAGCCTTGAGCGAGGGGTTCGGGAAGCTCGCGCCCGTACTGGAGAGTTGGAACCGGCATGACAGTTGACCAGCTGCAGATCGCGTACTCGCCCTGCCCGAACGACACGTTCGTCTTCGACGCCCTGGCCCATGACCGGGTCCCCGGCGCCCCCGCCCTCGACGTGACCTTCGCCGACATCGACATCACCAACGGCATGGCCGAGCGCGGCGAGTTCGACGTGCTGAAGGTGTCGTACGCCGTGCTGCCCTACGTCCTCGACGACTACGCCCTGCTGCCCTGCGGGGGCGCGCTGGGGCGGGGCTGCGGGCCGCTGGTGCTGACACGGGAGGCGGACGTCGACCTCACCGGGCGCACCGTCGCGGTGCCCAGTGAGAGGTCGACCGCCTACCTGCTGTTCCGGCTGTGGGCCGCGGACACCCTGGCCGACGGGGTCGGCGAGATCGTCGTCATGCCGTTCCACGAGATCATGCCGGCCGTACGGGACGGCAAGGTCGACGCGGGACTCGTGATCCACGAGGCGCGCTTCACCTACGGCGAGTACGGGCTGCACAAGCTCGCCGACATGGGCGAGCACTGGGAGAACACCACGGGGCTGCCGATCCCGCTGGGCGCGATCATCGCCAAGCGGTCGCTGGGCGAGCAGAAGCTGCGGCTGCTCGCCGACTCCATCCGGACGTCCGTGCGCGCCGCCTGGGACGATCCCGAGGCGTCCCGGCCGTACGTCATGGAGCACGCCCAGGAGATGGACCCGGCCGTCGCCGACCAGCACATCGGGCTGTACGTCAACGAGTTCACCGCCGGTCTCGGCGAGGACGGCTACGCGGCCGTACGCGGGCTGCTGACCCGCGCGGCGGCCGAGGGGCTCGTTCCGCCCCTCGGCCCGGACGCGCTGCGTTTTCCCTGAGGTCTCAGACGTCCAGCTGGTCGGCGACCGCGCGCAGCAGGCCGGCGATCTTCTTGCCGGCGGTCTTCTCGGGGTAGCGGCCGCGCTCCAGCATCGGCGTGATGTTCTCCAGGAGAGTCGTCAGATCCTGGACGATGGAGGCCAGCTCGTCCGGCTTCTTGCGGGTCGCGGCGGCGACGGACGGGGTGGGGTCCAGGATCGTCAGGGACAGCGCCTGGTCTCCGCGCTGTCCGGCGACGACGCCGAACTCCACGCGCTGACCCGGCTTGAGCATCTCGACTCCGGCGGGGAGGACCGAGGAATGGACGAAGACGTCACCGCCGTCGTCGCGGGAGAGAAAGCCGAAGCCCTTCTCGCTGTTGAACCACTTGACCTTGCCGGTAGGCACGTCTGTCCTCGTCCTCGTACTCGTCGGAAAACTGCTTCTGGAAACGGCTCTTGATAGCACTCGGGCGGGTCGTACGGACCCGCCGGTACCAAGGCTAATGCTCTTGCAGCCGGTGACAAGACGTCACCCGGTTGTTCCTTCGCGCTGGGAACTACCCTGGTCGGGTGCGTGACAAAACCCAAACGAATTCCGCCGCTCCCGGTGACCGCCTGGTCCGTGCCGGAGCCGTCGTCTTCTTCATCGGCGCCCTGGCCACACTGGTCACGGTCGCCCCGTTGTTCCTCGGGACGACGCCCTTTCCGACGTACATGTTCGGATTGAGCATGCTCATGGCAGTCGGATTCCTGATGGCCGGTGCGGGAGTGCTGCGTTCCGTGGCAGCGGGCCGCCGTCAGGCTCGCGCGGGACGGTAGTCCGAAAGCCACCGCGGGAATTCGGTCAGATCGGTGAGGACGACGTCCGCGCCCGCCGCGCGCAGTTCCTCCTCGGGGCAGGGGCCGGTGGCCACCGCGACCGAGAGCGCCCCGGCGGTCCGGGCGCCGCGGACGTCCCCGACGTGGTCGCCGACGTAGACGCCGGCGTCGTGCTCGCGCAGGGCCTCCGCCTTCTGCTCGGCCCACAGGTCGCCGATGACGGCGTCGGGCTCGATGCCGAGGTGGGCGAGGTGCAGTTTGGCGTTGGGCTCGTACTTGGCGGTGACGACTATCGCGCGTCCACCGGCCTCCCGTACGGCCGCGATGGCCTCCCGGGCGCCGGTCATCGCCGGGGTCGCGGCGATGGCGATCGACGGGTACATCTCCCGGTACAGGTCCGCCATGACCGGGACCTCCTCGGCCGGGAACCAGTTGATCAGTTCCTCGGCCAGCGGCGGCCCGAGCCGCGTGACCGCCAGGTCGGCGTCGATGTACGTCCCCGTCCGCTCGGACAGCGCCCGGTAGCAGGCGCGGATGCCGGGACGGGAATCGATGAGGGTCATGTCGAGGTCGAAGCCGACGGTGAGTGCCATATGGGCCATTGTGCCCAGGCGGTGCGAGGGGCAGACCTCCGCCTGTGACCGGCTAGCGCGAGCGCTGTGAGCGCCACACCAGGAACAGTGCCGACGCCACCGCCGCGCCCCTGACCACCCAGGGCCAGGTCTCCGCCACCGCGGCGTTCATGTGGCCCTCGGCGATCGGGGCGCCCCAGCGGCCGTTCATCCGGCCCCACAGCCAGACCAGGCCCCCCGCCACGGAGAGGCTCGGCAGGATCACGACCGCCCACTTCGTCTCGGCCTGGGTGAGGCGCCGGGAGGCGTAGGCGATGAGCCAGCCGAGCAGGAGGACGAACCAGTTGCCGAGGACGGCACCGGCGACGAGCAGGCCGGCGGCGATCAGGAGGAGCGGGTTGCTCCAGTTTCCGGCGGCCAGGCGCGGGAGACGGCGGCGGCGCCCCTCCTCGGCCGGCTCGGCCGCCTCGACGACCGGGGCGGGTTCCCCGGCCGCCGGCTTCTCCAGCTCCGCCGTGCGCTGCGCCGGCGGCTTCAGCAGGTCGGGCAGCTCCACGCCGCCCACGAAGCCCGGCACTTCGTCACCCACGCCGAACGGGCTGCTGTCCACCCGCCACCAGTCCGGCTGGACCGCGCTGTCGCCGAGCTCGTGCCCGGCGGCCAGATGCGGCGGGGCCGGGCCGTCGGAGGGCGCGGGGTGCGCCTCCTCGGCATGTCGCGCCGGGCGGGGGCGCGGTACGACGCGCCGCATGACGCCCTTCGCCCGCTCCTCCGGCTCCGCCTCGCGCTGTACGGGGACGGAGGCGGGGGCGGCGCCGCGCGGCTCGACGCCCGTGCCGCCCGCTGCCGCGGTCACGACGTCGTCGGGGCTGCCCAGGCGCGACAGGATGCGGCGCACGGCGGCGGGCGAGTCGACAGTGGCCTTCGCGCGGCGCTTGTCGATCTCGTTGCGCAGATCCGCGACCAGACGCATCCGGGTGGCCGACGACAACTGCCGCTGCTGGGCCACGTCGCCGACGCGGCTCAGATACTCGTAAACGACCTGGTCGCTCTCAATCCCCACGAAGTCCCCTCCGGGGCGGGTGCGTTGCGTGACGCCGTCGGACGACGGTACCGCGAGTGCCCGCGGAGCGGCCAAAAGCCCGTCCCGCGTTCGGGGACGGGGCCGCGCACAGTCGGCCCGGCTGCCGCGGGCAACCCGCTACCGTGGACCGGATGAGCACCGAGGACAGGCCCCCGGCCCCCCGCTCCCTCGCGGAAGCGCTCCGCGCGCGGGGCGACGCTTCGCTGGGCGCGCTCCTGCGCAGCCGCCCGGATCTCATCACGCCCGTCCCCACCGACCTCACCCAGCTCGCGACCCGGGCCGGCACCCGTGCCTCGGTCGTGCGGGCCCTGGAACGGCTGGACCGGTTCGCGCTGCAGACGGCGGAGGCGCTGGCCGTGGCGGCGGACCCGGCGACCTACGGCGAACTGCTCGGGCTCATGGCCGGGGACGACCCCGACCCGGCCGTCGTCGCGGCCCTGCCGCACGCCCTGGACGGCTTGCGCGAGCAGGCGCTGGTGTGGGGCGGCGACGACCGGCTGCGGCTGGTCCGCACGGCGCGTGAGCTGCTGGCTCCCTCGCCGCAGCACCCCTCGCCGACGGGGCTCGGCCCGACGGTCCAGGAGGCCACCGCCGGGATGTCCCCGGGCCGGATCCAGGAGATCGTCACGGCCGCCGGACTGGCCTCGACGCACGACTCGGTCTCCGCGGTGACCGCCCTGGCCGGGCTGTTCACGGACCGGGCCCGGATGGCCGCGCTGCTCGCCGACGCCCCGGCCGACTCCCTCGACGTACTGGAACGCCTGGTGTGGGGGCCGCCCTACGGGCAGGTCACCGCCGATCCGGCGCCCCGGCTGCGCTGGCTGCTGGACCGCGGACTGCTGCTGCCGACGGCGCCCGGGACGGTCGTCCTGCCGCGCGAGGTAGCCCTGCATCTGCGGCGCGGCCTGGCACACCGGGCGCCCGAGCCCGTACCGCCGGTGGTCGAGACGGCGGCCGTACATCGTCCACAGGTTGTGGACAGCACCGCGGCCGGTCAGGCGTACACCGCGCTCGCGACCGTCGAGGAGCTGCTGAAGGACTGGGACGAGGGCGGGCCCGCGGTGCTGCGGGCCGGTGGGCTGAGCGTGCGGGACCTGAAGCGGACCGCCGTCGCGCTCGACGTGCCCGAGCCGGTCGCCGCGTTCTGGGTGGAGCTGGCGTACGCGGCGGGCCTGATCGCCTCGGACGGCGAGGCCGACGAGCGGTACGCGGCGACCCCGGCGTACGACGAGTGGCTGGAGCTGCCCGCCGCCGAGCGCTGGTCGCGGCTGGTCACGGCGTGGCTCGCGGCGACCCGGACGGCCGGTCTTGTGGGCGGGCGGGACGCGAAGGACCGTACGTTGTCGGCGCTCGGACCCGGCCTGGACCGCTCGGCGGCGCCCGAGGTACGGCACCGGGTGCTGGCGCTGCTGGCCGGGCTGGCCGAGGGCGCCGCTCCGGCCGCCGGGTCGGTGCTGGCCCGGCTGCGCTGGGAGCGCCCCCTGCGCGGCGACCGGCGCGAGGACGACCTGCGGAGCCGGCTCGCCGAGTGGGCCCTGTCCGAGGCCGAACTGCTGGGCGTCACGGGCCGGGGCGCGCTGTCGGCCCAGGGCCGGGCGCTGCTGGGCGCGCCTGCGGCCCCCGCGAAGAGCCCGGAAGCGGAGCCCTCCGGGCCGGGGGACAAGCTGCCCGTCCATCACCACCACCGCTCCGCCCCGCTCGTCCCCCTCTCCCCCGCCGAACAGGCCGTCGCCTCCGCCGCCGCGGCCCGGCTGCTCGCGCCGCTCCTGCCCGAGCCGCTGGACCACGTGCTGCTCCAGGCCGACCTGACGGCGGTGGCGCCGGGCCCCCTGCGGCGGCCTCTCGCGGACATGCTGGGTGTGCTGGCGGACGTCGAGTCCAAGGGCGGGGCCACCGTCTACCGCTTCACGCCCGGCTCGGTGCGGCGGGCGCTGGACGCCGGGCAGGCCGCCTCCGACCTGCACGCCTTCCTCGCCGCGCACTCCCGCACCCCGGTGCCGCAGCCGCTCGCGTACCTGATCGACGACGTGGCCCGACGGCACGGGCATCTGCGGGTCGGCGCGGCCTCGGCGTACGTGCGCTGCGACGACGACGCGGTGCTCAGCGAGATCCTCGCCGACAAGCGGGCCGCCGGGCTCGGGCTGCGCCGGCTCGCCCCGACCGTGCTGGCCGCCCAGGCCGATCCGGCGGGGCTCCTGGAAGGCCTGCGGGCGATGGGGTTCGCGCCGGCCGCCGAGTCCGCCGAGGGCGATGTCCTGATCACCCGCGCCCTGGCCCACCGCACCCCGCCCCGCACGGCGCCCGAGCCGGTCCCGGACGGCCCGCCGGTCCCCGACGACACCCTCCTCGCGGCCGCGCTGCGCGCCATCCGGGCCGGCGATCTCGCCTCCACCACCCCGCGCAAGCCCGGCGCGGCTCCGGCGGTCAACGGTGAGCTGCCCCGCACCGGCGCCGCCGAGACCCTCGCCACCATGCAGGCCGCCGTCCTCACCGGCGAGGCCCTGTGGATCGGCTACGTCAACGCCGAGGGCGCCGCCAGCCAGCGGGTCATCGCCCCGATCCGCGTCGAGGGCGGCTTCGTCACGGCGTACGACCACACCGCGGACGAGGTCCGTACGTATCCGCTGCACCGGATCACCGGGGTCGCGGAGCTCGCCGACGACGCGGGCTGACGTCCGCGCTGACGAAGACTCGCGGGCCGTCACCCGTTCGGGTGCAGGCGGGCGTTCATGCACGCCACGCCGGGGAGTTCCCACCCTTGGGCGACCTTCCCGGGTGTGCCGCATCACGCCGTGTGCGCGGGGGCAGCCACCGGGTGTCCTGTGAGCTTCGCCGAAAGGAAGTCCCCCGCATGCGCGTTGTCCGTCGAGTCGCCGCCGTCCTGGCCACCGCCGCCCTGATGACGTTCGGAGGGCTCGCCACCCCGGCCTCCGCGGTGAGCATCGATGTCGCCGGTCTCGTCCTCGAGACCCCGCAGATCTGATCCGGTCCCGCGCACCCGTCGGGCCGGCCCGGGCGTCCCCGGGGCCGGCTCGCGACGCGGTGTCCCTCGTCTCTCAGCCCGTGAAAGGCCTTGCCGTCCCCATGCGTGAGAACCTGCCCGCCGTCGCCCTCTGTGCCGTCGCGCTCATGGGGGTGCTCGCGCCCTCCGCCGGCGCGGCCCCCGCGCCGCCGCTGCCCCTGCCGGTCGCCGGTGTGGAGCCGCTGGTCACCGAGGGGGTCACCATCGAGGGCCCGCTGGTCCAGAACGTCAGTCTGCCCACGCTGAAGTAGCGCGGCGCGTCCGGTAGCTGTCCCCGTCCAGCCGCACGATCTCGGCGTGGTGGGCGAGGCGGTCCGTCATCGCCGGGGCGGACGGGCCGAAGACCTCGTCCCAGCGGCCGAGCGGGCGGTCGCTGGTCACGATCAGCGAGGCCCGCTCGTAGCGGTGCGCGACGAGCTGGAAGAACAGGCCCGCGGTCGCCGCGTCGAAGGGCGTGTAGCCGACCTCGTCGACGATCAGGAGGGAGTGATCGTCGAGAGCGGTCAGCTCCGCGTCGAGCCGGCCGGCGGCCCGGGCGCCCGCGAGCCGGGCGGCCCACTCGGCGGCGGTCGCGAACAGCACCCGGTGCCCGGCCTGGCAGGCGCGTACGCCCAGGGCGACGGCCAGGTGGGTCTTGCCGGTGCCGGGCGGGCCGACGAAGACCACGTTGCGCCGGGCGGTGACGAAGTCCGCCTTGCCGAGCCTGGCCACGGTCTCCCGGTCGAAGCCCCGGGGATGCTGCTGGTCGAAGTCCTCCAGCAGCTTGCGGGCCGGGAAGCCGGCGGCACGGATCCGGGCCTCGGCGTCGACGTCCGGGTGGGGCTGCGGCGGGACGGCCGCCGCGGCCACCGGGCTCTCGCCGCCCGGCTCGGGCCGCCGCGGGTCAGCCGGTGCGGCCGGCAGGGCCTCGGGATCCGGCTTCGCCCGCTGCCGGTCCGCGTGGTCGTGCTCCCGTGGGCGCACGACCGGCGGGTGCTCGGACGGTGTGTGTCCGGCCGGTGTGTGTCCGGCCGGTGTGTGCCCGGCCGGCGAGCGGTCGGCCGGCGAGCGGTCGGCCGGCGAGCGGTCGGCGTGTCCGCGGTCCGCGTGCGCGACCATCGGCCCCGACATGTAGGCGAGGATCGCCGCCGAGGCGATGAACGCCATGTGGATCACCGTCCCCCACAGCAGGGCGTGCTGGGAGGTGTGGTGGACGTCCACGAACATCTGGAGCAGGTGCACGGAGGAGATGCCCACGATCGCCGTGGCCAGCTTGACCTTCAGCACGTTGGAGTTGACGTGCGAGAGCCATTCGGGCTGGTCCCGGTGGCCCTGCAGGCCGATGCGCGAGACGAACGTCTCGTAGCCACCGACGATCACCATGATCAGCAGGTTGGCGATCATGACGACGTCGACCAGCTTGAGCACCGCGAGCATCACGTACGTCTCGGTGGCGTGCCCGCTCACGCACATCAGGATTAAGGTCCAGAGCTCCTTGAAGAACTTGTAGACGTAGACGCCCTGGGCGGCCACCAGCCCGAAGTACAGCGGGGCCTGGAGCCAGCGGGTGGCGAACAGGGCGTATCCGAGCGTGGTGGTCGTCGGGTTCTGCACCTTCGCCATTCTTCGGGGCCGCGATGGAAAAACTGAATTCACACCACACGTTGGGATGAATAGGCATTCAGTACGACCGGACGCGCAGATCACACCACCTGACGCGGTCGATCAGGCACACTTGACGTTTGGCCGGGGCGTCGCGCTGTCGAACCGTCCGAGCCGTCCGGCCGTAGAAAGGGTGCCGCGCGTGAATGGTCCGCTGATCGTCCAGTCCGACAAGACCCTGCTCCTGGAAGTCGACCACGAGCAGGCCGACGACTGCCGTCGGGCCATCGCCCCGTTCGCGGAACTGGAGCGGGCACCGGAGCACATCCACACCTACCGCGTGACCCCGCTGGGCCTGTGGAACGCCCGCGCGGCGGGCCATGACGCCGAGCAGGTCGTGGACGCGCTCGTGCAGTACAGCCGCTACCCGGTGCCGCACGCGCTGCTCGTCGACATCGCCGAGACGATGGACCGCTACGGCCGTCTCACCCTGTCCAAGCACCCGGCGCACGGGCTGGTCCTGACCACCACCGACCGCCCCGTGCTGGAGGAGATCCTGCGGTCGAAGCGGGTCACGCCCCTGGTCGGCGCCCGCATCGACCCGGACACGGTCGTCGTGCACCCCTCCGAGCGCGGGCAGATCAAGCAGACGCTGCTGAAGCTGGGCTGGCCGGCCGAGGACCTCGCCGGGTACGTCGACGGCGAGGCGCACGAGATCGAGCTGGCCGAGGACGGCTGGGCGCTCCGGCCGTACCAGAAGCAGGCCGTCGAGAACTTCTGGCACGGCGGGTCGGGCGTCGTCGTCCTGCCCTGCGGCGCCGGAAAGACGCTGGTCGGCGCCGGGTCGATGGCGCAGGCCAAGTCCACGACCCTGATCCTGGTCACGAACACGGTCTCCGCCCGGCAGTGGAAGCACGAGCTGGTGAAGCGGACGTCGCTCACCGAGGACGAGATCGGCGAGTACAGCGGGACCAAGAAGGAGATCCGCCCCGTCACGATCGCCACGTACCAGGTGCTGACGACCCGGCGGAAGGGCGTCTATCCGCACCTGGAGCTGTTCGACTCGCGGGACTGGGGGCTGATCGTCTATGACGAGGTGCACCTGCTGCCCGCGCCGGTCTTCAAGTTCACGGCGGATCTGCAGGCCCGGCGGCGGCTCGGTCTGACCGCCACCCTGGTGCGCGAGGACGGCCGCGAGTCGGACGTGTTCTCCCTGATCGGTCCCAAGCGGTTCGACGCGCCGTGGAAGGAGATCGAGGCGCAGGGATACATCGCGCCCGCCGACTGCGTGGAGGTCCGGGTCAATCTGACGGACTCCGAGCGGCTCGCGTACGCCACGGCCGAGACGGAGGAGAAGTACCGCTTCTGTGCGACGACCGCGACCAAGCGGAAGGTCACGGAAGCCATCGTCCGCCGCTTCGCCGGGCAGCAGATCCTGGTCATCGGCCAGTACATCGACCAGCTCGACGAACTGGGCGAGCACCTCGGGGCGCCCGTGATCAAGGGCGAGACGTCGAACGCGCAGCGGGAGAAGCTCTTCGACGCCTTCCGGGAGGGCGAGATCAGCGTGCTCGTCGTGTCCAAGGTCGCGAACTTCTCGATCGACCTGCCGGAGGCGACGGTCGCCATCCAGGTCTCGGGCACGTTCGGATCCCGGCAGGAGGAGGCCCAGCGGCTCGGCCGGGTGCTGCGTCCCAAGTCCGACGGCCACCAGGCGCACTTCTACTCGGTGGTCGCCCGGGACACCATCGACCAGGACTTCGCCGCCCACCGCCAGCGCTTCCTGGCGGAGCAGGGGTACGCGTACCGGATCATGGACGCGGACGAGCTGCTCGCGGAGAGCTGAGGAGGGCGCCCCCTCTCACTTGGGGCTCACTTGTGGCGGCGGACCACGCCGACTTCCTCTCCGTACTCGCCGAGGACGACCACGTCGAAGGCTGCGCGCGCGAAGACCTTGACGGCGCGCAGGGCATCGCCGAGGCGGTGGCGGTGGCTGCCTGCCACGGCGGTGGCGCCGGGCGGGCGGCCCGGTGCCGGGGCGGGGGAGATGGTTGCTGCGCTCATGTCTCCATAGTGCGTTTTCGGCCGTAAAGCCCGCGTCGGTCTCCGGACCGAACTGTGCGGTGGTCCGTGTACGCCCGTGGGGCGACCCGGCCCCCTCAGGGAGGAGGGCCCTGTCCCCTAGGGGATGAGGGAAGAGAACGGGCGGAGAAAACCGTTCGCGGCCGGCACCCCCGCTCCTCTAAGATCTCCGCTCTTGCCCGCCTCCCTCACGGAGTGCCGCCGACCGGACGGAAACCGGCCGGCATCTCACCGCCATCCCGCCAGCAGGTCCCCCCGGAGGCACTCCCTTGTCCACGCCCGTCGACGACCCGCTCTCGCGTGAGCGCTCCCACCTCTCCGCGTCCCGTTCCGCCCTGCGTGCCATGCGCGAGGGCGTCGAGGCCCTCGACATCAGCGACGTCACCGCGAACTGGGTCAACGCCGAGGTGCTGGCCCACCAGATCGAGGAACGCATCAAGGCTCTGGCCGACCTCAGCGACACCCCGCTGTTCTTCGGCCGGCTCGACTACCTGCACGCCCCAGGCGCCGAGGAGGCGGAGGGCGCGGAAGGGGAGCGCTTCTACATCGGGCGGCGGCATGTGCACGACCACGACGGCGACCCCATGGTCATCGACTGGCGCGCGCCGGTCTCGCAGCCGTTCTACCGGGCCTCCAAGAAGGACCCGATGGACGTCGCGCTGCGCCGCCGCTTCGGCTACACCCGAGGCGACATCACGGCGTACGAGGACGAGCACCTCTCCGACCCTGCAGAGGCGGCCGTCACCAGCAAGCTGCTCCAGCAGGAGATCGAGCGGCCGCGTGTCGGCCCGATGCGGGACATCGTCGCGACGATCCAGCCGGAGCAGGACGAGATCGTCCGGTCCGGCCTGTCCGGCACGGTGTGCGTGCAAGGGGGCCCGGGCACCGGGAAGACCGCCGTCGGCCTGCACCGGGTCGCCTACCTCCTCTACGCCCACCGCGAGCGGCTCGCCCGCACCGGCACACTGGTCATCGGGCCGAACCGGTCCTTCCTGCACTACATCGAGCAGGTCCTGCCCGCGCTGGGCGAGTTGACCGTCCAGCAGGCGACCGTCGACGACCTCGTCGCCCACGTCGAGATCAAGGGCACGGACGACGCGACGGCGGCCGTCGTCAAGGGCGACGCCCGGCTGGCGCAGGTGCTGCGCCGGGCCCTCTACGCGCACGTCACGATGCCCACCGAGCCGGTCGTGGTCGTGCGCGGCTCCCGCCGCTGGCGGGTACCGGCGTACGAACTGGAGGAACTCGTCCGCGAGTTGCTCGACCGCGACATCCGCTACGGCGCCGCCCGCGAGGCCCTGCCGCAGCGCATCGCGCATGCCGTGCTGGTGCAGATGGAACGGTCGGGTGAGGCGCCGGACGACCGGGTGCAGGACGCGGTGGCCCGCAACAGCGCGGTCAAGGCGGCGGTCAAGGCGGTGTGGCCCGCGGTCGACCCGGCGAAGCTGGTGCTGCGGCTGCTGTCGGATCCGGAGTTCCTCGCCGTCCACGCCGACGGGATCCTCGACGAGGACGAGCAGAAGGCGATCCTCTGGGTGAAGCCGGCGCGCAGTGTGACGTCGGCCAGGTGGTCGGCCGCGGACGCCGTCCTGATCGACGAGGCCACCGACCTGATCCAGCGCACGCACTCCCTGGGGCATGTCGTCCTCGACGAGGCGCAGGACCTCTCCCCCATGCAGTACCGGGCGGTCGGCCGCCGCTGCACCACCGGCAGCGCGACCGTCCTCGGCGACCTGGCGCAGGGCACGACGCCCTGGGCGACCCGGAGCTGGCAGGAGGCACTGACCCACCTCGGCAAGCAGGACGCCCTGGTGGAGGAGCTGACGGCCGGTTTCCGTGTCCCGACGGACGTCATCACCTACGCGTCCCGGCTGCTTCCGCACATCGCCCCGGGCCTCACCCCGGTGGGGTCGATCCGCGAGAACCCGGGCCACTTCGAGGTACGGCCGGTCTCCGGCCCGAAGGACGTGGTCGAGGCCTGTCGCGAACTGCTGCGCCACGAGGGCTCGACGGGCCTGATCGTGGCAGACGCGCGTGTGCCCGAGCTGGCTGGGGCGCTGACGGAAGCCGGCATCCCGTATCTCGGCCCCGGCGAGGAAACCACCCAGGACACCCGCCTGACCCTGGTCCCGGCGTCCCTCGCGAAAGGCCTGGAGTACGACTACGTGGTCCTGGACGAACCCCGGGCGGTGGTCGACGGCGAACCGGACGAACGGACAGGCCTCCGACGTCTGTATGTGGCGCTGACGCGAGCCGTGTCGGGCCTGATCGTCACGCACGCGGCCGGGCTGCCGCCGCAGTTGGCGTCGACCACCCTTCGCTGAAGCGTCGGGCCCGTACAGCGGGCATCACTGGCGGTGATGCCCGCGGGCGTCGCCCCTCAGCGCCAAGCAGTCGCTCCTGCGCTCAGGTCGCGACCAAGCCGCCGTCGGCGGTGAGCACCGCGCCGGTGATGTAGCTGGCCTTGTCGGAGGCCAGGAACACCACGGCTTCGGCGATCTCCTCAGGCTCGCCGGCGCGGGCGAGCGGTGTGGTCTGGCTGAACGCCTCGAACATCTCGCCCACCGTGTCGACGGCCATGTCGGTCCGGATCGGGCCGGGCGCCACGGAGTTGACGCGAACGCCCGCCGCGCCGAACTCGACGGCCCACGACCGGGTCAGCGCGTCCATCGCGGCCTTGGAGGCGTTGTAGACGGAGCCGACCGGGGTGCCGATCTGCGCGGCGACCGACGACACGTTGACGATCGCACCCTTCTTCTTGGTCACCATGGCCGGCGCGAGCGCGGCCGTCAGGAAGTAGGACGCACGAACGTTGATGTCGAACACCTGCTCGTAGCTGTCGAGCGACTGCTCAGGGGTCGGCGAGAACGGGAAGATGCCCGCGTTGTTCACCAGCACGTCCACCTCGCCGACCTCCTCGGCGAGCTTGCGGACGTCGTCGATGTTCGCGACGTCCGCGACGACGAAGTGGCCCGTCCCGCCCGCCTGCTCGATCAGCTCGACGGTCTCCTTGCCGAGCTCGGCCCTGCGCCCCGTCACGTAGACGGTGGCTCCCGCCTCCGCGAGCTTGACCGCGATCGCGCGGCCGATACCCGACGTGGCGCCGGTGACGAGTGCCTTCTTGTCCTGCAGTTCGTTGGTTGTCATGTCTGCAAACGTGGCGGCGCCAGATCGTCGGAGCATAATTTCCGGATATACGGCCTGGTCAGGTAGCGCAGGCATCGAAATGAATCAGGTGGTCAGGGCCGCTGTGCGCAGCCTGAAGTAGCGGCGCACGAACTGCGGCAGCCGGTAGCGGCCGAGTACGAGCGGCTCGATCAGGTGCACGCCCGTGAGCGACTCCAGCACCATCTCGATCTCACCGGGGTCGGCCCCGGACATCTCCGCCGCATGGTGGCTGTCGATCACCTCGGCGTCCTGGCGCGCGAAGCACATGAGCATGTGCCGTTCCGGTTCGCTCAGCTGCTCCTCGGCCGCGATCAACGGGGCGAACATCGCAGCGCAGTCGGAGGGGATCACGCCGTCGAGCTTGCTCTGCCGCTCCATTTGCAGCAGGACCATCCCGATCGTCCAGTGAGGACGTGAGCTGAGCTTGCCGCCGATCACCCTGATCGGGCCCGGCAGGCGCGAGAGGCGTTCCAGCAGCATCTCGGCCTGCCCGGGTTCCGCGTCCGCGCGCACCGGACCGAGGACCTTGCGGAAGAAGTCCCGTGCCTCCCTCTCGGCCAGCCCGGCGGTCTTCAGCCAGGTCACCCCCGGCAGCTCGTTCAACCGGCGGACACTCGTGAGAATCATCGCCGAGCCGGGCGTGGCGAGATCACGTACGGCCGCCGCGTCCTGCACGTCGTCGACCACGACGAGGAAACGCTTGCCCCGCGCCTTCTCCCGCCACAGTGCGGCTTTGTCGCCGACGGGGTTCTCCACGCCGACCGCGCGCAACAGCTCGTCGACGACGTCCCCGCCCCCGACGAAGATCTGCCCGTCCGGGAAGCGGCCCTTGCCGAGGTGGCCGATCCGGGTGGCCAGCGCGGTCTTGCCGCTGCCCCGCATACCGGTGATGCCCACGGTGCCCGGCAACGTCCGGAGAGCCTGCGCGATCTCCTCGGCACGGCCAGTGAAGTCGATCAGATCCGGCAGCAGCTGCTCCGGTCTGCGCGGCGGAGTGAGGTCGCCCTTGAGGATCCGCGCGTGGATCTTGCGCAGCTCCGGCCCTGGTTCGAGGCCGAGCTCCTCGTTGAGGAGTGCGCGCGCCTGGTGGAAATGGTCAAGTGCTTCGCCCTGCCTGCCCTCCAGGTAGAGCGCGCGCATCAGGAGAGCGCGCGGTCGTTCCCTGAGCGGGAAGGCGGCGACGTGCTTCTGCAGCTCCAGCACGTCGAGTTCACGTTCGAGGCAGTCCTCCCGCGCCTTGAGCCGGTAGTCGCCGAGCCGCACCCGTTGCGCGTCGAAGTAGGCACTCCGGAGGCCTTCCAAGGGCTCTCCGCGGCAATCGTCGACGATCTCCGCGCGGACCGTGTACCCCCCGTCCCTGGACTTCAGGTTCAGCTCCGGAAGGATCTTGCGGATCTTGTACACGTACGTCCGCAACGCCATCACCGCGCTCGGCGTCGGGTCGTCCCAGACCATGCTGATCAACTGGTCGTTGCTCAGCCGGATGCCGTTGTTCAGCAGCAACGCCGCCAGCACTGCCCGCTGCTGGCGCGGCCCCAGTTGGATCTCCTCTTCGTCGTGCCAGGCTCGTACCGGACCCATCAGTGAGAAGCGCAGGCTCATGCAACGGCACAACGCACGAGCACGTCCCCCGCTTCCCCGTACAGAGGCGACCTGGAGAAACGCGGCACGGCGAACTGCCGTCGCCCGTCAGGGTGGTGGCGGACATCACCGCACGCGGGGTCACCGTCACCCAGGGGTGAGGGCCGGGGGCGTTCAGACGGCGTCCAGGGCGGCCCGCCACCGTGCGACGGCATCCGCCGACACCGGTGCCTCCCAGCCCTCCGGCCGAGCCGCCCCGCCGATGTGGAAGCCGTCGACCCCTGCCGTCAGCAGCGTCGGCACATGATCGAGCCGGAGCCCGCCCCCCACCAGGAGATGCTGCTCGTACCCCGGCTGTCCCTGCCGCCCCGCCTCCGCGAGCAGCACCGTCAGCCCCTCATCGACCCCACCCGAAGCCCCGGCCGTCAGGTACGTGTCCAACCCCGGCATCCCGTCCAGCTGCTTGCGCAGGGCGTCCCGGTCGGCGGCCCGGTCGATCGCCCGGTGGAAGGTCCAGGGGCATCCGTCCAGGACGGCCACCACCCGCTCCACGGCCGCCAGATCGACCACACCCCCGGCATCGAGGAACCCCAGCACGAACTCCTCCGCCCCGGCCTCCCGCAGCTCACCGGCCACCCGCACCAGCCGGTCGACGTCCCCCGCCGCGAACCCGTCGGCCAACCGCAGCATCACCCGCAGCGAGATGTCGACCGCCCCGCGGATCCCGGCGACGGTGGCGGCCGACGGCGTGAGCCCGTCGGCCGCCATGTCGGTGACCAGCTCGAGGCGGTCCGCGCCTCCCGCCTGGGCGGCGACCGCGTCCTCGACGCCGAGGGCGATCACCTCCAGGACTGCACGCTTGCTCATGGGGCCCCTTCGTCGGCACGGCGTCGGCGTTCGGACGCCTGACGGTTGCGACAGGTCTAGTCCAATCAAGACTACGCTGCCCACTCCTGCCGAATCCCAAGCACCCGGGGCCCCGCTCCCGCCTCAGCCGAAGATGTTCAGCTCCTTCGCCTCCACCCCGGCCAGCTCGAACGAAGGCACCTCGTCGACCGGCCGCCCCGTGTACAGCCGTACGAGCGTCGGCCCGTCCCCGATGAAACGGCCCGGGGGCCGCTCCCCGCCGCTCTCCCCCAGCCGCAGCGGCTCGTCCAGGTCGTCGAGGTCGGCGTGCAGCGGCACGTGCCCGCGCTCGCGGGTGATCCGGGCGAGCAGCGCCAGCGCGTCCGGCAGCCCGGCCCCGCCGTACGCCCCCGGCTCCCCGAGGGCCTCCCGCACGTCACCGGCGTGCACCCACTCCCCGAGGGCGAGACCGTCCAGCTTCCCGCCGGCCCCGGCGATGAGCGGCCCGGCCTCGCCCATCCCCCGCTCCAGCTCGTCGACGATCTGTGCGTCGCTCCAGCCGGACCGCTCCGCGATGTCCCGGTCGTTGGCCTCGGGCGAGAACACGCCCTCCTCGAACCTGCCCTCCGTCACCCGCGTCAGCGCGGCCGAGCAGTGCGCCAGCACGTCCCGCACCGTCCAGCCCGGACACGCGGCGACGGGCCGCGCGAAGTCCTCCCCGGCCCGGCCCCGCAGCAGCGGGATCAGCGCGTCACGCTCGATCGTCAGCAGCCGTCCGGGCTGCTCGGGGTCCCGTACATCAGGAACATCAGCAGGAGTCGTCATGCCCCCACGCTAGGTGCCACACCCCGCTCAGCGGGAGAATGCCACCATGGCCGATCTCGACACCCTGCGCACCCGCTTCGCCCGCACCCTGGAAGCGACCCGGGGGCCGGCCGGCGGCCCGGACCCGGCGCCCTACGCCGGGAACCTGCTCACCCGCTGGCAGGAGCCCCAGCGCCGCTACCACACGGTCGAGCACCTCACGGCGGTCCTCGACCGCGTCGACGAACTGGAGCGGTACGCGCACGACCCGGACGTGGTCCGGCTGGCCGCCTGGTTCCATGACGCGGTCTATCTCCCCGACCGCTCCGAGAACGAGGAGCGCTCGGCCCGCCTCGCCGAACGCGCCCTCCCGGAAGCCGGCGTTCCCGACGCGAAGACCGCCGAGGTGGCCCGTCTGGTCCGGCTCACCGTCACCCACGACCCCGCCGAGGACGACCCCGACGGCCAGGTCCTGTGCGACGCCGACCTCGCGATCCTCGCCTCGCCCCCGTCGGCGTACGCCGCCTACACCACGGCCGTCCGCGAGGAGTACCACTTCGTCCCGAACGACGCCTTCCGCGCGGGCCGCGCCGCGATCCTGCGCCAGCTCCTGGATCTCCCGCGCCTGTTCAGGACGCCGCACGGCGCCACCGCGTGGGAGGCCACGGCCCGCTACAACCTCGCCGCCGAGCTGGAAATGCTGTCGCTCTCCACCCACGACGCCTCGTAGCCTGCCCATCATGTGGACAACGGGAGCGGAACAGGTGGAGCAGGCCGTCGCCGAGTGCGTCGGGCTGTTGGGGGCGGTCACCGACCGGGACTGGGACGGAGTGCGGGCCGGGCGGCTGGAGTGGAGTTGCCGCCAGACGGCGGTGCACATCGCCGAGGATCTCATCGCGTACGCGGGGCAGCTGGCGGGGCGGGAGCAGGACGGGTACTCACCGTTCGAGCTCTCGCTGGAGGAGGGGACCGACAACGCCGGTGCGCTGCGGGTGATAGGCGCGATGGGGGCCCTGCTCGCGGCCGCGGTCCGCACCACCCCGCGCGACGTGCGGGCCTTCCATCCGTACCCGTTCCGCAGCGCGAACCGTGAGGGGTTCGCCGCGATGGGCGTGGCCGAGGTGCTGCTGCACACGCACGACATCTCCGAGGGGCTGGGCCTGTCGTACGAACCGGCGCCCGAGCTGTGCGACTTCGTGCTCACCCGGCTCTTCCCGCACGTCCAGCCGGGACCCACCCCGTGGCTGACCCTGCTGTGGGCCACCGGCCGCGGGGAACTGGCCGGCCGCGCCCCGGTCGCCCAGTGGCGCTGGAACAACAACGTGGTGATCGGGACCGAGCGGCTCACCCTGGAGGGCGTCACCCCGGCGGCGGCCACCGATCTGTCCACGGTCGGCCACGGCGGCTTCGAGTGGATCGAGGGCGGCCCGATCGAGGGCACCCGGGTCGGCGCCGGCCTGGTGTACAAGGAGTACGAGGACGGGGTCCACCGGCCGGAGTGGGGCATGTACGTGCTCGTCCGGCGCGAGGACGGCCGCGCGGTCGGCGCCATGGGCTTCCACAGCGTCCCGGACGAGGCGGGACGGATCGAGGTCGGCTACGACCTGGTCGAGGGCGCCCGCGGCCACGGCTACGCCACCGAGGCGCTGCGCGCGCTGTCGTCCTGGGCGCTGGACCGGCCGGAGGTGCGGACCGTGGTCGCGACCGTCGAGCGGGACAACGTGCCGTCGCAGCACGTGCTCGCGCGGGCCGGGTTCACCCAGGTCGCCGAGGACCCCGAGCACCTGACCTACGAGCTGCGCGAACTCCGCGAGGGATAGCGCCCCTTGGGCCGTCGCAGCCCCGCCCCGTACAGCAGCCGCACCACCTCGCGGCTGCTGACCTCCACGGCCCCGGCCCGCACCGCGTCGGCGTACCGCTGGTCGGGGATGTCGTAGTGGTCGCGTTCGAAGGCCCGGCGGGGGACGCCGAGGCGGGCGGCGAAGGCGTGGAGTTCCTCGAAGGAGACGTCGCTGACGAGGTGGGACCACATGCGGCCGTGGCCGGGCCAGTCCGGCGGGTCGATGTAGATCGTCACGAGGGCCTCACGAGGACGCCGCCCCGCCGATGGCCTCGCTCAGCGATCCCACCGCGGCCACCTTCACGCCCGCCTCGCTGCACACCCAGTGCGGGTCGGGCCCCAACTCCGGTTCCACGTCGAGGGCGTGCGGGTCGCCGGTGCCGCACACCGGGCACAGCGGCCAGCGGCCGTACCGCTCCAGCAGGGAGTCCTGGACGTCCTGCGCGACCAGGCCGGCCACGTACCGCGCGCCCTCGGGCCACTGCTCGACCCACCATCGGCGCTGCTTGACGGACTCCTCGACCAGGGACACGACATCCGCCTCGGCGACGCGGCCCGCGACGAGGTCGGCCAGCACAAGGGCGCGCGCGGCGTGCAGCGCCTGCTCCAGGGGGCTGATGGGATCCATGCACCCATTGTGCGCACTCTTGACCCGAACGCCGCCCCGAAAATATCTTTCAAACGTGACCCGAGACGTGAAGGAAATTTTCGCCAGCGAGCGCGGCGGCCCCTCGGGGGTGAGCGGCACCCCGCCCGCCCCCGCCGCCCTCGCGGCCAAGGTGCGCACGCTGGGCCCCTCGATGACGCGGTCCATGCAGCGCGTCGCCGAGGCCGTCGCGGCCGACCCGGCCGGCTGCGCGGCCCTCACGGTCACCGGCCTGGCCGAACTCACCGGCACCAGCGAGGCGACCGTCGTACGCACCGCCCGCCTGCTGGGCTATCCGGGTTACCGGGATCTGCGCCTGGCCCTCGCCGGACTCGCCGCGCAGCAGCAGTCGGGCCGCGCCCCGGCCATCACGACGGACATCGCGGTGGACGACCCGATCGCCGACGTGGTCGCCAAGCTCGCCTACGACGAACAGCAGACCCTCGCCGACACCGCCGCCGGCCTCGACACCGTCCAACTGGGCGCGGCCGTCACCGCGCTGGCCACGGCCCGCCGCACCGACGTGTACGGCGTCGGGGCGTCCGGCCTGGTCGCGCAGGACCTCACGCAGAAGCTGCTGCGCATAGGGCTGATAGCGCACGCCCACAGCGACCCGCACCTCGCCGTCACCAACGCGGTGCAACTGCGCGCGGGCGATGTCGCGATCGCCATCACGCACTCCGGGGCGACGGGGGACGTCATCGAGCCGCTGCGGGTCGCCTTCGAGCGCGGGGCGACGACGGTGGCGATCACCGGCCGGCCCACCGGCCCGGTCACGCAGTACGCCGACCACGTCCTCACCACGTCCACCGCACGCGAGAGCGAGCTGCGTCCGGCGGCGATGTCGTCCCGTACCGGTCAGCTCCTCGTGGTGGACTGCCTGTTCGTCGGGGTGGCGCAGCGGACGTACGAGAAGGCGGCGCCGGCGCTGTCGGCGTCCTACGAGGCGCTGGCCCACCGGCATCGTTCCTGAGGCGCGCCGCCCCGCCCAGCACCGGAAAGACACGGAAAGAGCCGTTCATGACCTCCACCTCCAGCCCCCGTGATCTCAGGACCGAGTTGGAGTCCCTGACCACCGAGGCCTTCCGGCCGGAACTCGCGGACATCGACCGGCTCCCGACCCTCGACATCGCCCGGTTGATGAACGGCGAGGACGCCACCGTGGCCGGGGCGGTCGCGGCGCGGCTGCCGCAGATCGCCGCCGCGATCGACGCCGTCGCGGAGCGGATGGCCCGGGGCGGCCGCCTGGTCTACGCGGGCGCGGGCACGGCGGGCCGGCTGGGCGTCCTGGACGCCTCCGAGTGCCCGCCCACGTTCAACACCGACCCCTCCCGGGTCGTCGGCCTGATCGCGGGCGGCCCGGACGCGGTGGTCACCTCGGTGGAGGGTGCGGAGGACTCCCGGGAACTGGCCCGGGCGGACCTGGCGACCCTCGCCCTGACCCCCGACGACACGGTGGTCGGCATCTCCGCCTCCGGCCGCACCCCGTACGCCATCGGCGCGGTCGAACACGCCCGCGCCCGCCACTCCCTCACCATCGGCCTCGCCTGCAACCCCGGCAGCCCGCTCGCGGCGGCCGCCGACCACGGCATCGAGATCGTCGTGGGGCCCGAACTGCTCACCGGCTCCACCCGCCTGAAGGCCGGCACGGCGCAGAAGCTCGTCCTCAACATGCTCTCGACGATCACGATGATCCGGCTGGGCAAGACCTACGGGAACCTGATGGTCGACGTCCGCGCCTCGAACGACAAGCTCCGTGCCCGCTCCCACCGCATCGTCGCCCTCGCGACCGGCGCCGCCGACGAGGACATCGAGCGGGCCCTGACCGCCACGGACGGCGAGGTGAAGCACGCGATCCTCACCCTCCTGGCCGACGTGGACGGCCCGACGGCGGCCCGCCTGCTGGAGGAGTCCGACGGGCACCTGCGGGCGGCCCTGACGGCGGCCGGCTGACACCACCGTCCCGAGGGCGCTGGCCGACCTCCTCTCACTGGAACCGGGCGACGTACTCGGCGAACGGCTCGATGCCCACCCCTGCGCGCAGCTCGTCCACACGGCCGGGCTCGGCACAGGGCCAGGGGATCGGGCTGCCGTCTTCCCTCACTCCGGCGACCTGGGTGCCGTAGACCTGCTCCCGCCCCTCGTTGACGAGCGTGCGGTCCCGCAGGAACGCCAGCTCCCGGGCACCGGCCCGCCCCGCCGCCACGGCCTCCTCCAGCAGCCGCAGCGCCCGCCGCTGCACGTCCAGTTGCCGGTCGGCATGCTGAGCGAGGATCCAGGCGGCCCGGGCGGCGTCCGCACCGACGAGGTCCGCCGTGGGCCAGCCGGCCTCGTCCATGATCTCGTTCAGCCGGTCCCCGTGACGGGCGGTGAGCCGCCGCCAGGCGAGCTGCTCGGCCGGGTGGTCGCTGTGGGCGGCTCCGGCGGCGGCCTGCTCGTGGTCGGCGGCGGCCATGGCGGTGAGTTCCTCGGCGAGGGTGGCGAGGGTCATCGCGAACTTCCTTTCACAGAAGGGGCGTTGACCCAAACCCTAAAGCCGCATTCCACCCATGAAGATCATTCCGGAGAACGGTGACACGGCCCCCCGGGTGCTGGGATACTGGATCTACCCCACCCGGCCGGACACCTCCACAGCCACCCGCAGCCCCTCCCCCAGCCGCTCGGCCTGTTCCGCCGTCGCTTTCTCGGCCAGGGCGCTGACCGCCGCGTTGAACCGCTCCATCGAGGTGGGGCGGTCCTGGCCCAGGACGTACTCCTTGAGGACCCGGCGCTGGGGTGCCATCGGGTCGCGCCGCGGCTCGCGGACCGAGTCGAGGATCTCCGGGAGCCGGGTGCAGGCCCGGTCCAGCAGGTACGCGCCGCCGGCCGTGGTGTAGGCCGCCCGGAAGTCCTCGTCGGGCAGGTCGTTCGCGTTGGTCAGGACGTACGGCTTGAGGCTCGCCACGAAGTCCGCGACCACGGACGACACATCGCTGATGAGGATGTCGGCCTGGTCGAAGCACGCGTAGAGCGTGGGAAGTTGCCCGGTGATGACGTGGTGCCGGACGGGGCCCCGGCTCTCCCAGAAGATCCGGTGCCACTCGGCGCGCAGCTCGTGCCACTCGGCCTCCCCGTCCAGGTCGGGCAGACGCGCCTCGCGGGTCTGCTGGGCGTCGTCGCCGCCGAGCCGCCCGGACAGTTCGCCGAGCCGGGCCTGGATCTCCGCGAGCCGGGGCCGCGCGGCGGCGGCAGCGGCCTCCGCCCACTCGGCGTCACGCCGCTCGTTGTCGGCGCGCAGCAGCTCCCGGATCGCCCGGTCCGCCTCGGCCGCCGCGCGGGAGCGCTTGCCGGTGAGGGGATGCGGCTTGTAGAGGACCCGTACGTTCTCGGCGAGCAGCTTCTCGATCAGCGGCACGCCCATCGGGATCAGGGACGTATGACAGTCGTCGTCGCTCCAGCCCTCCCAGGTCGGCGCGTACAGCACGGTCGGCAGCAGCCCCGGCACGTGGTCGGTGTGCAGCCGGATCGACGACAGCTGCGGGCGGCCCACCTCGACGATCGCCTTGTCGCTGATGGCGTGCCGCACCCGCTGGTAGCGGTCGCGCCCGGCCCGCCCGGCCACCCAGATCTCGTCGTACACCTTGCTCACCCGGTTGCTGCTGGCGAGCTTGTCGCTGTCGCCGTGCCCGATGAAGACGTGCTTGGCCTCGGCGACGCGCAGCATGTGCACGTTCTTGCCCGCGTTGCCCGGGTAGAGGACGACCCGCAGCTCGGGCATCTCCAGCTGCGCCACGTCGTCGGCCTTCGGCACGCACACGACCGGGATCGACGTACGGCTGAGAGAGCGGAACGAGGCCCGCTCCCGCAGGATGATCAACGGCCGCCGGTCGAGCTGCTCCAGCGTCTCGATCCACATGTTGACCTGGTACATGAAGTCCCGGGACACAGCCGCGAAACTGAAGTACAGCGCCACCTCCGGCCGGTACCCGGCGAGTTGCCGGTTGACCTCGGCGATCACCTCGTCACCCGACGGCATCCGGCGGGCCCGGCGCAGCTGCCCGAGCAGCGCCGCGACGGCCGCGACCGCGAGCCCGGCCGTCAGCACGAAGCCGATGCCCGCGGGCTGCCACGCCCCGGCCGCCAGCGCGGCGAGGAGCCCGGCGTGGGCCGGCAGGTCGAGGTGCAGCAGCTTGCGCAGGAAGCGCCGGTAGAGGAGAGCGGGCGGCGACTGCGGGATGCCCGCCCCGCTCATGTCGAGGTTGCGCACCACGACCGGCAGCGTGCGGCGCCGGCGAATCGCGTGGTGCACCGCCGTGTACAGCATCACCAGCGCGAAGTGAGCGCTGAACACCGCCAGCGCGGCCACAGGCACCGCACCCGGAGCGTTCATCCGGTCGGCGAGGGCGAGCAGCATCACCGTCCGCACGGCGAACCGCATGGTGCGGTCGAGCTGCAGCGCGGCCAGCCGCCGCACGAAGGCGGGAGAGCGCGTGTGCAGCACCTCGTCCACGGCGTACGTCACGGCCGAGGCCGCGGCGAAACCCCACAGCGACGGGAGCAGCGCGAACACGGGCAGTGCGGCGAATCCGGCGGCGAACAGGAACACAAGCAAAAGGTCGGTCTTCCCGCGCACACGCAGGACACCGCACAGCCAACGGAACGTCATAAGACAGGATTCCTCTGGGGAAAGGATGTGATTTCCGGAGTAGCGTGCGGTGGGGCGAACGCCGGTGTATGCGCGATACGCCTGTTCGACGGTGACGGAGGGCGAATGGTTGTACATCCATCGTTGGCTATTACTTCACCGTGACTTGGGCTCCCGGTTGACTTGCCGAACGCGAGCCCGCAAGGCCTCCCGCACGGGCAACGACCGCAGTACGTCGGTGAGTTGCTCAGCCGTCCGTACGTTGCACCGCCCCAGATCGACCAAGGCGAACGGCTCGTCGCTCGCGGCCGTCACCGGATCCACGCGCAGGGACGGCAGCACGACGCCGACTCCCGCGAGTGCGTCCCGCAGCGACTTCACGATCTCTTCGGTCGAGCGCACCTTCTGCTACCTCCACACAACCCGATCTGCACGACAGGGAGTCGCCCATGCCCGGATCCAGGGACCTCGACCCGTCCTCCTCACCTCGGGCCCTCCTGGGCGCCGAACTCCGCCACGCCCGCGAGAAGGCCGGCCTGAGCCAGGAGGAACAGGCAATGGCGCAGGATTACGGCCATGAGGAACACGCCTGAGTGGTACAAGTCCAGCTACAGCGGCGGGAGCGGCGACAACTGCCTGGAAGTCACCCAGGCATTCCCTGATGTCATCCCCGTCCGCGACTCCAAGACCCCCCACGGCCCGAAGCTCGTGTTCCGGGCCACCGCCTGGGCCGCGTTCGTCGAGAACCTCAAGGACGAGACGGCCTGAGCTTCGGGACCCGGGCTTCGAGCTCCCTTTTCAAGGAATGGGTGGAGGGCCTCAACCCGCCCTCCCACCCGGAGAGTTGACGGCACGCGTCCGGCTTGCCACGGACAGTCACGTACCTCTACCGTTCCTGGACAAGCAACAGCCCCCGCCCGGTGCGCCAACACCTGCGGGGGCTTAACCAACGAGATCGAAAGACAGTCGATCCCATGGCTGACGCCAACTTTAGTGCTGCCTCCCCGTCCGCGCACCCCCTGGCGAACCCGGGCTACGGCAAACGCACTGCTGCCGACCAACTCCCCGGCACGAACCACGACTTCGCGTACCTCCCGCCCCGCGAAGCCGCCATCGCCGCCTACCTCGACCGGCTCCCCGACGGCGCGGACATCTCCGTAAAGACGCTGGCCAAGCAGCTCCCCTACGGACAGTGCGCCCTCGGCACCGCCCTCAACCGCATCCAGCAGGCGGGCCACCTGCGCCGGGGCCGGGAGTGCGTCACGGCCGACGACGGCAGCTCCCGCTGGATCACCCGATCGTGGTGGTCCCGAACCGCCCGGGATGACGACTGGTGGGCCGCCTTCACTCGCGGCGATGCACCGCAGCCGCAGGCGACACGCCCCACCCGCTCCCGCGCCCACATCCTCCTCGCCGCCCTCGGCCGTACCGCGACCGCCCTGTCCCTCTCCGAGGCAGACTGCACGACCCTCGCCCCACTCGTGACGGAGTGGTTCGAGCGGGGCGCCTCGGAGGAGGACGTACTGCGTGCGCTCACGGCTGGCTTGCCGACCCCCGTCCACCACGCCGCTGCCCTGGTCCGCAAGCGCCTGACCAGCAAACTCCCGCCCCCACCCGCTCCACGCCCACCCCTGCGGGTCCTGGAGTGTGCGAACTGCGGCATCCCTGGGCGTCCGGAAACCCTGCCAGGGGGTCGTTGCAGCGCCTGCCGGGGCGAACGCGCGCCCGCGCAACCCCCTGCACCTCTGTCCGCCCCACGGTCCGCGACCGCGCGGCCGAGATCCGCGCCGCGATGTCCCAACGACGCCAAGAGAAGGCACCCACATGACGGCACCTACGGTCCGACGTCACCAGCCCGGGGCACGATGGAGGGAAGGAGGCGACGCCATGACCCCAGAGACCGCTGACCGCCCGCAGATGGACGTCGAGGACTTCGACGAACTCGTTCGCAGGGCTCCGAGGGAGATCCGGAACAGGCTGGAGTTCCTGGGCGGGCGGCTGTGCATCCGGCACGGCCCGCTCGACGTGGACGAGTTCGAGGAGCTTGCCGCAGTAGCCCCCGAAACCGTGCGGCTGGAGTACGTCAATGGAAAGGTAGAGGTCAAAGCCATGCCGGACGGCAACCACACATCGATCTTCATGTGGCTGTTGCGCCAGTGCATGCAGCACCGACCCGACCTGGATCTCGCACCGGAGCGGGGCGTCAAGGCAGAGGCTTACCGCAAGGGCCGGGCCCGCACGGACGGCTTCCTCGCGCCAGTGGACCATTTCAAGGGCGACCGCGAGTGGTCCGACCCCGACGGTGCCCTGATGGCCGTGGAGATCACCTCCCACGACCGCGACACCGACCAACGCGACCGCATCGACAAGCCCATCGGGTACGCCGAAGCCGAGATCCCCGTCTACCTCCTGATCGACCGCGACAACCACACCCTCACGGTCTTCAGCGAGCCAAAAGACGGCCGCTACCAGCAGATCTCCCCGCAGCCCTGGGGCGCCACGGTCGAGCTCCCCGCCCCCGTGAACATCACCCTGGACACCGAGAAGCTCAAGGACTACGCCGACTGAGGACAATGGGCCCATGAACCACGCCCAGCTCACCGCCCTAGGCCGTGCTCTCCGTCTGCTCGGTGAGCACGGGGAAGCCCTCACCTCCGACACCCCCGACGCCAAGCTGCACGAGGTCAAGGGCGACCTGAAGCGCGCCCTGGACCTGCTGGAGGACAGTGTCACGACCGCGGCACCCAGTACGCGCTGCCCCGAACATCCCAACGGCCCGGTCGACGAGGCCGCCCCCGACCTGTGCCTGCTGTGCGAGACCCGGCGCAGGGCCGCCCGCCGCAACGAGTTCAACGGTCCCGCGCCCCAGCAGCCGCAGACCGAACCCGTCCAGTCCCGCTACGGCGCACGCGCCGACCGCCCCCAGCCCCAGCAGCGCTGGCTGGCGGAGCTGTGGAACGGCCAGACCTGGCAGCTGTGCGGCACCCCGCGCCGGGACCGACGCGAGGCGGAGTTGTTCATCGCGGCCCAGCGCAAGGCTCCCCGGGCCGCCATGGCGTACCGGCTGGTGCACGAGTTCACGGACTACGAGGTGCTGCGGGTGTGGGGGACGCCGGTGAAGGTGGACATCGAGCCCATGGGCAACCTCTGACCGCCCGCGCTCACAGCAGCGGCAGGGGCGGGAAGTCGTAGCCCTCCCACAGGCGCCGCGAGGTCTCCTCCGGGTACGCCGCGACCACCGGCTCCGCGTCCAGCACCTGCACCAGCCGCTGCTCGTCGTCGTACGCCGGCCAGCCCGGGTCTCCCGACCGCGCGAACGAGGTCCAGGACGAACGGAAGCGGGACGACAGCTCAAGGGCCTCGGTCGACGGCTCCGTGCCCGCGAACAGAAGCAGCCCCAGGTCCGCCCCGTACGTGCCGAACAGCAGCGGGATGTCCAGGCCGTGGCAGGCGCCGAGCGCGCCGCCGTTGCCCGGGGCGGGCCAGGTCAGTTCGTAGACGTGGGCGCATCCGCCGCCCGCGCGCTGTGCCTCGGCCAGGTGCAGCGAGGGCATGTTGAACAGCCAGTCCGTCTGGACGCGTTCGTAGAGCTCGCTCGGGGCGGCGTCGGGGAAGGCCGTGCGGTAGGCCTGCTCGCCGTCGGGGGCGAACAGGTTCAGGGCCGAGGCCGCCCGCTCTTCGCTGATCTGGCCGAGTTGGCCAGCCATGGCGATGAACAGGCGGTACTCGTCACGGTTGTGGCCGACGAGGAGGTCGACATCCTTCGCCGATCCGGACCGCAGCGCTTGCCACGGGCTCGTCGGCAGCACCTCGCCGTCGACCACCGGTGAGAAGGGCGTGACCGTGGGCGCGGCCTGCCCCCAGCGGTCGATGTACTGGAGCATCTTGGCGCTCAGCGTCTCCCCTGCCGACGTCAGCCGACGCGGATCGACCGTCGCGAGGTCGGCGACCGTGGGGCGCAGGCCCACCTCGGCGGCGAGGGCGGTACCGATGTCCCGGGCCAGGGCGTCGGAGAAGAACGTCCCCGGCACGCTCTGCGCGATCGCCCGCCCGAACAGCCCGGACGCGCGCTCCATGGTGAGCAGCGAGGCGACCGATCCCGCGCCCGCGGACTCCCCGAAGACCGTGACCTGCCCGGGGTCGCCGCCGAAGGACTCGATGTTGTCCCGCACCCACTCCAGCGCGGCCACCTGGTCGAGCAGTCCGCGGTTGGCGGGCGCTCCCTCGATGAAGGCGAAACCCTCCATGCCCACGCGGTAGTTGAGGGACACGACCACCACGTCGCCGTCGGCCGCGATGTGCCGGGCGTCGTAGCCGGGGCTGCCGGAGTGGCCGAGCTTGTAGGCGCCGCCGTAGATCCACACCATGACCGGCCGGCGGGCGGCCGGGTCGGGTTCGGGCGTCCAGACGTTGACCGTGAGCCATTCGTCGCCCTCGGGCACGTCGAGCAGGCCCGGGCCGCCCAGGTTGCCGAGGTCCTGCGGGGGCGGCGGGCCGAAGGCGTACGCGTCGCGTATGCCGTCCCAGGGGTGGGCGGGGCGCGGGGCCATGAAGCGGGCCTCGCCCACCGGGGGTGCGGCGAACGGGATGCCGCGGAAGACCGCGAGCCCCGCCTCCCTGCGGCCCCGGACCGCACCGGCGGTGGTGCGGACCACCGGTCCGGGCTCACCGGCAGAGCCGTCGTGCGGCGGGCGGGGCTCGGTCGTCGTCATCTGGATCTCCTCACGAAAGGCCGGTGAACAGGCGCTCGGTCAGTGTCCTTGACTGACGCAAACAGATCCAGAGGCCCCCGGGAGGCGGACTCAGCTGAGGGTCTTCAGCGACGCCGGGTTGTACGGCGCCAGGTCCTCGAAGCGGCCGTCGAGCACCTTGCGGGCCCACTCGGGGTCCTGGAGCAGGGCGCGGCCGACGGCGACCAGGTCGAACTCGTCGCGCTCGAAGCGGTCGAGGAGGTTGTCGAGGTCGCCCAGTTCGGCGCCCTGGCCCTGGAAGGCCTTGATGAAGTCGCCGTTCAGGCCGACCGAGCCGACGGTGATGGAGGGCTTGCCGGTGAGCTTCTTGGTCCAGCCGGCCAGGTTGAGATCCGAGTCGTCGAACTCGGGGACCCAGTAGCGGCGGGTGGAGGCGTGGAAGGCGTCGACACCGGCGGCGGCCAGCGGCGTCAGGATGGCCTCCAGCTCCTCCGGGGTCTCGGCGAGGCGGGCGTCGTAGGCCTCCTGCTTCCACTGGGAGTAGCGGAAGATGATGGGGAAGTCGGCGGAGACGGTCTCGCGGACGGCCGCGACGATCTCCTCCGAGAGCTTGGCGCGGGCGACGCGGTCGCCGCCGTAGGCGTCGGTGCGGCGGTTCGTGCCCTCCCACAGGAACTGGTCCAGCAGGTAGCCGTGGGCGCCGTGGAGCTCCACGCCGTCGAAGCCGACCCGCTCGGCGGCGGCCGCGGCCTCGGCGAACGCGCCGATGACGGCGTCGATGTCGGCCTGCGTCATGGCCTTGCCGGTGGGCTCCGTCGCGCCGATGCGCAGGCCGGAGGGGCCGACGGCCGGCGCGTCGGCGACGGGCGGCTCGCCCTGGTTGCGGACCATGCCGATGTGCCACAGCTGCGGCACGATCGTGCCGCCCGCGGCGTGCACCGCTTCGGCGACCTTGGCCCAGCCCGCGAGCTGCTCGTCGCCGTGGAACCGCGGCACGCGGTCGCTCTGCCCGGCCGAGTCGTGGCCGACGTAGGTGCCCTCGGTGACGATCAGGCCGACTCCGGCGGCGGCGCGGCGCGCGTAGTACGACACGACGTCCTCGCCGGGCACACCGCCCGGGGAGAACATGCGGGTCATCGGCGCCATCGCGATCCGGTTCGGAACGGTCAGGCCGCCCAGCGATACGGGCCGGGACAGGATTTCGGCGGCGCGGGAAGCGGAGGCGGCGACAGTCACGTGGGGGCTCCCTCGGGGGTACCGGATGGTATGTGCATACGCATAGGACGCATGGTTCAACCACCCGGCCCGGCCGCGGCATCCCGTCCGCGCTGTGATCCCGGACACGCGAGAGGGCGCACCCCCGAACATGCGACAGGGCGCGCCCCCGGACACGCCCGAGGGCGGCACCCCCTGCCGGAACAGGAAGTACCGCCCTCGGTAAGACCGTTGATCAACCCTCAGGTCGATCAGAAGTCCATGTCACCGCCCGGCATGCCGCCGCCGGCCGGGGCAGCGCCCGCCTTCTCCGGCTTGTCGGCGATGACGGCCTCGGTGGTGAGGAACAGCGCGGCGATGGAGGCGGCGTTCTGCAGCGCGGAACGGGTCACCTTCGCCGGGTCGATGATGCCCTCGGCGATCATGTCGACGTACTCACCGGTCGCGGCGTTCAGGCCGTGGCCGACGGTGAGGTTGCGGACCTTCTCCACGACGACGCCGCCCTCGAGACCACCGTTGACGGCGATCTGCTTCAGCGGGGCCTCCAGCGCGAGCTTCACGGCGTTGGCGCCGGTCGCCTCGTCACCTTCGAGCTCCAGCTTCTCGAAGACCTGGGAGGCCTGCAGCAGGGCCACGCCACCACCGGCGACGATGCCCTCCTCGACGGCCGCCTTGGCGTTGCGCACGGCGTCCTCGATGCGGTGCTTGCGCTCCTTGAGCTCCACCTCGGTGGCGGCACCGGCCTTGATGACCGCGACACCGCCGGCGAGCTTCGCCAGGCGCTCCTGCAGCTTCTCGCGGTCGTAGTCCGAGTCGCTGTTCTCGATCTCGGCGCGGATCTGGTTGACGCGGCCCTGGACCTGGTCGGCCGAGCCGGCACCGTCGACGATGGTGGTCTCGTCCTTGGTGATGACGACCTTGCGGGCCTTGCCCAGCAGGTCGACCGTGGCGTTCTCCAGCTTGAGGCCGACCTCCTCGGAGATCACCTCGCCGCCGGTGAGGATGCCGATGTCCTGCAGCATCGCCTTGCGGCGGTCGCCGAAGCCCGGGGCCTTGACGGCGACGGACTTGAAGGTGCCGCGGATCTTGTTGACGACCAGGGTCGACAGGGCCTCGCCCTCGACGTCCTCGGCGATGATCAGCAGCGGCTTGCCCGACTGCATGACCTTCTCCAGGAGCGGGAGCAGGTCCTTGACGTTGGAGATCTTGGAGTTCGCGATCAGGATGTACGGGTCGTCGAGGACGGCCTCCATACGCTCCATGTCGGTGGCGAAGTACGCCGAGATGTAGCCCTTGTCGAAGCGCATACCCTCGGTGAGCTCCAGCTCCAGACCGAAGGTCTGGGACTCCTCGACGGTGATGACGCCTTCCTTGCCGACCTTGTCCATGGCCTCGGCGATGAGCTCGCCGATCTGGGTGTCGGCGGCGGAGATGGAGGCCGTGGAGGCGATCTGCTCCTTGGTCTCGACGTCCTTCGCCTGCTCCAGCAGGGCGGCGGAGACGGCCTCGACGGCCTTCTCGATACCGCGCTTGAGGGCCATCGGGTTGGCGCCGGCGGCTACGTTGCGCAGACCCTCGCGCACCAGGGCCTGGGCGAGAACGGTCGCGGTGGTCGTACCGTCACCGGCGACGTCGTCCGTCTTCTTGGCGACTTCCTTGACCAGCTCGGCGCCGATCTTCTCGTACGGGTCCTCGAGCTCGATCTCCTTGGCGATGGAGACACCATCGTTGGTGATCGTGGGCGCGCCCCACTTCTTCTCGAGGACGACGTTGCGGCCCTTGGGGCCGAGCGTCACCTTGACGGCGTCCGCGAGCTGGTTCATGCCGCGCTCGAGGCCGCGCCGCGCCTCCTCGTCGAACGCGATGATCTTGGCCATGTGAAGTGGTCCCTCCAGGACTGGGGGTGATTACTTCGGACCGCGCCCGCGCCCGCGACGGACGGCTCGCTTGCCTCGTGGTTCCTTCCCCACCTGGCCTGCGGGCCTCACCGACCCGGTCCTTACGTTGTCACTCTCACCTTCAGAGTGCTAACGCAATGATTAGCACTCGACCCCTGCGAGTGCAAGCGCCTCCCCGGGATCGGGCGGGGGCGTCAGCCGCCCGCGAACACCGTCCGGCAGCCCTTTCGAACAGGCCGAAGGGCCCGCACCCCGGGGGGTACGGGCCCTTCTGAGAAGACCGGTCGCTTGAGCGTTGGTCGTGGTGCGCGTTCAGGCAGCGACGCGAACCATGTCGGCCTGCGGCCCCTTCTGACCCTGCGAGATCTCGAACTCGACCCGCTGGCCCTCTTCAAGGGTGCGGTAGCCGTCCATCTGAATCGCGCTGTAGTGGACGAAAACATCCGCACCACCGTCGACCGCGATGAAGCCGTACCCCTTCTCCGCGTTGAACCACTTGACGGTGCCCTGAGCCATGCCTAACTCCCCTATTACTGGCCCTTGCACAGATCCACACTTCGCGGATCCGGGTCAGACCTCACCCCCCACGGTTGGGGGCGTGCGCCGGAACGCGTCGACCGCGGCTGAATGTATCTGTCCAACTGCCGTCTGCAACAGGTCAATCGGACGAGAATTCTGGACGCAACGGGTCCGGAATGTGGGGAGAATTCGCCCGAATTCAGGGCAAGTCGGGCTACACAAAGGGAGCAAAAGCCGCAAAAGATGCGCACACTTTGGCTACATCTTGTCGGGCTCGCGGCAGGAATTCAGGGTTCCGATCAAGGGATCGGGATCGCGTTCCCCAACTGTACCGCGCTCAATCACACAGAATTGCCCCCTCCGCTTCTCTCACGGAGGGGGCAATTCGATGAACTCTCGGTAATCGTCGTTACCGAAGGTAACAAACGGGCCGGTCGACCGGTTCAGCCACCGGCGACGGCGGGAATGATCGACACGCCGGCACCGTCCGGCGTGGCCGTCTCCAGACCCTGTTCGAACCGCACGTCGTCGTCGTTGACGTACACGTTGACGAAGCGACGCAGCTTGCCCTGGTCGTCCAGCACCCGGGCGGCGATCCCCGTGTGGTTCTTCTCCAGATCGGCGATCACCTCGCCGAGAGTCGCCCCGTCGGCGGCGACCTCGGCCTGCCCGCCGGTGTAGGTGCGCAGGATGGTGGGGATGCGAACGGTCACGCTCATGACTTCAAAACCTCCGGTTGGGTATCGCACCTAGGGGCGCGGGGAACTGCGCGACCAGCCCCCACCGGCCCGCAGCGAACGACGGTCAGACGAGACCGGCTTCCCGGAACGACTCCAGGCTGGGACGAATGGTCGCGGTCAGTCCGGTACCCGCGACCGCGTCCAGTGTCTTGAGACCATCGCCCGTGTTCAGCACCACGGTCGTCAACGACGGGTCCAGCGCGCCGCTCTCGATCAGCTTCTTCGTCACGCCCACCGTCACACCACCGGCGGTCTCCGCGAAGACGCCCTCGGTCCTCGCGAGCAGCTTGATCGCCTCGACGACCTGCTCGTCGGTCACGTCCTCCACGACACCGCCCGTGCGGCGCGCGATGTCGAGGACGTAGGGCCCGTCCGCCGGGTTGCCGATGGCGAGGGACTTGGCGATGGTGTCCGGCTTCTGGGGGCGCACGACGTCGTGGCCGGCCTTGAAGGCCGTCGACACCGGCGAGCAGCCTTCGGCCTGCGCACCGAAGATCTTGTACGGCTTGTCCTCGACCAGACCGAGCTTGATCAGCTCCTGCAGACCCTTGTCGATCTTCGTGAGCTGCGAGCCGGAGGCGATCGGCACCACGATCTGGTCCGGCAGCCGCCAGCCGAGCTGCTCGCAGATCTCGTACGCGAGGGTCTTGGAGCCCTCCGCGTAGTACGGCCGGAGGTTGACGTTGACGAAGCCCCAGCCCTCGCCGGCGGGGTCGCCGATCAGCTCGGAGCAGAAGCGGTTCACGTCGTCGTAGTTGCCCTGGATGCCGACGAGCTCACCGCCGTAGACCGCGGCCATGACGACCTTGCCCTGCTCCAGGTCGTGCGGGATGAACACGCAGGAGCGGAAGCCGGCGCGGGCCGCGGCGGCACCCACCGCACCGGCGAGGTTGCCGGTGGAGGAGCAGGAGAGGGTGGTGAAGCCGAAGGCGCGGGCGGCCTCCAGGGCCTGGGCGACGACGCGGTCCTTGAAGGAGTGCGTCGGGTTGCCGGAGTCGTCCTTGACGAAGAGCTTGCCGGCCTCGACACCGAGCTCGCGCGCCAGGTTGTCGGCCTTGACGAGCTTGGTCCAGCCGGGGTTGATGTTCGGCTTGTCCGCCACGTCGGCCGGGACGGGCAGCAGCGGGGCGTAACGCCAGATGTTCGCGGGACCCGCTTCGATCTGCTTGCGGAGCTCCTCGGTGTCGTACGCCGAGAAGTCGTAGGCGATCTCCAGCGGGCCGAAACACTCCTCGCAGGCGAAGACCGGGCCGAGGGGTACGCGGTGACCGCACTCGCGGCAGCTCAGGGCAGCCGCGGGACCCAGGTCTACGGTGGAGTCAGTGGTGCTTGCAACAGTCTGCACAGCCATGTGAGGCGAGGCCCTTTCTCCTCATCTTCCTCACGACGCATCTCGCCGTGAGACGGATTTGGCACCTTCCCTAGCCGGGAGCCTCGCGCAGGTGGTCGACAGTGACCTACGAGTACCGACTGGAGGGTTGCCGGGGCTTCAACGGGCCGTTTCCCTCTGCCCCTCTGGATGAGCTGTATGTGGTTGTAGGCGGCGGGCGACCCCGGACATGCGATGGTCATCCGCCTTGTTCAAGACTGTAACCGACGACCAGGACAGTTGAGATAGTCGTCCGAACCGCGAGATGACTGTACCCGTCAGCCGCTACCGCGGCGGGCAGTCCGTCCCGCCTGGAGAACGCAGAGGAGCCGCCACGGTGCTGGAAGAAGTCGAGCGCTGGCTGAGCACCCGTTCCTGGTCCGCGAACGAACGCCCGCTCCATAAGATCCTGGCCGCCAAACAGCGCACGGGCCAGACGGTCAGCGTCGTGCTGCCCGCCCTCAACGAGGAGGCGACGGTCGGCGACATCGTCGCCGTGATCCGCCACGACCTGATGCGGCAGGTCCCGCTCGTCGACGAGCTGGTCGTCGTCGACTCCGGCTCGACCGACCGTACGTCCGAGGTGGCCGCCGCCGCGGGCGCGCGGGTGGTGCACCGGGACGAGATACTCCCGCGCCTGCCCGCCGTGCCCGGCAAGGGCGAGGTGCTGTGGCGCTCGCTGCTCGTCACCCGCGGGGACGTCGTCTGCTTCGTCGACGCGGACCTCAGGGACTTCTCCTCCGACTTCGTCTCGGGGATCGTGGGCCCGCTGCTCACGGATCCGGACGTGGACCTGGTGAAGGCCATGTACGACCGGCCGCTCTCCGGTGCCGCCGGGCAGGGCGGCCGGGTCACCGAGCTGATGGCCAGGCCGCTGCTCAACATGCACTGGCCGCAGCTGGCCGGCTTCGTGCAGCCGCTCGGCGGCGAGTACGCGGCCCGCCGCTCGCTGCTGGAGCAGCTGCCGTTCCCCGTCGGGTACGGCGTGGAGCTGGGCATGCTGGTCGACGCCCTGCACCTGGTGGGGCTGGACGCCCTCGCCCAGGTGGACGTCGGGGTGCGCAAGCACCGGCACCAGGACGGTCAGGCGCTGGGCCGGATGGCCGCCGCGATCTACCGCACGGCCCAGCTGCGGCTGGCCCGCGGGCATCTGATCCGGCCGTCCCTGACGCAGTTCGAGCGGGCCGAGGACGGCTTCGAGCCGCGGACGTACTCCGTGGACACCGAGGAGCGTCCGCCGATGGTGGACATCGCCGAGTACCAGGCGCGGAGAGCGGCCTGACCGGGGCCGTTTTCGGCCGGGTACGGAAGATCCGTACGTTTGAGCGTTTCCGGGCCGGGCTAGGTTGAGGCTTATGGCTTCTACGTACGGTGCTGCACAGGTGCTGGTGGCCTCCAACCGCGGGCCGATCTCGTACACGGTGGGCGAGGACGGTTCGCTGGACGCCAAGCGGGGCGGCGGCGGGCTGGTCTCCGGGCTCTCCGCGATCGGCTCGGACGCGGATTCGCTGTGGGTGTGCTCGGCGCTGTCCGACGGCGACCGCGAGGCGGTCGGGCGCGGGGTCGGCGAGGACGGCGTGCGGATGCTGGACATCCCGGCCGACGTGCACGCCGACGCGTACAACGGCATCGCCAACTCGGTCCTGTGGTTCGTGCACCACATGCTCTACCAGACGCCTCTGGAGCCGGTCTTCGACGCGGGGTTCCGGCGGCAGTGGGCGTCCTACGAGACGTACAACCGGGCGTTCGCCGAAGCGCTGGCCGAGGAGGCGGCGCAGGGCGCTGCGGTCGTGGTGCAGGACTACCACCTGACGCTGGTCCCGGGCATGCTCCGCGAGCTGCGGCCCGACCTGCGGATCGGCCACTTCTCGCACACGCCGTGGGCGCCGCCCGAGTACTTCCGGATGCTGCCGGACGACGTGGCCGGGCAGGTGCTGCGCGGCATGCTCGGCGCGGACCGGCTGGGTTTCCTCACCGAGCGCTGGGCGGAGGCGTTCACCGCGTGCGCCGAGCAGTTCGCCGGCGGGCTCGGCGGCACGCGGGTCGGGGTGCACGGGCTGGGGGCCGACGCGGACTTCCTGCGCAAGCGGGCGCACGAGCCGGACGTCGAGGAGCGGATGGCCGCGCTGCGGGAGGAGATCGGCGAGGGCCGCCGCACCATCGTCCGGGTCGACCGCACCGAGCTGTCCAAGAACATCGTGCGCGGCCTGCTGGCCTACCGCCGGCTCCTGGAGACCCACGCCGAGTGGCGCGAGCGGGTGGTGCACGTCGCCTTCGCCTACCCGTCGCGTCAGGACCTAGCGGTGTACCGGGACTACACGGCCGAGGTGCAGCGGGTCTCGGACGAGATCAACGCCGAGTTCGGGACGCCGGGGTGGACCCCGGTCGTACTCAATCTGAAGGACGACTTCGCCCGCTCCCTGGCCGCGTACCGGCTGGCCGACGTGGCACTCGTCAACCCCATCCGCGACGGCATGAACCTCGTCGCCAAGGAGGTCCCGGTCGTCTCCGACGCGGGCTGCGCGCTGGTGCTGTCCCGGGAGGCCGGGGCCCACGAGGAGCTGGGCGAGGACGCGATCACGGTGAACCCCTACGACGTGACGGGCACGGCGGCGGCCCTGCACGAGGCGCTGTCGATGCGCCCGGAGGAACGCGCCGAGCGCGGCAAGCGCCTGGCAGCGGCGGCGACGGCCCTGCCGCCGGCGCAGTGGTTCCTGGACCAGCTCCAGGCGTTGCGGGGATGAGCGGCTCGATGCTGCCCACGCCGACCACCAAGGCGGGCCGGGAGGGCCTGGACGCCCTCCTCGCCCGCCCCGGCAAGGCCCTGATCGGGCTCGACTTCGACGGGACGCTCGCGCCGATCGTGGCCGATCCGGAGCGGGCCCGGGCCCATCCCCGGGCCCTGCCCGCGCTGGCCGCGCTCGCGCCGAAGGTGGCCGCCGTGGCGGTCATCACCGGCCGGCCCGCCGAGGTCGCGGTGCGCAACGGGGGCTTCGCGGACGTGCCAGGACTGGAGCACCTCGTCGTCCTCGGGCACTACGGCGCCGAGCGATGGGACGCCCGCAGCGGTGAACTCACCGCCCCGGAGCCGCACCCCGGCGTCGCGGCCGTGCGCGCCGAGCTGCCCGGGCTCCTCGACGGAAGCGGGACCTGGGTCGAGGAGAAGGGCCGGGCGGTGGCCGTGCACACCCGCCGGGCCGCCGACCCTCAGGCCGCCTTCGAGGCCCTGCGCGAGCCGCTCACCGACCTGGCGACCCGGCACGGCCTGATCGTCGAGCCCGGCCGCATGGTCCTCGAACTGCGCCCGCCCGGCATGGACAAGGGCGTCGCCCTGAGCGAATTCGCCCGGGAGATCGGCGCCGAGTCCGTCCTCTACGGCGGTGACGACCTGGGCGACCTGCCCGCCTACTCCGCCGTCGACACCCTCCGCGCGGCCGGCACCCCGGGCCTGCTGGTGTGCAGCGGCAGCGACGAGGTGACGGAGCTCAGGGAGCGGGCGGACTTGGTGGTGGACGGCCCGGAGGGGGTCGTGGAGCTACTGGCCGCGCTGGCGAATCGGATCGGCTGAGGTCGCGCACCGAAGGGGCGCGGGGCAGCGTCGGCATGCGGCTCCGCCGCGGGGCGCGAACAACCACGACGCACCCGCACCCCGCGACGGGCAGAAGCCCCACGGCCCTCAACGATCAGACCGACGCCGCTCCCGGACACGCCGCAGCCGATTGACCGTCACCGGGTCGTGGGCCAGGGCCCGTGGATCGTCCAGCAGGGCGTTGAGAAGCTGGTAGTAGCGCACAGGGGCGAGCCCCAGCTCCTCACGTACGGCGCGTTCCTTCGCGCCGGGCCCGGGGAAACCCCGGCGTTCGAGCGCGAGGATGTCCCGTTCCCTGCGCCCGAGCCCCCGCTCACCCGTGTCCTCGTCCATGCCCGGCACCGTAACGCCTGCCACCGACAGCGGAGCTACTCCGCGCTTTCCGCCCGGCTCGCCGCCGCCTGGAGGTGGCCCAGGACGCCCGAGGGGCTGCCGCCGGGCGCGACGGCCTTGCCGATCTGCTGCTTGACCTGGGAACTGACCTCGGCCCAGGAGGTCTTGCCGACCGGGTAGAGCTCGGAGGCCAGCAGCTCCTCCAGGAACGGCCTGAGGTGCCGGTCCTCGTCGGAGGCGGCCATGGTGGCGGACGCGGAGGAGGTGACCGGCAGCAGGTCGTACTCGCGGGAGAAGGCCAGCACGTTCTTCTCGCTGTAGACGAAGTCGAGGAAGTCGCCCACCTGGTCGCGGTTGCCGTTCTTGCGGAACGCCGTCATCCAGTCGGCGACGCCGAGCGTGGACCTGCTCGGGCCCTCGTGGCCCGGCGTGGGCACCATGCCGTACTTGATGCCGTTCTTGGCGGCGATCTTCATCAGCGAGGGGTGGCCGTTGAGCATGCCGACCTCGCCCTTCGCGAAGCCGGCGAACGCCGCGGCCCGGTTCAGGTTGCCCGGCGCGACCGGCCCGGTCAGGTCCTTGCCGACCAGGTCCTCCTTCAGCCAGGAGAAGGTGTCGATGTTCTCCGGGGAGTCGAAGCTGTAGCCGTCGACGCTGTCGGTGTAGCCGCCCCCGCCGCTCAGCATCCACTGCATGGTCTCGGCCTGCGCCTCCTCCGGGCCGAGGGGCAGCGCGTACGGGACCTTCACGCCTTCCGCCTTGAGCGCCTCGGCGTCCTCGGCCAGGTCGTCCCAGGACTCGGGCGGGGTGATGCCGGCCTTGGCGAAGAGGGTCTTGTTGTAGAAGAGCACCCGCGTGGAGGCGGCGAACGGCATCCCGTACTGCACGCCCTTGACCTGGCCCGCGGAGGCCAGCTGCCCGACGAAGTCGGCCTGCACGGGTATGGAGAGCAGGTCGTCGGCCTTGTAGAGCTGGTTGCGGGCCGCGTAGTCGGCGTACGCGCCGATCTGCGCCATGTCCGGCGGGTCCCCGGCGGCGACCATCTCCCTGACCTTGCGGTCGACGTCGTTCCAGGAGTAGACGCTGACGTCGATCTCGACGCCGGGGTGGTCGGCCTCGTACTCCTCGACGAGCTTGTCCCAGTACTTCTTCGAGCTGTTGGCCGTGCTGTCGCCGTAGTCGGCGGCGACCAGCTTCAGCGTCACGTCGCCCGAGCCGCCCGTGACGCCGCAGCCGGCGAGGACCGCCGTCATGCCCAGTGCGGACGCCGCCGCGATCGTTCCTGCCATCCGTCGCCGCTGCACCGCTGCTCTTCCCCAACCCTGGCGTCGCTCGCCAAACTCTGGCGTGGTCCGCCACCGAAACTTTTCGATATTCGGAATAAGGTCTACACCACGTGAGTGGACTAGACCTCTTGCGGGTCCCCGGGTCACACTGTTTCCGTGAGACATGTCATCGCCCTCGACGTGGGCGGCACCGGAATGAAGGCCGCCCTGGCCGGCCCGGAGGGCGAGGTACTGCACCGGGCCCGCCGGCCCACCGAGCGGGCCCTGGGACCGGACGCCGTCGTCACGGGCATCCTCGACTTCGCCGCCGAGCTGAGCGCGTACGGCACCGAGCACTTCGGCACGCCCGCGTCCGCCGCCGGCGTGGCCGTCCCCGGCATCGTCGACGAGGCGCACGGCGTCGCCGTCTACGCGGCCAACCTCGGCTGGCGCGACGTCCCCCTGCGCGACCTGCTGGCGCAACGCCTGGGCGTCCCGGTCGCCCTCGGCCACGACGTGCGCACCGGCGGCCTCGCCGAGGGCCGGGTCGGGGCGGGCCGCGGCGCGGACCGGTTCCTGTTCGTGGCCCTGGGCACCGGCATCGCGGGCGCCATCGGCGTCGACGGCCGGGTCGAGGCGGGCGCGCACGGCTTCGCGGGCGAGATCGGCCACATCGTCGTACGCCCCGGCGGGGCCCCCTGCCCGTGCGGGCAGCACGGCTGCCTGGAGCGCTTCGCCTCGGCGGCGGCCGTGAGCGAGGCCTGGGCCGCGGCCTCGGGCGACCCGGGCGCGGACGCGGCGGACTGCGCGAAGGCGGTGGACTCCGGCGACCCGATGGCCCGGGCGGTCTGGCAGCAGGCCGTGGACGCCCTGGCCGACGGCCTGGTCACCGCCCTGACCCTCCTGGACCCCCGCACCCTGATCGTCGGCGGCGGGCTCGCGGAGGCGGGAGAGACGTTGTTCGCACCTCTGCGGGAGGCCATCCGCCGCCGCATCACCTTCCAGAAACAGCCGACGATCGTCCCCGCGGCGCTGGGGGATTCCGCCGGATGCCTGGGCGCGGGCCTGCTGGCCTGGGATCTTCTGACATCGACCGACCGTTCGGAGGTATCCACCTGATGGCAACGCCCCCAGGGGCGCGGGGAACTGCGCGACCAGCCACCACGCACCCGCACCCCGCAACGACCGGACACCCCACGGTCCTCACCGGCGCAACCGTCGTCCTCCCGACCGAAACCGTCCACAACGGCCGGTTGATCATCGACGGCACCCGCGTCACCACCACAGCCCCGGAAAACGCCCACGTCATCGACGTAACCGGCCACTATGTGATCCCCGGCTTCGTCGACCTCCACAACCACGGCGGCGGCGGAGCCTCCTTCACCTCCGGCTCGGCCGACGACATCCTCAAGGGCATCCACACCCACCGCCTGCACGGCACGACCACCCTGGTCGCCTCCACCGTCACCGGCGACATGGACTTCCTCACCCGGCGCGCCGGACTGCTGAGCGAACTGGCCGAGCAGGGCGAGATCGCCGGCATCCACTTCGAGGGCCCGTTCATCTCCCCCTGCCGCAAGGGCGCCCACTCCGAAGCTCTCCTGCGCGATCCGCACCCCGCCGACGTCCGCAAGCTGATCGACGCGGCCCGGGGCCGGGCGAAGATGGTCACGCTGGCCACCGAACTGCCCGGCGGCCTCGACTCCGTACGCCTCCTCGCCGACCACGGCGTGATCGCGGCGATCGGCCACACGGACGCCACGTACGAGCAGACGGTGGAGGCCATCGACGCGGGCGCCACGGTCGCCACGCACCTCTTCAACGCGATGCCCCCGCTCGGCCACCGCTCCCCCGGCCCGATCACCGCGCTCCTGGAGGACGACCGGATCACGGTCGAGCTGATCAACGACGGCACGCACCTCCACCCCGCCGCGCTGCAACTGGCGTTCCACCACGCGGGCGCCCGCCGGGTCGCGTTCATCACCGACGCGATGGACGCGGCCGGTTTCGGCGACGGACGCTACTGGCTCGGCCCGCTGGAGGTGGAGGTCGCGGACGGCGTGGCCCGTCTGGTGGAGGACGGCACGATCGCCGGCTCGACCCTCACCCTGGACCGGGCGTTCAAGCGGGCGGTCACGGTCGACGGCCTGTCCGTCGAGGACGCGGTGACGGCACTCTCCGCCACCCCGGCCCGGCTGCTCGGCATGGACGACACGATCGGCTCACTGGAGGCCGGGAAAAACGCCGACCTGCTGCTGCTGGACTCCGCGTACGACCTGAAGGGCGTCATGCGCCGGGGTGAATGGGTGGTCGGTCCCCAACTGGGCTGATCCATCCCTCAGTCGAGAGACGGTGGCCGACTCCAGGACTGGGCCGACCGCCGTCTCTTTGGCATGATCAGGGAACGTTCACGGCAACAAGCGCGTCCGGGGGGAGGTCGGCCCAGGTGATCCTCACGGTCACGCTGAACACCGCTCTCGACATCACCTACCGCGTACGGTCCCTCAGGCCGCACGCCTCGCACCGCGTCTCCGAGGTGACGGAACGCCCCGGCGGCAAGGGCGTCAACGTGGCCCGGGTCCTCGCGGCGCTCGGGCACGAGGTGACGGTGACGGGGTTCACGGGCGGGGCGACGGGCCGGGTCGTGCAGGAGAAGCTCGCGGCGGTACCGGGGGTGGTGGACGCGCTGCTCCCGGTCTCGGGCGCGACCCGCCGCACGATAGCCGTGGTCGACCAGCGCACCGGCGACACCACCCAGCTGAACGAACCGGGTCCGACGGTCCTGCCCGCCGAGTGGTCGGCCTTCCAGGAGGCCTACGAGGACCTGCTCCCCGCGGCGTCGGCGGTGGCCCTGTGCGGCAGCCTGCCGCCGGGCGTCCCGGTGGGCGCGTACGCGGGTCTGGTCCGCACGGCCAGGGCGGCCGGGGTCCCGGTCCTCCTGGACACGAGCGGCGAAGCCTTGCGCCGGGGCGTCGCGGCCCGCCCCGACATCATCAAGCCGAACACCGACGAACTGGCGGAACTGACCGGCTCCCACGACCCCCTGCGCGCCACCCAGGACGCCCGCCGCCGGGGTGCCCGTGCGGTGGTGGCCTCCCTCGGCCCGGAGGGCCTCCTCGCAGTCACCCCCGAGGGCCGCTGGCGAGCCACCCCGCCCACCTCGGTGCGCGGCAACCCGACGGGCGCCGGCGACTCGACGGTAGCCGGCCTGCTGTCCGGCCTGGTCGAACACCTCCCCTGGCCGACCTGCCTCACCCGGGCGACGGCCCTCGCGGCGGCGACGGTGACGGCACCGGTTGCCGGGGAGTTCGACCGGGGGGTGTACGAGGGACTCCTCGAGCGGATCAGGGTGACGAGCGAGGCCTCGGCGGCGTAGGGCACACCTGATCGAAATGCGTGGGCGATCCGTCTCCGCCTCACCTAAGATCGCGGATGACCAAAGATCGACCATTTTGCTGGGGGAACAATTGAACAAGATCACTAGGCTCGCCATGGTCGGCGTCGCCTCAGTGGGCCTCATGGCCACCATGAACTCCGGGGCGTCGGCGGCCCCGGAGATCAAGGCCGGTCCGGCGGCCGTGCAGGACTGGGGCGGCGGCTGGAGCGACGTCCGGGACGTCAGCATCCGTGAGAAGCCCAGCACCACCGCACGGAAGGTCGGCACCCTCAAGAAGGGGAAGATCGTGAAGTGCTGGGTCGCCGGGTGCAGCGGCACGCACAACGGCGGCTCCTACAAGTGCACGAGCAGCTCGCCGACCGAGAAGGACTGGCACGAGGTCCAGTGGAACGGCAAGAAGGCGTGGGCCGCGAGCCGTTGCCTGGAGTGGGGCCGGGTCGAGTGACCTGAGCCCGTCGGGCCTGTACGTACGACGGCGGCCGTCCACCCGCGCGGTGCGGGAGGACGGCCGCCGTAGTGAAGCGCCAGTCTTGTCAGCCCTTGGGCGGGGCCAGGGAGAACTGGTCGAGCACCGCATCGCACTTGTTGCCCTCGTTGCAGGCGAGCTCGATGGTGTTGGTGCCCTTGGTCAGGTTCACGATGGCCCAGGTGCTCTTCCAGCCCTGCTCCCAGTCGCCCTTGGGGGTGTTCCCGAAGTTGCGCATGTCCAGGGGCTGGGTGTTGGCCTTGCCGTTGACCACCACAGTCGCGTCGGCGTCGGTGCCGGGGACACCGTAGTGCACGTTGAGCCGGTAGCTGCCGGCCTTCTTGATGCCATTCACCGTCCAGGTCACCTTGGCACCGACCTGGTTGAAGCCCGTCACATAGACCCCGCCGTCGGCCTTCGCGCCCTTGATGTCGGACGCCGTCGTCATGCCGGGGCTGAGCCGCAGGGCCTTCGCGTCGGTCTCCGGGAGATCCTGCTTGGCCGCTCCGGCCTTGCTGGCCGACGGGCTCGGCTTCGACTCCTGGGACTGGGTCGGGGCCGGGCCCGCCTCGTCGCCCGTGTCGTCCTTGTCCTTGTCGCCGCCCAGCATGGCCACGCCGATGCCGATGACGACCGCGGCGACCACCGCGATCGCGCCGATCAGGAGGCCCTTGGTGTTCGGGCCGCGGCCACCCCGGCCGCCACCGCCGCCGGCCGGTGTCTGGTGCTGCGCGGTCTGCGCACCGCCCGGCAGCGTCTCCGGCGCCGCGTAGTGCGCGTTCGGCCGGTTGTAACCACCCTGCTGCTGCGGGACCTGGCCGTAGGGAGCGGTCTGACCGGCCTGCGACTGCTGGCCGTACGGACGCGTGCCGACCGCCCGCACCCGGTTGACCGAGTTCGGGTAGCCGTAGCCCCCGGACGGCGGCTGGGCTCCGTTGGCCTGCCCGTCGGCGTAGAGATAGCCGAACGGGTCGTCGTCCTCGGGCGTGCTCGCGCCGTTGTTGCCGGGCGTCATCCCTTGGTCTCCTCAGTCAGGTGCGGTGCATGCGGTACACGGGTGAGTAAGCGAGCCTACCCGCTCCCAGAGACCCAAACGGGTGACTCAGACCGCATCAACTCGCTGACCAGGGCTTCACCCGGCGCGTCTGTGTTGTTTGGGACGAGATCGTTTCTCGACGTACATCCGCTCGTCAGCGGATTTCAACACTTCGTCCGCCGTCATTCCACAGTGTGCCCATCCGATGCCGAAGCTGGCCCCCACCCGGACGGCCCGCCCCTCGGCACGGATGGGCTGGATGATCTCGTTCCGCAGCCGGACCGCGAGGTCCTGGGCGTCGGCGCGGCCGAGCCCGTCGGCCAGGATGACGAATTCGTCACCCCCGAGCCGCGCGACCGTGTCCCCGTCGCGGACGCCGTTGCCCAGCCGCCGGGCGACCTCGATGAGAACCGCGTCACCCGCGTTGTGCCCGAACCGGTCGTTGATCGACTTGAAGCCGTCGAGGTCGCAGAAGAGCACGGCGAGGCCCTTGGTGCCGTCGTCGTGGTCCCCGTCCGGGGCGACGGTGTGCACATGGTGGTCGTAGGCGTCGTACGGCTCGGCGCTCTGCCGGAAGTCGAAGCCGGGCCCGACCACGTCGAAGGCGGGATGGCCGTAGGCCGCGTCGACGGACTCGACGGCGGTGTGCGGGGACGACGCGCGTTGACAGAGCCGGGCGGACAGGCGCGAGCGCAGTTCCGCGGAGTTCGGCAGGCCGGTGAGCGAGTCGTGCGAGGCGCGGTGGGCGAGCTGGAGCTCGCGGCGCTTGCGCTCCTCGATGTCCTCGACGTGGGTGAGCAGGAAGCGCGGCCCGTCGGCGGCGTCCGCGACGACGCTGTTGCGCAGGCTGACCCACACGTACGTGCCGTCGCGGCGGCCGAGACGGAGCTCCGCGCGGCCGCCCTCCGCCGAGGTGCGCAGCAGGGTGCCTATGTCCTCGGGGTGGACCAGGTCGGAGAACGAGTAGCGGCGCATCGCGGAGGCGGGGCGGCCCAGCAGCCGGCACAGCGCGTCGTTCGTGCGCAGGATGCGGCCGTGCTGGTCGCCGCCCATCTCGGCGATGGCCATGCCGGACGGCGCGTACTCGAAGGCCTGCCTGAAGCTTTCCTCGCTCGCCCGCAGCGCCTGCTGCTCGCGCTCCAGGCGGACCAGCGCGCGCTGCATGTTGGCGCGCAGCCGGGCGTTGCTGATGGCGATGGCGGCCTGGAAGGCGTACATCTGGAGCGCCTCGCGGCCCCACGCTCCGGGCCGGCGGCCGTTGCGCGGCCGGTCCACGGACAGCACGCCGATCAGCTCGCCGCACGCCGCGCTGCCCTGCGGGCCGGGCGCGTACATGGGCGCGAAGAGCCGGTCGGCCGGGTGCCACTCGTCCTCGAAGCGGGGGGCGGGGCCGTCGGTGTACCACTGCGGGACGTCGTCGTCGTCGAGGACCCAGCCCTCGGTGTGCGGTATGAACACCAGGTCGCCCCAGTGCTCGCCCATGCCGAGGCGGCGTTCCCAGGACTCGCGCGAGCCGACGCGGCCGGTGATGAGGGCCTCGGCGGCGGGGTTCCCGGCGAAAGCGGCGACGACGAGGTCGCCGTCCGGCCGTACGAGGTTCACGCACGCCAGCTCGTACCCGAGGGCCGCCACGACGCCCTCCGCGACGGTCTGCAGTGTGTCCGCCAGGCTGCGGGCCGTGTTCATGTCGGCCATGACCTGGTGCAGTTGTCGCAGGGACGCAAGACGGACGTAGGGCTCCGACTCGGTCTCCATGCTCGCCCTCCCCCCGAGTACTCGCAGCGATTCAAGGGTTGTCGTCGGCGTATCGTCCTGGCAGCTTCCCCGCCACTGAATCACAGCGCGCTGCTCACTCGGTACACAGGGTCAACAATTCCTGCCCCTTGTGACTCAAGTCACAGGCAAACCTGAACAATTGAGTGGAGTTTCTGCGTTCTTCACGAGCGTCCACCGAACGCAAACTTTGTCAGGTTGCGCGCATGTATTTCCCCGGTGCCCGTCGGGAGACCGCGGATGCCCGCCGGGAGGCCGGGATCGGTCGGGAGTCCTAAGACCGTGATCGGGCGGGAGCCCGATGCGCGGCGCGCGGGACGGAGATTAGCGTCTCCCGTGTGCCGAACACTCCCGCTGCCACGTCCCCGATCATTCCGTCGCCCGCCTCCGGGCATGCTGAGGGGGTGAGCAACGACGAGTTCCGCGCCGCCATGTCCCGGCTGGCCTCGGGTGTGGTCCTGGTGACCGCGCAGGAGCCCTCGCTCGACCCGGACGACCCCGCGGCGCCGGACGTCGAGGACGTGGGCATGACGGCCACGGCCTTCATGTCGGTGTCGCTGGACCCGCCCCTGGTGCTGGTGAGCCTGCGCGAGGGCTCCCGCATGGACGAGCTGCTGGAGGAGCAGGACCTGTGGGCGGTCTCGGTCCTCTCCGAGAGCCAGCGGCACATCGCGGGCCGTTTCGCGATGAAGGGCCGCCTCAGTGACCGGCTGCTGTTCGCCGACCTCCCGTACACGCGCGGCGAGTACACCGACGCCCCGCTGGTCGGCGGCGCCCTGGCCGTCCTGGAGTGCCGCACCGAGCAGCGCGTCCGGGCGGGCGACCACACCCTGGTCATCGGCCGCGTCCTGACCGCCCACGTCCCGAGCGCGGACGGCGGCCCCCTGACGTACTTCCGGGGCAGGTACCGGAAGTTGGGCTGAGGAAATCGCTGGCCCGGTGGTGATCGGCCTTCCTAAGGTGCGCGCATGACCAGGACCGGCCCACGCCTCGCAGAGATCACCCCCGCGAACCTCGACGCCGCCCTCGGCATCCGCGTCCACGCCGGCCAGGAACACGCCGTCGCCCCGGTCGTGAAGTCGCTCGCCGAGGCGTACGTCCACCCCGGCGTCGCCTGGCCCCGCCTGATCGTCGACGGTGACCGCACGGTCGGCTTCCTCATGGCCTTCCTCGACATCGACTGGTACGAGGACGGCAGCGTGCCGCGCTCGGGCCTGTGGCGGCTGAACATCGCGGCCGGAGAGCAGGGCAAGGGCTACGGCCGTTTCGCCGTCGAGTCCGTCGCGGAGGAACTCCGCCGGCGCGGCGCCAGGCAGTTCCACGTCACGTGGCATCCCGGCCCAGACGGCCCTGAGGGCTTCTACCTGGGCCTCGGCTTCCGCCCGAACGGAGAGGTCAGCGGGGGCCAGACGGTGGGTGTAGTCGGGCTGGGCTAGGGCCTGTCGTTTGGATCAGGTCGCAGGGAGGCGACGGTGCTGTTCAACGCCGGTGAGCGGGGTCTGGTGCGTGTCTCTGCAAGGCGGAGGAGGGCGTCGACGCGATGGGGGTCCCTCCCGCGCGAGCGCAGCCGAGCGTGGGGGAGTCGGCAACCGACGACAACGCGGCAGAGGCGCGTGCCAGGCCCCGCGTCTGCGGCCTGATCCAAACGACAGGCCCTAGTTCCAGCCCTGCGCCGACCGGCCTCGCTTGGTGTCCGAGCGCTGCTTCTTCTCCCGCAGCCGGCGTTCGTTGATACCCCGGGGGATCCGGGTCGGCTTGCGGGGCTTGGGCGGGGGCGCGGTGGCCTCGGCCAGGAGCGCGGTGAGGCGTACGGCGGCGGCCTCACGGTTGCGCCACTGGGAGCGGTGCTCGGAGGACCGTACGGTGACGACCCCGTCGACCAAGCGCCCGGCGAGCCGCTCCAGGGCCCGCTGCTTCCACACCGCGGGCAGTGCCTCGGTCTTCGCCAGGTCGAAGCTCAGTTCGACCTTCGAGTCGCTGGTGTTGACGTGCTGCCCACCCGGCCCCGACGACCGCGAGAAACGCCACATGAGCTCGGCCTCGGGCAGGGAGACGGAGCCGCGGATGACGTGGGGACCGGACATGCCGTCCATGTTCCCGCTTCTGTCCCGTCCACGTCACCCGAATAATCGCGAGTAAAGAAAGTAAAGGAGCTGGAACCTCGCGTACCCCTCTCCACGTTCATGGGGGTAGCTGTAGCTTCTTTGCCGCAGCTTCTTTGCCGCACGTAAACGAGGGAAGGGACTCCCAACAATGGCTGTAAGCCTGTCCAAGGGTGGCAACGTCTCGCTCACCAAGGAGGCTCCGGGCCTGACCGACGTCACCGTGGGCCTCGGCTGGGACGTCCGCACCACCACCGGCACGGACTTCGACCTCGACGCCTCCGCGATCGCGGTCAGCACGCAGGGCAAGGTCTACTCGGACGCCCACTTCGTCTTCTTCAACAACAAGCAGACGCCGGACAACACCATCGTCCACACCGGCGACAACCGCACGGGCGAGGGCGCGGGCGACGACGAGGCGATCAACGTCAACCTCGCCGCCCTCCCGGCCGACATCGACAAGATCGTCTTCCCGGTCTCGATCTACGACGCCGAGAACCGCAGCCAGAACTTCGGCCAGGTCCGCAACGCCTACATCCGCATCGTCAACCAGGCCGGCGGCGCGGAGATCGCCCGCTACGACCTGTCGGAGGACGCGGCGACGGAGACGGCCATGGTCTTCGGCGAGCTGTACCGCAACGGCGCGGAGTGGAAGTTCCGCGCGGTCGGCCAGGGCTACGCCTCCGGCCTGGTCGGCATCGCCCAGGACTTCGGCGTGAACGTCTGACGGACGCCTGAGCGTTTCGCGGGGAAGCCCCCCGGGCCGGAGACGGGCCCGGGGGGCTTCGCCTCAGGGGCGCGGGGCTGTGCCGATCGGCGGCTCCGCCGCGGGGCGCGACAGGCCACAGCCAACCCGCACCGGACGAGGCGCCCGAGCCCCTACGGCGCGTCGGATCTCGGCCGGAGGTGCATCTCCCACGTGATCCTCGACCCCCTGCCCGCGGCCCCCCGGGGCGATCCCCTCCTCGCGGAGCTGACGGCCCTCTACGCCTCCAACCACGCCTTCCACACCCTCAGCGGCGACTTCCCCGACCCGCACGACATCCACCCCGACCAGGTCGCCGCCGCCCTGGCGCAGGAATCGGAGCAACCCGGCACCGAGATCCTGCTCGCCCGCAGCTTCGGCCGCCTGATCGGCATCGCCGTCACCCTCGCCCACCACCCCGACCCCGCCGACCCGGACCCCTGGATCGGCCTGCTGATGGTGGACGCGAGCCTGCACGGCCAGGGTCACGGCCGCCGCCTGGCCGCCCTCGTGGAGGACCGCTTCCGCGCGGCCGGCCGCACCGCCGCCCGCCTGGCCGTCCTGGCGAACAACCAGAAGGCCATGGCCTTCTGGACCGCCCTGGGCTACGAGGGCCTCGACCATCGTGAGGACCGGGGCATGGGGCGCCCCTGCACCGTCCTCCGCAAGGAACTGACCACGTCGTAAGGCCTCAGGCCCGCTCCGGCTTCCCCTCCCCGTACAGCCACTCCTCCCAGACCCCCTCCAAGTCCGCCCCCGGCGCCTGCTCCTCGGCATAGGCCGTGAAGTCGGCGGTGTCGGCGTTCCCGTACCGGTACGTCGCCGCCCACCCCCGCAGGATCGAGAAGAAGCGGTCGTCCCCGACGGCCTGCCGCACCTTCTGGAGCACCATCGCCCCCCGCCAGTAGACCGGCGGCTCGGAGATCCGTGCGGCGCTCGGCGGTTCCGCCGGCGGAAACTCCCAGATCTCCTCCGCGGCCTCCTCCGTGTCGAAGTACTCGCCGGAGTACAGCGCGTCGAACGTCTCCTGGGCGCTCTCCCCGCCGTGGTCCTCCTCCCACAGCCACTCCGCGTACGTCGCGAACCCCTCGTTGAGCCACATGTCCCGCCAGCTCTCGGGGGTGACGGAGTCGCCGTACCACTGGTGGGCGAGCTCATGGACGAGGAGCGTGATGTCCGGAGCACCGGGGAACACCGGCCGGCTCTGGGTCTCCAGGGCGTAGCCGACGGAGGCCGCGCTGTCGACGATCGCGCCGGTGGTGGAGAAGGGGTACGGCCCGAACCGCCGCTCCGCCCACCGCAGCGCCTCGGGGATCCGCCCGAGCACCGGCCGGCTCGCCGCCGTCTCGGCCGGGTCGACGGCCGTGTACACGGGCAGGTCCCCGGCCCTGGAGCGGCTGATGCCGAAGCGGCCGATCGCGAGCGTGGCGAGGTAGCTCGCCATCGGCTCACTGGTGTGCCATACGAACGTCGTACGCCCCCGCGCGGTCGTCTCGCTCCGCAACTCCCCGTTGGAGACGGCCCGCAGTCCCTCCGGCACGGTCACGGTGAGGTCGTACGCCGCCTTGTCGGAGGGGTGGTGGTTGCCGGGGAACCACGCCATCGCCCCCGTCGGCTCGCCGAGCGCGAGTGCCCCGTCCGTGGTGCGCAGCCAGCCCTCCTGGGAGCCGTCCGGGTCCGTGACGGCTTCGGGTGCTCCGGAGTAGCGGACGATCACGCGGAACGTCTCGTCCCGGTCGATGTCGCCGTGCGGCCGGACGGTGAGCTCCTGCCCGGCGCGGTTCCAGCGGGCGATGTCGCGGCCGACGGTGACCTTCTCGACCTCCATGCCGAGCAGGTCCAGGTTGAAGGCGGAGAGGTCCTTGGTCGCGCGGGCGGTGAGGGTGGCCGTGCCGGTGAGGTGGTGGGCGTCGGGGTCGTAGGCGAGGCGCAGGCCGTAGTGGGTGACGTCGTAGCCGCCGTTGCCGGCCTTCGGGAAGTACGGGTCGCGTACGCCGGATCCGCCCGGGGTGCCGTGCACTCCGCCGCCGCACGCGCTGAGGACGAGAGTCGAGGCGAGCAGGGTGGCTGCGGGCAGCGTGGGGACAAGACGTACAGATCGGGCCACGATCGCGATCCTACGGGCGCGTGACACCATCACCTCCGTGCTCGACATCGGCTACGCCCTCTCCAACCGCTTCCCCGACCCGCCGCAGACCGACTACCGCCGCGCGGACGTCCGGGCGCTGCGGCACGACCTGTTCTGCGGGGACGTCTATCTGGCGGACACCAAGACGGACCACGAGGTGTCCACAGCCTGGGGATGGGTGCCGGTGCTCGACTTCGCGTGGGCGCTGTGCGACATCGTGGAGCGGATCGACCGGGACCCGGCCGGCTCGCGGGCGTCCCGGCCGCAGCGGGCCGAGCTGGACTTCACCGAGTCGACGGACCGGATGCTCTTCGAGCGCCGCTTCGGCTGGGTGGACATCGCGGCCGACTGGATGCGCGCGGAGGAGCCCCCGCTCACCGTCTCCCACTCCGAACTGCGCCGCGAGGCCCGGGACCTCCTGCACGACCTGATCGCCGACCTCATCGATCTGCACGACGACCTCGCCGAGAACCCGGCGATCTGGACCCTCCAGGCCCGCTTTCCCAGGGTCTCCTGACGACGGTCCGCCACCGGGCTGACACGATCTCCCTTCGAACGGCAGCGGATACAGCGGGCACGGGGAGAACGGTGACATGAGCCAGGGGCGCGTGACCTACGACCTGAATTACAAGATGACGCCACCGGTCATCGTCAGCGGAGAAGGGCTTGAGCAGGGCACCATCGTCCGGCTCCATCGCGACCCCGACAGCCCCGCACCGGACCGACTCCGCTCACTGCGGGCCTTCCATCTACGTGCGCAGGACTGGGCGCCGGTCGCCCGGGTCGTGACGGAGCAGCCCCTGGGGTCACGGCTGAGCGGACGCCCGGCGGTGTACCACGTCCTGGATCCGTACGGCGCGCCGCTCGGGCGGATCACCCTGCGGCGGCGCCGGGCCTTCCGGTGGGGCCGTAAGCGTTGGACCGTGGAACCGGTCGCGGGGCCGGTCCTCCAGGGGTATCAGGGGCGTCTGTGGAGCTGGCTGCTGTGGTGGCCCTTCGGGCTCCCGGTCTATCTCCTCTTCCTGCTCCTGGCCCTGATGGCGGAGATCGACGACGGCTTCCGTCCACCCCGGCGCATCACCTGGCGCGACGGCTCCCATCGCGCCCACCTCGTCTTCCGCGCGGTGGCCGAGGACTACCAACTGCTGCGGCACGAACTGGACCCCCGCCTGGTCTACGGCCTCATAGGCCTGCACCAGTCCTACGACTGGCCGGAGCAGGCGGGGTCAGAGGGCTGGTACGGGACATGAGCCTGCGACCATGAGCATGCGGCGATCAGCCCTCCACCCGGATCCCCCACTGCGCCGCCAGCACCGGTGCCAGATCAAGCAGTTGGGCCGTGCTGATCACCGCGCCCGACAGCCGGTCCAGTCCGCGGCTGATCTCCAGGGAGGCGGCGCCGCGCAGGTCGACGTCCGTGAGGGTCGCCGCGTGCAGGTCGGCGCCCTTCAGGACGCAGTCGACGAACTCCACCCGCTCCAGGCGGGCGCCGCCGAAGTCCGGCTCGACCAGGACGCAGCCCTCGAAGACGACGTCCCTGAGCCGGGCCGTGCGCAGGTTCAGATAGTCGATCTTGCCGCCGCGGATCAGCACGCGCTCCAGCACCGCCCCGTGCAACTGCGGTCCGCCGAGCCGGGCATCGGTCAGCTCCACGTCGCGCAGGGTCGCCTCGGCGAGGTCGGTGCCGACGCCCCGGACGCCGGTGAGGACCGAGTCCAGGACACGGGCGTGCCGCAGCCGGGTCTCGTCCAGCGCGCAGCCCGTCAGGGCGCAGTCCATGAAGCGGGCGCCCCCTCCGTCCTGCCCGGAGAGGTCGGCATCCCGGAACTCCAGCCCGTCGTAGTCCCCGTCCGGCTCCAGCGCGCCGCCCTCGTACGGCTCCAGCACCGGCAGCCGCACCTCCGGTCGCCGCGCGCCCTTCACACCCGTACCGCCCGCCGCTCTCCTCGCCATGCCCCCATGCTGCACCCCGCCACTGACAAAAGGCCCTGACCTGCACGGACACCGGTGATGTCACATTCCGGTGCCCTCGATCGGTCGTACTCACAGAAGGCGACCCGACCCGAGGGAGATCCCCAGCCATGCATCGCATCACCGTCATCGGCGGCGGCTTCGCCGGTCTGACCGCGGCCATCACCGCTGCCGAGGCAGGCGCCAAGGTCACCATCCACGAGGCCCATCACACCCTCGGCGGCCGGGCGCGCACCGCCAAGGGCCCGTACCGCACCAACGAGGGCCCGCACGCCCTCTACAACGGCGGCCCGCACTGGGCCTGGCTCAAGCAGCGCGACCTCATCGGGCCGCTCGCCCCGCTCCCGCCCCTGGAAGCGGCCCGGCTCCGGCTGCGGCACCAGGGCGTGCTGCGCCGCACCCCGCCCTTCCCGATGCTGAAGCTGCTGCGCCGCACGAGCCGGCAGGCACCCGTGGACGTGGACTTCCTGACCTGGGCGACGGGCATCGCGGGCGAGGAGGGGGCCCGGGCCGCCGCCCACTACTCGGCGGTCGCCCTGTTCCACCACGACCCCGGGTCGCTGTCGGCCGCGTTCGTGCAGGAGCGGCTGCGCCGTGCCACCAAGCTGCCGCCCGAGGCGCACTACCCGCGCGGCGGCTGGGCCAGTCTCATCGACCGGATGGCCGCCCGCGCCTGGAACCTGGGCGTCCGGATGGAGACCCTGTCCCGCGTCGACACGCTCCCCACCGACACACCCGTCGTCGTCGCCACCTCCCTCGACGCCGCCCGCCGCCTGCTCGGCGACGACTCCCTGACCTGGCCCAGCGGCCGCACCGCCCTCGTCGACCTGGCCGTACGCACCCGGCGCGGGGACGCCTTCGCGGTCTCCGACCTGGACGCCCCCGGCTGGCTCGAACGGTTCACCGCCCAGGACCGCAGCCTCGCCCCGGCCGGCGAGCAGCTGATCCAGGGTCAGATCCCCCTGGCGCCGCACGAGTCCAAGGCCGACGGCACCGCCCGCGCCGAGCAGCTGCTCGACCTGGGCTTCCCGGGCTGGCGCGAGCGGGTCACCTGGCGGCGCGATTCGGTGGCGAACGGCCGTACGGGCGCGGTCGATCTGCCCGGCACCAGCTGGCGCGACCGGCCGGCCGTGGACCGGGGCGACGGGGTTTACCTCGCCGGCGACCAGGTCGCGGCCCCCGGTGTGCTGTCGGAGGTGTCCTTCAACAGCGCCCTGACGGCGGTCTCCCTGGCCCTCGGCCGGCACGAGCTTGACCTCAAGCAAGCTTGAGGTTGAAAGCTGTCGGCATCGGACGTCCCCACCAGAGGAGTCACCATGCACGCCATCCGCCTGCACGCCTTCGGCCCGCCCGAGAACCTCACCTACGAGCGGGTCGAGGACCCACGGCCGGGCCCCGGCCAGGTCCGTATCGCCGTACGCGCGGCGGGCGTCCACCTCCTGGACACCGCTCTGCGCGAGGGCATGCCGGGCGGCCCGGCGAACGAGCGGGCACCGCTGCCCACCGTCCCGGGCCGCGAGGTCGCCGGTGTCGTCGAGTCCCTGGGCGAGGGCGTCGCCGGGCCGTGGCTCGGCAAGCGGGTGGTCGCCCACCTCGGCTTCGTCCCGGGCGGCTACGCCGAACTGGCCGTCACCGAGGCCGAGCGCCTGCACGAGATCCCCGGGAACCTGGACTTCGCCGAGGCCGTCGCCATGATCGGCACGGGCCGTACGGCGATGGGCATCCTGCAGTTCGCCGACCTCGGCCCCGACTCGGTGGCCGTCGTCCCGGCCGCCGCCGGAGGCATCGGCACCCTCCTCGTGCAGTACGCCAGGAACGCCGGGGCGACGGTCGTCGGACTCGCGGGCGGACCGGAGAAGACCGCGCGCGTGCAGGCGGGCGGCGCCGACCTCGCCGTCGACTACAAGGACCCCGCCTGGCCCGCGAAGGTCCGCGCGCACCTCGGCGGTCGGACCGCGACCGTCGTCTTCGACGGCGTCGGCGGCGACATCGCCCGCCAGGCCGTCGCACTCCTCGGCCCCGGCGGCAAGCACATCGTCTTCGGCTGGTCCGGCGAGGGCATCCAAGGCGGCGGCCCCTACCTCGTCGACGGCGTCTCCGAGCAGGTCCTCGGCCCGGTGATGCTGCAGAAGGCCGGCGGGCCCGACCCCCTCCGCACCCTCGAACTGCGGGCCCTCACCGAGGCCGCCGCCGGCCGGCTCACCCCGGCCGTACAACGCTTCCCGCTCGCCGAGGCCGCCGCCGCGCACCGTGCGCTGGAGACCCGGGGCACGACCGGAAAGGTGGTTCTGGAGCCATGACCCGACGCCCCACCGGCGGCGACGAATCCCGCGGATGCAGCCCGCCCCGATCCGTGGTCTTCTGACGAGATGAGTGGCACCCGGACCGGCGATCAGGGCCCTCCCGTGGACACCGATCCGCGCCGCTGGTGGGGCCTGGTCGTCATCGCCCTGGCCCAGCTGATGGTCGTGCTCGACGCGACCATCGTGAACATCGCCCTCCCCTCCGCACAGCGCGACCTCGGCATGTCCGACGGCAACCGGCAGTGGGTCATCACCGCCTACACCCTCGCCTTCGGCGGACTGCTCCTGCTGGGCGGCCGGATCGCCGACCTGGTGGGCCGCAAACGGACCTTCGTCATCGGACTGGTCGGCTTCGCCGCCGCCTCGGCGCTCGGCGGCGCCGCGACCGGAGCGGGCATGCTCTTCGGCGCCCGCGCGCTGCAGGGCGCCTTCGCCGCCGTCCTGGCCCCCTCCGCGCTGTCCCTGCTGACGACGACGTTCACCGACCCCAAGGAGCGCGGCAAGGCCTTCGGCATCTACGGCGCCCTGGCCGGCAGCGGCGCCGCGATCGGCTTCATCGTCGGCGGGCTGCTCACCGAGTACCTGGGCTGGCGCTGGTGCCTCTACGTCAACGTGCCCATCGCGATCGCCGCCGTGCTCGGCGCCCTCGCCCTGCTGCACGACCGCCCCGGCCACGCCGGCGCCCGCCTCGACGTCCCCGGCGTCCTGCTCGGCTGCGGCGGCCTCGTCGCGATCGTCTACGGCTTCAGCGAGGCGGAGTCCCGGGGCTGGACGGACCCGATGGTGCTGTCGCTGTTCGCCGCCGGCGTCGTCCTGCTCGCGGTGTTCGTGTGGTGGCAGTCCCGGGCGCCCATGCCGCTGCTGCCGCTGCACATCATCCGCGACCGCAACCGCGCCGGCTGCTTCCTGACCATGGCCCTGGCCGTGATCGGCATGTTCGGCCTGTTCCTGTTCATGACGTACTACCTCCAGGCCGTCCTCGCGTACTCCCCCGTCAAGACGGGCCTGGCCTTCCTGCCCCTCACGGCCGCGATCATCATCGGCTCGACCCAGATCTCCGCCCGGCTGCTCCAGCGCGTGCCGCCACGGATGCTGATGGTGCCCGGCATGGTCCTGGCGGCGGGCGGCATGGTGATCCTGACCCAGATGACGACGCACTCGTCCTACGCCACCGAGATCCTGCCCGCGCTCCTGTCGCTCGGCCTCGGCATGGGCCTGACGTTCATGCCGGTCTTCGCCACCGCCACCGCGGGCGTCGCCCCGCAGGACTCGGGCGTGACCTCCGCGACGGTCAACACCTCGCAGCAGGTCGGCGGCTCCATCGGCACGGCCCTCCTCAACACCATCGCGACGACCAGCACCGCCACGTACGTCACCGCCCACCTCACCGACCCCTCGGACCGCACCCGGGTCGTCCGGGAGGGCGTCGTCCACGGCTACACCGTCGCCATCTGGTGGGCCGCCGGCATCATGCTGCTGGCCGGCCTGATCGCGGGCCTGATGGTGACGACGAAGGCCCCGAAACACGGCACACCGGCGGACACGCCCGTGCCGGAGCCGGTGGCCTGAGGGACGGGCAGCGGCCGGACGAGTAGCGGCCGAAATCCACATGACCCACCCGGCGCGCCCCACTACCGTGCCGAGAGTGATCGACATTCCCCGGGAACTGGCGGCATCACAGGAGAAGTTCAACGGCGGGGCGGGCCGCGCCTTCATCGCCGGACTGCCCGGGCAGACGGCCCGCTTCCTCGACCACTGGGACCTGAGACCCGACGGACCGCCCATGCACGGCGTCTGCGCCCTGGTCCTCCCGGTCCTGCGCCGCGACGGCACCCCCGCGGTCCTCAAGCTCCAGATCCTCGACGAGGAGAGCGAGGGCGAACCGGTCGCGCTGCGCACCTGGAACGGCGACGGAGCCGTCCGCCTCCTCGACCACGACGAGCCCACCGGCACCATGCTGCTGGAGCGCCTCGACGAGACCCGGATGCTCTCCCAGGTCCCCGACGCCCACCAGGCGGTCGTCACCCTCGCGGAACTCCTCGCCCACCTCACGTCGTGCCCGGCCCCACCCGGCATGCGCCGCCTCGGCGACATCGCCCAGGGCATGCTCGACCAGACCCCCTGGGCCCTCACCCGCATCCCCGACCCCGAGGCCCGCCGCCTGGTCGCCGACTGCGCGGCCGCCGTACGCGAGGTCGTGGACGAGCCGGGCGACCGCCTCCTTCACTGGGACCTCCACGACGAGAACGTCCTCGCCTCCGACCGCGCCCCCTGGCTCGCGATCGACCCCAAGCCCCTCGCCGGCGACCCCGGCTTCGAACTGTGGCCCGCGATCGACAACCGCCACGACCCCGACGACATCCTCTGGCGCTTCGACGCCATGACCGACATCCTCACCCTGGACCGCCCCCGGGCCCGCGCCTGGACCCTGGGCCGCCTCCTCCAGAACGCCCTGTGGGACATCGAGGACGCCCGCCCCATCGACGACACCCAACTGGAAATCGCCCGCCGGCTCCGCGCCCACGGGTGCTGACCGGCGCCGCCGTTCTCTCTTCAGCAAGTTCCGCGACGCCCGACGGCCCCCTGCCGGACCCGCGTCGGCAGCCCATCCGCTGAGGACCGCTGACAACGAAACCCCAGGTCAGAGCAATCCGACCTGGGGTTCAGCGGAGCCCCCTGTCGGATTCGAACCGACGACCTACGCATTACAAGTTGTCCGACCTTGGTCCAAGGGCGTCCGTCGACGTCCGCAAGGTGGCCAACTTTCCTGGTCAACGATGGGAAAGGACAACGGTGGACGCAGGTGGATACTGCCGGATCTACGGGCAAGTGAGACTGCGACTGAGACCGTGCTCATGACTGTTGACACCGCGGATAGCTGGTCCGCCACGGCCCTGAACGGGCCCACGAGTGACGCTATCCTTCAGCGATTGCACCTTTTCAGGGTACAAATTCTCTCAGAAACTCGCCGCATTTTACATTTCAGATCGGCAACCCAGACCCTGTGTGGAGTCATCCGACCCTGATGTGATAAATAGCCAAGAGAATGAAAGCGGTAGCCAAGAGAGCGAACAACTCGAACAAAAGAATCGACTGGCGAATACGCCTGACGAAACTACTCAACGTGGAAGTATCTCTGATAAGAAGGAAGGATGCCGCAAAGGCTACTGGGACAAGAATCAGAGTGGCATCTTTCGCGGTTAGTCCACGCGAAACAAGAGACTCCTTTGAGGGTTTCTCTGGAATGGGCGGCAGGCCGCGAGAAAGCAACAGATAGATCCCAAAGGCCGTGATTACCATGGTAACCCAAAGCATGGCGGAGTGAATTCGAGTAAGACGCAAGGGGCACTTGATATAGATACGCTCCTTTCGATCTCGGGACGAGTCGTACCGAAGGTAGAGTTCGAAAGTATTCGCCTCTTCGTCAACCGAATCTCGAATAGTGCCCCCTACCTCGTCCTTCACAATTGGGCGATGCTTTAGACGAACGGCCGTGTCAGAGATTGTGACTACGACATGGTTGGTCTCAGCGTCAGCAAACGCTACCATCTGCCAAGCCTCTTTGCGCCAATACTCCAACAGGGAGAGCCTCCTCCTGCTATTCGGGCTGAAGTAGATGGCGCGCTTTTCTTTCATACTGATTGTGAACGGTTTATCGGTCGGGATCGAACACTTAGCAAAGGCCATCCAGCGATAGCCGTACCCGAAATAGGCAGAGATGAACTTAGCAGCATCTGGGTCGCCCCGATGGGCCCGGGCGTCGGCCTCCTCCACCGCAACACAAAGGAGACCGAGCAGGAGCTGAATGTCAGGCGATCCAATAATTCTTTCCGGCTCGCGCCCCTGCTCTCGAATTTCCCTAAACAAGTGAGGAAGCGCGATAAGCGGATTCTCTGCACCGCTCAAGCAATCTGGAACAACGTGCCTTCGGGCAACCGTCCCAATGCGCTGAGCCAACGCCTGCCACTCCGAATAGTGGCGCGCGATATCGAAAGGGAATTGTCTCCATTCAGACATCAGATACTCGTGCTGTGCGTCATGGATGGCACTTTCCATCCAAGCGTCAAAGTTTTCCATTGAAAAGCGGTGATATTTCTCCCAAACGGCTTGATAGGCGTGAGATGGGCAATAAAAGAGAGACGCGAGGAAGTCCAACAAATGCACAGGAGTCGCTTGCGGAATCAGGCCCGCGATCTTGCCCAGGTGAATGACATGGCCTGCCTCGATACGGGCGCCTTCATCCTTTGTGATTCGATAAACAGGATTCCCGGCAACAGTGATCGTGAGATCCAATAGCGGAATCTTGGGAAGCTCCGCGATTGGCAACACCAACTCAAGATTGCCGTCTGGCGTTCGATGCCGAGCGAGCACCCTTCGCCAATCACACCCTCTGTTCCGAAGGTCAATCTCCCCCATCACCTCGGTCATTGGTTTGACGTGAATCTCTCGATCGCGTTCCGACCAGAGAGCACTTGAAAGCACTACTCGCTCAATGGCTCGAAGGCGCCATCCTTGCAGGTCGGAAAGGAGCGCCAAAGCGGCTTGGTCATACCGATCGTAGGGCTTACTCATTGGGATGGAGCCGCCTAGGGTGAGATCGACAACCTACTCACTTCTCTTGTATTCGCAAACCTTGAGCTTCGCACTCACGTTGATCCATATAGCGCAATCGCTTCACACGGACGTATCGGTGAAAATGCATCCGAAGCAGTGCTGAAGAGTGGGACTGAAGGGGCACGGCGCCGGCTGGCGTGCAACATGCTGGCCAGCTCTGCCATGCGCTGGACGTGGCGGAGCGCCCGCTCGAAAGTGTCCCCCTTGGGATGAGTCACTCGACGTTGGGACCGCGCCGGGCACCACACTCACTGCTTCAACGACTCACATGTCCGCCCCCGTCGGCCGACTCCCAAGCCCGAGGAAGCTGCCGAAGCGCTCGCCATCGGCCGATCCACCGTCTACGAGCTGATGGCAGAAGGCGCCCTGAAGTACATCAAGTTGGGCCGCACCCGCAGGATCCGGCGAGCGGACCTTGAGGAGTACGTGGCGAACCTCGCCCCCCTCTGCCCAACTGACCCCAGCACGTCCTGAGGCGCCCCGAGCACTCCGCTCGGGGCGCCTCCTGCATGGAGGAGCACATGAGCCCCGCAAGCCCAACATGGAATCGACCATCTACTTCGGTGCGGACGGCTGGTGGCACGGACGCGTCACGATGGGCGTGAAGAACGACGGCAGCCCCGACCGCCGGCACCGCCGCGCCAAGACCAAGGCGGAGGTTCGCCGCAAGGTCCGGGAGCTGGAGCGGCTGCGTGACCAGGGACGCGCGACCACCGCGGGGCGAAAGCCCACCGTCGCGCAGTGGATGGCGACCTACCTCACCGACATTGCGAGCCTGAAGCTTAAGCCGCGCTCGCTCGATGACTACTGGTCGAAGACCCGCAACGACATCATCCCCGGCGTCGGCCAGCACCGCATCGACAAGCTTCAGCCCGAGCACCTGGAGCGGATGTACCGGGCCATGCTCGACGCCGGCCACGCTCCCTCGCACGTCGTGAAGGTGCACCGGATCCTGTCCCGGGCCCTGAAGATTGCCCACCGGCGCCGCATCGTCGGCGAGAACGTGGCCACGCTCGTGGACCCGCCGAGCATCGACGAGATCGAGGCCAACCTCTTCACCAAGGAGGAGGCCAAGGCCTTCCTGGAAGCCGCGTCGAAGCGACCCACGTTCATGCGGTGGATCGTCGGCGTCGGCATGGGGTTCCGGCAGGGCGAGACGCTCGGCCTGCGCTGGTCGTACGTCGACCTGGAGGCGGAGCTGTTCCGACCCGAGTGGCAGCTCAGCGCCTCACGTGGCGGCACGGCTGCGCCGACCCGCACGCCTGCGGGGCACGCCTGCACCGCTTCGAGTCGTGCCCCGCCGGATGCGCCCGGCACAAGAGCTACAAGCGAGGCTGCCCGAAGCCGTGCCCCAAGACCTGCACGAGGCACGCGAGCGCCTGCCCGCAGCGAAAGGAAGGCGGGCTCGTCTTCACCCGCCCGAAGACCAAGAAGAGCCGGAACGCCGTCCCGATCCCGCCCGTGTTCATCCCCTCCCTGCGCGAGCACAAGGCCGGGCAAGAGGAGCTGCGGGCCGCCGCCGGCGAACTGTGGCAGGAGCACGACGTCGTGTTCTCGCGGCCGGACGGGCGCCCGCTCGACCCGCGCGCCGACTACGAGGAATTCAAGGAGCTGCTCAAGGAGGCCGGGATCGATGACCGCCGCCTGTACGCCGGCAGCCGCCACACCGCTGGCACCATCCTGAACGAGTTGGGCGTGGACATGCCCACGATCATGGAGATCCTCCGGCACACCCAGATCAGCCAGACCCGGCGATACGTGAAGGGCCGATCCCACCTGTCCAAGGACGCCATGCGACGGATGGGCGAGTTCTTCGTGCCCGCGCCCACCACCGCAGATCCGGGCCCCACTGAGACCAGAACTGAGACCGCCGACACCCGCGCGGCCCGCGCACGGCGCCGCCGCCGTATCCGCTGACGACAAAACCCCAGGTCAGACAGCATCCGACCTGGGGTTCACCAGAGCCCCCTGTCGGATTCGAACCGACGACCTACGCATTACAAGTGCGTTGCTCTGGCCAGCTGAGCTAAGGAGGCGGGACCCGTGCACCGCGTGACCGCGCGCGAGGGCGGCTCCACTGTACACAGAGCCCGTTACGCCGAGCCACGACGTTCCGTTCGGGGTGGGGTCACGGCGTCTCGTACTCGAAGCGGTACGCCACAGCCGTCTCACCGTGCCGTGCGGTGAAGGCGCCCTTGCCCTTCAGGCCGGTCAGCCGGCCGCTCCCCGAGCCCGGCACCACCTCGAAGGTGCAGTGCACGGTTCCGTCCTCGTCGAACCGCCCCCGCTCCTCGACCGCGAAGCTCCCCTCACGGCCGTCGACGCGGCCGGTGAGGAGTTCCATGCCGGCGAAGGAGCCGGTCTTCGCGGTGACGTAGACGATCGAGTACTCGCAGTGCGTGCCGGTCGCCTCGATGCCGCCGGTGAAGGTGTTGCGGACGGAGGCGTGGGCGAGGCGGGGGTTCGCGTCCTCGCCGGGGCCGATCACGCGTTCCTGCCAGTCGGCGAAGGTGAAGTGACCGGTGGTGGTGCGGGGGCCGGGCATGGGTGGTCCTCTCGGTGGGCCGGATGTCTGTGACCAGCCTCGACGCCGTACCTGACATCTCCTGTCAGGTACGTGGACGTACGCCGCGACAATGGCCCCCATGCGCGCCGACCGGCTCCTCTCCCTGCTCCTGCTGCTCCAGAACCGCGGGCGGATGACCGCGCCCGAGCTCGCCGCCGAGCTGGAGGTGTCGGTGCGGACGGTCTACCGGGACGTCGAGGCGCTGGGGGCGGCCGGTGTGCCGGTGTGTGCGGACCGGGGGCCCGAGGGCGGTTACCGGCTGGTCGACGGGTATCGGACGCGGCTGACCGGCCTGACCGACGCCGAGGCCGGTTCGCTGTTCCTCGCCGGGATGCCCGGCCCGGCACGGGACCTGGGGCTGGGGGCGGTGCTGGCCAGCGCCCAGCTGAAGGTCCAGGCGGCCCTGCCGGCGGAGTTGTCCAGGCAGGCGCGGCGGGTCCAGGAGCGCTTCCATCTCGACGCGCCGGCGTGGTTCCGGGAGGCCGACCCGGTGCCGTGTCTGGAGGCGGTGGCCGCGGCCGTGTGGGATCGGCGGGTGCTGCGGCTGCACTACCGGCGGTGGCGCGGCGAGGTGCGCCGGGAGGTGCGGCCGCTGGGGCTCGTCCTGAAGGGCGGCATCTGGTACCTGGCCGCCCTGGCGGAGGAGGCCGTGCGGACCTACCGGGTGTCGCGCGTGCTGGCCGTGGAGGACACGGGGGAGATCTTCGAGCGTCCCACGGGGTTCGACCTGGCCGCCTACTGGGCCGAGTCCTCCCGGCGCCTGGAGGCCGCCCTGCACCAGGGCACCGCCCGGCTGCGGATCTCGCCCCGCGGGCGGCTGCTGCTGCCGATGCAGTTCGGCGCGGCAGGCGTGCGGGCTCTCGACAGCGCGGGCCCGCCCGACGGGGACGGCTGGGTGGAGGTGGAGCTCACCGTCGAGTCGGAGGCGGTGGCCGTGGGCGATCTGCTCCGGCTCGGCACGGAGGCGGAGGTGCTCGGCCCTCCCGCCCTCCGGCAGGCCGTCGCCCGGGCGGTGGCGGTGCTGGCGAACCGGTACGGAGAGCCGTGAGCCGGTACGGACAGCCAAGAGGTGCCGCTTCGAAAATTTCCGCGAAGTTCACAGGCCCGGAACTACTGACAGACGTGTGAACGCCAGGTACCGTCCTGAGCCAGTTCACGCGTGTGGACTACACCACAACGGAACCACCGTCGTGGCACCGCCTTCCTACTCGGATCGTCCGGCACGTTCCTGCCGGTAGAAGGGGTTCATTCACCATGGCCACTGTCTCGTTCGACAAGGCGACCCGGATCTACCCGGGTTCCACCAAGCCCGCCGTCGACGCGCTGGAGATCGACATCGAGGACGGCGAGTTCCTCGTCCTCGTCGGCCCCTCCGGCTGCGGCAAGTCCACCTCGCTCCGCATGCTCGCGGGGCTCGAGGACGTCAACGGCGGCGCCATCCGCATCGGCGACCGCGACGTCACGCACCTGCCGCCGAAGGACCGGGACATCGCCATGGTGTTCCAGAACTACGCGCTCTACCCGCACATGACCGTCGCCGACAACATGGGCTTCGCGCTCAAGATCGCCGGCGTCAACAAGGCGGAGATCCGGCAGAAGGTCGAAGAGGCCGCGAAGATCCTCGACCTCACCGAGTACCTGGACCGCAAGCCGAAGGCCCTCTCCGGCGGTCAGCGCCAGCGTGTCGCCATGGGCCGCGCCATCGTGCGTGAGCCCCAGGTGTTCCTCATGGACGAGCCGCTGTCCAACCTGGACGCCAAGCTCCGTGTCTCCACGCGTACGCAGATCGCCTCGCTCCAGCGCCGCCTGGGCATCACCACCGTCTACGTCACCCACGACCAGGTCGAGGCCATGACGATGGGCGACCGTGTGGCGGTCCTCAAGGACGGTCTGCTCCAGCAGATCGACACCCCGCGCAACATGTACGACAGGCCCGCCAACCTCTTCGTGGCCGGCTTCATCGGCTCCCCGGCGATGAACCTCGTCGAGGTGCCGATCACCGACGGCGGCGTGAAGTTCGGCAAGTCGGTCGTGCCGGTGCAGCGCGACGCGATCGCCGCCGCCACCGACAAGACCGTCACCGTCGGCGTCCGCCCCGAGCACTTCGAGGTCTCGGACGCCGAGCAGGGCCTCGCGGTCACCGTGAACGTCGTCGAGGAGCTCGGCGCCGACGCCTACGTCTACGGCACCGCCAAGGTCGGCGACGACTCCATGGACCTCGTCGTCCGCGTCAACGGCCGTGACGTCCCGGAGAAGGGCAGCCAGCTGCACATCGTGCCCCGCTCCGGCGAGACCCACGTGTTCTCGACGTCGACCGGTGCGCGCCTGTCCGACTGATCAACCGGCGAACGCACAACCCCGGGTGATTCACCCAAGTTGACGAAGAGGGCCCCGCAGCGTGCTGCGGGGCCCTCTTCGTTGTCGACAAATACCCCGGCAGACCGGACGTTTCGAGCTTTGTGCGTCAACGCCCTACCCGGAAAGTGGCACTCTCTCATCCCCCGAACCGGTGACTAAATGTCTACAAACCACTACCGGGCGCTACCCTCACACGCGTGAAGCACTCCATGAACCAACAGACGCGACGCGGCCGGGGCCCCGCCCGCCGGATCGGCCGCACCCTCGCTTTCGTCCTGCCCGTCGTCCTGGTGCTCTCCGGGACCCTCGCGGTCACCCGAGTCAACTGGTCGGGGAACTCCACCGACCCGGTGCTCACCGCCGCGGACACCTCCGTGGGCACCCCACGGGCCGCCAAGCGCGCCCCCCAGGACGTCCTGCGCGACAAGCTGCTGACCGAACTGCAGGAGGAGAACCCGGGCGTCGCCCTCACCCACCTCCAGCAGGCCGTCAACGGCCGCCCGTCGCTGGCGAAGCACTGCGCGTCCATCGCCCGCGCCCTCGGCCAGGCCGCCGTCCGGGTCTACGGCCCGACCCGCGCCCAGTCCTACGCCCGCCCGGTCTGCGACACCTCCTTCGCCACCGGCGTCGCCGCCGCGCACAGCTGAGCGCACCGCCCTGCCACCGGGTGGGAAGTCCCTGACGGCTGACGCGGGAACTTTCGTCAGCCGCAATCCCCGGGCGGGACGCCACGTACAGTTCGTTCTCATGAGCGATCCGAGCGCCGCGTCCCGCCCCGTTCAAGCCGTCGTTCTGGCCGGTGGCCAGGGCTCCCGGCTGCGTCCGTACACCGACGACCGGCCCAAGCCGATGGTCGAGATCCCCGGGACGGGGACGCCGATCATCGGCCATCAGCTGTCCTGGCTCGCCGACGAGGGTGTGACGGACGTCGTGGTCTCCTGCGGCCATCTCGCCGAGGTGCTGCAGAAGTGGCTGGAGACGGCCGAGTTGCCCGTCTCCGTCACGACGGTCGTCGAGCCGGAGCCGCTCGGGCGCGGCGGCGGTCTCAAGTACGCCGCGGCCCATCTCCCCCACCCGGACCAGCCCTGGTACGCGACGAACGGCGACATCTGGACGCGGTTCTCGCTGCGCGACATGGCCGACTTCCATGCCGAGCGGGACGCCACGGCGACGCTGGCGCTGGCACGGCCCCGGCTGCCCTGGGGGGCGGTGCAGACCGACGGGTTCGGGCGTATCACCGACTTCATCGAGGCGCCGCCGTCGACCTTCGAGATCAACGCCGGCGTGTACGTCTTCTCCCCTGAGTTCGCCGGGCTGTTGCCGCACCGGGGAGACCACGAGCGGACGACGTTTCCGCATCTGGCCCGTGAGCGGCGGCTGGCCGGGTTCACGATCCCCCAGGGGTCGTACTGGCGGGCCATCGACACGGCCAAGGACCTGACCGAGGCGGCGAAGGAACTGGCGGCGTTGGGGCGCTGATGGCTCCGCCGGTCGCGCCGGTCGGCGAGGGGCCTGACGTTCGTCGAGGAGCTGATGGCGTTGGGGCACTGAGAGCTCGGCTGGTGGCTTCCGGGCGGCGGCTGACCGCTCGTTGTGGCTTGTCGCGCAGTTCCCCGCGCCCCCTGAAGCCCGTTCCTCCCCCACGCGTGAAAAGGCCCCGCACCTCCCTGGTGCGGGGCCTTCTGCCGTTCGGGTCGGCCGCTAGCCCAGGAGGCCGCCCACCAGGCCCGGGCGGCCGGTGGAGGAGGAGCCGCCGCCGCTGCCCGCACCGCCCGTCGAGCCCGCGCCGCCCGTCGCCGTGCCGCCGGAGGTGGGGCCGGTCGTGGTGCTGGGGGCCTGGTTCTCCGGGGTGGACTGCTGGGGCGGGGCCTGACCCGCGGTGCCCTGGGTCTGGCTGGGGGCGCCGCCGGTGACGGTGCCGGTGTCCCGGGTGGCGTCCGGCCGGGTCGTGGTGCCCGCGCTCGGGCTCGCGGAGCCGGCCGTGGCGCCCTGGGTGGGCGAGGAGGAGGCCGACGGGGTCCGCTTGTCCTGCCGCTTGCCGGGCTCACCCGGGAGCGGGGAGCCGGGCAGCTCGTTGCGCGGGGCCTCGCCGGGGCCCGGGACGACGACCCGGTCGGCGTCGCGGACGGCGCCGCCGAGCAGCGAGCCGACGAGCAGGGTGAGGCCGGTGGCGATGGCGGTGACGAGGGCGCCGCGACGCAGCACGTAGCGGCGCAGGTCCCAGATGTCGGCGCGGGGGCCGAGACGGCGCCAGGCGCTGCCGGCCAGCCGGCCGTCGACGGAGTAGACGGGGGCGCCGGCGATGATCAGCGGGGACCACGCGGCGAGGTAGATGATGTCCGGGGTCTCGTAGGCCGGGACGCTCTTCCAGCTGACCGTGACCAGCAGCGCGGCCGACAGCAGGGCACCCAGACACGCGGCGACGCGCTGCCAGCAGCCCAGCACCGTCAGGACGCCGACGATGACCTGTGCGAAGGCGATGACCAGGCCGGCGCCGACCGGGTGCTCGAGGGCGAACTGGCGCAGCGGCTCGGCGACTTCCCACGGATGCAGGGTGTTGAGCCACTTGACCATGGAGCCGCGCTTGCCGCCTTCGAAGTACACGGGGTCGCACAGCTTGCCCATGCCGGCGTAGACGGAGATGAAGCCGAGGAAGACGCGCAGCGGGAGCAGGACGACGCCGAGGTTCATCCGGCGGCCCGGGTAGTAGGCGTGCCGGGCCGGGTCGTCGCCGTGCCGCTTGGCCCGGCGCCCGGTGTCGTCCGCGTCGGTGGCGGAGTCCTCGAACTCGTCGTCCTCGTAGGCCGGTTCGTCGTAGGCGCTGCCGACGGTGCGCATGGGCGGCAGGAGCCGGGTGCCGTCGGCGGGCTCGTGGGTGCGCTGGGGGCCGACGACGGGGGTCTCGACGGTCTGGGCGAGGTCGTCCTCGTAGCCGCCGCCGTAGCCCGCGCCCTGGTACCCGGGGCTGTCGTAGCCCGGGCCCACGCGGGAGATGACCTGGGTGGCTCCGGTGTCGGAGACGGGCTCGTCGGCGTGGCGGACGCTCTCGTGCCGCACGGCCTGCAGGAGCCGGTGCGCGCCGGTGTCGTCGGGGGCTGATCTGCCGCTCCAGACGACGGGCCGGCGACGGGCGGTGGCCCCGTCCGCCTCGCTCCCCGCGTGGGGGATGCGGGCGGTGTCCTCGGTGGCGGTCAGATGCCGTGCGACCCGGGGGGACTGGACGCGACGCGTCGATACGCCCAACTGCACGCGGAAGCTCGCGTGATTGACGATGACCTGCGCCGGGTCGCTCGGCACCTTCACCATGCTCAGCGCGGGAGCGTCGTCGAGTCCCGACGAGCGGTCCCCCGTGGGTGTGCGGGGTGTTCTGGTGTCCACACTCATCTAACCGAGTGACGTCGGGTTAGGACACTGCTTTGACCCGCCGGATCTGTCCGGACCCCGTCAAGCTTGTCCTCGTCGCCCCAATGACACCGGAATTACCCCGTACGGGTGAAGTTCCGGACGCCTGTTCAGCGGCGTCGGCGAGCCGCCTCGTACAGCACGATCCCCGCCGCCACACCGGCGTTGAGCGACTCGGCGCCGCCCGGCATCGGGATCCGCACCCGGTGGTCGCAGGTCTCCCCGACCAGCCGGGACAGCCCCTTGCCCTCGCTGCCGACGACGATGACGACCGGGCCGTCCAGCGCCGGAAGCTCGCCGACCTCGGACTCGCCGTCGGCGGCCAGGCCGACGACCGTGATGCCGGCCTTCTTGTAGGCCTCCAGGGCCCGCGTGAGGTTGGTGGCGCGGGCGACCGGGGTGCGGGCCGCCGTACCGGCGGACGTCTTCCAGGCACCGGCCGACATACCGGCCGCGCGGCGCTCGGGGACGACCACGCCGTGACCGCCGAAGGCGGAGACGGAGCGGACGACCGCGCCGAGGTTGCGCGGGTCGGTGACGCCGTCGAGGGCGACGATCAGCGGGTCCACACCCTCGTCGTAGGCGGCGGACGCCAGGTCCTCGGGGTGGGCGTACTCGTACGGCGGGACCTGGAGCACCATGCCCTGGTGGTTGAGACCGTTGGTCATCCGGTCCAGCTCGGGACGCGGGGCCTCCATGAGGTTGATCCCGCCGCGCTCGGCGGCGACCTGGAGGGCCTCGCGCACCCGCTCGTCGTTGTCGATGAACTGCTGGACGTAGAGCGTGGACGCCGGGACGCCCCCGCGCAGCGCCTCCAGGACCGGGTTGCGTCCGACGACCAGCTCGGACGTGCCCTTGCCGCCGCGGCCGCGCACCGTGGGCCGGCGCACGGCCTGCTTCGCCTTGGCGTTGGCGACGCGGTTCTTCTTGTGCCCCTTGCGCATCTCGGCGGGCGGGGTGGGGCCCTTGCCTTCCAGGCCCCGGCGCCGCTGGCCGCCACTGCCGACCTGCGCGCCCTTCTTGCCGGACATGCGGCGGTTGTTCGCGGCCATTGAGCTACTCGTCTCCGTGAGGTGATGCGTACGTACGACTGCGTCCGTACGGCTGTGTATGTCTGTTCCGTCTATGCAGTGTGCCGCCCGGAGGCCCGGGCGGCACAGTCGATCAGCCCGTGGGGCTCGTCTCAGCGAGGGCCGAGGCTCCAGCGCGGCCCCTGCGGGCCGTCCTCGATCACCAGGCCGGACTGCCCCAGCTGGTCGCGGATGGCGTCCGCGGTGGGCCAGTCCTTGCGGGCCCGGGCGGCCTCGCGCTGGTCGAGGACCATGCGGACCAGCGAGTCGACCACGCCGTGCAGGTCCTCTCCCCGGTCGCCCTCCCCGGCCCACTGGGGGTCCAGCGGGTCGAGGCCGAGCACGCCGAGCATCGCGCGGACCTCGGCGAGCCGGGCCACGGCGGCTTCCTTGTCGTCGGCGGCCAGCGCGCTGTTGCCCTGCCGGACGGTGGTGTGCACCACGGCGAGCGCCTGCGGCACGCCCAGGTCGTCGTCCATCGCCTCGGCGAAGGCGAGCGGCACCTCGGCGGCGGGCTCGACGGCGCCGGCCTTCTCCACCACGCGCTGCACGAAGCCCTCGATCCGCGCGAACGCCGACTCGGCCTCGCGCAGCGCCTCCTCGCTGTACTCGATCATCGAGCGGTAGTGCGGGGTGCCGAGGTAGTAGCGCAGCACGATGGGGCGCCAGCGCTTGACCATCTCGCTGACCAGGACCGAGTTGCCGAGCGACTTGGACATCTTCTCGCCGCTCATGGTGACCCAGGCGTTGTGCACCCAGTACCGGGCGAACTCGTCGCCGTAGGCCTTGGCCTGGGCGATCTCGTTCTCGTGGTGCGGGAAGACCAGGTCGAGGCCGCCGCCGTGGATGTCGAAGGCGGTCCCGAGGTACTTGTGCGCCATCGCCGAGCACTCCAGGTGCCAGCCGGGACGGCCTCGGCCCCAGGGCGTCTCCCAGTCGGGCTCACCGGGCTTGGTGGCCTTCCACATGGCGAAGTCACGCGGGTCGCGCTTGCCCGAGACGCCCTCGTCGGGCTGGCGCAGGTCGTCGATGTCCTGGTTGGACAGCGCCAGGTACTCGGGGAACGAGCGGACGTCGAAGTAGACGCTGCCGTCCGCGACGTAGGCGTGCCCGCGCTCGATGAGGCCGCGCATCATCTCGATCATCTCGGTGATGTGGCCGGTGGCCCGGGGCTCGTACGTCGGGGGCAGGCAACCGAGGGCGTGGTAGCCGTCGTTGAACGCGCGCTCGTTCTCGTAGCCGATGGCCCACCAGGGGCGGTTCTGGTCGGCCGACTTGGCGATGATCTTGTCGTCGATGTCCGTCACGTTCCGCACGAACGTGACGTCGTAGCCGCGGTACTCGAACCAGCGGCGCATGATGTCGAAGTTCAGCCCGGACCGAATGTGCCCGATGTGCGGGGCGGCCTGCACGGTGGCACCACACAGGTAGATCGAGACGCAACCCGGCTGGAGCGGGGAGAAGTCACGGATCTGCCGGGCGCTGGTGTCGTACAGGCGAATAGTCACCACTCCAGGGTAGTGGGCCCCGGGGTGTGCCTCAGGACCTTCCCCTCGGGGCGCACATATTCGTGACATTGGCAACGGGAACGCCCCGAACGCTTGCTCTCAGGCGGCGCGCACGACCAGCGCGGTGGCCACCGCCATCAGTCCTTCCTCCCGGCCGGGGAAGCCGAGCCCGTCCGTCGTCGCGCCCGACACCGACACCGGGGCTCCGGCCGCCTCCGACAGGAGTTTCTGCGCCTCGTCCCTGCGCTTGCCGATCTTCGGGCGGGGACCCACCACCTGTACGGCGATGTTGCCGATGCGGAAACCGGCCTCGCGCACGATGCGTGCGGCCTCCGTCAGCAGGGTGACTCCGGAGGCGCCCGACCACTCGGGGCGGCCCGTGCCGAAGTGCTGCCCGAGGTCGCCGAGCCCGGCGGCGGAGAAGAGGGCGTTGCAGGCGGCGTGGGCGACGACGTCCGCGTCGGAGTGGCCGGCCAGGCCGGGGCCCTCGCCCTCCCACTTCAGGCCGGCGCACCACAGCTCGCGGCCTTCCTCGAAGGCGTGGATGTCGGTGCCGATGCCCACCTGGGGAAGCGGGATCCCACCCGGCGGCAGCCGGAGATCAGATGCCTCAGAAGCCATCGTTGAGCCTCCTGCGGGCCAGGACCGCCTCCGCGAGGACCAGGTCCAGGGGACGGGTGACCTTGAACGCCTCCTCGTGACCGGGGACGGCCACGACCGTGAGACCGAGCTGCTCGACCATGCCGGCGTCGTCGGTGACGTCGCCGGTCACCGTCTCGTGCGCCCGGACCAGCGTGGCCCGGTCGAAGCCCTGCGGGGTCTGCACCGCCCGCAGCAGGGCGCGCTCCGGCGTGGCGACGACCGGCTCCGGCTCGCCGGGGACCGCGGCCGGCTCGACCTGCTTGACGGTGTCGGCGAGCGGCAGCGCCGGGACCACGGCTGGTGCGCCGTCCCGTACGGCCTCGATCACGGCGTCGACCGTGTCCACCGGCACCAGCGGCCGGGCCGCGTCGTGGACCAGCACGATGTCGTGGCCGGCCGGCAGCGCGTCCAGGCCGAGTTTCACGGACTCCTGGCGACTCTGCCCGCCCGGGACGACGAGGAAGTCCGTCCGCTCGGGCAACGCGTGCGCGTCGAGCAGCGACTTGACCTCGGCGGCACCTTCGGGCGGGGCCACGACGACGACCAGGGAGACGGCGCGGGAGGCGGCCATCGCGCGGACCGCGTGGATCAGCATGGGAGTGCCGCCCAGCGCGCGGAGCGCCTTGGGGGCTCCCGGGCCGAGCCGGACACCACGGCCGGCGGCCGGGATCACGGCCGCCGTACGGGCCGCGGAGAGGCCGGCGGACGGCGAGGGACGCGAATCGTCAGACATCGGTTCCTGTCAGGTTTGTGTGCTGGCCTGGCGTGGGTATGGCCTGGAGGAGTGCCGGGCGCGACGCGCTCGACCGGACCCTTCCGTGACGCTGGTCGAGCCGGCTGCCCGGGCCCGGCACGCCAAACACCGGGGCGTGAGTGATAACACATCCCGGGGGGACGGCGCATCGGCGTCGGATTACGAACATGCCGCAGCGCCCGGCGACAGGAATTCGTCATCGGGCACCGCGGCATTTCGATGTGCAGGCGCGCTGATAAGCAGAGCGCTGAGCGACGGGCTTCGCCTCAGGAGGCGAGAACCTCGTCGAGCAGAGCCTCGGCCTTGTCCTCGTTGGTGTTCTCCGCGAGAGCGAGCTCGCTCACCAGAATCTGGCGGGCCTTGGCGAGCATGCGCTTCTCACCAGCGGAGAGTCCGCGCTCACGCTCACGACGCCACAGGTCACGCACGACTTCCGCGACCTTGATGACGTCACCCGAAGCGAGCTTCTCCAGGTTTGCCTTGTATCGACGGGACCAGTTCGTGGGCTCCTCGGCGTACGGCGCGCGCAGCACCTCGAAGACCCGGTCCAGCCCATCCTGACCGACCACATCACGCACGCCGACGAACTCCGCATTGTCCGCTGGCACACGTACCGTCAGGTCGCCCTGGGCGACCTTCAGCACCAAGTAGGTCTTGTCCACGCCTTTGATCTGGCGAGTTTCGATAGCCTCGATCAGCGCGGCCCCGTGATGGGGATAGACCACGGTGTCGCCAACCTTGAACGTCATGTGACAGGTACCCCTTCCGTGGCTATCCAGGGTAACACGGAAACTGCGGGTTCTGAATGGCGTTTTCGCAGGTCAGGGCATATCTCGGGGCTTGACAACTCCGACAGGAACGTGCTTCGGACAGGGAGTGGAAGAAGGTATTCGCAGGTGGGAGCGGCTCTTCGGGGTGAGCGAAACGCGTACGTTACACGCATCCGGAGCGCCCCCCAGACGGCCGAACATCCCCATATGTCCGGTTCCGTATGATCGACTTCCGCTACTCCGTTCGGAGGGCCGAGCCGGGTTCCGGTCGAATCCGGAATTGATCACGAGGCGCCATGACGAGCCGCCGATGATCAATTCCGAGGTGGTCCGCGCATTCCTTCACGGAAAATTTGCCGCACCGCCCTGGGCTCTTATGTGAATGCCGGACGAGCACCACGCCAATGTGACCCGAGGTCATGTGCGACTCAGGCGGGATCAGCCGTGCCGGGGGGTCGGGTGCGGCCGGACGCGGACGGCTCGGTAACCTAAGGCCCGCTGACAGACACTTAGGGCGGCTTTTCCGGCCGCTCCGCTCGAGTCAAGGAGTTGCCGCCCCGTGAGCAGCAGCCTTCGACGCGGTGCCCTCGCCGCCGCCGTCACCGCGTTCTCGATCGCCTCGCTCGCCGCGTGCGGCGCCGGCAACAACGCCCAGACCCTGGAGATCCAGCCGGACAACGCGGCCACGAGCGTCGGCGACATCAAGGTCCAGAACGCGATCGTGATCACGCAGCCCGACCTCGAGTCGACCGGCCCGGCCGCGATCTCCGCGACCTTCTTCAACTCCGGCAAGAGCGCCGAGACGCTGGAGTCCATCACGCTCCCCGGCACCGGCAAGACCGCCGAGCTCAAGCCCGCCAAGGGCAGCAGCCTCAGCATCCCGCCCGGCGGCTCGCTGATCCTGGGCGGCAAGAACAACGCCACGGCGATGCTGCCGAGCAGCCGTGAGGCCGTGCAGGACGGCAACGCCCAGAAGGTCACCTTCACCTTCAGCAAGACGGGTGCCGTGAGCCTGCGCGCGTTCGTCGTCCCCGCCGAGCACTACTTCGCCGAGTGGGGCCCGTCCGAGGTTCCGGCCGCGCCGGGTGCCTCGTCGTCGCCGTCCGGGTCGCCGTCCGGTTCGCCGTCCGGTTCTCCCGCCGAGGGTGAGTCGGGCGCGCCGGAGAGCCCCGCGGGCGGTGAGACGCCGGGTGGCCACGGGGCGTCCGGCACGCCGACCGACGCGGCCTCGGCGAGCGCCGGGCACTGAGCAGTCGCAGCACGAAGGGCGGGACCTCTCCGAGGAGAGGTCCCGCCCTTCGTGCTGCCGTAGTGCGCGGCCGGTCTACGGCTCGAACTTGTAGCCGAGGCCGCGGACCGTCACCAGGTAGCGCGGGGCGCCCGGGTCCGGCTCGATCTTGGCGCGCAGGCGCTTGACGTGGACGTCGAGGGTCTTGGTGTCACCGACGTAGTCGGCGCCCCAGACCCGGTCGATCAGCTGCATGCGCGTGAGGACGCGGCCGGCGTTGCGCAGCAGCATCTCCAGCAGGTCGAACTCCTTCAGCGGCAGGTCGATCTTGGTGCCGCCGACGGTGACCACGTGCCGGTCGACGTCCATGCGGACCGGGCCGGCCTCCAGGGCCGCCGGCGTGACCTCCTCGGGCTCGCCTCTGCGGCGCAGCACGGCGCGGATGCGGGCGACCAGCTCGCGCGAGGAGAACGGCTTGGTGACGTAGTCGTCGGCTCCTATTTCCAGCCCGACGACCTTGTCGATCTCGCTGTCCTTGGCGGTCACCATGATGACGGGGACGTTGGAACGGCCGCGCAGCTGGCGGCACACCTCGGTGCCCGGCAGGCCGGGCAGCATCAGGTCGAGGAGGACGAGGTCGGCGCCGTTGCGCTCGAACTCGTCCAGTCCGTCGGGCCCGGTGGTCGCGACCGCGACCTCGAAGCCCTCTTTGCGGAGCATGTACGACAGGGCGTCGGAGAAGGACTCCTCGTCCTCGACGACGAGCACACGGGTCACGGAAGGACCTCCGGGGCGGGAAGCGTTTCGTACGCTGCTGATTCGGGGGATGTGGGGGTGGACCGCCCGGCCTCCACGTCGAGGCCCGCGCCTCCTGCGCGTGTCTCTCGGGCGGGCTGCTGATGTGCGCGGTCGCGGGCCGCACCGGCCTCAGGCAGCCGCAGGGTGAAGGTGGAGCCCTGGTTCTCGGCGCTCCACACCGTGACCTCCCCGCCGTGCGAGGCGGCCACGTGCTTCACGATCGCCAGTCCCAGTCCCGTGCCACCGGTGGCACGGGAGCGGGCCGGGTCGACGCGGTAGAAGCGCTCGAAGATGCGCTCCTTGTCCTTGTCGGAGATGCCGATGCCCTGGTCGGTCACGGCGATCTCGATGTGGTCCCCGCCGGGCGCGTTGACGGTGCGGGCCGCTATGCCGACGCGGGTGCGGGCGGGCGAGTAGTTGACCGCGTTCTCGACGAGGTTGCCGAGTGCGGCGGCGAGCTGGCCGCGGTTTCCCCATACGTGCAGGTCGGCGGTGCCACCCGCGGCCATGGTGATCTCTTTGGCGCCGGCCTGGTGCCGGCAGCGGTCGATGGCCTCGGCGACGAGTTCGTCCACGCGGACCGGCTCGGCGTCCTCCAGCGGATCGTCGTTCTGCACCCGCGAGAGGTCGATGAGCTCCTGTACCAGGCTGGTGAGCCGGGTGGCCTCGATCTGCATGCGCCCGGCGAACCGCTCGACCGCCTCGGGGTCCTCGGAGGCGTCCATGACGGCCTCGGAGAGCAGCGAGAGGGCACCGACCGGCGTCTTCAGCTCGTGGCTCACGTTGGCGACGAAGTCGCGCCGGACCGCCTCGATGCGGCGGGCCTCGGTCAGGTCCTCCACGAGCAGCAGCACCAGCCGGGAGCCGAGCGGCGCGACCCGCGCGGAGACGGCCAGGGCCTCTCCGCGTCCGGTGCCGCGCCGTGGCAGGTCCAGCTCGACCTGGCGTATCTCCCCGTCCCGCCGGGTGTCCCGGGCCATCTGCAGCATCGGCTCGACGGCGAGCTTGCCGCCGCGGACCAGGCCGAGGGCGTACGCCGCCGAGCTGGCCTTGACCACGGCGTCCGCCTCGTCGAGAACGACGGCTGACGACCTGAGGACCGACAGGACCGTGTCCACGCCCGGCGGAAGCACCGCGTCCGTGTGCAGGGAGCTACGGGTGGGGCGCTTCTGCTCGCGCTCACTCCAGCGGAACGCGAGCATGGCGATGACACCGGTGAGCACCCCGGTGATCGCTGCCGCTGCGGCGACCGCCGCGTTCACGTCCATGCACCCAGGTTAGGCATGGCTCGGGCACCCTCCACAGCCGTCGGGCTGCGAGCTCGAACACTCGTCGCCCAGAGTTCACCTTGGAGCCAGTATTGGTTCATTTGGGATGACGGAAACGGACGCGTACGGGCCGGAACGTGGGAGCGTGGGGTTCGGACCGTTGGTTGTACGACGGTCGTACCGCCGGTTGTCCGGTGGGCCCCGGCCCTTGGACCCCCGACTGAGACGCACGAGAGGGAAAGCCTGATGCGGGACGCGTACCACGAGGAACTGGACTCGATCGGCGACGGTCTGGTGGAGATGGCCCGGCTGGTCGGGTCGGCGATCGGACGCGCCACGACCGCCATGCTCGACTCCGACCTGAAGCTGGCCGAGAACGTCATCGAGGCCGACCAGCGGGTCGACGAACTCCAGCACGAGCTGGAGGCGAGGGCCATAGCCCTGCTGGCGCGGCAGCAGCCGGTGGCGACGGACCTGCGCATCGTCGTCACGTCGCTGCGGATGTCGGCCGACCTGGAGCGCTCGGGCGACCTCGCCCAGCACGTGGCGAAGCTCGCCCGCCTGCGCTACCCGGACCGCGCGGTCCCGAGCGACCTGCACGCCACCATCCTGGAGATGGGCCAGCTCGCGCAGCGCCTGATGGCGAAGGCCGCAGAGGTGATCGTCACCAAGGACGTCGACCTGGCGCTCCAGCTGGAGCAGGACGACGACGAGATGGACCTGCTGCACCGCACCCTCTTCCAGCACCTGATGGACGACCGCTGGAAGCACGGCATCGAGACGGCCGTGGACGTCACGCTGCTCGGCCGCTACTACGAGCGGTTCGCCGACCACGCGGTGTCGGTCGCCAAGCGCGTGGTGTACCTGGTGACGGGTGAGCACGCGGACGAGCTCCAGGCGGATTCGCAGCCGGAGATCCAGCCGGTTTCGGGGGCGGAGAGCGCCTGACGGGCCGCGTCGGGGGCGGGCGCCCGGCACGGGCCGGGGGCGGCCGGGGATGGGCTGGGGCGCGCGGGCGCCTCAGTGCGCCGTTGATGCGCCCAGCGGAACGGGCATCCAATGGGCACAGGCACCAGCCTCGAGGAGGGACCCATGGCCGAATCCCCCAGCACGACGCCCGACCCCGCCCGGCAGCGTGAGACCGAGCAGCCCGCCGAGATCAGGAGCCTGCCCCTGATCGCCGCGTGCGGCTGCGGCTCGGGGTGCGGCTGCGGGTGCCAGTCGGGCAGCCCCTGCCAGTGCGGCTGACGCCGGCGCATCGTTGTTCGTACGACCTGTGGGGCCTCGGCGGTTCGCCGGGGCCCTACGGCGTGGGAGCCGACGTAGGTCTAGGGGTCTTGGGGTCTTGGGGTCTTGGGGTCTTGGGGTCTTGGAGTCGCCCGTGTGGCCGTACGGGCGGAGCATGAGAGGGAGGCAAGGCGGCGCGGGCAGGCTCCGTGCCGGGAAGGAGGCACGCGGCCATGGCCAAGTTCATGGATGTCCACCGCGGCATGAAGGGCATCACGGAAGAACAGCTGCTCGAAGCCCACAACGCGGACCTCGCGATAGAGAAGGACGAGCAGGTCCACTTCGAAATGGCCTGGGCGGACCCGGAGTCCGGTTACGTCTACTGCCTCTCCGAGGCCCCCTCGGCCGAAGCGGTCCAGCGCATTCACGAGCGTGCCGGACACAAGGCGGACGAGGTGCACCCTGTGCCGTTGTCGGTGAGCTGACCTGTCGCATGCGGCCCGTCAGCGGCGCCGGCCGGCGTTGAGGCGGGCCGCTTGGCGGGTCAGGTAGACGCGTTCGGCGAGGTTGGAGGCCTTGCGGGCCGCCTCGGTGTACAGGCGGGCCGCCGTTTCCTGGGCGCCGTCACGTTCGTGGAGGTATGCCGCCACCGCGGTGTGGCGGGGCAGTGAGTCGTCCAGTGCCGCGAGCGCCGCGAGTCCGGCGCGCGGTCCGTCGGCCTCCCCCACGGCCACCGCGCGGTTGAGCCGGACGACCGGACTGTCGGTCAGGCGGATCAGTTCGTCGTACCACTCGACGATCTGCACCCAGTCGGTCTCCTCGGCGGTGGGCGCATCCGCGTGGAGTGCCGCGATGGCGGCCTGGGCCTGGAACTCGCCCAGCCGGTCGCGGGCGAGGGCCGCCTGCAGGATCCCGACGCCCTCGGCGATCGACGCGGTGTCCCAGCGGCCGCGATCCTGCTCGGCGAGCGGCACCAGGCTGCCGTCGGGCGCGGTCCGGCCGGCGCGCCGGGCGTGGTGGAGCAGCATGAGCGCGAGCAGCCCCGCCACCTCGGGGTGGTCGATCGCGGCCGCGAGCTGCCGGGTGAGCCGGATGGCCTCGGCGGCGAGGTCGACGTCGCCGGAGTAGCCCTCGTTGAAGACCAGGTAGAGGACGCGCAGCACGGTGGCGACGTCGCCGGGCTGGTTGAATCGCACGTCCGAGACGGTGCGCTTGGCGCGGCTGATCCGCTGCGCCATGGTCGCCTCGGGCACGAGGTAGGCCCGGGCGATCTGCCGGGTGGTGAGCCCGCCGACTGCACGCAGCGTGAGCGCGACCGCCGACGACGGTGTCAGCGAGGGGTGGGCGCACAGGAAGTAGAGCTGGAGCGTGTCGTCCACGTCGGGCGGGTGCCCGGGCGCCGGCTCCTCGTCGACGAGGTCCTCACGCCGGCGGCGGGCGGTGTCCGCCCGTGCCTGGTCGAGGAACTTGCGCCAGGCCACGGTGATCAGCCAGCCCTTCGCGTCTCCGGGCGGATTCGCCGGCCAGACGCGGAACGCCTCGATCAGCGCGTCCTGCACGGCGTCCTCGGCCGCCGCGAAGTCGGCTCCGCGGCGGACGAGGATCGTGAGCACGCTCGGCGTGAGACTTCTGATCAGGGCCTCGTCCATCGGTGAGCTCACTCCGTGATGCAGGGCTTGGCGCCCATGAACGGGCGCACCTCCAGCCACTCGTGGATCGGCTTCCCTCCCGCCCCGGGGGCGGCTGACAGCTCACCGGCCAGCTCGACGGCGCGCTCGTAGCCGTCGACGTCGACGATCATCCAGCCGGCGATGAGGTCCTTGGTCTCCGCGAACGGTCCGTCGGTGACCGGCGGGCGCCCCTCACCGTCGTAGCGGACCCACGCTCCCTGGGGGGCGAGCGCCTGGCTGTCGACGAACTCGCCGGTCTTCTCCAGCCGCGCCGCGAAGTCGTTCATGTACTGCACGTGGGCCGAGATCTCCTCCGGCGTCCACTGGTCCATGGGGACGTCGTTGGACGAAGCCGGGGCGCCGCGGTAGTGCTTCAGCAGCAGGTACTTGGCCATCGTGTCTCTCCTCGGTACCGGTGCGACCCATCTTGGCCGCCTTCACCCCGGGGACGGAGCAGGGCACGGGTTCTCGACATCGCCGCCGAAGTCTTTTGCCGCCGAATTTTTCATGGGCAGGTGCTCATTGCCCGACGCGGCCGTCGATCCGTTCGCGCAGGAGGTCGGCGTGGCCGCAGTGCCGTGCGTACTCCGCGATCTGCGCGACCAGGATCTCGCGGAGCTGGAGTCGTCCGCCGGGTTCGGGGCCGAAGTCGGAGCGGCCGGCGTTGCGGGTGGCGAGGTCGGTGACGCCGGCCAGGTAGCGATCGGTGCGCTCGACCTCGGTACGCCACTGCCGCCAGGCCTCGTCCACGACCGCCGGGTCGGCGACCGCACCGTTGAAGTCACCGTCCCGGTCTTCCTCCGTGCGGTACAGCTTCGGCGCGTCCTCGCCGGCCATCACCCGGCGAACGTGCCGCTCCTCCTCCGTCAGGTGCCGCACCAGCCCGAGCAGGGACATCGTGGACGGCGGGGTGGATCGCCGGGCCATCTGCTCGGCGTCCAGGCCCGCGCACTTCATCTCCAGAGTGAGGCGGTAGGCGCGCAGGTGGTCGAGGAGAATGCCGCGCTCGTCGACCGGTTGGTCGTCGGTCTCGCGGGGGTCGTCGTCGGGGTCGACCCACATGTCGGGGTAGATGGTCGACTGCGTCCACCGGTCCGTCCCCGACGTCGCTGAACTCGCTGCTATCGCTGTACTCGCTGACATCGCTGCAATCGCTGACGGCTCGTTCGCCGCTCGTTCGCCGGTGTGCTCGCCGGTGTGCTCGCCTGAGACCATGCGGGCATGGTGGACCGGGCGGGGCGGGTCCGCCACCGAATTCCGACCCGTCAGCGGATCTCCTCGGCCGGCGCGACGATGATGCCGCCGGGGCCGCGGACGTGACTGACGGCCCGGGGTTCCGCTCATCGGCCCATTTCGGGGCGGTCCTCAGCGGCAGCGGCTCCCCGATGCGCTCGCAGTGCGGTTCGCGGAACTTCGAGTTCGGTTCGGGGGAACGGCCGGCCCCAGTGAGACTCGTAGGCCTCCTCGCCCTGCTCGTGCGGCCCGCCCGGCGTACGGCTCTGGCGGACTGACCCTACGTGCAGACGCGTTGGCAGGCGCATCAGAGATGGCGCTTGGACGCTCGGACCAGTCGGCTGATGTCGTCGCGGGTCTTCACCCTGCGCTGGTCCAGTTCGGTCCTGCTGTCCGTCTTGGTCAGGGCTGTGACGTCCGCAAGTGCAGCTTCTGCTGCCTCGCTCAAGGCGTCGTCATCGGTGATCATCTGCACCCGGAAGAGAGCTTCTTGGGCGTTGGAACGCAGGTCGTATGCGCGGACTCGCACCACGCTGGGGTCCTCGTGCGGTGGTTGTTCGTGTTCGCAGAACCAGAGATGTACCAGGCAGCGGCGGTAGTTGACGAGTGCGCCGGCGTAGGCGGAGTAAGCATCGAGTCGCTCCTGCCGGAGCCTCTCATGGCGGGTGAACTGATGCCCCTTGTCGGTGGTGCGCTGCTGAAACGCCAGGGTGAGCCCCGAGCCGAGCAGCGTCCCCAGAACGGCTATGGCACTGGCGATGATGGTCTCCACACCCCAAGCTGATCACGTATCGCCGACCGGGCGCAGTACCCGCTCGGCTCTCACGCCAACACGATTTCCAGCTGTGTTGGTGGGGTGCTGGGCGGTGTACGAGGGCGTTCACCTGCGTTCGTGGGTGACGGCCACCTTCGTGGCAGCGCCCCCAGGTCTGGTCTGAACAGCAGTGAACGACGGTGAATGAGACGGAAACTGAGACGGCCAGACCCGGTCGCGATCACCCGTTGACTAGGGCTCATCGCTCACCGAGGTAGCCCAGTCGCGGAACAGGCGCAGCACTTCCCTAAGACACCGTTTCAGTTGGTGAGTCGGCGGTAGCTGATGAGGGATGCGGCTATGCCGACGAAGGCCAGGAAGTGCTCGGCCTTTCGCTCGTAACGGCGGTGCAGCCTTCGACATCCGCCCAGCCAGGAGACCGTTCTCTCGACGACCCAACGGTGTCGGCCGAGCCGCGTGGACGACTCGATGCCCTTGCGGGCGATGCGGTGGCGGATGCGACGCTCACGAAGCCACTTCCGCAGGTGGTCGTAGTCGTAGCCCTTGTCGGCATGGAGCTTGGCCGGACGCCGGCGGCGCGGGCCACGGCGGGAGCGGATGGGCGGGATCCCGCGCACGAGCGGCTTGAGGCCGAGGCTGTCGTGCATGTTGGCACCGGAGATGCCCAGCGACAGCGGCATGCCGTTTCGGTCGGTGATGAGGTGGATTTTCGAGCCCGGCTTGCCACGGTCGGTCGGATTCGGTCCGGTCAGTGGCCCCCTTTTCCGCCTGGACGCTGACAGAGTCGATCGCGCACCGCGACCAGTCCAGCTCGCCCCGAGCGCCGAGTTCGTCGAGGATCACCCGGTGCAGCCGGGTCCACACCCGCTCCCCGCCCACTGGGCGAAGCGCCGGTAGACCGTGGGCCAGGCCGGCCCGAATACCGGCGGCAGCTGCCGCCAGGTGCAGCCCGAAGTGGCCACGAAGATGATCGCTGCCAGGCATTCGCGGTCACCGGCCCGACGCCGCCCGCCACCTTGCGGCCGTATGACCTCCGTCGGAGGGACCACCCGCCGAAACAGCACCCACAACTCGTCGGGCACCAACCGCTCCACCAGATCCGTCATGCACGGCTCAACGAGCGATCACGCCATCAGAAACGATGTCTAAGCGCGACGGCCCAGGGACGGCCCAGCCTCACCAAAAAGCCCCCACCCTGCCAAGAAACCGCAGGTCGGGGGCTTTCTAGCGTCGCGCTACTTCTTCTTCCCCTGGTTCTTGACCGCCTCGATGGCCGCCGCAGCCGCCTCGGGGTCCAGGTATGTGCCGCCCGGGTTCAGGGGCTTGAAGTCGGCGTCGAGCTCGTAGGAGAGCGGGATGCCCGTGGGGATGTTGAGGCCCGCGATGTCCGCGTCGGAGATGCCGTCGAGGTGCTTGACCAGGGCGCGGAGCGAGTTGCCGTGGGCCGCGACCAGGACCGTGCGGCCGGTCAGCAGGTCGGGGACGATCGCGTCGAACCAGTACGGGAGCATGCGGACGACGACGTCCTTCAGGCACTCCGTGCGCGGGCGCAGCTCCGGCGGGAGGGTCGCGTAGCGCGGGTCGGCGAACTGGGAGTACTCGGCGTCGACGTCCAGCGGCGGGGGCGGGGTGTCGTAGGACCGGCGCCACAGCATGAACTGCTCCTCGCCGAACTCGGCGAGCGTCTGTGCCTTGTCCTTGCCCTGCAGGGCGCCGTAGTGGCGCTCGTTCAGGCGCCACGAGCGGTGGACCGGGATCCAGTGGCGGTCCGCGGACTCCAGGGCCAGCTGGGCCGTGCGGATCGCGCGCTTCTGGAGGGACGTGTGGACCACGTCGGGGAGGAGGTCGGCGTCCTTCAGGAGTTCGCCACCGCGGACTGCCTCCTTCTCGCCCTTCTCGTTGAGGTTCACGTCCACCCAGCCGGTGAACAGGTTCTTCGCGTTCCACTCGCTCTCGCCGTGGCGGAGGAGGATCAGCTTGTACGGTGCGTCGGCCATGCCTCAGAGCGTAATCCACGCTTTCGCCCGTTCGCGTGGCTGCCCGGCAGGCGGACGTTTGACCGGATCTGCTAATCGAGTGGCCCCTGGCAACCGACGGCTTGTAATTTGCGTATGCCGCCAGCGCTGCTTACATGCGCCGGCTACGAGCGCCGCTGTCACCTTTGCCTCCGGGGGATCCATGCCGTACGCCCTGCGTGCCCGACGTGCCGTCCGGGAGACGGTCTCCGGTCTCCCCCGCGAGTTCTGGTGGCTGTGGACCAGCACGCTGGTCAACCGGCTCGGCGCGTTCGTCGCCACGTTCATGGCGCTGTACCTGACGGTCGACCGCGGCTACTCCGCCACGTACGCGGGTCTGGTCGCCTCCCTGCACGGGCTCGGCGGGGTGGTCTCCTCGCTGGGCGGCGGGGTGATGACCGACCGGCTGGGCCGGCGGCCGACCCTGCTGATCGCGCAGGCCTCGACCGCCGTGTCCGTGGCGCTGCTGGGCTTCGTGCGCGACCCGGTCGCGATCGCCGGCGTCGCCTTCCTCGTCGGCATGGCGAGCAACGCCTCGCGGCCCGCCGTGCAGGCGATGATGGCCGACATCGTCCGGCCCGAGGACCGCATCCGCGCCTTCTCCCTGAACTACTGGGCCATCAACCTCGGCTTCGCCGTCTCCTCCATGGCCGCCGGGTTCATCGCCGAGGTCAGCTATCGCGCCGGGTTCCTGATCGAGGCGGGGATGACGATGGCCTGCGCGATCCTCGTCTTCCTTCGGCTGCCGGAGTCCAAGCCGGCCGAGACGGCGGTGCAGGCGGGCGCCCCGGACAACTCCATGAGTCTGCGCACCGTGCTGCGCGACGGGCGGTTCATGAGCGTCGTCGGGCTGTCCTTCCTCGTCGCGCTGATCTTCCAGCAGGGGGCGGTGGGGCTGCCGGTGGCGATGGGCGAGGCCGGTTTCACTCCGGCCGAGTACGGCATGGCGATCGCCGTCAACGGCGTACTGATCGTCGTCCTCCAGATCCCGGTCACCCGCTTCATCGAACACCGGGATCCCCGCCGGCTACTGGTCGTCTCGTCCGTCCTCGCGGGGTACGGCTTCGCGCTCACCGCCTTCGCGGGGTCTTTGGGGGTCATCGCGCTCACGGTGTGCGTGTGGACGCTGGCGGAGATCGTCAACGCGCCGACCCAGACGAGTCTTGTCGTACGGCTGTCCCCGGTGCACGGACGCGGGCGCTACCAGGGCATGTACACGATGTCCTGGTCCGTGGCCGCCCTCGTCGCTCCACTGCTGTCCGGGGTCGTCATCGACCGGTTCGGGGCGCGGTGGTTGTGGGGGTTGTGCGCGGTGGTGGGGACGGTGGCCGGGGTGGGGTACGCCGTGCTGATGCGGCGGGTGCCGGAGGAGGCGGAGAAGGTAGACGGGGTCGGGGTGCTGCCGGCCGGGCCGAGCAGGGAGGCACGACGGAGCGGGACTCTGTGACCCAGCCGGTTCAGGTCATGTCGCTCGCGCGGGAGGCACACCGCTCCCCGGCGTGACGGTGTTCGCGGGCCGCGGCGACGTCGTGACCTCCCGGCCCGTCACATCGGCAGGGAGTGCAGTCGCACCCGCCCGGAAGGCCAGCCCGCGGTGCCGTGCAGGGGCGTCACCATGGTGCGCAGCGGCATGGTTACCAAGCGGGAGCCGGGTTGCTCGACGACTACGTCCGTGTCGAGCGGGTGCCATCCGAGGCGCTGGTACAGCGGCACGAGAGGAGGCCGGCAGAACAGGAGCGCATGCCGGGGGCCCTGTGTGCGAGCGTGGTCGAGGGCCGCCGCGAGCACGAGCCGGGCCAGGCCCTGACCCCGTACGCCGGGCGCAACGGCCACTCCCCCGACGCCCACCACCTCTGTCTCCACGTCCCCGATCGCTATGGGCAGCCGCAGCAGACCGGCGTGTGCCACCAGCCGGCCGTCGAGTCGGACGCCGAAGTGTTCCTCCTTGGGAAGCCAGGTCAGACCGGCCCCGGCAACACCGAAGGGGTCGTCGCCGGTGCCGAGGATCTCGTCCTGCTCGGTCTTCGTGTAGTGGGTGAGCCGCGTGACGGCCGGTGTTGCGGAGGGCTGGTTCGCAGACATACCGGCATGATCGTCTCTCCGCACGTGGTCCCACACCCGGCGCCCCGGACGCACGGGACGGGCTGCGCGGCCGGCGCTGGCAGGTCTCCCGCTGGCCATCGACGAAGCCCGAACGTCGGTTGGGTCCCGGACGACTTCTCCGGGCCGCCCCCGGACAGATCGGGGATGCAACCATTCCCTGCAGAGCTGGAACCCCCGGAAGCCGGCCGCGCGTCGAAGACCCTAGCCCCGGGCACTGACAACGGGGCGGGACTCCGGGCGCGGGCGTCGCGTCCCACCCTCCCCCCGGGACGGCCGCACTACCCGTCCACAAAGCCGAGCTCCGTGTCCGGCCTGCACTGCGGGCAGGCCTTGATTCCCTCGGCGAGGGCCCGCCGGGCATGGTCGCGGTCGACGCCCTTGCTGCGCCGGCCGGCGTTCCAGCAGCCGCCGACGTGGACGTACACGGACTCCTGTCCGGACAGACCGCGCTCGATCAGCCAGTCCGGGGAGGGCGGCCGGGCCAGGAGGCCGCGGCGGTGTTCGGCCTGGCGGCGTTCCTCGTCCGCGATCCACCGACGGGTGCGTGCCAGGTCGCGCTCCTGCACGCGCTCCAGGAAGCGGAGCAGCGCGAGCCGCGACTCTGGATCGTTCATGCGTTCGATTCTAGGATCAGGGCCGCCGCACTCCCACCCCGGGAACCCACGGGCCCACCAGGAAGGTGAGGACCAGCACCGCTCGGGTTACCTCCGAGGTAATCGACGATCCTCCGGCGCCCCGGCAGGCTGGGTTCCATGACGCCTACCGACACCGCGGAAGCCACCCGCTCCACCGTCCGGAAGTTCCTCGAACTCCGCCTCGCGGGCGACACCGAAGGACTCACGGCTCTCTTCGCCGACACCGTCGACTGGATGCTCGCCGAGAACGCGGCCGTGCCCTGGATCCGGCCTCGGTCCACCGCCGCCGAATGTGCGGCGCAGGCCGATGAGCTGGCCCGGTACACCGTCCCGGAGGAGGCCCGCGCGTCCGTCGACACCGTTCTCGTCGACGGGACCGACGCCGTGCTGATGGGGCAGCTCTCCGGGACCGTCCGGGCGACCGGCAAGGCCTTCTCGGGGCCCTTCGCGTTGCGGCTCACCGTCGAGGGCGGGCGGATCACCCGGCATCACCTCTACGAGAACAGCGTGTCGATCGCCGCCGCCTGTACGCCCTGACGCCCTGACGCCCGGCGCGGGCCCTTCGAGGTCACCGGCTGACGTCACCGGCCGACATCACCGGCCGACATCCGCCGACGTCACGGGCCTCACCCGCCGACGTCACCCGCTGACCGCACCGGTCACGACCCGGACGTACTGCCGCCTGTCCTCGTCCCGCACGACCACTCCCAGCCGTAGCAGTTCCCCGCGCAACTCCCGGGCCTCCTCGGCGTCGTCCTCGTCCTTGCGGGCCTGGGCGCGGGCCCGCAGCAGGGCGTCCGCGCCCGCGGGCAGGCCGGGGGTGCCGGGCACCCAGCGGCGGAACTCGGCGCGGTGCGGATCCTCCGGCGCCCACGGGTAGCCGTGCCCGGTCAGGGCGTCCGCGAGACGCTGCCAGTTCAGGCCGCAGTGTTCCCGCGCCAGTTCGAGGCTGTCCGGGCCGAGCAGGACGAGTTGCTTGCCGTCCCGGAAGAACACGGCGATCTCCTCGCGGCTGAACTCCTGGGCGCTGTCCCGGACGGTCAGGGTCACGTGGGTGTCGCAGACGCGGACGGACAGCGACTCGTGCGCCGCCGTGAAGCCGAGCAGCAGGCCGCCGAGCACGCCGACCGCGGTGGTGCCGAGGGTGAGGGCGGGTTCCGGGACCGAGGTCAGCAGCTCGGCCGGGCCTTCGAGCGGTGACCACGGGAGGGCCAGCAGCAGGCGGGCGAGGAGCGGGAGCAGGGCGCCGGCCACGGCACCGCAGGCGACGCAGAAGAGCACGATGACCCAGGCCGATTCGGCGAGTTCGATGGCCTTGCCCGCCCGCGCCCGGGGGCTCTTCCGCATGGGAACGTTCCTGGCTTCCTCCATGGGAGCAGTCTCTTCAGGAGCCGCCCGCCCTGTCGTCAGCCGTTGGTCTACGCGCCCGCGACTTTGGTCGTCCTCCCGCCCGCGTCCGGACTCACGGGTGCATGCGCGCCCCCTTCACCACCTTGTCCACGGCGTTCTTCGGGCCGTAGACCGCGAGCCCCGCGAGATCCAGGTCCGCGGTCGGCACGGCCCGTACGGCGGCGCGGTTGTCGCGGTCGTTGCCCGTGGAGAAGAGGTCGGAGGTGAAGACCGCGCGGGGCAGGGCGCGGGAGAGGGCACGGGCGTGGGCGGTGGTCAGGGTTTCCTTGGTGGCCTCGAAGACCATGACCGGCTGGCGGAACATGGGGAGGTAGGGCACGCCGTCCGCGTCCTCGTACGGTTCGCCGATCACCTCGGGAAGCTGGGTTCCCAGGCCGCTGACCAGGAACGATGTCACATTGAGGCGCTGCCAGGGCTCCAGGTCCGCGCGCAGCAGTACGGCGATCTTCGTGTCGAAGCGGATCGGTTCGGTGTTCATGGTCCGAGCGTGCCCGGCGCCCTCCGCCGGGGTCTTGTACGTTCTTTGCATGGCTTCTCCGCCCACCCGCACGAGCGGGCCGGACCGGCAGCGGATCGTCTCCGCCTGGCGGCCCGCCGTCCCGGGTGTCGTCGAGGTCTTCCACGCGCGGTTCACCGAGTACGCGTATCCGATGCACGTCCACGACGCCTGGACGCTGCTGATCGTCGACACCGGCGCCGTGCGGTACGACCTCGACCGGCACGAGCACGGCACCCCGCACGACAGCGTGTCGCTGCTGCCGCCGCACGTGCCGCACAACGGCTCCCCCGTCACTGCGGAGGGCTTCCGCAAACGGGTGCTGTACCTCGACGGGACGCATCTCGGGGACGAGTTCATCGGGGCCGCCGTCGACCGGCCCGATCTGCGCGATCCCCTGCTGCGGCGGCGTGTGGGGCAGTTGCACGGCGTGCTGGGCCGGCCCGGTGAGGAACTGGAGGCCGAGAGCAGGCTGTTGTTCGTCGGGGAGCGGTTGCGCGGGCATCTGCGGGGCGACCCCGCTTCCCCTCGGCCGGCCGATCCCGTTCTCGCGCGGCGGCTGCGCGAGTTGCTGGACGAGCGGATCGTCGAGGGCGTCGGACTGCGGGAGGCCGCCGGGCTGCTCGGCGCCCATCCCGCCCATCTCGTCCGGGCGTTCAGCACGGCCTACGGCATCGCCCCGCACCAGTACCTGACGTCCCTGCGCGTGGGGCACGCCCGGCGGCTGCTCCTCGAGGGGCGCTCACCGGGCGACGTGGCGGTGGCGGCCGGGTTCTACGACCAGTCGCACCTCACCCGGCACTTCCGCAAGCTGGTGGGTGTGCCGCCGGGGCGTTATCGGGCCGGTTAGGGCCTGTCGTTTGGATCAGGTCGCAGGGAAGCGACGGTGCCGTTCGACGCCGGTGAGCGGGGTCTGGTGCGTGTCTCTGCAAGGCGGAGGAGGGCGTCGACGCGATGGGGGTCCCTCCCGCGCGAGCGCAGCCGAGCGTGGGGGAGTCGGCAACCGACGACAACGCGGCAGAGGCGCGTGCCAGACCCCGCGTCTGCGGGCTGATCCAAACGACAGGCCCTAGCGCTCGGCGCGCTGGGTGAGGTGGGCGAACGCGTCCAGGTTGCGCGTCGGCTCCCCGCGCGACACCCGCCACTCGTACTCCTTGCGGATCGCCGAGGCGAAGCCCAGCTCCAGCAGGGTGTTGAAGGCGCCGTCGGAGGCCTCCAGGACCTGGCCGAGCAGGCGGTCGAGCTCGTCGGCGGTGACGGCGGACAGGGAGAGGCGGCCGGTGACGTAGACGTCGCCGTGCTGGTCGACGGCGTAACTCACGCCGTAGAGCTTGAGGTTGCGTTCCAGGAGCCAGCGGTGGACGCCCTGCTCGTTCTCGTCGGGGTGGCGGATGACGAAGGCGTTCAGCGACAGGGAGTGGCGGCCGACGATCAGGGAGACCGTCGTCTTCAGCTTGCGGGTGCCGGGGAGCTGCGCGACGTAGGTGCCGGGCCGGGGGCTCTCCCACTCCAGTTCGGCGTCCTTCAGCGCTCCCTCGACGACCTGTGCCGCGCGCTGTTGCTGATCGGTTTCACCCATGCAGCGAGCGTACGCGACGGCGGTGCGCCTGCATCGCGGCCGTGTAGACGTCCGCCGTGGCGGCGGCCGCCGTGTCCCAGCCGAAGGACTGGGCGTGCCGGGCGGCCTGGTCGCCCAGCCGGGGCGCCAGCTGCGGATCGTCGGCGAAAGCGCCCAGCACGCGCGCGTAGTCGGCCGGATCGTGCCCGCGGACGAGGAAGCCGGTGTGCCCGTCGCGCACGGCGACCGGCAGACCGCCGACCGACGCGGCGAGGACCGGGGTGCCCGCCGCCTGCGCCTCTATGGCGACCAGGCCGAAGGACTCGCTGTAGGAGGGCATGACCAGCACGGAGGCGGCGCGGAACCAGTCCGCCAGCTGCTCCTGCCCGACCGGCGGGCGGAACCGTACGACGTCCGCGATGCCCAGGCGCGCGGCCAGCTTCTGCAGGCCCTCGGGCTTGGCGAGGCCGCTGCCGGAGGGTCCGCCGACGACGGGCACGAGGATGCGCGAGCGCAGTTCGGGGCGCTCGTCGAGGAGGACGGCGACGGCGCGCAGCAGCACGTCCGGGGCCTTCAGGGGCTGGATGCGGCCGGCGAAGAGCGGGATCAGCGCGTCCTGGGGCAGACCGAGGCGGGCCCGGGCGGCGGCGCGGCCGTCGGCGGGCGAGAAGCGGCTGAGGTTCACACCGGGGTGGACCACGGCGACCTTGTCGGTCTCGGCCGCGTAGTGCCGTACGAGTTCGTCGGCCTCTTCGGTGGTGTTGGCGATGAGGCGGTCGGCGGCGGAGACGATCTGGGTCTCGCCGATGACGCGGGCGGCCGGTTCGGGGGTGTCGCCGTCGGCCAGGTTGGCGTTCTTGACCTTGGCCATGGTGTGCATGGCGTGCACCAGGGGGACGCCCCAGCGCTGGGCGGCGAGCCAGCCGACGTGGCCGGAGAGCCAGTAGTGCGAATGGACCAGGTCGTAGTGGCCGGGGCGGTGCCCGGCCCAGGCCTGCATCACACCGTGGGTGAAGGCGCACAGCTGGGCGGGGAGGTCCTCCTTGTTGAGGCCCTCGTAGGGACCGGCGTCGACGTGCCGGACGAGGACGCCGGGGGCCAGCTCGACGGTCGGGGGGAGGGCGGCGGCGGTCGCGCGCGTGAAGATCTCGACCTCGATGCCGTGCGCGGCCAGGCGCTGGGCGAGCTCCACGATGTAGACGTTCATGCCCCCGGCGTCGCCGGTGCCCGGCTGGTGGAGCGGGGAGGTGTGCACGGAGAGCATCGCGACGCGGCGGGGCCTGCGGTGCAACCGCAGGCGCGGCGGCGACGACGCGGAGCGCCGGCCGAGCCTGCCGATGTACTGGCTCACGTGGCGTTCCTCCTCGCTCCGGGCATGCCTTCGCAGGGCGCACGGTGCCCTCCGACGGGGTGCAACACCGGAAGGAGGTGCTCCATTTCCCGATTCAGGAGTTTTACCGAATCATTACCGCCTGTCGCTCAACCGTTCGAGGGCGGAGGGGCCGGGGCCAGGGCCCTCCGGGGTCCCATCCGGGGCCGCATACCCTCGTACGCATGGCATCCCGCGCAGCGACCCGACCCCTGGGCACGGTGACGCGCGGGACGACCAACCCCAATCGGCTGCGCCGCATGGACCGCTGGATCGCGGCCACGCACGGCGCCGAGCTGCGCCGCGCCGCCGACCCGGTGGCGGTCGACCTCGGCTACGGCGCCGCCCCCTGGACGGCCGTCGAGCTGCTGCAGCGCCTGCGTACGGTCGCGCCACGCGCGCGTGTGGTGGGTGTCGAGATCGAACCGGCCCGGGTCGCGGCGGCGCTGCCCTACGAGCGGGCGGGGCTCGCCTTCCGGCACGGCGGCTTCGAGATCCCGATCCCGCAGCGGCCCCTGCTCGTCCGCGCGGCGAACGTGCTGCGGCAGTACGAGGAGGGCGAAGTCGAGGCCGTGTGGCGGCGGCTGTGCGCACGGCTCGCACCGGCCGATCCGGCGACCGGGTCGCGCGGCGGGCTGCTGGTCGAGGGGACCTGCGACGAGATCGGGCGCCGGCACGTGTGGGTCGCGCTCGGCCCGGAGGGACCGCGCACCGTCACCTTCGCGACCCGGCTGGGCTCCCTGGAACGCCCCTCGGACCTGGCGGAACGCCTGCCGAAGGCGCTCATCCACCGCAACGTCCCGGGCGAGCCGGTGCACGCGTTCCTGCGCGACTTCGACCGCGCCTGGGCGGCCGCCGCGCCCTACGCCTCCTACGGCGCCCGGCAGCGCTGGATCCGGGCGGTACGGGACCTGACGGCCGACTGGCCGGTGGCGGACGGGCCGGCGCGGTGGCGGCAGGGCGAAGTGACGGTGCGGTGGGAGGCATTGGCCCCGGGCGCCTGACTCCTCTCGTCCGGAAAGGGCCCGTTGGGAACGATCTCTTTGAGTCGTTCGTCACACCAACGGGGCGATCGTGATGCCGGTGGCATACCTGCGATGGGGTGACGGGAAGTACTGCCCCCTGTCGCTTTCCGAGCCGGCATGGCAGCATCCCCAGGCGAAACGCACGTTACTGACGGTTAATCAGTTTGGGGGCTGAGGTATGGGAACGGGCAAGCGCGGCCTGATCGCGACGGCGGTGGCCGTGGTCTGCGCGCTCACGGTGCTGGCCGCACCGGGCACGGCGTTCGCGAACCCCACCCCCTCACCCACCCCGAGCGCGGGCCCGACGCCGGCTGCCGCCAAGGACCTCGAGGCCGTCCGCAAGAAGCTCGACAAGCTCTACCGCGCCGCGGGCCGCGCCACCGACGAGTACAACGCCGCCGAGGAGAAGGCGGACAAGCAGTCCGCCGAGGTCGTCGAGCTGGCCAAGAAGATCGTCAAGGGCCAGGAGAAGCTCAGGAAGCTGAAGGACCGTGCGGGCGCCGCGGCCGCCGCCCAGTACCGCGGGGGCGGGCTGCCGCCCGAGGCTCATCTGGTGCTGAGCGACGATCCACGGGATTTCCTCGACGGCGCGGGCCGGGTCCGCGAGGGCCACCGTGCGACCAAGGGCCTGCTCGGCGAACTGACCCGCACCCAGGAGGACTTGGAGCAGTACGCCAAGGACGCCTCCGCGCAGTGGAAGAAGCTGGAGGCGGGCCGCAAGGCCAAGGCCGCCGCGCAGAAGAAGATCGAGAAGCAGATCGCGCAGGCGGAGAAGCTCGAGTCCGAGCTGCAGCAGGAGGAGCAGGAGCGCCTCGCCGAGCTGGAGAAGGAGGCCGCGAACAAGGCGCAGACCGCCTGGCTCGACTCCGGCATACTCCAGGAGATCAATGGAAAGGCCTCGGAGCAGGGCAAAAAGGCCGTGAAGTACGCCACGGCCCAGATCGGCAAGCCGTACCAGTGGGGCGCCGAGGGCCCGAAGACCTACGACTGCTCGGGGCTGACGTCACAGGCCTGGCTGTCAGCCGGACGCGGCATCCCGCGCACCTCGCAGGAGCAGTGGAAGCAGCTGCGGCACATCGACGTCCAGGACATGCGCCCCGGCGACCTCATCATCTACTTCGGCGACGCCAGCCATGTCGCGATGTACATCGGCGACGGGGCGATCGTGCACGCGCCGCGCCCCGGGCGGACCGTGACGATCGCGGGGGCCGGATCCATGCCCATCCTCGGGGTGGTACGGCCGGACGCCGACGCCGCCGCCGACTGAACGCGGGCGGCGGCCCGACGACCGCACACCGGATGTCGGACGCCTGCGGTGACCTGGCCCACGTGACCCAGTCCACGCCTCACCGCGGGCCAAACATGCGCTGACGTGACGTTCGTCATCCCCCCAGCATCTCCGAGCTGTCCAACTGCGGGGCATATCGCGGCATATGACACTGGCCGGTGGCGCAGCGGCGTGGCTCACACCATTCCAATGCGGCGCCGACACCCGCTATGGTCCCCGTCGGTGGGTCGAGGTCCCTCGTCCCCGCCGTGCCCTCGGGGGGAGGGAAGGAACCCAAGACGATGCCCGTACCCATACCGCGGCAGAGAGCGATCCCGGCCGTGGAGAGTGGTCAGGCGCAGGCCGCGTCCCCGCGCTGCGGCTCGGCCGAGGAGTCCGTGAAGGACGCCTCGCCCGCGGGCCGCACGCCGGACACCGCCGGGAACACCACGGACAAGGTGGAGAACAACACCGCCCACACCAACCTGACGCTGCTGCTGATCGAGGACGACCCGGCCGGTTCGCCGATCGTGCCGGACATGCTCGACCAGGCCGGCAAGCCGATCCGCGTCCGCACGGCCCGCAACCTGACGGAGGCCGGGCGGCTGCTGACCGACGACGTCCACTGCATCCTGCTGGACCTGGCGCTGCCCGCGCCGGGCCACGGCGATTCCGAGGACGAGCTCGCCGTGCTCAGGCACGTGCTGGAGCTCGCGCCCCGGCACGCCGTGCTGGCACTGACCGCGTCCGGTGACGCCGAGCGCGGCGCCGAGGCGGTGCGCGTGGGCGCCCAGGACTACCTCTTCCGTGACGAGCTGGACGGCAGGCTGCTGAGCAGGGCGATCCGCTACGCCGTGGAGCGCAAGCGCTCCGAGTCGGCCGAGCGCCGGCTCGCCGAGGGCCGGCTGCGCGCGCAGGAGAACCGCCGCCTGGAGCGCGGTCTGCTGCCGACACCGCTGCTGGAGGGCTCCTCGCTGCGGTTCGCCGCCCGCTACCGCCCGGGCCGCTCGCGCGCGCTGCTCGGCGGCGACTTCTACGACGTCGTGCGCACGCCGGACGGCACCGTGCACGCCATGATCGGTGACGTCTGCGGGCACGGCCCGGACGAGGCCGCCCTCGGTGTGGAGCTGCGGATCGCGTGGCGCGCGCTGACGCTGGCGGGCCTGTGCGGCGACCAGCTGCTGGGCACCCTCCAGCAGGTGCTGGAGCACGAGCGGGCCGACGACGAGATCTTCGCGACCCTGTGCACGGTGGACATCGCGCCGGACGGGCGCCGCGCCGGGCTGTGCCTGGCGGGTCACCCGTCGCCGCTGCTGGCCAGCCCGGGCAAACCGGCCCGCCTGCTGCCGTACGACAACAACGGCCCGGCGCTCGGGCTGCTGCCCGGCGCCCGCTGGCCGCGGATGCAGGTGGAGCTGGGGGCCGAGTGGAGCCTGATGCTCTACACCGACGGCCTGATCGAGGGCCACATCGGCCAGGGCCGGGAGCGGCTCGGCCAGGACGGCATGACGGAGATGGTCCGCCGCCAGTTCGCCGAGGGGCTGCGGGGCGAGCAGCTGCTGCGGGCGGCGGTGAACGAGGTGCGCGACCTCAACGGTGGCGAGCTGACGGACGACGTGGCGGTCCTGCTGCTGGACCGCGTGCCGTAGGCGTCCCGGGCGCCGATGCCGCGAGGCGCCGACGCCGCTGCGGGCCCTTACCGGCCGCCGTTGTACGGGCCGTAGGGGCCGTCGCTGCTGGAGCCGCGCCGGCTGCGGCCGCCGCCCGGGAGCGCCCGGATCGCGGGCCGTACGTCGACCATGTACACGATCGTCGCGATGAGGCCGATGATCGGCAGGAACGACAGGATCGGGAAGAGCAGGTTCACCACGAAGGCGATCCCGAGGATGATCAGCCAGAAGGGCTTGGTCTTCTTGTCGGCCGCGCGGTAGGCGTCCTCCCGGCGCACCGCCGCGTCGAACAACGCGAAGCCGCTGAAAACGATCAGAGCCATGCTCAGAAGCCACATAAACCCTGCGAAGCCCTGCATCAGCACAACGTCCACCACCTGACTCGGCTCGTCCTACGCGGTCACCGTACCCGTACAACGGGCCGGACACCCCCAGGGTGCCCGGCCCGTGTGGCCGCTCCGCCGTCCTACTTGGCGGGCGGGGTGGTCTTCTTCGCGGTGGTGGTCTTGCGCGCCGGGGCCTTCTTGGCGGCGGGGGCCTTCTTCGCCTGGGCGGCGGCGGCCGGCTTCGCCGGCTCCTCCTTGACCTCGACCGGCTGCGGCTTCGGCTCGACGGCCACGGCCAGCTCCTCGACGCCCTCGGCGACGTCCTCGATGCTGTCGGCGGCCTCGCCGCGCCAGGTCCGCACGGCCTGCTCGCCGTGCTCGGCGACCTTCTCGTAGGTCTCGCGCGCCTTGACGGCGTACTCGGCGGCCACGCCGACGCCGCGCAGCGCGAAGTCCTGAGCGCTCTCGCCGAACTTCTTCAGGTCCGAGTCGATCGTGCTGCCGAGCTTCTTGATGTCGACGTCGATGGAGCCGATGAACTCCGTGACCTTGGTCTGCAGGGTCTCCTGCGTCTCCTTGACGCGGGCGGAGGCCTCCTTGGCCCGGGCGGACGCCTTCTCCTGCACGGCCTTGGTGTCGGTGTTGCGCACGGCGTCGATCCGCGCGGGAGCCTCGGAGCGCAGCTGCTCCACCAGGGCCGGCACCTTCTTGGCCTGCTGAAGGGCGAGGTCGGCGGTGCCTGCGGCGAAGTAGAGCGGGGTCGGGTCGCTGAAGGTCTTGCGCAGGTCGTCGGTGATGGCCATGGTGATGGTCCTCCCGGATTCTGTGTCGCTTGAGGGTGCGGCTGAGGGTTGTGTGATCCGCGGCGGGCGGCCCATGCCCTGGTCCGGCTAGCCGGCCGTCTGCTGCGGATCGGTGTCGCCGGCGCCCTTGCGGGTCCGGCGGGTGGCGGGCTGACCGCCGTCGTTCGTGATCTCGCTCTTGCTGACGCTCTTACGGCTACGGCGCCGGGCGGGCTGACCGCCGTCGGCCGGGCCGGTCGGCGGTATCTCCGTGCCGGCGTCGGGAGCGTCCCCGTCGACACTCACCGCACCGTCAGCGGCGACGACACCGACGATGCCCACGCCGTCCGAGCCGTCCGGGACATCCGAGCCGTCGCCGGTCCCGAATCCGTTCTCCTTGCGGAAGGACTCGTAGATCTGCAGCAGCACCTGCTTCTGCCGCTCGTTCAGCGTCGGGTCGGCGAGGATGACGGCCCGCGTCTCCACGTCGTCCCGGTCCCGCTCGGCGTCGAGGATGCCGGCCCGTACGTACAGCGTCTCGGCGGAGATCCGCAGCGCCTTGGCGACCTGCTGCAGCACCTCGGCGCTCGGCTTGCGCAGACCGCGCTCGATCTGGCTCAGATACGGATTGGACACCCCGGCGGCCTCGGCGAGCTGCCGCAGCGACAGCTGCGCAGTGCGCCGCTGCTCGCGCAGATAGTCACCGAGATTGCCGACGTTGAGCGAAGCCATGCCTCCACAGTGCAGCACTCCGCTAACTATTGCAAGCACCCGCTTGCAAAAGTGCGCCACGCCACCCGGGGTGTCCCCTCCGGCGTGTCACTCAGGCCAGGAACGTGTGCAGGTCGGCCACCGCGAGGGTCTGTTCCGCTGCGTAGGCCTCGAAGGTGCTCACACATCGGAAGCCGAGGCGGGCGGCCAGATCGAGGGAGCGGGTGTTGGCCGTCTGGGTCACGATCAGGACGGGCTGGTCGGGCAGTTCGGACGCGGCGGTGCGCAACGCGGCCGTGGCCGCTTCGAAGGCCAGTCCCGCGCCCCAGGCGTCGCGGCGCAGGACGTAGGTCAGTTCCAGTTCCCCGCCCTCCTCGGTGACATGGCCGGGGAGGTCGGCGGGGCGCCGGTGGAGCAGGAGTGTTCCGAGGAGGCGGTCGGAAGCCCTGTCGGCGATGACGAACGTGCCGGGCTGGTCGGTGACATGCGGGACGCCCAGCGCGTCGAGATACCGCTCGACCGCGCTCCGCGGCCTCGGCCATCCTGACCGAGTGCGAGGTCCTGTTCGGGTCGCACTCCTCATTCGGGCGCAGCGAGGCCCGCGACGATGCAGAAGGGGTGTCCGGCCGGATCGGTGAGGACCCGCCACTTGTCCTCGTTCGGCTGTGGATCCGGCTTGCCGGCCCCCAGTTCCAGCAGTCGGGCCTCCGTCTCGTCCAGGTCCACGACCCGGAAGCAGCAGTGCAGCTGCTGGGGAACGGCCGGGTCGGGCCAGCTGGGAGCCCGGTGGCCGTCGACCCGCTGAAAGCCGATGGAGAGACCGCCCTCGCTCTCCAGAGCGGCGAAGTCGGTGTCCGACTTCGGGTGGATCCCGAGTCCGGTGGCCTGCTGGTAGAACGCCGCGAGGGCGAGCGGATCGGGGCAGTCGAGGGTGATCGCGCTCAACCGCATGTGCACGGGCATGCCGCCTCCGGGCCGGTCGGTGGGAACTCTCACCCTGCACACCCTAGAAAGCGGCCGACCGCCAATCCGTTCGACGAGTCGAGCCGTGCTCCGCCATGATCCGCACTCATGACGACTCCTCAGCAGCTCCTGGTCCGGGACGCCGCCCGTGACAACGCCGCGTGGTGTGCGGTGATGTGCCGGGTGCATGGGGTGGAGAGCGCGTTCGAGGAGGAGACCTGGGCCGCTGCGCGACGTACGCCCGTCTATTACCCCGACGCGGTGACGCTGAGGCCGGGCGCCGACCCGATCGCGCTCGTGGCACGGATCGACACGGTCTCGCCCGGAGCCTCGGTCAAGGACAGCTTCGCCGACCTCGACCTGACGGCGGCGGGGTTCCGGGTGCTGTTCGAGGCGGAGTGGATTCATCGTGCGGCAGGTGGGTCCGTCGCCGCGCCGGATCTCGCGTGGGAGGTCGTGAGTGATCCGGACGCGCTGCGTGACTGGGCCCTGGCCTGGGACGACGGGGGCGGGAACGCGGACCTCTTCGGTCCGGGGCTGCTCGACGTTCCGGAGACGTTCGTGCTCGCCGGGCGATCCGCCGACGGACGGGTGGTCTGCGGGGCGGTGGCCGGCCGGAGCAGTCGCGTGGTCGGTGTGTCCAACGTCTTCGGACCGCCCGACGCGGCCTGGCCCCTCGTCCTGCACGCGGTCGGCCAGCTCTTCCCCGCCCTGCCCGTCGTGGGCTACGAACAGGGCGCCGGCCTGGCGGCCGCCCTCCGGTACGGCTTCGAGGCCGTCGGACCGCTGCGGGTGTGGGTGCACGAGCGGTCCGCCTGACCCCCGCCCAGGTCACCCCGGCTTGTACGCCAGAAACGTGCCCACCTGCCTCTTCGACCCGCCCTCCGGTTCCTGCACCACCCGCGCCGTGAGCACCAGCCCGGCGCGGTGGAGGAGTTCGGCGATGCGGTCCGGCGGCAGCAGGTACGACTCATAGGACACCGGATGGTCGCCGTAGGCGTGGGTCGGGCGGAGGTGCTCGTCGTTGCCGACATGGCCGGCCAGCATCAGCCTGCCGCCGGGCGCCAGGGCGCGGTGGAACTCGGAGAAGACGGTCGGCAGCCACTGCGGCGGGGTGTGGTGGGTGGCGTAGTACGCGAGGATGCCGCCGAGTTCACCGTCGGCGATGTCCAGCGCGGTCATCGAGCCGACGGTGAAGCGGAGTTCCGGATACGCCGCCCGGGCCAGCTCGACCATCCTCGGCGACACGTCGACGCCGAACACCGGCACCCCGAGGGCGGCCAGATGTGCCGTCACCTTGCCGGGGCCGCAGCCCAGGTCGGCGACCGGCCCGGGGTGCGGGGGCTGTACGAGGTCGGCGAACGCGGCCAGCATCGCGCGGGACACCGGGTCCAGCTCGGCCGGTTCCTTGACGCGCCGGGCGTAGTCGGCGGCGACGGTGTCGTAGGACTCGCGGACCGCGGTGAGGTGGGAGGGTTCGGTCATGCCGCGAACCTAGGGCCTGTCGTTTGGATCATGCCGGCGTCGCGGGGCGTGGCGCAGTCTCTCTCAGCCGACCTGATCCGAACGACAGGCCCTAGGCGACGGCAGTGACACGACCCGTACTCCGACGCCAGTACGCCGGGTTACTCCCGCCGTGAGACGACCCCGCGGCCGCCGTTCGGCACCGTGTCCGACGTGAACACGCATACCGAACAGAAGCCGGGCATGCCGAGGAAGCCGCGCCGGAGCCCGCCGTCGAGGCTCGGCCGCCCGGCCCGCCGGGCCGTCCTCGTCGTGCACGTCATCGTCTCGGCCTGCTGGCTCGGGCTCACGCTCGGGCTGCTCGCGCTCGGGATCACCGCGGCCACCACCGGATCCGCCGGGACCGTGGAGGCCTCCGTCCGGTCCATGGAGCTCTTCGCCGACTGGCTCCTGCTCCCCGTCGCGTTCCTCACGCTCCTCAGCGGCCTGCTGCTGTCGCTGGGCACGGTGTGGGGGCTGGCCCGGTACCGGTGGGTGTACACGAAGTTCTGGCTGACCCTCGCCACGACCACCGCCACGGTGTTCGCGCTGCGCCCCGGGGTGAACTCCGCGGTCACCGCCGTGGCCGCGGGCGGGCCGCTGCCGGACGCCGGTGACGTGCTGTTCGGGCCGGTCGTGTCGCTGTCCGCCTACGTCTTCATGACCGTGATCTCCGTCCTGAAGCCCTGGGGGATGACCCACCGGGGCCGGAGACGGCGGGTACTTGCCTAATCCATTTGCCTAAAACTATTAGGCAGATACACACTCTCTTCAGGCAGAAGAGAGGATCCTTATGGCACGCGTAGGACTGACCCCGGAGCGTCTGACCGAGGCCGGCGCCGAGCTCGCCGACGAGGTCGGCTTCGAGCAGGTCACCGTCTCGGCGCTCGCCCGTCGGTTCGACGTCAAGGTCGCGAGCCTGTACTCGCATGTGCGGAACTCCCAGGACCTGAAGACCAGGATCGCCCTGCTCGCCCTCACGGAGCTCGCCGACCGGGCCGCCGAGGCCCTGGCCGGACGGGCCGGCAAGGACGCCCTGGCCGCCCTCGCGAACGTGTACCGCGACTACGCCCGGGAACACCCCGGCCGCTACGCCGCGGCCCAACTGCGGCTCGACCCGCAGACGGCGGCCGCGAGCGCCGGTGTCCGGCACGCGCAGATGACCCGGGCGCTGCTGCGCGGCTACGACCTGACGGAGCCGGACCAGACCCACGCGGTCCGGCTGCTCGGCAGCGTCTTCCACGGCTACGTCAGCCTGGAGCTCGGCGGCGGTTTCAGCCACAGCGCCCCGGACACCGAGGAGACCTGGGCCCGGATCCTCGACGCCCTCGACGCCCTGCTGCGGAACTGGCCCGCGGCCCCTACCGATCCCCGAGGCTGACACCCATGCACACCGAGCACGACTGGATCACCACCCCGCTCACGGCGGACCTTCTGCGCGGCGCCCTGGACGTGGAGCGCACCGAGCACGGTCTGCTCCCCCACCGGCTCCCCGCCCGGGCCCGCGCGCAGAACACCAATCCGCAGCTGGCGATGGCCGAGGCGCAGCCCTCCGGCGTACGCCTGGCGTTCCGCACCGCGGCGACCGCCGTCGAACTGGACACGCTGCGCACCAAGCGCGACTACACCGGCTTCCCGTCACGCCCGGACGGGCTGTACGACCTGCTCGTCGACGGCGTCCCGGCCGGCCAGGCCGCCGGGACCGGCGGCAACGTGCTCACCGTCGACCTGGCCACCTGGGAGGGCGGGGTCACGCACGGCCCGGTCGGCACCGTCCGCTTCACGGGCCTGCCCGCGCGGGACAAGGACGTCGAGATCTGGCTGCCGCACAACGAGACCACCGAGCTGGTCGCCCTGCGCACGGACGCGCCCGTCGTGCCCGCGCCGGACCGGGGCCGCCGGGTGTGGCTGCACCACGGCAGTTCGATCAGCCACGGCTCCGACGCCGCGAGCCCCACGGCCGTCTGGCCCGCGATCGCCGCGTTGCGGGGCGGTGTGGAGCTGACCAACCTCGGCTTCGGGGGCAGCGCGATGCTCGACCCGTTCACCGCGCGCGCCATGCGGGACACCTCGGCCGACCTGATCAGCGTCAAGATGGGCATCAACATCGTCAACGCGGACGCGATGCGGCTGCGCGCGTTCGGCCCCGCCGTGCACGGCTTCCTCGACACGATCCGCGACGGGCACCCGGACACCCCGCTGCTGCTCGTCTCCCCCATCCACTGCGCCATCCACGAGGACACGCCCGGCCCCACCGCCCCGGACGGCGAAGAGATCGGCAAGGGCCGTCTGGTCTTCGCCGCCATGGGCGACCCGGCGGAGACGCCCACCGGCAAACTCACCCTCACCGTCATCCGCGAGGAGCTGTCCCGCATCGTCCGGCAGCGCGCCGCCGACGACCCGAACCTCCACTACCTCGACGGCCTCGACCTCTACGGCCCGAAGGACGCCGCCGCCCTGCCGCTGCCCGACCACGTCCACCCGGACGCCGCCACCCACCGCCACATCGGCGACCGCTTCCACGAACTGGCCTTCACGAAGGGAGGGCCCTTCGCCGAGGAGGGATGAGCGGTACCCCGCCGCGGCGTGCCGACCGACCGGCTGAGGCCGGCCTGTCAGTCCTCGAAGCCCTGGTCCGCCAGGATCTTGTCGATGCGCGCGCGGTGGGCCGACTCCCACGCGTCCAGGGACTCCTCGGCCTCCTTGGCCAGCTTGGCCCGGGCCGCGGCCAGCACCTCCTCGCGGCGGGCGCCGGGGACCACCACGACGCCCTCCTCGTCGGCGACGACCGTGTCGCCCGGGTCGACCGCGACCCCGCCGCAGCGCACCCGCTCGTTCAGCGGTCGCGCGGCCGACTTGGTGCCCGGGATGGGGATGACGCCGCGTGCGAACACCGGGAAGCGCATGTCCCGGACCTCGGCGAGGTCGCGGATCACCCCGTCGGCGACGAACGCGGTGATGCCCCGGCGCCGGGCGACGGCGCAGACGTTTCCGCCGGCCAGGGCGTAGTCCAGGTCGCCCGACTCCACGACGACGACCGAGCCGGGGCCGGCCCGGTGGATCGCGGCGTGCAGCATCAGGTTGTCGCCGGGAGGGCACCGTACGGTGAAGGCCGGCCCGGCCACCCGGGGCACCGGTCCCCACAGCGGCCGGATCCCGATGTCCATGACCTGCTCGCGGCCCAGCAGATCGGCCAGGGTGGTCGTGGGTATGTCCGTGAACGCGTCGCCGTCAGCCATGACATGGACCCTAGCCACCGTTCCCTAGAAGGGCAGTGGCCTTCCCCGAATCACCTCCAGCCGCGACACCGCCCGCGTCAGCACCACGTACAGCCGGTGCAGCCCACGCTCCTCCGCCTCGGCGATCGCCGCCGGCTCGACGGCCACGACATGGTCGTACTCCAGGCCCTTGACCACACTCGCCGGCACCAGGGCGACCCGCGCGCCGAGTTCGTCCGGGCCCGCCGCCCCGATGCCGGCCGCGTCCAGGGCCGCCCGCACCCGGGCGACGTCCGCGTCCGCCGCGACGATGCCGACCGAGCCCTCCCGCCCCAGCGCGTCCCGTACGGCCGCCACGACCGCCCCGGGCACGCCGTCGACGGTCGTCTCCCGCATCCGCAACTCCCCGTCCCCGCGCAGCGAACGAGCCGCCGGCACGTCCACGTCCAGCCGCTCCAGCAGCCGGTTGGCGAGCCCGACGACGGCCTGCGGCACCCGGAAGCCGGTGGTCAGGGCGACCACGGTCGCGTCCGGTTTCCCCAGGTGCGCGAGGACCGTACGCCACGACCGCGCCGCCCACGGCGTCGTCCCCTGCGCCAGGTCCCCCAGCACCGTCAGCGAACCGAAGCGGGCCCGGCGGGCGATGGCCCGGCACTCCATCGGGGACAGATCCTGCGCCTCGTCGACGACGACATGCCCGTACCCCTCCGGGTGCCCGATCAGCCCGGCCACCTCGTCGAGCAGCACCAGATCGGCGGCGGACCAGCGGGCCGACTTCCACGACCGGGGCGGCCGCTCCCACAGCAGTGCCCGCTGCTCACCGGCATCGAGCAGCCCCTCGGCGGCCGACGCCAACGCCTCCTCGTCACCGAGCAGTTCGGCCACGACCTCCTCGGGCCGCACCCGCGGCCACACGGCGTCGACGTACGCCGACACCGGCCGCGCCCGCTCGACCCGCCGCACCCAGGCGTTCGGCGGCGGCCCGGCCCGCCGCTCGACCTGTTCGCGCAGGCACCGCACGATCCGCGCCCGCACCCGCTCCCTCCCCACCCCGTACGGCGGTTCCTCCTCCCGCACCTCGGCCACGATCCGCGCGAGCTCCCCCGCCGGCACCCGCCACCGGTAGGCCCCGTCCGGCAGGGCGATCTCCGCGCCGCTCCCCTCGGCACGCACCCTCGCGTACAGCGCCCGCCGCAGCACCTCGGCCATCCGCGCGTCGTGCTTCACGACGGCGGCCCGCTCGTCGTCGACGCCCCGGACCTCGCAGCGCGCGATCTCCTCCCCCAGGGTCGACTGCCGCACCCCGCTCTCGCCGAGGGCCGGCAGCACCTCGGCGATGTACGACAGGAAGGTGCGGTTGGGCCCGAGGATCAGCAGGCCGCCGCGCCGGATGCGCTGCGGGTGCGTGTAGAGCAGATACGCGGCCCGGTGCAGCCCGACGGCGGTCTTGCCGGTGCCCGGCGCGCCCTGCACGCACACCGACAGCGCCAGATCCCCCCGGACGAGGTCGTCCTGCTCGGGCTGGATCGTCGCGGCGATGTCCCGCATGGGCCCGACCCGGGGCCGCTCGATCTCCCGGGCGACGATCTCGCTGTCGCGCGTCTCCCCCTGCTCAAGGTGCTCGTCCTCCAGGCCGGTGAGGTCCCCGGAGTCGCCCCGGCTGCCGGGCGCCCATCCGAACCGCCGCCGCACGGCGACGCCCTGCGGGTCCCGCGCCGAGGCCTGGTAGAAGGCGCGCGAGACGGGCGCCCGCCAGTCGACGACGAGGGGCGGTTCGGCCGGGTGCTCGGAGATCCTCAGCCGCCCGATGTGCAACTGCCCGTCCCCGCCCTCCAGGGCCCCGAAGAACAGCGGCCCCTCGGGCAGTTCCCGCAGCGCCTTCGCCCGGCTGCGCAACTGGTACCCGAGGACTTCGGCATCGGCGCCGGAGGCGGACACGTCCTCGCCGACGACGACCTGTTCACCGGCGCCCTCGACCATCGCGGCGAGGGCGGTCCGGCAGCGCTCGTGGTGGGCGCGTTCCCGGTCGAGGGCGTACTGGAGGGCAGGCTCGGTCGAGGTCATTCCACCGAGCGTACGCGAAAACGTGACCGAGTTAAATAATTTACCGAGTCTCGCCCCGGAGGTGCGGCGGCAGCCCGGCCGCGAGCCGCCCGAACGCCCGCTCCGCCGCCGCGACCGCGTCCGGCCGCACGTCCGCCACCCGCTCCCCCGCCGCGATCCGCCGCCAGTTCTCCAGCGCGAGCACCCGCAGCACGGCCATGATCTGCCCGGCCGCCAGCCGCGCGTCCAGATCACCCCCGAGCACCTCGGCCAGCGCGGCCTCCGACCGCTCCTGGTGCGTGTGCGCCCGGGCGACCAGGGAGGGCGTCCCATAGAGGAGGGTATGAAAGGCGAGCACGTCGGGATGGTCGTTGAGCCCGGTCACGGGGTCCCCCCGCTCCAGCCCCTCCAGGAAATGCCGCCGCAACGCCTCCACGGCCGCCACCTCGGCCCCCGCCACCACCCGGGCGGCCTCCCCCTCGTGATCGGCGATCCGGTACAGCACCAGATCCTCCTTGGCCGGGAAGTACCGGAACAGCGTCGGCTTCGAGATCTCGGCCGCCGCCGCCACCTCCGCGACGGACACCGCGTCGAACCCCTTCTCCATGAAGAGCCGCACGGCGATGTCCGACACGGTCTCGTACATCCGCTGCTTCTTGCGCTCACGCAGGCCGGGGTCGCTCATGAGGGGGAGCCTACGCAGGGGCCGGGTCAGGCCAGGGCGCGGGCGAGGTACGGGTTCGCCGTGGAGCGCACCGGGAGGCCGAGCGAGCCCGTGGCGACGGCCAGCGTCACCGCGTAGGAGTCCACCGCCCGCCGGACGTTGGGGGCGTCCAGGCTCGCGCCCGTCACGATGCGGTCCAGGTCGACGTAGGCGGAGCGCACGATCTCCAGCCGGCGGTACACCCGCCAGTCCTTGCGCCAGTCGCGGGTGTACGCGGCGGGCAGCAGGCGCTCCCAGCGGCGGAACATGCGCTCCCTGATCTCCGGACGGGTCGGCGTGAGGTGCATGTGCCGGACGAGGTCGTAGAGGGGGTCGCCGACGACGGCCATCTCCCAGTCGATGATGGTCAGCGCCAGATCGTCGTCACGGCGTACGAGGTTCCAGGGGTTCAGGTCGCCGTGCAGGAGCGCGGGCTCCCGGTCGCTCACGCCGTGCCGGGAGAGGATCAGCTGCAACCGGTCCGGGTCGGGCAGCCCGAGGTGTCGCGCCAGCTGCTGAGACGCCTTCGGCAGGTCCCGTACCAGGGAGATCAGCTGCTCCCGCAGCCAGTCGTGGAACGCGCCCTGGCCGGCGAGCGGGTCGACCTGCTCGTACCTGACCTGCGTCAGGGCGCACAGCTGGTCCACCAGGCCGTCCGCCTCGTGCGGCAGCAGACCGTGGACCGGGTGGTTGGGGGGCCGGTCGACGTCCCGCGGCCCGCCGTAGGTGTGCAGGGCGATGGTGTCGCTCTGGTAGGTCTCGCCCAGGGCGAGCACCTGCGGCGCCGCCACCCGGGCGGACGACTCCTCGATCGCGCGCAGCACGGCGTGCTCGCTGAGGAAGCCGCGCTCCCGGCGGCATACGTCGGGCAGCTTCCGCCGTACGACCACGGGCGAGCCGAAGCCCGGCACCGCCACCACGGTGTTCAGGTGCGCGGTGCCCTTGAACACCCGGCCCGCGGGCGCGGCCCCCTCCGCCAGCAGTGCCTCCCGGACCGCAGCGGAGGGGAAGTCGGAGCGCTCGGGCACCCGCGGGTCGGGCCGCCACTCGAACGCCTCCGCGATCCACGCCCGGCCGTTGATGTCCCCGTTCATCCGCGACACCAGCCACCGGAACAGGGCCCGCCGGATCTCGCCCTCCCGCGGCACACCGAGGAGCCGCAGCGGTTCCGCCGCCGCCTCCAAGGCCCGGCGCACCTCGGCCGTCGCCTCGTCCAGGCTCGTCTGCGTGAACGATTCCTCCAGCGACCGGGCGGCCCTCATCACGTCCGGGAAGACGGACTGCGCCCGCTCGAACGCCAGATAGTGCCGCAGATCCCGCGCCAGACCGCTGACCGCGGCCGGACGGACCTGCTGCATGGCCTCGCCCCAGGCGTCGACGACTTCGGCCCACTGGTGCGCCGGGTACCGCATCCGCACGAGGTGCGTCGCGAGGTCGTGCAGCGGGTCGCCGTAGGTGGCGAGCTCCCAGTCGACGCAGATCAGGGGCGGGTCGCTCGCGTACGACACGATCACGTTGTCGCGGTGCAGGTCGGCGTGGAGCAGGCTGTACGGCCGCCGGGCCATCGCGGGCACCCGCCCGGCCAGCCCGGCGAGCGCGTCCTCCGGGATGCCGAGCGCCGCGAACAGCCCACCGAAAGCAGTCCAGTTGGGCTGCCTGATCTGCCGGTCGGCCAAGTGGACCAGCGTCTGGAGGAAACCCTGGCTGTCCGTGTCGTTGCGGGGCCAGCCGGACGGCAGGGCGGGCAGCGCCCCCCGCCGTACGTGTGCCATCCGGGCGAGCAGACCGGCCAGGGCCCGGATGAGCAGGGTGTCGACGGGTTTGCCGTCGGCGCAGACGCTGGACAGCGGAACGCCCTCCACAAAGCTGTGGACGGCGAAGTCCTCGCCCTTGACGAGACATTCCGGCGCGTGCGGCAGGACCCCCCGGACCGCGCCGAGGATCTCCGCCTCGTCCTCCCACGTCCGGATGACGACGGGCAGCGCGTCCGGACGCCGGATCCGAACCGTCACCGACGTCCCCGCCTCACGCCCGACCAGGCGGGCCATGCCCTCCGTGAGCGGAACAACGTAGTTCCGGTTGTGGTGGCCGCTGGTCGCCACACCCAGCTCGGCGGCCCGTTGCACGAAGGCCCGGCAGGTGGCGTCGTGCGAGGCGCGCTCCCCGAGAAGAGGACGGGAAGCAGAGGGTGCGCCCACGGGCCGCTCCGGAAGTACGAGAAGGGGGGACGGTCAGGCAAACGGTAGGTTCGCGATCGGTGCCGCGCACGGCGGAGTGCGCCATCACGGGTGGTTTGCCACTCATCCGCATGAGCGTGCGCGAGCTTGTTCGATGGCGGCCGGTCGGCCCCTTCCCATACGAACGTGGACGAGCGTTTGACTCAATCGCTGCACGGTGCCGGAATGCTACACCCGGCCGCCCCCGGCCCCCTCCTGTCTCCGTGTCCGCACTCTTCGGCTTGACCTTCGAGCGCGTGATCGAGACCCGCTACGGCCCGTCCGGCGTCCGCACTCAACCCGCGAGGTGTGAGCCGGGCCGCCGTGCCCGCGCCCTGTTGGTTCACCATCCCCTGGCCATCACCGCACCATTGAATAGACGCGACGACTAGTCTAGTCTCCAGATTAGACGCAACGGTAAGTCTCGGCATGCGCCGCGCCTTTCCGCACTCAACCGCTCACGAGAGGCCACTTCAGTGGGGAACTCGACCGTCCGCGCCGTCGACCGGACCGGCGCTCCAGAGAGGGCACGCGGCGGCGGCCTCGCTGTGTTCAGCGTGGCCTTCGCCTTCTGGATCACCATGGCGGGCACCACCGCGCCCACCCCGCTCTACCCGCTGTACGGTGAGGAGTTCGGCTTCACACCGTTCACCGTGACCGTCGTCTTCGCCGTCTACGCGCTCGGCGTCGTCCTCGGGCTGCTGGTCTTCGGCCGGCTCTCGGACCAGGTGGGACGCCGTCCCGTCCTGGTCGCGGCCACCCTGCTGTCCGTGGTCGCCGCGGTGGTGTTCCTGCTGGCCCAGAGCGTCGCCGCGATGCTCGTCGCCCGGGTCGTGTCCGGCTTCTCCGCGGCCCTGGTGACCGGCGCCGCCACCGCCTCCCTCACCGAGCGGCTCGGGCAGCACAGCCGCATCAAGCCCGCCACCCTCGCGTTATTCGCGAACATGGGCGGCCTCGCCTGCGGCACGCTGATCGCGGGGATCCTGGCGGACCTCGCGCCCTCCCCGCTGCGCACCCCCTGGGTCGTCATGCTCATCCTCGCCGCCATCGGCACGCTCGGTGTCCTCGTGAACGGGGAGAGCTCCGCCCACCGTTCCGGTTTCTCGCTGCAGGTCCAGCCGCTGCACGTCCCCGCCGAGATCCGCTCGGACTTCCTGCGCTCCGCGATGGCGGCGGGCGCGGGCTTCGCCGTGCTCGGCGTCCTGACCGCCGTGACGGGCCTGTTCCTGGGGACGGTGCTGCACGAGTCCAGCCACGCCCTCACCGGACTCGTGGTCTTCATCGCCTTCGCCTGCACCGCCCTCGGCCAGCTTCTCGTCCGCACCCTCAAGCCCGCCACCGCCCTGCCCGCCTCGTGCCTGGGCCTGATCGTCGCGGCCGGTCTGATCGCCGCCGCGATGGCCACCAGCACCATCGCTCCTCTGCTCGTCGGTGCCGCGGTCAACGGACTGGCGACGGGCATCGCCGTGGGTCACGGCATCGGCGGCATCACCACGCGCAGCGCCCCCCAGCACCGGGGCGCCTCGGTCTCCACCTTCTTCGCCATCCTGTACTCGATGCTGGCGGTGCCCGCGATCGGTGTGGGCGTCCTGATCCGCGAGACCAGCCTGCGCCCGGCCGGCGAGACGTTCAGCGCGGTGGTCGCCGCGCTCTCCCTCGGCGTCCTGCTCAGCCTGGTGCGGACCGGCCGGAAGGCCGCCTGAGCGGGCCTGCCGTGAACCGTTTCATGGCGGGCCCGCTGTGCCAGAATCACAGCTACGGACACGATGCGAAGGGTTGACGGAACCATCAGCGCCACGCGGAAACCACCACCGGCCTGCGAGAAGACCACGGTCGTCAGCCGAACCGGCCCACGCCGCAGCGAGAGCGTCCGGCTCGCGGTGCTGCACGCCGCGGACGACCTCCTGGTCGAGCGGGGCTTCGCCGCCCTGACCATCGAGGGCATCGCCCAGCGCGCGGGGGTGGCCAAGCAGACGATCTACCGCTGGTGGAAGTCGAAGGTCGACATCCTCCTCGACACCCTCACCGACGACGCCCGCGAGGCCCTGGAGTGGCGCGCGGACGAGAGTCGCGGCGTCGAGGAGACCCTCACCTCCCACCTGCAGCGGGTGGCCGACTTCTTCGAGGAGCCCGCCGGCCAGGTGCTGCTGGCCCTCCTGGGCCACGCCCAGCTGGACAGCGAGACGGCCGCGTCGCTGCGGGCCGGGTTCCTGAAGGAGCAACGGGAGCGCGACATCGCCGGCCTGCGAGATCTCCTCGCCCGCGACCAGGACCTGACCTTCGACGACCGCACCCTCGACCACCTCGTGGATCTGCTGCTCGGTCCGCTGTACTACCGGGTCCTGGTCTCCGGTTCCCCCATCGACAAGGAACTGGTGGAGACGACGTCCCGTCTCGTCCTCGCGCTCGCCCGCGAGCCGTCGACCCGGAACCCCTGACCTCGGACCGACCTGTGCGTGTGGCCCCCGACGCGTGTCGTCGGGGGCCACACGCACGCGACGATCAGTGCAGGCTGATGCAACCGCTCCTGATCCCCTCGATAACCGCTTCGGTTCGTGATGCCGCGCCCAGCTTGATGAAGATCGAGTGCAGATGGACCTTGACGGTGCGCTCGGAAATCCCTAGCAGTCGGGCGACCATCCTGTTGGAGTTCCCCTCCTTTATCCCGTTCAGGACCTGACGCTCCCGCGGCGTGAGTGTCGATACCGTTCTGGCCGCCACGCGATCCGACACCACCTGCTCGGGCTCCAGAGTAGCCACTAATCGCTCGGACGTCGGACGGGATGCGCGAGACATGTACTTCCCCCTGCCATGCATGGTCATCACCCATCAAGATGTGCACGCGAGCACCATTGCCCACGCAGCCGCATCTTCAACGATTACTCGTCGCGAAAACAGTATATGGGCGCCACCGAAAACCATGGATTAAACGTGGGTTACTTCACACATAAAGGTTGCATCCTAAACTTCCCCTCACCCGAACCGCCCGGGCAGCCGGAAGCGAGGATTCCATCCAAAGAAAATGTATGTTGCATACATTGCACTGGATAAGGCATCGAACGATCAATAAAGTGGAACTCGAAGGCGGAATACTGATTCCGCCTCGCTCCTCATCATTCGTTTTCCCTGCGGGGAGGTGAGCCGGTGCTCGTCGAGCGAGTACGGCGAAAGAACCATTTACTCTATCCGGTCGGCTGCCTGGTCTTCTCCTGCGGCGCCTACCTCTTCATCCACTCCGACCTGGGCACCGATCCGCTCGACGTGTTCTCCCTCGGCCTGGTGCGGCACCTGCCCGTCACGGTGGGCGTCTCGCAGACCCTGGTGGCGGTGGTCTGCCTGGTCGTCGTGGCGGCCTGGACACGGGAGAGGCCGTTGGTGGCCCCCCTGTTCACCTTCTTCTTCTGCGGCAGCGTGATCGACCTGCTCCGCTGGTCGGACCCCGCCCGCGCCCTGCCGGTTCCGTCGGCGGGGCTGCTCGCGTGCGCGGTGCTGCTGTGCGCGTACGGGTCGGCGCTCATCATCATGAGCGGTTTCGGCATCCGCGCCATCGACGTGCTCGCCCTCGCCATGACCAGCCGGTGGCGCTGGCCCTTCTGGACGGCGAAAGGGCTCATCGAGACCTCTCTGATGATCTCCGGATTCCTTATGGGGGGACCTCTCGGGATCGGCACGGTGTGTTTTCTCGTGGGCGTCGACCTGCTCATCCAGCCACTCATCACGGCACATTGCAAAACCTTCCGCATTCCCCATCCAGTAATCCCAGAACGGCCAGTCCAGACCGTCCGCTGACCCCCGCGAAAAGGACGCAGAAGAATGTCTTCCTCTCTGTCTTCCCCCCAGGTGCGAGCAGTGCTCGACACGATCGCAGCCGAACAGCAGCGAGTGGACGCCGTCGAACAGCCGAAGCTTCTCGACAACATCAGGAATCGCACCACTCCATGGACTCCGGAAGAATTGGTGGACGCGTGCGCCGGCGGTTATTACGCGGCGCCCGCGGACATCGGCCGAATGCTTTATGCATGGGTGCGCGCCGTGCGCCCGCATACCGTCTTCGAGTTCGGCACCTCCTACGGTTTCACCGCCATCCATATCGCGGCGGCGCTCCGGGACAACGGTTCGGGAAAGCTGTACACCGTGGATCTCCACGAAGGAAAGTGCGCGGCGGCCCGGGACCATCTGAAATCCGCGGGCGTGGCCCAGTACGCCGAGGTGATCGTGGGTGAGGCGGTGGAGGTGATGTCGTCGTTCCCCGAGCGGATCGACCTCCTCTACCTGGACGGCTGGGCGGACTTCTATCTCGACGTCGTCCGCGCCGCCGAGCCCCGGTTGCGCCCCGGCGCGCTGGTGCACGCGGACGACACCGTGAAGTTCGCGGCCGCCGCCCTGCCCTATCTCGACCACGTCCGCGACCCCGCCAACGGCTACGTCTCCGTCGCCGTCGCCGACGGGCAGGGGCTGGAACTGTCCACCTTCACGGGCACGTCGGGACGGACCGGCTCATGAGCGCCTCCCCGTCCGCCGGCCCGGCTCGGCGGTCCGCCGCCGCGCCGGGCGGGGACCGCCCCGGCTCGCGGGCGGCCGTCGCCGCGCTCGGCATGTGCGTCATGCTGGTGTTCGGTCTCGGAGCCGGTGTGAACCTGGCGGTCGGCCGGCTGGCCACCAGCGCGCTGCGCCCGACGCCGACCGAGGTGCTGTGGATCGTCGACAGCTATCTGATCGTCTTCGGGTGCCTGCTGATTCCGAGCGGAGCCGTCGGTGACCACTTCGGGCGAAAGGGCGCCCTGCTCACCGGCCTGGCCCTGATGGTCGCGGGGTCCCTCGGATCCGCCGTTTCCCCGACGGTCGCCCTGCTGCTCGTCGCCCGGGCGGTGACCGGGGCCGGGGCCGCCCTCATTCTGCCCAACAGCCTTCCGCTTCTCACCGGTTGCTATCCGCCCGACAAACGCGGTCACGCCGTCGCGTTGTGGACCGCATTGAGCGGGGGCGGCGGTGTGGCGGGCAACATCGTGGGCGGTGCCGTTCTCCAGTTCTTCGACTGGCAGGCCCTGTTCGCGGTTGCCGCTCCTCTCGCCGCATTCGGATTCGTCGTGGCGGCGAAGTCCCTGCCACGAGTCGAACGCCATCAGCACTCCATGGACGCGGGCGGGGTGTTTCTCCTCGTCGTCGCCGTCTTCGGCGTGCTGTTCGGCATCATCGAGGGGCCCGAACTCGGCTGGGCCTCACCCGCCGTGCTGCTGAGCTTCGCCGCGGGCGCGCTGTTTCTCGCGCTTTTCCGCCGGTACGAACTGCGCCGGGAACAGCCGTTGCTGGATCCCCGTGTATTCCGCCACTCCGGAATGCGCGCCGGGACCCTCGGCATCATCGTGTCCTTCGTCGCGATGTACTCCGTCTTCTTTCTCAACGGCCAGTACCTGATGAACGTCAAGGACTATCCGGCCGTCCTGGCGGGCCTGGGCACGGCCCCCCTGGCCGTCGTCATCTTCCTGGTCTCGCCGCGGGCCGCCCTGCTGGCCGGCCGGTACGGCGCGCGGCCGGTCATCGGCTGCGGGCTGCTCGTGGTCGTCGTGGGCCTGGGGCTCTTCTCGTTGTGCGGCCCCGGCACCGCCTACGTGCTGTACGCCGGGTGCATCGTCGTTGTCGGCGTCGGGTCGGGGCTGTCCAACCCGCCGCTGTCCCAGGCCATCGTCGGCTCGGTGCCCGCGCATCAGGCGGGCGTCGGTTCGGGCGTCAACAGCTTCAGCCGGGAGATCGGCGGAGCGCTCGGATTCGCCGTGTTCGGCACGCTGCTCAACGCGCGGTTCACCGAGGCCCTCCCGGCCGGGCTGCGGCACCTGCAGGGGACGTCCGGAGGACAGGCGCTGGGCACGGCCCTGCGCGGGGCGGAGCGCTCCGGCACCGCCGCGGCCCGCCTATCGGCGCAGATACGGGAGGCGTTCACCACGGGAATGGCCGAGTCGTTGCGGTTGATCGGCCTTCTGTTGCTGGTGGCGGCGCTCCTGGTCATAGCGTGGCTGCGTCCCCACGCCGGAGAGCCGAGCACGTCCCAGGAGAAGCATTGAGCCCAACCGGTGTCGACGACCCCGGCCAGGACGGCGACTGGGCGGGCACGCTGCCCGGTGCCCTGGCGTCTCATGTGGACATGCGGCTGTTGCCCGCCCTGGACGCCCTGTTGCAGGAGGGAAGCGTCACCGGGGCGGCCGAGCGGCTGGCGCTGTCCCCACCCGCCATGAGCCGTGCGCTGTCCAAGATCCGCCGCGCGCTCGGCGACCCCGTGCTGGTGCGGGCCGGGCGCGGTCTGGTCCCCACGCCGAGGGCGCTGGAGCTCCAGCCCAAGGTGCGGGCCCTGATGCGGGAGGCCGAAGCCCTCCTCGCCCCGAGCCGGCAGGAGGACATCTCGCAGGTCAGCAGGACCCTGACCATCGTCGCGGACGAGGCCTACGCCGCGGTGCTGGCTCCGGCGCTGCTGAACCGGGCGAGCGCGGAGGTGCCGCTCGCCCGGTTCACGTTCACGGTGGAGAGCAGCCACGGCAGCGCGCCGCTGCGGGAGGGCGCCGTGGACATCGAGGTGGGAATCATCGACGAGTGCAGCCCGGAACTGCGCGTCGAACCGCTCTTCGAGGACCGGTTCGTCGGAGTGGCGCGATCCGGTCATCCTCTGCTGGCCGCGGCGGTGAGCGCGCAGGCGTTCACCTCGGTCCGGCACGTCAGCGTCTCCCGCAAGGGCCGTATGACGGGCCCGATCGACGGTGCGCTGCACGCGCGCGGTCTGCGACGGGACGTCATCGCCTCCGTGCCGAACTACGGTGAGGCGTTGCTGATGATCGCGTCGAGCGATCTGGTGACCGCGATGCCCCACTCGCTCGCCGCCAGCGCGCGGCAGTCCGTGGGCATCGAGCTGTTCGACCTTCCGGTGGAGACCGACCCCATCAACATCTGCCTGGCCTGGCACCCCCGCCACGAGACCGAGCCCGTGCACGTGTGGCTGCGGCACGCCGTCCGTGCCGCGCTCACCCGGTCGGCGCCCCCGGCCCGGCCCGGCGGACGGTGCTCAGGCCCGCCCGCCGGTCAGGAAGCGGACCGGGCCATCGAGCAGGACGTCGACGGCCGACGGTGACGGCGGTGGCCCCGCCCCGTCGCCGGGACCGCCCAGCTCCGCGGCGGCGCCGACGACCGCGCCCACCAGGAGCCGGGCGGCGAGCCGGGGGGCGATGTCGCCGCGCACGTCGCCCTGCGCCACGGCCCGCTCGTACAGATCGGCCAGCCGCCGGACCACCTCGTCACGGCACACGGCGTCGGGGGCCGGCGGGCCGGGCTCGCCGTCCGGTCCCCAGAACAGGGCGTACCGGACCGGGCCGACCGCAGCCGCGCCGGCCAGCCCGCGCAGCAGCTCGGTGAGTTCATCGACGGGCCGGCCCGTCCCGGCCGCGCTCGCGGCCAGCAGCGCCCGCACGTCCGCGCGGACCGGCCCGGTGATCGCGCGCAGCAGCTCGGCCTTGCCCGTCACGTGGCGGTACAGCGCCGCCTTGGTGAAGCCGAGGCGGGCGGCGATGTCGCGCATGCTCGTCGCGTCGTAGCCCCGCTCGTGGAACAAGGCCGTCGCGGCCGTGAGGACGGGCCGTTCGGTGCGCGCTGCTACACGCTGACGCTCTCGGCGGCCATCGACCGGGGGATCTGTGCGCCGTACCAGGTGGTGTGCGTGG